>NZ_JBBDSR010000115.1:0-14339 GCF_040904845.1 Marinobacter sp. | reverse complement strand
TGGTGGCGGTGAACTGCAGTCCGCTTGCCTGGGGCATGTCTTCGGTCCCTGAAGAAGTCGTGTGTATTCCATACATTGCTCGTCCTGAGCGCTGCCGATTATATACGCATGTAAGGGCTGTTTAACAGCCGCTACGGGCAAACTGTGATCAATAGCCGGTGCTGTCGATGTCCAGGTCGAATTCAAAGGCCTCCGCACGCCGAACCTCGGTGTGGAAAGCCCCGGAGGTCTCCAGCTCGAACCAGCGGTAACCGGGAGCCAGAGACTCGACTGCAAAGTCGGTGGAGCCGGTTGCAAACTGGATACAGGTTGACGGTGTCGCCAGCAGATGTACGCCCTTGCGCTGCAACTCATGCTGTTGATGAATGTGCCCCCAAAGCACTATTTTGATCTGGGGAAAGCGTTCAATCACATCCCAGAAGGCCTGCCGATTATGGAGGCCAATCTTTTCCATCCACCCCGAACCAATATCCACCGGGTGATGATGCAAGGCAATCAGGGCGGGTAATTCCGGGTTCTGCTCCAGGGTCTCAACCAAAAACGCCAGTTCCGAGCCTGCAAGCTCGCCGTAAACCTGGTTCGGGACGGACGAGTCCAGCATGATGAATTGCCAACCGCCCTGAATGATATGGCGCTGGTTGGCGTGATGCCCCAGGGCAGCTTCTTCAAGCGCACCCGGCTTGTCGTGATTACCGGCAATCCAGGCGGAGGGGCAAGTGAACGCCTTTAGTTTTTCACCAAAAACCCGGTATGCCTCATTGCTGCCGTCCTGGGCAATGTCACCGGTGGCGAGGATCAGATCGGGCTGGCCATGGTCTTCCAACGCTTGCGCAATGACGGCGTCCAGGCTATCCCGCGTATTCACACCCAGCAAGCCACCCGCCGGGTCGGCCATGAGATGAGGGTCGGTCAACTGCAGTACCCGCAGGGATCGGGCATTGTCCTGTGTGTTCATGGCGCTCATTTTCGTTGCTGGGCAAAGTACTTAGCTTGGTACAAGTGTAGGGTGAGAGTAGTCTCTTTTCCCAGTGCTAAATAGAACAGCAATCACATTCCATCCATACTGACGCGACAGATTGCACGCTTTGACAACTATCGCACAGTCATCGTCCATGGGTATTCCACCTTAGTCCACCCTCGGGGGGAGCCTTTCTGGAAGCCCCACTTCGCCCTTTAGTCCACTCCCTCACCAGCCGACCAGAGCGAGTGTTCCATCGGCAAATGGCCAAAGCGCAAACAGTAATTCAGCCAATCCGCCAGAAAACCGTTCACCTGAACTTTTTCATCCGGGTGGTGCATGAAACGGTTGGGATAATCGTTCACCGCAGCAATCTGCCGATCACGATAGCAACTGATCACCTCGGCCATGGCAGCGTCATGGTAGACCCGTACGGTGAGCTGGGGATTGTTGAGCCAGCGGCCGGCGTTATGTATCTGCTCCAGCAGGAGCGTTTCGGTGAAGCGTGCGGTCTGCAGCACTTTTATCCGCACCCGCCCGAGGTACTGTGACTCTCGATGCAGTTCAAACTCAGACACCGGCTGGCCGCCAGCTTCCAGCTGCCGCAACTGACACAGGCGCACGTAATTGCCATCACCCAGTGCGCCGAGCCGTCGCAAGTCCGGTACGTACCGTTTGGGCTTCATGGTCCACTCACCCATCACACCCACCCTTCCCGCAAGCGGGCGCGGTTTAACTGAAGCCACTGCAGCGCGATGATCGCTGCCGCGTTGTTGATGCGGCCATCGGAGATCATGGCAATGGCATCATCCGCCGAGACCACGTGAGCGCGGATATCCTCGTGTTCGTGCTCCACGCCAAACAGGCCGCCGGCGGATTCGGTGCTGATGCGCCCGCAGTATAGGTGGATGAGTTCCGTGCTGCCTCCGGGAGACACCAGGTAGTTGCAAATTTTTTCGAGCTTGCTGAAGGTGAGGCCGGCTTCTTCCTGCCCTTCCCTTTGCGCGACTTCTTCTGGTGTTTCACCGTTTTCGTTCATGCCGGCGACCAGTTCCAGCAGCCACGGCGACTGGTCCCGGCCCATGGCTCCGAGGCGGAACTGTTCCAGCAACACCACTTCATCCCGTTGTGGGTCGTAAGGGAGTACGCAGGTGGCGTCACCACGGAGAAACAGTTCACGGGTGAATACGGGCATGTCCCGGCCGTCAAAGCGCGGGTGGGTCAGCCACAGCTTGTCCATGCGGAAGAAGCCCTGGAAGACGGTTTCGCGTTTTTCGACGGTGATGTCGCTGGCGTTGAACTGGAACGGCTTGGTCATCGTTAATCCGGTTGCTAAGTCGATTTTGAACGATAGCCGTTGGTTGTCTGTTAATGCAAGCGTCTATCTCCAGAGCCGGGTGCAAGGCGGCCATTGGGGCCCTCTTCCCAAAACACGCTCAAGCCCATCCATGGGGCGCTTAGGCTCCGCCATCCATGGCTCCGCATAGTTTTGGGAAGAGGGCCCCAATGCCCGCCCCGGATCTCGAGCAACGCCTGCACCATTACAAAGCAGCGAAGTGAATGCTGTGGGAAGTCCGGACATATCTTGTTAGTTCGAAAGAGCTGGGGTGGCAGGGCCGTTCAGGAGTGTGCGGAGCCAGGGATGGCGGAGCCCAAGCCGAACAGGACGTCTTGAGGCGTCTCCTGAACGGCCCTGCCACCCCAGCTCTACCCACCAAACCATCAGGCTAGAGGGTCAAGCATCCAAACTCAGATCTTGTCATAAAGTTTACTCCCGGACTCAACAAACTCCTGAGACTTGGCCTGCATACCGGCGTCCACGGCGGATACCTCATCAAGGCCATGGGCCTTGGCATACTCGCGAACCTCCTGGGAGATCTGCATGGAGCAGAACTTCGGTCCGCACATGGAACAGAAGTGGGCCACTTTGGCGGACTCCTTCGGCAAGGTTTCATCGTGATAGGCCCGGGCCGTGTCCGGATCGAGGGCGAGGTTGAACTGATCCTCCCAGCGGAACTCAAAACGGGCCTTGGACAGCGCGTTGTCGCGGACCTGGGCACCCGGGTGACCCTTGGCCAGGTCGGCGGCGTGGGCGGCGATTTTGTAGGTGATGATGCCGGTTTTGACGTCGTCCTTGTTGGGCAGGCCCAGGTGCTCTTTCGGGGTGACGTAGCAGAGCATGGCACAGCCGTACCAACCGATCATCGCGGCCCCGATGCCGGAGGTGATGTGATCGTAACCGGGGGCGATGTCAGTGGTCAGAGGGCCGAGGGTGTAGAACGGGGCCTCGTCACAGCATTCCAGCTGCTTTTCCATATTTTCTTTGATCAGGTGCATGGGCACATGGCCGGGGCCTTCGATCATGCACTGCACATCGTGTTTCCAGGCAATTTTGGTGAGTTCGCCCAGGGTTTCCAGTTCACCGAACTGGGCCGCGTCGTTGGCGTCGGCAATGGAGCCGGGGCGCAGGCCGTCGCCGAGGCTAAAGGAGACATCGTAGGCTTTCATGATTTCGCAGATGTCTTCGAAATGCTCGTACAGGAAGCTTTCCTTGTGGTGGGCCAAACACCACTTCGCCATGATAGAGCCACCGCGCGACACGATGCCGGTGGTGCGCTTGGCAGTCATGGGCACGTGATGCAACCGCACGCCAGCGTGAATGGTGAAGTAATCCACGCCCTGCTCGGCCTGTTCAATCAGGGTGTCCCGGAAGATGTCCCAGGTTAGGTCTTCGGCTGCGCCACCGACTTTTTCCAGGGCCTGATAAATCGGCACCGTGCCGATGGGTACCGGCGAGTTGCGGATGATCCACTCCCGGGTTTCGTGGATATTCTTGCCAGTGGATAGGTCCATCACCGTATCCGAGCCCCAGCGGATGCCCCAGGTCAGCTTTTCCACTTCTTCTTCAATGGAGGAGCTGACCGCCGAGTTGCCGATGTTGCCGTTGATTTTCACCAGAAAATTACGGCCGATGATCATCGGTTCGGTTTCCGGGTGGTTGATGTTAGCGGGGATAATGGCACGGCCGCGGGCGACTTCGTCACGCACAAATTCCGGGGTGATTTCAGCCGGCAAGGAAGCGCCGAAGGACTGGCCAGGATGCTGATCCTCCAGAAGCCCATTTTCCCGGGCCTCCTGCAGCTTCAGGCTTTCCCGGATCGCGATGTACTCCATTTCCGGGGTGACGATGCCCTGGCGGGCGTAGTGCATCTGGCTGACGTTCTTGCCCGGTTTGGCCCGCAGCGGCTTGCGCTCGTCCATGAAGCGCAGGGGGTCCAGTTGGGGGTCTTTCATCCGGCGGCGCGTGAACTCAGAGGTGTAACCATCCAGGTGCCCGACATCGCCACGCTCCTCGATCCAGCCCGCCCGGATCGGCTGCAGGCCTTTGCGTAAATCAATAGTGACGTCAGGGTCGGTGTAGGGGCCAGAGGTGTCGTACACCATTACCGGCGGGTTCTTCTCGCCGCCCAGCTCGGTCGGTGTATCCTGCACGGCAATTTCCCGCATAGGTACCTGCAGGTCCGGCCGACTCCCCTGCACGTAGATTTTTCGTGAGCTTGGCAATGGTTTGATGGCAGCTGAATCGACTTGGGCAGAATCGCTTAAATAGGAAGGTAAGTCAGTCATCATGCGCTCCCGGACTTGGTTTGGGGGTGTCAGGTCGCGTATGACGGAGCGGCAGAGACGGTGCAATCAAAGCAGGGTTACCCTAATGGGGTTTCCCTTTGCGTCTTCGAATGTCACCTGGCTTGCAGCCATCTGGTCTTAATGCCTACGCCGGTATTATCCGGATCAGGTCGCGGGTTCTGCGTTGCAATCTCAGCCAACCCGATTTTAATCAGGCCAGCACCCCGTCAAGACGCGATGTACGAATGCGTAACACTCTGAATGAGTGCCCTTTGCAAGTGTAGAGATGCGGGGGATTATTGTCCATAATAGCCGTGCTCCGGAATCGGGGCCAACGCGCTTACGTATTAGGAGAAACAATGAAGAAACGATTGCTGCCCGGAATGATTGGCCTGCTCGCGGCAAATCCCGTTCTCGCCATGAACCTGATCGAAACCTACGAAAAAGCGCTGTCCTACGATTCCGGAATCGCGGCCGCCCGCGCCAGCTTCGAGGCGCAGGAGGCGGGAACTGACGTTAGCCGGGCCAACCTGCTGCCCCAGATCAACGCGCACGGTGAGGCAAACTACACCGACACCGAGAGCGAAAATCAGCAAGCCGACTACACCACGCTTGCCTATGGCGTGCAGCTGACACAACCGCTGTTCCGGGCCGATGCCTGGTACGCTTTCGATGCCAGCAAATTTCAGAGTGAAGCCGCTCGCGCCGAATACAACCTGGCGCAACAGCAACTGATTCTGGATGTTGCCACGGCTTACTTCAGCGTGTTGCGCTCAGCGGATACGCTGACCACGGCGCGAGCCACCGAGGCCGCCATCCAGCGCCAGTACGAGCAGGCCCAGGAGCGTTTCGACGTTGGCCTCATTGCCATTACCGAAGTGTATGAAGCCCGGGCCAGCTACGATGACAGCAAAAGTCAGCGCATCGCCGCCGAGAGCGATCTGGACATCGCCCGCGAACAACTGGCCCGCCTGACCGGCGAATACACCGAAGAGCTCGACAACCTGAGAGAGAACTTTCCACTGGGCCGCCCCGAACCCATGGACCCCACGCAATGGGAGCAAACCGCCCTGGAGCAGAACTGGACCATTCAGTCGGCGATCTACGAACTGAATACCAGTGAAGCAAACCTGAAGGCATCCAAGGCCGGCCATTACCCGACGCTGGACCTGAATGCGTCCTACGGCCAAAGTGAGATCAACGGCCTTAATGACGGCACGGCTCCGGTTCAACAGCGCTCAGATGGCACCACCACCGAGGCGGTGATTGGCGTCACCCTGAATGTGCCGCTGTACATGGGCGGTGGCACTCAAGCTGGGGTTCGTCAACAGCGTTCGCTGGTCGCAGTGGCGCAACAGGGGCTGGAAACGACCCGCCGGGACGTTCGGGTGAACACTCGCAGCCTGTTCCGCACGGTGAACACCAACGTTGAAACGGCATCCGCCCTGGAGCAGACCATTATTTCCCGGCGCAGTGCGCTGGATGCGACCCGCGCCGGCTATGACGTGGGCACCCGCAACATCGTGGAAGTACTGGATGCCGAACGTGCCTATTACGTTGCCCTGCGGGATTACGCCAATTCCCGCTATGACTACGTCATCAATACGCTCAGCCTGAAACAGGCCGCCGGCACCTTGAGCCCACAGGATCTTATCGACCTGAACAACTGGCTCAGCGCCACGGCCCCTGGCATTGAAGCGCTGGCCAATCAAAAGGAAACCCTAGAGGACCCGACCGACAACTGAGCCGGTCGTCACCCCCCCCTGCGAGGGCTCAGGCTGCCGCGGGGGTCAAACCCGCTTTACGATGCCATCCACCACTTTTTCCAGCGCACCGCGATTCGCATTCACCACCGCCAGCGCGCTCTCTCCGGATTGCCGGGCCTGGCCTGGATTCCCCAGCAAACCTATTACGCATTCCGCCAGCGACTCCGAAGTGGGCGTTACGTACAGGCCGTCGCCCGCATTCAGCCGGTTGTAGATCGTTTCGAAGTTGAAACTATGCGGGCCAGACAGCACCGGTAAGCCCCAGGCCGCCGGCTCCAGTGGGTTGTGGCCTCCCCGCTCGATGAGCGACCCGCCAACAAACGCAATATCGGACGCACCATAGAGCATCAGCAATTCGCCCATGGTATCGCCGAGATACACCTGAACAGCGGGTGCCAGCGCCCCTGATGCCCGGGAGCGGCGCGCCAGGTTGAGAGCCAGGGCTTCGGTCAGGGCCGCTACAGCGTCGAAACGCTCCGGGTGGCGCGGAACAATCACCAATAGCGCACTGGGGAACGCCTGCAACACCCGCTTGTGGGCTTCAAGAATCTGTTGATCTTCGCCCTCATGGGTACTCGCAGCAATCCATACAGGCCGCTCAGGACCCAACTGTGCGCGAAGGTCAGCCGCGCTTTCCTTGAGGTTCGCGGTTATATCAACATCGAACTTGATACTGCCAGTGACGGAGACCGACTCCGGCCGCGCCCCGATTCTCAGGAAGCGCCCGGCGTCTTCGTCCGCCTGAGCGGCAATCCAACAAAGACTACGCAACAACGGGCGCACCAATGACGCCACACGTTCATACCCTTGCGCCGAACGCTCCGACAGCCGCGCATTGATCAGAAAAATCGGCACGTCGTGGCGATCAGTATAGGCAATCATATTCGGCCAAAGTTCGGTTTCCATGATCACCAGGGCCTGTGGACGCACCCGCTCGGCAAAACGTCGGACCGCACCGGGTGTGTCGTAGGGTGAGTAGGCATAGCGTACCGAGTCCCCAAACATGGCCCGCGCCCTCGCCGAGCCCGTCGGGGTCATGGCGGTCATCAGGATCTGAGTATCCGGGCTACGGCGCAACAGGGCTTTGACCAATGGAGCTGCGGCAATGGTTTCGCCGACCGAAACCGCATGCACCCAGATCACCGGCTGTGAAAACCTCTCCACAAACCCGAGGCGCTCACGCCAACGGTGCCAGGCATCGGGATTGCGACGGCCAATCCACCACAAACGCAACAACACAAACGGCAGCGCAATTCGAAAAAACAGTGAATACAAAAAGTGAAGCATGAAGTCTCCGGGCCGTCTGTTCGGGGGCATTCTACCGAAACACACCGGCGTTAGCCCACATTGCTACTTTAGTCGGGATTAAGCACCCTGCTAAACTCCGGTTCTGACATCAAAGCCCAGACGAGATTGCCGAAGCGTGAGCAAACGCCCCTCAAAACAGCGCGATACCCGCTACTCCAGCTACCGGCACCCCCGCTGGTGGCCGACCTGGCTTGGCATCGCCGCGATGTGGCTGATGGCCCATTTGCCCTTGAGCTGGCAGTGGGCTTTGGGCAAATCGATTGGCGAGCTTGCCTATTGGCTGATTCCCCGCCGCCGCCACATTACCGAGACAAACATTCGCCTGTGTTTTCCGGAGCTAACAGCAAACGAGCAGCAGCAACGGATACGCAAGGCATTCCGCTCCAACGGCATAGGCCTTATGGAGATCGGGCTGGCATGGTTTCGCGACCCGAAAACCTATCTACCGGTCACCACCGTGCACGGCCTGGAACATGTGCAGGCGGCGCTAAAAAAAGGCCATGGCGTGCTGCTACTCGGCGGCCATTACAGCACGCTGGATCTGGGCGGAAGCCTGGTGACAGAGTTCATCGAAGCAGACGTCATGCAACGGGACCACAACAACCCTCTGATGAACGCCACCATGACTCGCGCCCGTGAGCGCCGTTACGGTGCCGCGCTAGACAGCAGAAACCTTCGGGGGCTGTTGAAACAGCTCAAGAAAAACCGCATTGTCTGGTACGCCACGGATCAGGATTACGGCCGCAAAAACATTGTGTTCGCGCCCTTCTTCGGCGTGCCGGCCGGCTCAATTACCGCCACATCGCGCATTGCTGGGCGTAGCGGGTGTGCGGTGGTGCCATTCAGCCATTTCCGACGCGAGCACGAACCCGGATACGACATTTATTTTCATCCGCCGCTGGAGAATTTCCCGTCCGGCGATGACCTGGCCGACGCCACGCGGGTGAATCAGGCCATTGAACAACAGATTCGCCGGCACCCCGACCAGTACCTCTGGATGCACCGGCGGTTCAAAACCCGCCCATTGCCGAGCGACCCGGACCTGTACCACGAGGATACCCGCTGAATGCAAACCCATGCGCCAGTGGTGTGGCTGCTCACCGACAACAAGCCCGGGCACCGGAATCAGCTCAAAGGTGTTGGTAACCGCTTACGAGTGCACGCGGGGGTATCGATTCACTGGCTTGATGCGCTGGCCCTGAAGGTTCCTCTTTGGCGTGCCGTCATCGGCCTGGCACCGACAATAGACCGATCACTGCCGCCGCCCGACCTAATCATCGGCGCAGGCACCTCGACTCACCGTTTGCTGCTGGCGCTTCGCCGCAAAACCCGGGCGAAAACAGTGGTACTGATGAAACCTGCCTTTCCACTGAATTGGGTCGATGCCGCCATTATACCGCAACACGACCGGGTTAAGGCCGGCAAGCGTGTTCTCATTACGACCGGCAGCCTCAACGGCATAACCCCTCTGGCACGCATCACCGACAAACCTGAGGCACTGATTCTGACAGGCGGGCCCTCACCGCATTTCAACTGGGACAACGATGTGGTGTTCGACCAGATCAACCATCTGATCGCCACCTATCCCGACTGGCGCTGGACCATTTCCAGCTCAAGGCGTACTCCGGCTGCATTGGCCGACAAGCTACAGGCTCTGGCTGGCATCAAGATTACGGTCGTCGGCCCGGACAACACCCACGCTGACTGGCTGGCCCATCAGTTGGCCGCGTCACGGGCGGTCTGGGTGACGCCCGACAGCATGTCCATGGTGAGCGAAGCTGCAACATCAGGCGTCCCGGCCGGGCTGCTGCAACTGATACCACATACCGGTAGCCGGGTTGCCCAAGGCATTGATCTGTTCGTCGAACGGGGGTATCTGGCACGGTGGAGTGACCACGCATTCGTGATGAGCGGAACCTCTCAGAGCAGCCAGCGCCTGTGGGAGTCAGACCGCGCCGCCAGGTGGTTGATCCAGCGTTTCCTGAAGCGGAGCCAACCATGAAGGTGCTTCAGATATTGCCGGCTTTACACAGCGGCGGCGTCGAGCGTGGCACCGTGGAATTTGCCGCCGAGCTGGTCAAGCGCGGCCACGAATCCATCGTGATCTCCAACGGCGGGCCGCTGGTCCGCCAGTTGGAAGCTCAGGGATCCAGTCACATCACGGTACCGGTGCACCGCAAGTCGCCCGCCTCCTTCGGCCAGATTCGGCCCATGCGCAGACTGCTTCAGGAGCTCAAACCGGACGTAGTGCATGTGCGCTCGCGCATGCCCGCCTGGATCACCTGGCTGGCATGGCGCGGGCTCCCAAAGGCAAACCGGCCGGTCGTGGTATCCACTTTTCATGGTATGTATTCAGTTAACCCCTATAGCGCCATCATGGCGAAAGCAGACCATATCATCGCGGTCTCTGATTGCGTGCGCGATTACATTACCCGCAACTTCCGGGTTACCGAATCCCGATTAACGGTGATCCAGCGCGGGGTTGATGTAGACAGCTTTTGCAACGGGCAGCTTGATGCCCAATGGCAGGCTGAGCTGGAACGCGAGTTTCCCCAGTTCCGGGGCAAGCGCCTTATCATGATGCCCGGCCGCATTTCCCGCTGGAAAGGCCAACTGCAATTTCTCGATGCCATGGCGGACATCGTTCACCAGCAACCGGATTGCCACGGCATCGTTGTCGGTGGCGTGGAACCCGGCAAAGACCGCTTTATGCAGGAACTGGAGCAACGACGGAGGGAAACCGGCCTGACGGAACACGTAACCTTTATGGGCCAACGTAGCGACATGGCCGAGCTCTACCTGGCCTCTGCGCTGGTCTGCCATATGTCCACCAAGCCCGAACCTTTTGGTCGCACGGTCACCGAGGCACTGGCATCCGGCACGCCGGTCGTCGCTTTTAACCGCGGGGGCGCAGCGGAAACCCTCCGCGCCTGCTTCCCGGAGGGGCTGGTCGAGCCTGACAACACCCGGAAATTCGCAGACGCGGCGCTCAGGTTGCTCAGCAACCCCACCCCACCCATCCAGATACCGGAACGATTCCGGCTGGCCGCGCAGACTGAAGCCACACTGGCGGTATACGATCGCCTGCTGGCGAATCGGCGAGCCTGATCCATGGACACCAACCTGACCATTGCCATGATCCTTGCCACCCCCGGCACCGGCTGGGGCGGCATGGAGAAGCACACGGCAGAGCTGGCGGCTGAACTCGCCAGGCGAGGCCATCAGGTGCATGTGCTGGCGCATCCGGCGTATCAATCACAGTTTTCACCAGCCGTGATGGCGCACTCGTTGCCCATGCACCTGGGTCGCCGAAACCCATGGCTCCGGTTCCGGTTGCAGCGCATCCTCCACTCGATCACGCCCAACGTGGCTCACGCACAGGGCAACAAGGCTGCAAGCCTGTTGGGAAGCGTCCAACGATACGCCGGTGCCAGAATTGGTGCCACGGTTGGCACCGTTCACGGCACCAAAACTTCACACACACCGTTTAATCCGCTGGATGGCGTTATCGCTGTCAGCGGCGACATTCTGGCTGCATTAGCTCATCCCAATAAACGCCTGATCTATAACGGCCTGCCTACCATCTCCGGAGGCAAAATGACCGGTGATACGATTATCCCGATCCCGGAAGACCGGCCGTTATTGCTTGCCGCCGGTCGCCTGGAGCCGGTCAAGCAGTTCGACCGGCTGATTCAGGCCTGGGTAAACGCCCGCCTTCCCGGCGCGTTGGTTATTCTTGGTGAAGGAAGTCAAAGGGCCGAGCTCACCGAATTGATCGCCAAACTCGGTGCAGAGGATCGCGTTTTGCTGCCCGGCTACGAGCCGCGCATGCGCCCTTGGCTGAAGGCGGCTTCGGCTTGTGCGATCAGCTCTCAGCGGGAGGGGTTTCCGTACATTCTGGTGGAATCCTTGCTGGCCCGGTGCCCAGTGATGGCGACACCCGTCAGCGGTGTCACGGAATTTTTACCACCAGACTGCGTTGCAGATTCAGACAGCGTAGCGGACCTCACAACGCTCATTGCACAGCACCTGCAGCCACCTCACCAACTGGCTGAGCGGCAGGCAGCCGCGTTTGAACACGCGGCGAACACCCTTACCCTGAACGCCATGGTCACTGCGACGGAACAGTTTTATCAACAGCTGGTTCCACGCTCTCATTCAACGCCGCGATGACTGCCTGTGACATTACCCGGTGCCCCTGTGCGCTCAGGTGTGTGCCATCCGACATCAGGCATTCAGACCGGTGCCGCCAAAGCTGACCATAAGCATCCGCAACCACGGCGTTGGCATGTCGCGCGGCAAGGTCATGCAACGCCTGGTTGTAGGTCTCAATACCCGGGTTGCGCGGCTCATCCAGGTTCGGCGGTGTGGCCACCAGCACAAACCGGGTTTGCGGTGCACAGAGAATAACACGCTCGATATTGGTGATGTATTCCTGCAACGGCACCTGCGACACCGCACCCAGCCTTTTCAGCAAATTGAGGCTTCGCCCGACCTTTTTGAGTTTCTTGACCAGTTTGCGCGCAAACTTTCGGAAGGGATTGTCCGGGTAGTACAACACGTAGGGCGCACCACGAAACACCAACCAGGAATCCACCAGGCCATACTGGATAAATGCCACCTGGTAGTGCGCGGGCGGGAAGGCCTGGGCATAGCGGATCAGTTCCCGGGTGGTGCTCATGGTATGACCGCAATTCACCAGATCCAGCCCGAAATGCCCGGCAACCAGCTCCGCCCATACCGGTTCGTGGTAGCCTTCCAACCCTTCGGTGTTACAGTCGCCGTAGGCAATACATTCATTCATAATCTGTGGCGTCTCATCAATGATTGACCTGTCAGGCTCTGAGCCCTTTGCCTCTGGCTACAACCGGCACTGTTATCGGCACCCGGATGATTCAACATTGTGTCTGAAAGTCCTGCGCCCTGAAAACATCGAAGCCCGTTTTCAACGCCAAGCCTGGCCCAAAAAGATCCTGGGCAAAGGCCGAATTAATGACAACCATCAGGAGCTCAAGGCTCACCAGCAGCCTGCCGTCAGGAAACTGCTCGCGGAAGACCGGGGCCCGCTGCTCTGGGCGCATTTGCCCCGCTTCCATGGCGCAGTTCAAACCTCCCTCGGCACAGCAAATGTCAGCGAATTGATGATCGAAAACGAGGGTGCACCGGCAGAGACACTCGAACATTACCTGCAGCGTAGGGGGTTCGATCAGCCCATTGGGGCCGCTACAGAAAGATTTTGCAACTGGCTCCTTGAAACACGCATACTCACTCGCAACCTGCTGCCCCATAATCTGGTCATTGCGGAACGCAACGGGCAATCAGAGCTGTTCCTGGTGGATGGGCTTGGAGCTCCCACTATTCCGCAGGCGCTCACCCGCCTACCCGGGTGGAGTGATCACTATATTGCCAGAAAAATCGCCAGATTCAGGGTCCGACTAGCCTGGGAACAGAACCCTGCCGGCCTGTCCTGGGAGGACTTCCAACGGTCGCGATAGTGTCTCCCGTCTCTGTGTTGTCGCCTGGCCCGCCCTCGGAAAGCACGGAGTTCATCGGCGGGCTATAAAACGGTAATATCACCGGCTTTCTGACATAACCTCCGATTGGCAGTCGTTTACCGGGATTAACCAAGATGATTCGTATTGGCATTTTCGTCAGGCAGCGTGCGGCATGGGCATCCTGGTTCATATTCGCCAATGGCCTGTTCGCCTTACTGATAGGGCTCCGATACCTACCATGGATGAACATTCCGGACGCAGAGACCTTTGCCTACACGACAACCCTTCTTCCGGGTCAGTTCGCATTACTCGCCTGGTTCGCAGGCCTTCCGCTACTGATCCTTGCCCTATTGTTACCCTTCAGGCGAATTCTATCCTTGCTCGCCGTGGTTTATGCAAGCCTTGGCATTGCCCTGCTTGCGATCGATACTGTGGTTTACTCACTGTATCGCTTTCATCTGTCGTCATTCGTGCTGGAACTGGCCATGGGTGGCGGCTCCGAGATTTTTTCTTTCTCCTGGCAGCTGTGGGCAACCACCATCAGCGTGTTCATCGGCATTATTCTGGTTGAGAGCGTGATGGCAGTTATTCTCTGGCGATGGCGACCACGGGGAAGCTGGCTGGGCACTGCCTTCTTGCTGATGTTCGGCCTACAGCTTGGTGCCCACAGCTGGCACGCCTGGGCAGATGCAAACTACGACACCCGTATCACTGGTATTACCCGCCACGTGCCACTCTACTACGCCGCCACGGCCAAACGCTTCATGAGTGAGCAGGGGCTGGTAGACCCCCAAAAGGTCCGGGATAACCAGGCAGTTCAAGCTCTGTCAGATGTCAGACTGGGCAGCCAGCTGAATTATCCAACTCATCTCCTGCAATGCTCTGAGCCGGATCGCAAGCTGAGTGTTCTGATGATTGTGATCGACGGTGCCCGTTGGGACATGCTGGACCCGCGCTGGATGCCAAACATTTATGAGTTTGCCGAGAGCAATCTGATTTTCGAGCAGCATTACAGCAATGGTAACGCCACAAAACCCGGCGTATTTACCCTCCTTTACTCACTGCCAGCCAGTTATTGGGATGCCTTTACCGCTGCCAAAGAGCCCCCAGTGGTGATCAGCCGAATGCAGGCTCTGGGTTACCAGACCAAGGTGCTGGGGTCCGCGACGCTGGTAAGTCCAGCTT
>NZ_JBBDSR010000114.1:205950-212677 GCF_040904845.1 Marinobacter sp. | reverse complement strand
CATCTTCATCGCCCCGTTGCTGTTCCAGCATGCCGGTTTTGACCGGGCCAGGGCCCACCAGGGTGACCGCAATGCCATGGGGGCGGAGATCGCCGGCGGCGGCAATACTGAACCCACGAACGGCAAACTTGCTGGCGGCGTAGATGGTGTTGCCCGGTGTGGCATACAGGGAGGCGATCGAGCCAACGTTGATAATGTGGCCTTTGACGCCGTGGGCGATCATGTGTGCGGCAACGGCATTGGCGCCCAGAATGGCACCCTGCACATTCACCTCCAGCATCAGGCGGATGTCATCACCTTTGAGGTTCCCCGTGCGCCCGCTGCGCAATACGCCCGCCACATTCGCCAGTACGTCGATGGTCTGGCCTTCGCCTTCAAGCTTGCGGATCAGACTTTGCCATTGTGCTTCGTCGCGCACATCCAGGGCTTCGCAACGCACGGACGGCTGGTTTTTCCAGCGTTGATTCAGCGCCTTTATATCCTGATCGGTCGCGACAACCTGGTGCCCTTTCTTCATGGCCAGCTCAGTAACGCTGGCACCAATACCGTTGGCTGCGCCGGTAACTAATAGCTGCATGCTTCAATCCTCGGAATCTATGTGTCGTAAGCCTACTTTGTCTAAATGGCGGGTGGGTTGCTTGACATGGGCTGCCATTGATTTAACACTTTACGCCAAAAGGGTTGACGGATATCGAGATGCCAATGAATATTCCTCACCGACGCCGTATACCGGCCAGCTTCGCTCTTGCTTTGTATGAGTACCTGGACGCAAAGGGGCTGAATAGTGATGCGGTGCTGCCACAATCCAGGCCACCGACAGATATTGCCTTGAATGCCGATTTACCGATTGATGACTGGCGCGCACTGCTGGAGTGTGCAGCGGGCCATCTGAATGACCCATTGCTGGGGCTCCATCTGGGACAAACTCTTGGTCTGCGCCATATTGGTGTGCTGGGATACGTGATCATGGCCTCACAGAATCTGGGGGAAGCGTTGAGTCGCCTGGACCGGTATCAACGGCTGGTTTATGACGTAACCCCGATGGAAATCAGGGCCAGCGGTGATGGCGTAGAGCTTGTCTGGGGTGCCGAGCATGGTCGGCCGGGCCCGTTGGTGGATGAAACCGCTATAACGGCTTTGGTGCACCTGTGTCGGGGACTGTCGCGCCCGGGGTTTTCTCCGACCTACGTGTCCTTTATCAATCCAACGCCAGCCGATGCCCATGAATACACGGAGTTTTTCGGCTGCCCGGTCGAGTTTGAACAAGTGGATACGGTGATACGGATGGATGCGGAGACCCTGGTGGAGCCTCTTCATACTGCAGATCCGGCCATGCTGGCCATGCTGGAAGAACAAGCGGATTCCCTTCTTGCGCGCCTGCCTGACCAGTCCCCGTTGATTGATGAGGTGCGACGCCGCATTGGACGCCAGTTGCCTGAGGCCAGTCCGGAGATTGCCTCTGTTGCCGAGGGCATGGACTTATCTGTGCGTACCCTGCAACGCCAACTGACCGCTGCCGGCACTAGCTTCTTGAAAGAGGTGGCGGCAGTTCGCCAGGAAATTGCTGAACGCTATCTGCGCGAAACCCGCCTGGGGTTGGTGGATATTGCGTTGCTGCTGGGCTACTCGGAGCACAGTGCGTTTACCCGCAGCTTTATCCGCTGGACGGGTACAACACCGCTGGCTTATCGGCAGCGGCACAGCTGAGCGTTAAACATGGCGTCGGTTTACTTATCCTGAGCCGGGGCTGGCTCTGAGGCCCTGGTAATTCTCTAAACTGCATGACAGAGCGCTTCTATCTTCTTTTGAAGGGCTGTCGTTAACCCGCTTGGCGTCTTCGTTTGTGCTCGTACATTTTCGAGTCGGCGCTTCCAAGCAGATGGCGCGCCGTGCGGCCATCTTGCGGGTACAGGGCAACACCCACGCTGAAGGAAATCAGAACTATCTGGCCTTCCTGCATCATTGGCACGGCCATTACCTCGCGGATTTTGCCAACGGCAGCATCCACTGCGGCAAGATCGCTGATGTCGGTCAACAACACGGTGAATTCGTCGCCGCCCATGCGCGCAACCGTGTCTGTTTCGCGGGTGCACTGTTCCAACCGGCGGGCAGTTTCGATCAGCAGCTGGTCGCCTGCTTCATGGCCCAGGGTGTCGTTGATCTGTTTGAAATCGTTCAGGTCCAGGTACAACAGTGCCACCAGGCTGTTATGCCGGCCGGCTGATTTCAGTGCGGTTTCCAGCCGGTCATAAAACAGTGATCGGTTGGTCAAACCCGTCAGTGGGTCGTGGTGCGCAAGAAAGCGCAGGTGATCTTCCGCGCGCTTGCGTTCGACAACGATAGCGACCTGCGTCGCGACGAACTGAAGCAACTCCTGGTCCGCAGCGCAATAACGTATGTGTTCTGACTGGCTCTCAATGACCAGCGCGCCCAGTACCGAATCGTTTGAAATCAGAGGCACACCGAGCCAGTTTAAGGGGCCCGGCGATTTCAACCCGCTCTCTGTTATAACCCCAAGGCCCGGTTGAGAGGGGTCCCGTGAGGCAAGCAAGGTCTGCCCCAAGCTGATCACCTCCGCCAGGGCCGTGCCGGGCTGCATCGAGCCTTCAACCCAGTCGTTTGCGCGATCAACAGACCAATCCGGAACGGTCAACACCGTCCGTACCGGATCATAGAATGCCAGGTGCAGGTCGTTGCGCGGAAACAGCTCTGCAATCACCTGCCGCACTCCGTCGCAGATCCCACGCAGGCTGTCAGCGCCGTGCGCGGCTTCAGATATTCGATACAGCGCATCCCGGGTCTGATTTGCGCGCCTCAGAGACGTCACATTGCGGGCTAAGCCAATTCGCAGCTTGTCGTCTTCTGACCAGCGCGCGGACCATAAAATGTGAACAGCATGGCCATCTTTATGGAGATATCGATTTTCAAAGTTCGTATGGGGGTGGCCCGTCATAACGCGGTTAGCTTCAGCGCGGGTGCGCTCACGGTCATCAGGGTGGAGGTAATCGAAAATCAGCGTGCCAATCATTTCAGAAGCGGTGTACCCCAGCAGCGACTCGCAGGCGTCGCTGACGAACACAATGTTCCCGGACTCATCCACAACGAATACCGGGTCTAGCAACAGATTAACCAGCTTGGGATACAGCGTTTCCAAATCCACAGGCATAGGCGCAGCCATTTACTTCACAGGAAAAGATAGTTTTTACAGCATAATCGAGAATAGGCGTAACCCAAACATAAAGATTATACTCGCGGCCTAAGCCAGCCCCACTCTACTTTTGAACTCCAAGCCCCAGGCCAATCACTGTGAGCATCTCTCATCGAAACAATAAAAGCCAAGCCCGGCCAGTTCGCAAGGGTCTTCACCCAAGGAATCTGCACAACCAAGGCTATGACTTCCCCGCTCTCGTAAAGAGCCACCCTGCGCTGGCCCCTCACGTGAAACCAAACGCTCACGGCGACCTCTCCATCGAATTTTCAGACCCACTGGCGGTAAAAGCGCTCAACGCGGCGTTATTAAACCGACACTACAATGTTGTCGATTGGGATATTCCAGAGGGTGCCCTCTGCCCCCCAATCCCGGGCAGAGCCGACTATATCCATCACATGGCAGACTTGCTTGGGCTCGAAAAACCCGCCATCAGAATGCTCGACATAGGGACGGGCGCTAATGGAGTCTACCCGCTACTGGCCTGCCAAATTTACGGCTGGCAGTGTGTTGGTAGTGACATTAACACTCAGTCGCTTGCGAACGTAGCCACGATTATCGCCAACAACCCCACACTCAAAGACTGCTTCACGCTTCGCATGCAGCACGATAAAAACCATATTTTTGAGGGGATCATTGAAGCGGGTGAGTTCTTTGACGTCAGCGTGTGCAATCCACCCTTCCATGCATCGCTCGAGGAAGCACTTAAAGGTAGCCGGCTTAAGCTCAATAACCTTGCTCGTAGTCGCGGTGAGCAAAAAGCAAACACCCAATCCCCCACTTTGAATTTTGGCGGGCTAGGCGCAGAACTTTGGTGTAAAGGGGGCGAACAACTGTTTCTTAAAAAGCTGGCCAAAGAAAGCCAGCTGTATTCGACTCAATGCCGCTGGTTTACCAGCCTGGTCTCCAAAGCCGACAATGTTAAGCCTTTAACAAAGTTGATTCGTAAGCTCGGTGCCGTTGATATTCGTGAAATAGAGATGACGCACGGAAATAAAATCACGCGGGTCTTGGCCTGGACCTTCATCTAAGCAACGGTTTTGGCGTTCGCAACTGCATGTGATGCGCCGTCGTGAAGGCGGCGCGTTTTTACGCGAAGACGTTCCCGGATTCATCGATTGGTGTAATACTTCGTGCACAGGAATAATAAGCCATCATATTGAAAAGTCACGGGACGCAAGAATGTTTGAGAGCCTGGCCTGGGTGCCTGAAAATTTTTCGATGCCAGATTCCATGTTGAGGCTGGTGATCAGCACCGTGTTGCTGGTGTTCGCCATCGTTATCCTGCGGACCCTGACCGCTCGTTTTATACGGCGAAACGTGGCGTCGTCCGAGTTGCGGGGGCGGTTGCTGGTGAATTCTCGCAATGGCTTCCTGCTATTAGGGATACTGGGCATGGCGTTGATCTGGGGCGACCAGATACGGTCTCTGGCGCTGTCCATCGTCGCCATCGCCGTCGCTTTCGTTGTTGCCACCAAGGAATTGATCCTGTGTATTTCCGGCGCAATCCTGAAGAGCGGCGCTGGCTCTTTCAATCTCGGTGACCGCATTCAGGTGAAGGATTTCCGCGGTGATGTCATCGACCAAACCCTGCTGGCCACCACTGTCCTTGAGGTTGGGCCTGGCAAAACCGGTCACCAGCGCACCGGGCGAATGATTGTGATACCCAATGCGTTGTTTGTGTCCGAGCCGGTCATCAATGAGAGTTTTACCGACCACTGGGACTTCCATGTGTTCACCGTGCCCTTTAAACGGGAGGACGATTGGCAAGCCGCCCAGACGGCCCTGCTGGAGGCCGCCAATCGCCACTGCGCCCCCTATCTGGAGTCAGTTCGCAAATATATGAACAAAGTGGGCGTATCGCGGGGCCTGGAAGTACCCTCCGTGGACCCACGGGTGACCATCCAGGCCCCGCTGGCGAGCGAAATCCACCTTACCGTTAGGCTACCCGCCAAATCCGGACAGCGCAGTTACATCGAGCAGGCTATCCTGTCGGAGGTTTTTGCCAACGCGGATTTCTCCAGCAAGAAGACCCGACCCGCTGACGAAAACGATTAGCGTACCGCCCGGGGCCGGTGCTGATCAGGGTCAGGAGGCTGTTCTGAGTTCATCACCGCAGCATCCATTGTGTTCGACAAAATCCTTGTAGCAGCCGAACTTTCGAAGCTCTGAACAGTCACAGCACTTGGGACCATTCCCACCGGAATAGACACGGAGGTAATCCTTATGCGTATCGCACGGGAAGATATACCTGTTCGGATCGACGTGCCCGGAGCAAAGGCACGACAACAAACCGGCTTTGGCAATGTCTCGGGCTACGAGACCATGGGGGCGGAATACTTCACCTTTGGCGCGGGCACCGATATCACCGAGTTGTTGCACGGGCTTGAAGGTGATCGATGCCAGTGTCCTCACTGGGGTTACGTGGTGAACGGAGAGATCACGGCGCTGTACCTGGACGGCAGCGAGGAAACGTCACGCGGTGGCGATCTGTTCTACTGGCCCCCGGGACATAGCGTTCGCGCCGAGGAAGATACGGACATTGTGATGTTCAGCCCGCAGCACGAGCACGGACTGGTGATTGATCACATCCGGAATCAGGTCGGCGGCTGAAGATCGTTACCAGGACAGCTCTTCCCCATTGCTGTGCCAAAAGGAGCCGGTGTTTTCCAGGTTCAGCGCGTCAATACGCTCAGCCAGGCCCTTTGCCGACTCTTCCGGCGTGATCAGCCCGCCAAAATTCACCATGCGGGTCTGTACATAGCCGGGGTGCAGCTGGGCGACGGCGATGCCTTTGGATTTAAGGTCCATGGCCAGGGATTTTCCGAAGGCGTTCAGTGCGGCCTTTGAGGCACGGTAACCGTAACGTCCGCCGGAGTCGTTGTCGGCGATGGACCCCATGCGGCTGGTGATGTTGGCAATCTTGCCGCCTGGGGCAATCTGCGGCACCAGCGCTTCCGCCACCCGCAGCGGTGCGTAAGCGTTGATCTCCATCTGGATACGAATGGAATCGAAGTCGATACTGCCCAGTTTTTCATCCTGCAGCAGGCCCGCATTGTTGATCAGAAGGTCAATGGTCTGGCCTTCCAGCCCTGCGGTCAGGGTTCCGATACCACTTTCGGTGGTCACATCCACGCCTTCTATCACTCGGCTGGCGATGGTATGCAACTCATCGGATGCCTGTCGGCACACGCCGATAACCGAGCAGCCTTCGCTGGCGTAGTGCCGCGCCAGTTCCAGCCCAATACCACGGTTGGCACCGGTGATAACCACGGTTTTCCTATCTGCCATAAATACCTCTACTTTGGTGAAAACACTGAGTCATGCGGAATGTGTGGCCGTTCAGGAACCGCGCTTTTCAGCGCGTATCTGGTAACCCCGAGGCTTTATTTTCCAATAACCCACTATAAAAGCAATTTCGACGCGATGTCGATTTCACACGCTCCCATTCGACTGAATTAGGAACTCATCAAACAAATGGTGCATGCGCACCGGAGGAGCTGACAATGCTGAAATTAT
>NZ_JBBDSR010000114.1:0-205850 GCF_040904845.1 Marinobacter sp. | reverse complement strand
GCTGTCCGAATAATCACTGGGCAATGGCGAACTACAATGAACGTGTGATGCATCCAACGAAAAGGGTAACGGAACGCGATGATCACCGATGACCAACGGATTGGCCAAATCTACCGGCAGCAATCCCGCCTTGTTCTGTCGACACTGATTCGTTTGCTGGGGGATTTTGCCCTGGCGGAGGAAGCCATGCAGGAGGCGTTTGCCGCTGCTCTTCGCCAATGGCCGGATAAAGGCAGGCCCGATAACCCCACGGGCTGGCTGATCCGCACCGGCCATCGCCGGGGCGTTGACCAGATTCGCCGCAAGCAGACTGCCCATCGTTACTCACACCTTCTGCCGTCCCTGGAAGAGGCGTTTTCAGAGCCCAGCGAACAGACCATTGAAGACGACCAACTCCGGCTGTTATTCACCTGCTGCCACCCCGCGCTGCCTCTGGAAGCTCGCGTCGCCCTTACTTTGCGTGAAATGTGCGGTCTGACCACCGAGCAGGTGGCCAGTGGCCTGTTACAAAAGCCGGCCACCCTGGCCCAATGGATCGTGCGCGCGAAAAAGAAGATCCGTCTTGCAGGCATACCCTACGAGATACCCGAAGCCAGTGAGCTTCCAGAACGACTGCCTGGCGTTCTTCGGGTGATCTATCTGGTGTTCAACGAAGGCTACTCCCGCAGCGATGGTGAGCAGGTGGTGGATGTCAGCCTGTCCGCCGAGGCAATTCGATTGGCCGAGGTGCTGGCTGGATTACTGCCGGAAGGCGAAGTGTATGGCTTGCTGGCATTGATGCAGCTCCACCACTCCCGACGCCATGCCCGTCAGGACATTGCCGGGGAGTTGGTGACCCTGGAAGACCAGAGCCGTGCCCTTTGGGATCAGCCGATGATTCAGTCAGGCCTGGGATGGCTGGAAGCGGCCCTTGCCCTCACGCCCACCGGCCCTTATACCCTGCAGGCATCCATCGCCGCCGTTCATGCCCAGGCACCGAGCGCAGGGGTAACCGACTGGGGGCGTATCGTTCGTCTCTACGAAGCACTGTACCGGCAACAGCCCTCGCCCGTGATCGCGCTTAACCGGGCAGTGGCCCTGGCCATGCGTGACACCCCGGCCGATGGGTTGCGATTGCTGGATGCACTGGTCAGCCACAAGGCATTCGCCCGTTATCACCTGTTTCACGCGGCCCGCGCTGACTTGCACCGTCGGGCCGGTAACCGGGACGAAGCCCAAGAGTGTTACCAGCTCGCTCTGACCCTGGTGTCTCAGGGGCCGGAGCACCGGTTTCTTGAGCGTCGGCTGAATGAACTGAAAGATTCTTCGTGAATTTTTTTCGCCCGGTGTCGATTTCCAGCGATGCCGCGCGACTTACTACTGAACGCACCGATTAACCAATGGAGGAACACCCTTGAAATACGTGGCCTTGGTCTACTACCAGGAGAGCATCATCAACGCCATGACCGAGCAAGAATGGCATGACCTCAACCAGGAATGCGTGGCGGGCGTGGAACGGCTGACCAATCAGGGCAATTACGTGACGGGCCAGGCGCTGCAGCCGATAGACACCGCAACCACCGTTCGGGTGCGCGATGACGAAGTGCTGATTTCAGACGGCCCCTTTGCGGAGACCAAGGAGCAACTGGCGGGTTTTTACCTGCTGGAAGCCCGGGACCTGAACGAGGCCCTGCACCTGGCCAGCCGGATTCCCCCCGCCCGCTTCGGCAGCATCGAGGTGAGACCGGTGCGGGAGTTACCCCCCAGGGACTGAACAGACCCCGAAAAACTGAATAAGGAGAATCATCATGAGCTATGTCGATGGCTTCGTTGCCGCCGTACCAACCGCCAATAAAGAGAAGTATATCCAGCACGCCCGCGATGCCGCTGCGGTGTTCAAAGACCACGGCGTTCTGAAAATGGTCGAATGCTGGGGTGATGATGTGCCCGATGGGAAAGTCACGTCCTTCCCCATCGCCGTCCAATGCCAGCCGGATGAAACCGTGGTGTTCTCGTGGCTGGTCTGGCCATCCCGCGAAGTGAGAAACCAGGCCATGCCGAAAATCATGGAAGACCCCCGCCTGAAGCCAGACGTAAACCCGATGCCGTTTGATGGAAAGCGGCTTATATACGGAGGATTTTCTGTTCTGATCGACGAATAGTCGGAGAACGGCAAACCAGCGTTGGAAAATGGCTTTAAAATGGCCCTGGCGGGTAGTCCGCTGCTAGAATGCGCGGCTACTCTCCCAGGGAGCAGGTGACATTTGACAGCACAACAGCACATTCGATGGCCCGCATGGATAGGTTTGTTGTCCATGGTGCTGATCTATTTGGGGCCGCTGCTGACTCAGATGCCGGTGCGCGCGCCACCCGTCATGGTCTGACCCTCACACATTCCCTTTGATTCAGTACTGAGGAAGACCATGAACGATTCCCCCTCCACCGGCGCGCCGCGCTGGGGTTATGCCTTGCTTTTACGCCTGCATTTCTACGCAGGCCTCCTTGTTGGCCCGTTTATTTTTGTGGCCGCGTTTTCTGGCGCGTTGTTTGCGATGACGCCGCAGATAGAAAACTGGCTCTATCAGACCGAACTGACCACCGAAACCACCGGTGACCCACAGCCCCTGGCCGATCAGATTCAGGCGGCGAGGGCGCACATGGGGGACGACGCCACCCTGTCGGCGGTTCGCCCTGCCCCATCCAATGGCCAGACCACCCGGGTGATGTTCCTGGTTGACGGCCTTCAGCCCTTTGAACACAAAGCCGTGTTTGTGGACCCGGTAAGCCTTGGCATTCGCGGCGAACTGGTGGCCTATGGCACCAGTGGCACGCTGCCCTTCCGCATCTGGATAGATTACGTACACCGTCACTTACACCTCGGGGAACCCGGCCGGTATTACAGTGAGCTGGCGGCCTCCTGGCTATGGCTAGTGGCGCTCGGTGGCCTGGTGCTGTGGTGGCGCAGGCGTTCTGGCCGCAATGCCGGGCAGGGCACGAATCACGGCACACTTCGAAAATGGCACAGCCGCATCGGGGTGGTGTTGTTACTGGCGTTCCTGTTCTTTTCCGTCACCGGGCTGACGTGGTCGAAATGGGCCGGAGCTAACATTGCGGAGCTGCGCGCTCAACTGGATTGGGGCACCCCGGGGCTGGATACCCGGCTGGCACCCTCGTCCGCGACCACCAGCCATTCACACGGTGAACACGCTGGGCACGACATGTCGGGGCCGATGTCCGCCAACGGCGACAATGCCGCCACTTACGACGCTGTGCTGGCGCGTGCGCTGGAAGCGGGTATTGATGCCAGTATTCTCGAGATACGGCCCGCTGCAGACCCGGAACGGGCCTGGGTGGTCGCGGAAATTGATCGTAGCTGGCCCACCCAGGTGGATAGGGTGGCCGTTGCCCCCCAATCCATGGCGGTGACCGACCAGGTTAAATTCGAAACCTTTCCCCTGGCCGCGAAACTCACCCGCTGGGGCATTGATGCCCATATGGGCATTCTGTTCGGACTGCCCAATCAACTGTTTGTAGCGGCCTGTGCACTGGGTTTGTGCGTGCTGATCGTGCTGGGGTATCGCATGTGGTGGCTACGCCGACCCACCCGCACTGGTCAGAACGGGCCAACCAGGCGCCGGGTATTCACCAAACTCAGAAAAGCACCGCCGCTGGCACTGGCAGCGATGGCCGTCGTCGCTATTGGCCTGGGGCTGTTCGCGCCGGTAATGGGGGTCAGCCTGCTGGTGTTCCTGTGGGTGGATGCGATTCTGGAGCTGCGCCGCAAAGTGGCTTGACCTGGGTGCGCCAATAACGGCAATCTTCAGGTTCCAGGCCAGCGTGCCAGCGACCACCCAGGCGAAGTATGGATTCTGAGTCTCACCAGTCCAGCGAGGAAATCAACGAGCTGATCCGCGAGGTGGCGCACCACGATCGCGCCGCCTTTGCCCGGCTTTATAAGGCCACTGCCCCGAAACTCTTGGGTACCGTTCTGCGTATTCTTAGAGAAAGGTCGTGGGCAGAGGATGTGATTCAGGACGTGTACATCAAAGTGTGGCAGAAAGCCGATCAATTCGATGAGAGCAAAGCGTCGCCCATTGCCTGGATGGTGGCCATCGCCCGTCACAGTGCCATCGACGAATTGCGCAAGCATCCCGCGAGGCGCTCTGCGGACACCGACGAGATCGACCAGATTGCCAGCACCCAACCCGAAGCCCATACGGCGCTTGAAAACAGCCAGGCCGTTACCAGTCTCAACCGGTGTATTGATACACTGGAAAAAGACCGGCAGGACATGGTGCGGCTGGCGTATCTGAACGGGTGGTCCCGGGAACAGCTCGCCGCCCAGTACGATCAACCGATAAATACCGTCAAAACCTGGCTACATCGCGCTTTGAAACAACTGAAAAGGTGCCTGGCACCATGACCGACCATAACGATCTCGATACGCTGGCGGCAGAGTTCGTTCTGGGAACGCTGCCCCCTGATGAGCGGGACTACGTTGCCGCTCGTCGAAGCCAGGACGCCGAACTCGAAGCGTTGATTCTGGCGTGGGAAGAACACCTGCTGCCACTGAACGGCGACGTGGCACCGGTCGAGCCCGACCCTTCGCTGTTCCGTCGCATCGAACAACGCCTCGATGCCATGCAGCTGCAGCCCGGCGCTGCGGCGAATAAGGCCACAGTGACCGCGTTGCACCAACGGGTCCGGCGCTGGCAATGGAGTACGGCCGTGGCGTCTGCCGCCGCTCTGGTTCTGGTGGCGGTACTCGCTTTCCAGCCGGCTCAGGAACCGCAGTCCTTCGTCGCCGTTTTCCAGCACGACGACCAACAGCCAGCGTTCATGCTGACGGTGGATCTGGACAACCGGGAGCTTAACATTCGCCCGGTAACCGCTGAGCCGGTTCAGGGGAAGTCCTATCAGTTGTGGATCAAAGCGGATGAACTGGGCCCTGATCCCCGCTCCGTGGGCGTGCTGACAGCCGATATGGACATCGACGAATCCGCACTGCGTCAATACAACCCGGATCTGCTCAAAGAAGCCACCTTCGGCATCAGTGTTGAGCCGGAAGGCGGCTCACCCACTGGCAAACCGACGGGCCCGGCCATTCACGGTTTCCTCTACCCCACCAAAGAAGGCGTTTCAGGCCAGCCGCTGTGAAAAGCAGCGGCGGCTGAAACTTTCGGAAGTGCACAGGCGTACCTCTCGGTACACCCATCTGAAAAACAATGGAATGGATGGGCAATAACCGATAATGAGGAGAACGCAATGAGCAAGCACTTCAAGACAACCGCATTCCTGACCGCCGCCCTGGTATCTACTGCCCTGACCTCCGGCGCAGCACTGGCCATGGATAAGGACAAAGCCGGCGTATGGGGCGATGACCAGTCCGTCTCCGAGGGCACCGTCACCGCCAAGAAAGTGATGGCCGAGAAGAACGGCTGGCTGGTGGTGCACCGCACCGACGAAGCCATGAAGCCAGGCCCGGTGGTTGGTCACGCGCCCATCAAAATGGGCAAGAACATGGACGTAGCGGCCATTCTGACCGAGGAAGTTGAATCCGGTGATATGCTGATGCTGATGGTCCACAGTGAAGATGGCGGCATGGAAACAGGCATTTTCGAATACACCCTCGGTGCCAAGGAAGACGGCCCGATCCGCAAGGATGGCAATCTGGTGATGACCACCATTACCGCGAAATAAATAACCTCGCAGTGACCGGGGTGCGGATTGCGAATGTACTCCTAGCCCTGGTCCTCGTCGGCGTCCCGTAGCCGTTCCTGGCGCTCCCACTCTTCCTCTTTGGCGGCGTCGATGACTTCCATCAGCTCATCCACGTTGGCTGCCACATCGTCGTGTTCGAAGCGGCCGGTCAGTTTGCTCTCCGGGTACAGCTGGCCGGCTTCGTACAACGCCCAGATTTCCTTGCCGTAGTCGGTTTTAAGCAGTTCCTGCGCGAAGCGGCCAAAGTAACGGCGCATGTTATCCACGTCGCGTTCCAGCATGCGCTCTGCGTTATTGTTGCCGGAGGCGTTCACCGCCTGTGGCAGATCGATAATGACCGGGCCATTGCGGTCTACGAGCACGTTGAACTCTGAGAGGTCACCATGGATAAGCCCGGCACACAGCATCCGCACCACTTCGGCGACCACCTGCGCGTGATAATCGAGTGCCTGTTCCGGCGATAGGGTCAGTTCATCCAGTCGAGGCGCTGCCTTGCCGTCATCATCGGCCACCAGCTCCATCAACAGAACACCGTCGACGAACCCGAGAGGCTGTGGCACTCGCACACCAACATCCGAGAGCCGATACAGGGCATCGACCTCAGCGTTCAGCCAGGCGTCTTCTTGCTCTTTCTGCCCGTACCGGGTTTTCTTCCCCATGGCCCGGGCCCGCCGGCTGTTGCGCACTTTGCGGCCTTCCTGGTATTCAACGGCCTGCTTGAAGCTCCTTTTCTGGGCTTCTTTAAACACCTTCGCACAACGCACCTGGTCGCCGCAGCGCACCACATAAACCTGTGCTTCTTTCCCGCTCATCAGTTGATAGAGCACTTCGTCCACCATGCCGTCGTCGACAAGCGGTTGTAATCTCTTGGGTACTTTCATAAAACCGGTTCAGCCACATCATTTTAGGCAGTGATCATAGCATCCCCGCATCACACGCCCAACCGATCCCTTAAAGCTTAATACCAGGCACCCAGCTCCGGCACCAGAGCACCACCGCGAAGTAATTTCAGTGGCTTCACAGGCAGGGCCTTGCAACGGCTCTGACTGTTACTCGCTGCAGTCAATCCCCGTCCCTTGCGATCAAACGCCGCACCTGCGCCAGGTTTTCATTGGACGTAACGTGGTAACTGGGTGACGCCTTGGCAGCTTTCTGAAAGAACGTCTCGGCCTGTGGGTAGTCGCCCTCTGCCATGCGGATATATCCCATGGCATTCCAGGCATCGGCCTCGTCCATGACTTTGGCGAGAGCCTCCAGGGCTTCGTCGTAACGCTGTAGCCGTGTGTACAACTGCCCCAGATTTCGCCACGTGCGCTCGTGTCCGGGCTCCAGGTTCAGCGCGGCCTGGTACTGGTTCTCCGCCCGGCTCCAATGACCGATCAGGTAGTAGGAGTAGCCCAGGTTATTGTGAAGTTTGGCGTTACGGGGAGAAATCACCAGAGCCCTGTCGTAATGACTCCTGGCAGCGGCAAAATCCCCCCTCAAGTCAGCCATGATGCCCAGTCCATTAAGCGCCTGCCAGCGATTGCTATCGGTTTCCACTGCCTTTCCCAACATCGTACGGGCCTGACCGTACTCTCGCTGTTTCATCAGCATCAGCCCCAACCCCTCGAGAGCTCCGGGATGGACAGCGTCCTTTTCGAGAGCAAGGCGAAACGCGGAAGCCGCCTTGCCAAGGGCTTCCTTGTGCAGGTTGATGGCACCGATTTTGTAGAAGGTATCGGCATTGTCCGGGTCCAGTTCCAGCGAGCGGATGTATTCGAACACCGCTTCATCCACTTTGCCCCGCCGGTATGCGGCGTCTCCCCTCGCGATGGCTTCCTCCGCCGATTCCACGGGCATCAGTGTGGAGAACGTCAGCTCCGACGTGCCCTCATAGAGTTGCTTGTAACTGTTACCGGATTTGACCGCAGGGCTGCTTGCGCAGCCGGCAAGGAACAACGTGGCGATGAGGACGCCCACACCGGCCAGTTTTGTCATGCCGTGCCCGCCTGTTTTCCGCGGGCTTCCGTGCATACTTTGGATGTTTTGTTGTCCAGCCATGGTGAAACCTCGGATTAATGTTGGGATGTCAGTAAACCTTAAAATGGTCCAGCAAGCCGACAATGGCCGGGCCAATGGCCACCACGAAAAATGCCGGGAACATGCACAGCACCAGCGGGAAGACCATCTTGGTGGAAATGGTGCCCGCCGCTTCCTCCGCGCGCTGCATCCGCTTGTCGCGAAATTCCTCGGAATAAATCCTCAAGGATTCGGCAGTGCTGGTACCAAACCGCAGGCTCTGACTGAGCAACGTCACCAACCCGCTGATTTCCTCCAGGCCGGTGCGGTCCGCCAGGTTCTTCAGGGCGTCGACCTTATCCACGCCGGCGCGTATTTCAGTGTTGACCAGTGCCAGCTCATCGGACAGCTCCGGGTGGCCAACCACCAGTTCGTCCGCCACCCGCTGCAACGCCGGCTTCAGGCCATAGCCTGCCTCGGTACACACCACCAGCAGGTCCAACGCATCCGGAAAGCCGTTGTACAATCTGCGCTTGCGACGCTCGATCATCTTGCCCAGCACGTAATTGGGGCCGATTGCGCCCACCAGGACTGCCGCTGCCACCGCTTGCACCACCTGCATGGTGGTTAACCCGGGTATCCAGCGCAGACCAAAAAACACCATCAGTGGCAAGCCGAGAATCAGTAGTGTTTTGATGGCGTAAAAGTTGGACAGGGCGTTGTCATTGCGAAAACCGGCATGGATCAATCGCTGATGGGTCCGGCTGCGCTCTTTCTCCTTCTTGGGTAGAACATAGGGAGACATCGCCCGGAACAGAGGGGTCAGAGGACCTCGCCGGGGTTTGTCTTCGGCATCTGGTGCAATGACCGTGTGGAGACGGCTTCGCACCGGGCTGAACATCGTGGACATCAAATACATGCCGGCCAGAGCGAGACAGAACACCGTTATTGCCATCAGCGCGACGAAAGCCAGCTGTGCCAGTTGCCGGTCCCGGATGACGCTGTCAATCAATCCCATCAGATAATCCATAGGGTCTTCCTCCTACACCTTGAGGTTCAGGATCTTCTTGTTCCAGAAAACCCCGATCACGACTAACACCAGGGCCAGCAGAACGATGTCGCCCCCACGGGGGCTCTCGGTCAGCATGGGCATGTAATCCGGATTCACCAGGGAGATGAGGACAAACAGCACGAACGGCGTCATGGTGAGTACCCAGGCGGAAATCCGCCCTTCCGCCGACAGGGTCCGAACCCGGCGCTGAAACCGGAACCGGCCCCGGATCACCGCTGCAATCTTCTCCAGCACTTCGGCGAGGTTGCCGCCAGACTCCCGCTGCACGAGTACGGCGGTAATCAGGGCCATGATCAGTACACTGGGTACCCGTTGCAGCAATCCGAACAGAGCCGAGCGAACATCGCCGCCGTAATTGATCTCGTTGAAGGTGGTCTGGAATTCTTCCTTGACCGGGCTTGGCATTTCCGTTGACACCAGCCGGATCGCCTCGATAAACGGGTGGCCCGCTTTCAGCGCGCGGATAATGACATCCACCACATCCGGCAGTTGTTCCTCGATTTTCGCAATTCGCTGACGACGTTTATTGCGCAGATATACAAACGGGATGATGGCGCCGATCGGAGCCGCCACGGGTATCGACCACCAGGCCTGGCTCAGGGCGTAGCCCACAAAGCCCGTCACCCCTGCCAGCAACGCAGCCAAAAGCAATACCCGATAGGCCCGGGTGCGATAACCGCTCTGGGCAATCAGGGTCACCAGAGGTTGCAATAGCGACAGGGACTCCAGGCGCTTTTCAAGCGGTGACAAACCCCGCATGAACTGCTCGCGCATCAGTGAAACCCGCTCCGCACCGCCATCGCCTTTGGTTAGTATTTTCATCCGCTGGTTCATGCGCTTCCTGGCACCACGGCTCTCCCCGAATACCGGAATCACCAGCCCCTGCGACAGCAAGAATACCGCCACAAAAACGAGTGCCAGGAAGATCCACAGTTTGTCTCCCAAAACGTCCATGGCTCAGCCCTCGGAATCCGGATCATAGAGTGACAACGGCACATGAATGCCCCGCTGCTGCAGGTGTTCCTGAAAACGTGGAACTATGCCGGTAGCCCGGTATCTGCCTTCGACATTGCCATGCTCATCCCTGCCCGTGCGGCGGAATGTGAAAATCTCGGACATGGTGATCACATCGCCTTCCATGCCGTTGATTTCCTGCACGCTGACCAACCGGCGCGTGCCGTCCTCCTGCCGCTCGACCTGCAGAACCACATCAATGGCCGAGGCAACCTGGGAACGAATCGCCTTGACCGGCATGGACGTGCCGGTCATCGACACCATGTTTTCGATCCGCGTCAGCGCATCCCGGGGCGCATTGGCGTGCAAGGTGGTCATTGAGCCATCGTGCCCGGTGTTCATGGCCTGCAACATGTCCAGCGCCTCGGGGCCGCGCACCTCGCCCACGATGATGCGGTCCGGTCGCATCCGCAGGCTGTTGCGCACCAGATCGCGCTGGGTCACTTCACCCTTGTTTTCAATGTTTGGCGGGCGGGTTTCCAGTCTCGCCACATGGGGTTGCTGCAACTGCAGTTCAGCAGAGTCCTCAATGGTGACGATGCGCTCATCGTGAGGCACGAACCCGGACATCACGTTCAGCAGGGTGGTCTTGCCGGAGCCGGTGCCGCCGGAGATCAACACATTGAGCCGACCTCGGACAATGCCTCCCAGCAGGCTGGCAATGGCCGGGGTCAGGGTGCCCTTTTCCATCAGGGCATCCATCGACAACTGGCCGATGGTGAAGCGGCGAATGGACAGCAACGGCCCATCCACCGCCAGGGGCGGAATGATGGCGTTAACCCGGGAGCCATCCTTGAGACGGGCGTCCACCATGGGCGAGGACTCATCAATGCGACGGCCAACGCTGGAAACGATGCGATCAATGATGTTCAGCAAATGGGTGTCACTATGGAATGTGGCATCCATTCGTTCCAGTTTACCGTTGCGCTCTACGTAGATGCAGTTGCCGCCGTTGACCAGAATATCCGAGATCGACTTGTCAGCCAGCAGCGGCTCCAGAGGGCCCAACCCTAGGATGTCGTCCTGGATCTGACGAATAACCCGCTGGCGTGCCAGCATCGAAAGCGGTATCGACTCCTCCGCCATCAGGCGTTGGCTGATGTCCTGCAACTGCCGCTCGGCCTCTTCCCGGCCCAGTGTTCCGAGCAGAGTCAGGTCCAGGACTTTCATCAGTTTCTGATGAATTTTCTGCTTCCAGGCTCTCTCCTGCTCTTCCTCCGCACGCCTTGCGGAGTCCTTGCCGTTTACGGGTTGTACCAGTGGCGGCTCCACATCGCCCTTACCAGCCTCATTCAGTCTGCCAGGTTCCATAGCATTCTCTCCTCAGTTTCCTGCCAGCTTCCGCCACACTCGGCCCAAGCCGGTTTGCGGCACCACTTTCTTGCCACTCAGCGCCTCTGCCATCCGGACCATGCTGCGACTGACTGGTGAGGACGGTGCCGCCTCCAGCAGCGGCACGCCGAGATTGGAACTCTCCGCCACCTTGGCGTAGTCATTGGGTATGCAGATCATCTCCGCGATTCCCAGCGCTTTTTCGATATCCGCCGTGGTCAGTTCAAGGCGCTTGTCCCAGCGGTTCACCACCAGGCAGATGCGATCCGCGGGCACGCCCATGTAGCGGGTCAGGTAATGGAGTAAACGGCGTGCGTCCTGAATGTGGGAGATGGTCTGTTGCACCACCAGCAGAACCCGGTCCGCGGATTCCAGCAATATGCCAGTGATGCCATCGATATGCCGGGGCAGATCGACCACCGTGTGGTCATAGCCCGAACGCAGCAACGCCAGCAGTTTCTGAAGCTGGCCTTCATCGATATCGCCGGACACCACCAGTTGTTCCGAGCCGTTGCCCAACAGGTGCAGACCGCTTTTGTGCTTCAGCATATGGCCTTCCAGGGCCATCAGATCCATGCTGTCCGATCTGGCAATGGCGTCGACCAGGCCACCCTTCTCCTGCAGATCAAACGCCGAAGCCAGGTGACCGAACTGCAGGTCCATATCCACCAGCGCGACCCGATCTTCGATCCGTTCGGCCAGGCTGTGGGCAAGCGCAGAGGCAATGGTACTGGCACCGGACCCGCCCTTGGCGTTCACCACGGCAAACAGACCGCCGGCTTTCTCGCTGGCTGGCTTAAGCTCTCGGGCAATACGCCATAACGCGTCCAGCAACTCCTGTTTTTGCACCGGAAACACAAAGTAGTCCCGGGCACCCACCCGCATGGCCGTGCGCATGGCCACGGTATCTTCCGGGCCGGTAACCACAGTGGGTACGCGACCGGAAACCGGCCGTTCGTCCAGTGACTTCAATTCGAGATCCCAGGCATCCGTGGTGCAGAAAACCAGCGCCTCCGGCAATTCCGTCAGATTGTGCAGGGGGTCGGAGTGGCCGTTGGTAATCAGCCGCTTACTCAAGCGCAGGCCAGACTGCCCAATCAGCATCTGCTCCAGCTCTTCTACTTCTCGGGCATTGCGTCCCGCAATCAAAACCGTCATTGGTGCTTTCATGGCTTTGCCCTTCCCTGCTCGCTTAACTGGTAGTCCCAAAACAGCCGGTGCCTTCCGGCGATACCCCAAGGCTTTCCCGGGGCAATACCGTGATGAACGGCGGCAATTCGAATTCCTGGAAAAAGAACGGGATGATCAACTGGTGCCGAAAACCGGTGACCTCGCTCCGCACAAAGGCAATATCCAGATAGTCTTCGACCGGGTCGGACACCACGCTGCCCGTCGCTGTCAGGTAGTGAAGGTCGATCAATTCTTCGTGTAAATCTCTGAGAATCGGACTGTTCCCCGAAGACGTCGGTTCATCAAACATGGCCACCCGCCGGATCGCACTGTGTTCAACAGGGCAAACAACGGCGACCCGGGCCGCGCGCCGACTGGTTTCATCCAGCGTGTTCCAGACAAACAGCAGACGGCCGAATTCAATGGCGGCAAACAACAGGATGAAAAACATCGCCCCGACCAGGGCGAACTCTACGGTATGCAATCCGGACTGATATCGGATATTCATAGCGCCCTCATCTGCACGGCGCCGTTCATTTCGAAGGCCACGTTGATTGGCTCTCCGCCGTAGAACGCGGGAATCCGACCAACAATGGGTACGTAGTTGTAGCGGGCGTGCACTTCGACGTGGGCAGCATCCGGGCTCGTCACGCTGATTTCACCCGTCGACCAACCCGGCAGCAGGGGCTCACCCGCGCCCAGCGTATTGCCGAATACCACCAGGTTGCTGACTTCCTGTACCAGGTCGCCGTCCAGGAAGATCACCTCCACACTTCCGACCATGGCGTTGGAAGCGGCGTGCCTCGCTCCGTCCTGTGTCGCCCGGGTCATGGTGTGGTACTGGTGAAATGCCCAGCCCAACTCACTGACCGCGAACACCACCAATATCAGCAGCGGTGCTGTCAGCATGAATTCCAGTACGGCGATGCCCTGTTGTCGTTTTCCGGTCCCGGGGTATGCGTTCATCACTTCACTCCCTGTTGCGCCGATACTGCTCAGCTATCGAAGGTATCCGGATCCTTATAGAGCTGGATAATGTGGGGGCCAAACCCGCCTTCCGGATTTGGCCCGGGCGTCCCACTGCTGCCACAATCGTCCCTGAACTGACCGTAGAGCACTGCCTGGCCGTGTTGATCCATCTCATCCACCATGTAGAAGCAACTGAACCCGAGCAATTCCACCGAATCCTGACCGTTGGCCAGGCCGTCACAATCGCCAACCGGCATGGTCAGGATGCGTCGTCCGGGTGCCCCCTCAGGCGGCTGATCCGGGCTGACGGTCTGATATTGCGCCTCGTACCAGTCCAGGTCATAGGCTGGCATTTCCTGATTTTCGTAATGGGTTTCTGTATAGTCTTCATGCTGCGGAAACCAGTCGGGGGGATAATCAGACTCCTTCATCCCGCCCTTATAGATACCTAAACGCGTGTTGATCCCCTGAACAAACGGACCAACGGTGTTACCGGGTTCTGTCTCAATATCTTCGTCACCATCTGTGGCAAGACAGGCATCATATTTTCCGGCCGCCGCGTCCCGCACATCGGCACCACCCTGACTGCCGTCAAGCCGGATCAGATAGTAGTTCCCGTTACCTACCTCGGAAGTGGTGCCAGAACCGATTTTCAACTGCTCCACCTCACCCCTGGAGTAACCATAATTGTCCTCATCCGGCGTACCACAGGCCATCATCGGCACCATGTCGCAAACTTCCTCAAGGGTCGGACTTGGACCAGCAACCGCAGTGCCAGGTACGGAAAGATCGTCAAACCCGAATACCGGGGTAAACCATTCAGCAACGTCGTAACCGGCGACGCTTGCCCTCACATATTGAGGAGGCGAAGTGGCTGACACGAAGGGATTCAGAGTGGCCGAGAATTCAAAGACCAGGGTCAGGCTACCGTCACCGGCAGCTGCACCGAGACCAGCGTTACCTGGTGCCGCCAGGTTGCCGGCAAACGTCGTATGACCAGCGCTTTCCGCCAGGGCCGTATTGCCGGTCTGATCCAGCACCTTGGCCGCGCTGAGCGCGGCGGCATCCAGGGCATTCTGAAGCCGCGTCTTTTCCAGGTGGGCATTGCTGATATCCAGCGCGAGGGCGGCCATGCCGAGAATGGCTATCAGGGAAATGGCGGCCATTGGCAGGATAGCGCCTTGATGTTCATGCTTTGATCCATTGACCAGTACCATGGCTCGTCCTCCCGTTCAGCACTGGAATCAGCGCTGGAATCAGCGCTGGAGCCCAAGACCAACACCGCCGCTCATATCCGGATTCATCCGCGCGGGGTTGCCGGTGTCCTTGCGATAGCTGTTGTAGCCGGCTTCCGCCTTGCGCCCATCAAGGACAGGAAGCTCTCGCACTTCCTGATCCGGCGACACATACTTCTGCGCGGCAATCATCTGGCGCACCGAGTTTCCGAACTGATCCTCGGAACTGGGTGACGCACACCCCACCATCAGCAAACCAGCCGCCAGTCCCGCTATTACTGTTTTCCAATTGCGTTTGTAAGCATCCATGGCTTTCACCTCAGAGTTCATGACCGAATTGTCCCTTTACACTGCCCTGCTGGGGCGACTTGGCACCGGTACCCGGCTCATGCTGGCCCTCGGTGTACCCCAGCAGGTAAAACTCAAGATCTGACGGCTCGACAAAATAATCCGTCGGTAAGGTAAACCGATCCCGCTCCACTGGCCGGGCGAAGTGCGGCGTGACCAGAATCACCAGTTCGGTTTTACCCTTGATGAATTCCTGGCTGCGAAACAGGTTGCCAAGCACCGGCAGGTCACCCAGGCCGGGGAATTTGTTCACCCGCTCCCTCAGGGTCTCATTGATCAGACCCGCAACACCGATGGTCTGGCCATTGGCCAGCTCCACCGTGGACGAGGCGCTGCGACTGGTCAGTGCGTTAATAAAAAAGGTGGCCGAGGTGTCGGGCACGCCCAGGGTAATGGAGTTCTGATTGCTCAGCTCACTGACCTTGATGTTGAGCTTGAGGCTGATCATGTTGGAGTCCAGCACCGTAGGCAGGAAACCCAGGCTGACGCCGAATTCCTTGAACTCGATTTTAATGCCGTCATCCTGCCCGCTGCCGACCGGGATCGGGAATTCACCGCCTGCATGGAAGGTGGCCTCCTGACCGGTGAGCGTGGTCAATGTGGGCTCGGCCAGCACCTTCGCCAGGTTATTCTCCTGTGCGGCGTCGATCACCAGGTCAAACAGGGTGTCACCATCCAGGAAGCTGGCGAACAGGCCGGTGCTCTCAAACGTCATGGGTTCGCGCAGGATCTGGGTGGCTGGCAATCCACCCGTTACGGTGTTAAACCCGCCACCGGGAATAAACGCGCCGGACGGAGCCAGTGCGGTGCCGTTATTACCGGCACCAATGGTCAACAGGGAATTGGCGTTGATAGCTTCGAACTTGGCGCCAATGCGTTTGAGGAAATCCCGGGACACCTCGGCCACCTGAACCTCCAGCATGACCTGCTGCGCACCACCCACCTGCATCATATTGAGCACCTTGCCCTCTTCACCGCCCTGATAACTGCGGGCAAGGTCCAGGGCGGCCGTCATACGGGATGTACTGCTGACCTCGCCACTCAGGATGATGGCATCCTGCGAGGATCGGACCTCGATCTCCTCCCCTGGCAGGATCTGGTGTAGCTTGGATTTCAGGCTTTCCAGGTCATGGTTTACCTCGATACCAACGGCACTGACCACCTGATTGTCGTTATCCCACAGGGTCACGTTGGTGGTGCCCAGCTTTTTACCAACCACATAGAGTTGCCGCGAGCGCAGAATCAGGATATCAGCGATATCCGGGTTGCCAACGGAGATCTTCGCCACCGGCTGCTCCAGGTAGAGAATCTGGGACTGGTGCAGGGCAACCTCCACCACCTCCCTGTCCATCCCGCTCGCGAGCATGACCTGAGCGCGGGCCCCTATCGGAAACACCAGTATGCACATCAAAGCCAGGCTGATCAGATAGCCTTCCAGCGATAAATTCCGCGCCTTTATAATCATGGTCACTCTCCCCTGTTTTACTTCCTGTCCGGCTGCCCGAATCCGCAGGCAGCCGCCACACCACGCGTTCAATTACATGGATACCCTGGATGTGCTGACTTCCGTGCCCCGGATGATGGTGACATTGGAAGAAGTGACAACGACCCGCCGCCGCGCCGGTTTCGGTGGGGGCGCTTCTGCCACGATTTCTTCTTTTACCGGCTCCGGTTCGAGCGCTGGGCGTAGGGTGTCATCCAGCGGGTTCCGCAGGGCCAGTTGTACCACCCCTTCCTGAGTCGCTTTGATCAGCTCTTCCGCCTCGTCCGAGCTCAGTTCCAGGGTGACCGCCCGCACAATCACCGGCTTGTCTTTCTCCGGGGATGCCGTCTGGTCCACTGCCAGTACCTTGACGTTTTCCAGCAGCGTCCGGGACTGATAGCGACGGTTGCCATTGGGAATGGCAGAGACCACATCCACCCGGTTACCCGGCATCAGGAAGCCCGCCACGCCAATCACATCGTTCACCCGCACGGTGACCGCCCGTTTGTTGGGCTCAATAACGGCTGACAACGCACTGCCCCCACCATAGGCGACCACTTTTTCCTTGAGAATCACCTCGCCGGGATAGATGGTGGTTATGGCCACGGTGCTCTCGATGGCAGCGGCATTCTCATAGGCACCGGAGGGCACCATGGATTTCGGCAGGTTGGCGACTTTCACATCGCCGGGCTCCACTTTCTTGCCAAACGGTATCTGCACCGCTGCGACGACAACGGGCACGCCCTCATTCGTCGTTGGCGACGCGAAACGGTCGATGGCCCAGCCCCGTGCAAGGTAGGCGGCGCCAAGTCCCATCAGAAGCGCGAAAAAGAGCATGAAAACGGTTCTTGATTTGAACATAGCGATCACCCCACGTTATCCATGTGTACGAAGTAGTTTTGCCAGGCCCAGTGCATGGATTCCCGGCTGAGCCTGGCCGGTAACCCGCGATACCGGCAATAATCACTGACCAGCCCCAGCAGATCCCGGGGGTGGCACGGCAACAGCACGCTGCCCTGAGTCGGGTACAGCTCTGACATCATGTAGCGGGTGACGTCAGCGTCGTTTTCAATCCCCATCTCCTGGCAGACCTGCTGCCATAACCGCAGGAACGCCTCTGGATTCATGGTTCTGAAACCGATCTTGTGCCCGATCCGGCGCAGGAAGGCTTCGTCCGCCAGCTCCAGCGGGTTCAGGTTGGTTGAGAAGATCAACAGCATGTCGAAGGGCACGGCAAAATGCTGACCCGCCCGGAGATTCAGGAAGTCCCGTTTCTCCTCCATCGGCACGATCCAGCGGTTGAGCAGGTCCATATGCGAGACCCGCTGCCTGCCCAGGTCGTCAATCAGCAACATGCCGTTGCTGGCCTTGAGGTGAATGGGTGCCTGGTACTGTTTGCGCTGTTCGTCGAATTTCAGATCCAGCATGTCCAGAGTCAGTTCACCGCCGGTGATTACCTCCGGGCGGTGGCACAGGACATATCGCGGATCGTGGCCACTGGTGAGGTGAACAGGGTCCTGCTCCTCGCCATGAACCGGATGGTGAAACTCCGGGTCAAACAGGCTGATAACGGTATCGCCCACCAGGATGGCGTAAGGCACATAAACCGGCCCGGCAAGCAACCGGACCAGCTGGCGGGAAATGTAGCTCTTGCCACTACCCGCCGGGCCGTAGATAAACATGGCGCGACCGGAATGAACCGCCGGGCCGAGTTGCGCCAACAGTCGCTCCTCCACCACGGTATTGCGGAACAGCCGGTGAATATCCTCTTCGGTGACCACGCATCTGGACACCGACTGGCGCCGCACCAGCGCCTCATAATCCGAGAGTAAAACCGGGGCCGGGCCGCAGTAGCCATCCCGTGACAGCGCATCGAGTGCGACAGCACGCCCACGGTCCGTCAGGACATAGCGCAGGCCTTTACCGGAAAGGTTTTCACTGCGGCTTTCCACCTTGGCCTCCTGCCGCAACAGATTGATCACCGGCTCCAGCACGGCGCCCGGCAGCGCTATATGGCGAGACAATTGCTGCAGGGTCTGATTGCTGACCAGGTTAAGATGCTTGAGCAGGAGATCCGCCACGAAGAAGTGATCCAGCCCGGTATCCTCAAGGGTGTGCGGCCTGGAAATCATTCTGGTGGCCAGGTAATCGACGCCCCTGTCTTCGGAGGATATGAGTTCGGCTTCCATTGCTCACTCCTTGCTAAAAATGTCTCGAGGCCCCGACCCTTAAATAACGGCCAAGGCTGTTCCGCAGGCAATTGCCAGTGCATAAGGGAAACGTAAACCGGCAGCCTCCCCCGGGGCTGGAGGAATATATTGGGGTTGGCGGGCAGCCAACAGCCAGAACATGGAGAGGTAGCGCTTGATCATCGCGGGCAACCCTCCCCTCACGGTGATGTAGACAAGAGCCAGGCCTCCACCAGCGATAACGGTCATCAGAGCAGCAAGGAAAACCATCTTTGCACCAACCACGGCTCCGACAGCGCTCAAAAGTTTCACATCACCAGCGCCCATCGCTGCAAAAAGGTAGAGCGGTATGAAGCAGATCAGTCCTGTGAGCAATCCAGCCAGAGAGAACACAAGTCCCTCCCAGTGCCCGAACCAGGTATGAAAGACCACAGACACAATTACCATGCCGAGAGTAACCGCATTGGGAATTTTGCGTACTGACAGATCACTGAAAACAGCGATCACCAACCCAATAACGAGGGTTATAATTGCCCATCCGCTCAACTCCATAAACACCTCGTACCACTCAATCGATGATCCAGCCAAAAAGGGGAGACGCACTCCCCCTTTCGGTAAGAAGCGGCTTAGCCTGCTGGCTTATCAGCCGGCAGGGGCTTCACCCTTAATAGCAGCTGTAATCCTATCAATTGCCAGCCCTATCTCGGTGCCCAATGTGGTGAAAGCCAATACAACAGCCAGCACAATCAAAGACCCAGCCACCGCATACTCCGACAGCTCCAGACCTTCCTCATCACGAATAAACTGAACCACTTTTTCCTTGAAGTTTTTCATTTCGTCACTCCTGCAGTCGTTAGACGAGCTTCCTTGGTTATACAGCCACCATTCCGTGCGCTGTATGAGTGATCATAGGAAGCCAACTGAAAAGGCGTTAGGAGTATTCCTGCGGAAACTAGGAGAATCTTGCAGGCGGTCTCAGAGTTTGACCGGACCGCTGGCAGACAGCTGGAAGGGGATCGTCGCCTCGCACCGGGAGGTGATCCACTGGTGGCGATACTGGGTGGGTGTCATGCCGGTATGGCGCTGGAACATTTTGCAGAAGTGGGATGCATCGTGGAATCCCACTGCCCAACAGACGTCGATGACGGAGGCACTGTGGTTGCGCAGCAGTTCAATCGCCTTTTCGATACGGCGCCGCACAATATAATCCTGAAAGGTAATGCCATACGCATGTTTGAACGCACGGCTGAGCTGATAGCTGTTTGTTCCAAAACGTTCCGCAATGTCGGATTGCATTAATTTGTCGGATAAGTGTTGATCGATATAGGCTGCGGCACACTCGACGGTTTTGCCCTCCCCACGGTGTTTCTGAAAACGGGCGTCGTCAGGCAGGGGATGTTTTTGGTGGATAGTACTGCGGCGTTGATAAGCCGGGGACTTTTCCAACAGCCGGTTCAGGCGATTCAGTGACTCCGCCACCGTGTCTTCGCTGGCCGGTTTTACGAAATAGTCCCATATTCTGGTCCGCAAGGCCCAGACGGCAAGCGCTTCGGAATGCTGCTCGGTGAACATGACCATGGGCACCGAAGCAAAATGCCGCTTCGCCTCGCTGAGCATCGAAAGGCTGGAGATATCCGGGAAATCAAACTCGAAACAGCTGATCACCCGTCGGTGGGACTCATAGACTGTTCCCAGATCATCCTGCTTCTTCACACACACAAGCGGGAAATGCCGCTCGATAACCCTGACTACCGCTGGGTCTGCCCCATACTGCGTGGCATCCACCAGCACAATGGTGGCTTTTTCCATCCCTGCAACCCCTTCTTCCTGTTTGTTTTGGGTTGGCTTCCCTGTTGAATCACCAGTTCCTTTCAGATCCGGGAAAAACATGTACGTTGGTTAATATTTTTTGTGACACAACTCTCATAGATAGGCAATGCGCATAGGCATGTCAAGAATGCCGACACAACATTTAGCTATGTTTGAAATTTAAACGCATAAGGGCCACTCCTGAGAATGGCCCTTTTGTTATCCCGTCAAGGCGCGCGGCCACTGTGATTCATCCGAGATTTTTTCTTACAAACTTCTGAACCTCACCCACAATCCCCGACTGAAACGCAATCACCGCCAGCACAAAGATGCCGCCCAGAATCGGATCCACCCAATCACCCAGTGGGCCCTGCGATAGCTGGTATTCCAGGTTCACCACGAAGGTGGCACCCACCACTGGACCCAGCAGGGTACCGGTGCCGCCCAGCAGGGTCATCAGGATGACTTCGCCAGACATGTGCCAGTGGGCGTCATTCAGAGACGCCAACTGGAACACCACGGTTTTCATGGAGCCCGCCAGGCCAGCGAGGCCGGCCGAGATGACGAAGGCAATCACTTTGTAACGGTCTACGTTGTAGCCCAGCGAAACGGCCCGGGGCTCGTTCTGTTTGATGGCTTTCAGCACCTGGCCGTACGGGGAATTGACGATGCGTTGCACCAGCAGGTATCCGCCCAGAAACACCGCCAGCACGAAGTAGTACATGGCGACGTTGTTCTCCAGGTTGATAACGCCAAACAGATAGCCACGGGGAACGCCGTGCATACCGTCTTCACCGCCGGTGAACGGTGCCTGAACCAAGACGAAATACACCAGTTGGGCCAGCGCCAGGGTGATCATCGCGAAGTAGATACCCTGCCTGCGAATGGCAACCAGTGAAAACAATACGCCCAATAACATTCCCGCACCGGTACCAGCCAGAATGCCCACTTCCGTCGGCAGACCGGAGTAACTCGACAGCAGGTAACCCGTGGTGTATCCACCCGCCGCGAGGAACGCGGCATGGCCAAATGACAACAGCCCCGTGAAGCCCAGCAGCAGGTTGAACGCGACCGCGAACAGGGCGAAACACAGGATTTTCATCAGGAAGGTGGCGTAGATGACCGCTGGCGCGAGAATAAGCAGCCCAAGTATGACCAGGTTAAGGATCAGTTTTTTGCGCTTGCTCGCCTTCAGGTATCCCATCATGGTCTTCTGCAGTTCGGTCTGATTCTGGGAATTGCTCATGGTTACGCCTCCTTTCCAAACAGGCCCGAAGGGCGAATCAACAGCACGACAACCATGACCAGGAAGATAACGGCAGATGAGAACTCGGGGTAAAAGACTTTGGTAAAGCCCTCGATCACCCCCATCAGCAAGCCGGTAATGATCGCGCCGGCTATGGAACCCATACCGCCGATGACCACCACGGCGAATACGACAATCAATATGTTGGAGCCCATCACCGGGTTAACCGAATAGATCGGTGCCGCCAGCACGCCGGCGAAGGCCGCCAGCATCACCCCAAAACCGTAAGTGAGGCTGATCAGCAGCGGTACGTTGATACCAAATCCCTGCATCAGTTGGGAATCTTCCGTGCCGGCGCGCAGATAGGCACCGAGTTTGGTCTTTTCGATCACAAACCAGGTCGCGAAACAGACCACCAGGGCAACGGCAATGACCCAGGCGCGATAATAAGGCAGGTACATGAAATCGAGCCGGAACCCACCCTGAAAGATCTCCGGCATGGAGTAACGCATGCCCGACACCCCGAAGATGTTGGTCAGAATGCCCTGCAACATCAGGGCGACACCAAATGTCAGCAACAGGCTGTAGATATGGTCCTGTCCGGCAATCCGCCGCAACAGGAAATACTCGATCAGCACGCCGAAGCAGCCAACAACAAGGGGGGCGAGGAATAAAGCCACCCAGTAGTTGACGCCCATCAGGTCGAACATGATGACCGTCACCATGGCGCCAAGCATGTACATGGCACCGTGGGCAAAATTTATGATTTTGAGCAGGCCGAAGATAACCGCCAGCCCAAGGCTCAACAACGCGTAGAACGAGCCATTGATAATCCCGAGCAACAACTGGCCAGCCAGCACAGCCAAGGGGACTCCCAGAATCTCGGTCATGTTACAAACTCCAAAAGCAGCGCAAACGTCAGGGCAGGTTTGCGTTTCTGCAGGTTCCAGTGGCCGCCCCGCCGGGATTGCGGGGCGACACCTTGGTCAGTACATCAGCTACCGGAAACGAGCGGGCACTTGCTCTCGGAAAGCGGGCGATATGCCTCGTCTCCCGGGATGGTGCGAAGGATGTCGTACAGATCCCACTCGCTTTCGGATTCTTCCGGAGTTTTCACTTCTGCGAGGTACATGTCGTGCACCATGCGGCCGTCTTCACGGATTTTGCCGTTGGTCGCAAACATGTCGTTGATGGGCGTGGCCATCATCTGCTTGCGCACAACATCCGCTTTGTCGGAACCAGTTTCCTTGACAGCGTTCAGGTACTGAATGGCGCTGGAATAGATGCCCGCATGGACCATGGTCGGACGCACGCCGGTCTTTTCCATGAAGCGGTCGGACCACTCGCGGGTCTCGTCGTTCAGGTCCCAGTACCAGCCGGTGGTGAGCTGGATACCCTGCGCCGACTCCGCTCCCAATGCGTGAACGTCGGTGAGGAACAGCAACAGAGCCGCAAGGGTCTGGCCACTCTGGGTCAGGCCGAATTCACCCGCCGTGGTAATGGCGTTGGTGGTGTCGGCACCCGCGTTGGCGAGGGCAACCACGTCCGCCCCCGAGGATTGCGCCTGGAGGATATAGGAGGAGAAATCCGAGGTAGGGAACGGGTGACGGATGGAATCGATCACTTCACCGCCATTCTCCTCAACCACACGGGTTACATCCCCTTCCAGAGCATGACCGAAGGCGTAGTCTGCGGTCAGGATATACCAGCTTTTACCACCTTCCTGAACCACCGCCTTGGCGGTGCCGTTAGCCAGCGGGTAGGTGTCATACACGTAGTGGATGTGGTTGGGCGTGCAGTGCTCGTTGGTGATGCTGGACGCCGCCGAGCCAGACACAATGCCCAGGCTGTCACTGCCGTCGAGAAGCTTGGTGACAGCGATGGTCACTGAGGAGGCCACCAGGCCGGCCACCATATCGACTTCATCGTCTTCCAGCCAGCGGCGCACGGTACTGGAGGAAGCGTCCGGATTGTTGCGGTCATCGGCGCTGAGGACTTCGATCTTCGCGCCATTGACTTTGCCGCCAAAATCTTCGATGGCCATTCTCAGGGCCGTTTCACCGTTGGGGCCGGCGAGATCCCGGTAGGTACCCGACATATCAGCCAGATAGCCAATCTTGACGGTGTCGTTGGAAATGTCCGCCTGTGCGCCGCCCACCATCATGGTTGAGGCAATCGCTGTTGTAAGGAGCTTTTTCATAATTGTCATTGTTGTTTCTCCGCTACTGTCGTTGCGTTGGTTAGTGGGCGTTACACACCCAGATAGCTGTCCAGCACTGACTGCTTGCTCTCAAGCTCGTCTGCACTGATTTCCTCCACAATCTGGCCGTGCTCCATCACGTAGTGACGGTCCGCCAGGGGTGCTGCGAAATGGAAATTCTGTTCAACCAGGACGATGGTAAGGCCCTTATCCTTCAGCCTCACCAGCACTTCACCCAGTTTTTCGACAATCACCGGTGCCAGGCCTTCGGTGATTTCATCCAGCAACAGCATATTGGCACCGGTTCTCAGAATGCGGGCCATGGCCAGCATCTGCTGCTCACCACCAGAGAGTTTTGAGCCCTGGCTGTTGCGGCGTTCGTAGAGATTCGGAAACATGGAGAAAATTTCTTCCAGCTCCATGCCGCCGCTTCTAACGATGGGCGGAAGGGTCAGGTTTTCCATGACATTAAGCCCGGAAAAAATGCCCCGGTGTTCGGGGCAATACCCTACTCCCAACCTTGCTATGTGGTGAGGCGCGCACGACATGGTTTCCTCACCGTTAATCATGATCGAGCCGGTACGGCGGCCCACCATATTCATAATGGCTTTCAGGGTGGTGCTGCGGCCAGCGCCGTTACGACCCAGCAGGGTGACCAGTTCGCCCCGCTTAACCTCCAGGTCGATGCCATGAAGAATGTGGGATTCACCGTAAAAAGCGTGAAGGCCGGAAATTCGGAGCTGCTCATATTCCTTGCGAGGTGCCTGACTCATTCCGCGGCCTCCTGCTTCCTGGTGGCCGCGACGCCACCCATGTATACCTCTCGTACTCGTGGGTCGTCGGAAACTTCCTGATAATCGCCTTCGGTCAGCACCGAGCCCTGAGCCAGTACGGTGACGCGGTCACAGAGTTTGCTCACCACGCTTAAGTTGTGTTCTACCATCAGCACCGTGCGGCCTTCCGCCGCCTTGCGCACCAGTTCAACTACCTGGTCCACATCTTCGCGACCCATGCCTTGAGTGGGCTCATCGAGCAGTAACAGCTGCGGCTCCATGGCCAGCGTGGTCGCCAGTTCAAGCGCACGCTTGCGGCCGTATGCCAGCTCAACGGTGGTGGTGTTTGCGAACTCGGTCAGCCCGACGCTGTCCAGAAGCTCCATGCAGCGTTCATTCAGGCGGTTCAGGCTGGCACCGGACTTCCAGAACTGGAACGTATTGCCCTCGAAGCTTTGCAGCGCCACACGAATGTTCTCCAGCGCGGTCATGTGGGGGAAAACTGCGGAGATCTGGAACGAGCGAACCACCCCCTTGCGGGCGATCGCAGCGGATTTCAGGGCGGTGATGTCTTTGCCATTGAACAGGATCTTACCGCGGGTCGGGGGAAGAAATTTGGTCAACAGGTTAAAGACGGTGGTCTTGCCAGCACCATTGGGCCCGATCAGGGCATGAATGTGGCCGCGCTGAACCTTGAGGTTTACGTCGTCTACTGCGACAAAACCCTTGAACTCTTTGACAAGGCCGCGGGTCTCGAGAACGAACTGGTCACTCATCGTGCCATCCCACCTTTGTTATTGTTGTACATCAGAACTATTTCAAAGATTAAGTTAACGTCTACGTAAACGTCAACAATAATCTGTGGTTTTTTCGATCACAATGCTGCATCGGGTTACCGTTTCGGAGGAATAGAGTAGGTCATGGTGGAGTGCGCCACCGGGTCCTCGATACCTTCAGAATAGACAAAGACTTCGCCAACACCCATGGTGCGGCCAACTTTCAGCATGGTGGCCCGGGCCCAGATCGGGCTGTGGGCCACCGGCTTGCGCAGAAAATTGATGTTCAGGTTGGTGGTGACAGCCAGCGGCACCAGACCAATCCGGCTCAACAGCGCGGCATAGAGAGTGACATCCGCCAGCCCCATCATGGCCGGCCCAGCTACGGTTCCGCCCGGGCGCAGGTGTTCTTCGTCGACGTCCAGCTTCATCTCTGCCCAACCATCCCCGAGCTTTTGCAGGGTGCCGTAGGCGGCACCCTGAGGAAACTGCTCGTCGAGGAAGGCTTTCAGTTCCTCAAAAGTAATGATCATGCGCCGGTTTCATCCTTTGCCCGGTTACGCAGGACAAAGCGCTGGATTTTGCCACTGGGCGTTTTCGGCAGTTCATCCACAAATTCGATTTCACGAGGATAGGCGTGGGTGGACAACCTGCGGCGCACCAGTTCCTGAAGTTCGTCTTTCAGAGCCTGATCGTCAGCGGGCTCCTGCCCGCTCTTGATGACCACGTAGGCTTTGATGATCGCCCCACGCTTGTCGTCCGGCTTGCCCACTACGCCCGATTCCGCTACTGCCGCGTGCTCCAGCAGGGTGCTTTCCACATCCGCCGGCCCCACGCGATAACCCGCAGTGCTGATAATGTCGTCATCACGGCCACTGAATGAAAAGCTGCCGTCGCCGTTGCAAACCACCATATCTCCGGTGAGGTAATAACCTTTCACGAAGGGGTCTTTTTCGCCCCAGGTGTAACCATCAAAGTGGAACAGCGGAGAGGCTTCCACATCCACCGCCAGCTGGCCGATTTCGCCCTCACCCACTTCCTCGTTCTTCTCATTCAGTGCCACTACTTTGTGGCCAGGCGACGAGTAACCCATGGCACCCTCTCGCACCGGATGGTTAAGGCCGTGGAAGTTGCAGCAGGTCATGCCGGTTTCCGTCTGGCCGTAATGATCTTTGACCGGGCAAAAGTGACGATTTCTGATCCAGTTAACCACCTCGGGATTCAACGGCTCGCCGGCGCTACTGGCAACCCGCAGGCCCAGGTTCTCACCTTCTGGCAATACGTGGTCATTGGCTTTGAGCAACCGATAAGCGGTGGGGGCCGCGGCCAGGTTGGTGATTTTGTACTTACGGATCATGTCGTAAGTGGACTCAGGCGTGAACGCGCCCGGGTTGAAGTGGCTCGCGTGCCCCATCAGCAGTGGTCCGACCACGGCGTAATAAAGCCCATAGGCCCAGCCCGGGTCAGCGACGTTCCAGAACACATCGTCGTCCCGCAGATCAATGGCGTATTTCATGTACACATAAAATGCCATCAGCGCGTTTGCGGGCACGGCAACACCCTTGGCCTTACCGACGGTGCCTGAGGTGAACATCTGCAGGAATGGATCGCCGCCCTTGACCATGACCGGTTCAAATTCCGCCGACTGCTCTGCCAAAGTACCGGCAAAATCGGGAATTTCGGTGCCGGCTTCCGCCGCATCAACGCAGATCGCGGGCGGGCAGTTCTTTACGTCTTTCAGCTTGGGGTAGTTTTCCGGATCGGTGACCACCAGTTTGGTACCGGCTCGTTCCATGCGGTACTCAATCGCGCCAGAGCCGAATGCGGTGAACAATGGCTGGTACACCGCCCCGGCCCGCAGGGTGCCGGCAATCACCACCAGAAGTTCCGGACTGCGAGGCAACAGGCCAGCTACCCGATCCCCCTTGCCGATACCTCTGGATTTCAGGTAATTGGCAAAGCGGGCAGCCTGATCTTTGAGTTCCGCGAACGTGAGCACACCATCGCCGCCATCGGCTTTCTCGTAATAGAGCGCAACCCGCTGAGGGTCGCTCGCCCACTTGTCGCAGATTTCGTGGCAGACATTGAGCCCGGACTCCAGGCTTCCATCCAGAATCTCCGCTTCCAATGCAGCGACGTCGAAGTTGTTATAAACAGTTGCGTATTCCGGGAGGCTCATTCTCAACTCCTGTTGTTGTTATCATTGAATGCTGTCACTAGATTTAGCATAGGTTAATGTTTACGTAAAGGTAAACTTTAGGCCAAAGACCCAGGTTATGGGGGCTGCTTATACGGGGCCGGCACCATAGGCCCCGCAGGGCTTTCAGTCATGGCGGCTGGACAGAATGTGATGCAATGAATCGCAGTCCACCATCGGATCGTCACTGTTGATGACAATGTCCGAACGCGCGATCACATAGCCTTTGCCGGTGATGTTATTGCTCACCACCTGATGCTCACCCTGCCGCCCCACTGACGTCAATTCCCCGATGAATCCGGTTTGCCGCAGTGAGACGGTTTCCAGCTTGTCACCGGGGTTGATCAGACCCTGATGATGCATCAACGCCAGCCGGGCCGATGTGCCGGTACCGGTTGTGCTGCGGCAGATCACGCCCGGATGAACGTATGTGGCCGAACGGGAACGGTAGTAACCCTCAGCCACATGTTCGACCGGCCCCATAAAATGGAGGAATGGCAGCGGGCCCACGTCTCCCAGGGTGTAGTGGGAAAACCCTCGTTCCGCCTTGATGGCTTCAACGATGTCGTGAGCGGTTTCCGCGAGCCGGCGTTCTTCATCGATGGTCAGGTCAAACCCCAGGCTTCTGGCATCCACCAGGGCATAGAACCCGCCGCTGTACGCCACGCTGTAGATCACGTGGCCCACCGATGGCACCTCAATGGATGCCTCGTAAGTGTCGATGTAGCTGGGCAGCCCCTCACAGGTAATAGCTTCAACCACACCGTCATGCACCGTGGCTTCAATCTGCACCAGCCCGGCCGGTGACTCCAGCATGAAGCTCTGTTTCCCCTCCTGCTTGGGAACAATACCGGCCTCAAGTACCGCCGTGGCCGTGCAAATGGTGTTGGAACCCGAATAGATCGGATAGCCCATGACTTCCATAATGATGTAGCCAGCCGCAGCCCTTGGGTCCGTGGCCGGCACCAGCAGATCCACGGACATTTCTGGAATGCCGTAGGGTTCTTCCAGCAGGAGACGCCGCAGCCCGTCGGCATCATCCCTGAGGTATTCCATCTGGGCACGCACGGTGTCGCCCGGCAATGGATCAATGCCTCCGGTCACAATCCGGCTGACGTCGCCGCCGGCGTGGGTGTCCATCAACTGCAGGGTCAATTCTGGCTTCATCGGGCGCTCTCCACGGCAAAGGGCTTTCCGTGCACATCCCACTGTGAATCGGGCACGATGACGATTTTCCCCAAATAGTTGCTGCTGCGGTTCATGAAATAGCGTTCAGCCTGATGCAGGTCCGACAACTGAAAGGCACCGTGAAGCACGGGTTTGAGCTGCCCACCCCGAATCCAGGCCACCAATTGCTCGGCTTCTTCCCGGGTGCCGTGGGATACCCCAAAGATCTGCACCTGGTACAGGTAAATGCGAGTCCACAGAATTTCGCTGATATTCCCTCCACTGGCTCCGGCGATACTCAGCCTGGGATAGGTGTCGCGGGCGTTCATGTCAAAAATCATGGCGTCGATGAAGATATCCGTCATGTCACCGCCCACCAGATCCATCACCGCGTCCAGGGGCCTTCCACCGGTTTCTGCTTTGATCCGATCCACAAACGACGTCATGTCCGAGCGATCAACAACCGCTTCCGCACCCAGTCTGAGCAGAGCGTCGGCTTTATCCTGCTGGCTCAGGGCGTAAGGTATGGCACCCATAACGCGGCACAGCTGGATCAGCGCCGTGCCAACGCCGCCACTGGCACCGGTTACCAACACACGCTCCCCGGCCTTCACATTGGCGGAGGTCAGCATGTGCAGGGCGGTCTGATAGGAACACATGCCCATCGCTGCCACCTCGGCATCCGTCAGTTCGGGGTTGGGAATGTGATGAAACTGCCCGGAAGGTACCGCCACGTACTCTGCGTAGCCGCCATCGGCACCGTGTCCGTAATAGTCGGGGGTGAGGTTGATATCGCGACGGTCATTGGCGTAAAGATTGAAATCCAGCAGCCCACGCTCGCCAATGCGGCTCTCGCTGACACCCTCGCCGACTGCAACCACACTGCCTGCGATATCAGCACCCTGAACTCGTGGAAACAGCAGCGTGGGCTCACCGCCCATCTGGAACGAGGTCATCTCGCCTTTTTTCGTGGGATAAAGCCCTTCGCGGGCTTTGCGGTCGGTGTTGTTCTTGGCCGTAGCCGTCACCTGCACCAGCACTTCGCCCGCGGCGGGCTTTGGCGTGGTGACGTCTCGGTAGTCCAGTTGGTCTATATCACCGTGGCCGGTAAGCACCATGGCTTTCATGGTCGTTGGGATCATGAGCGGGTGATCCTCCGTCTATGCTGAGGGTGGGTATCCCGTCAAGCATAGGAAAGATTCCCGCCAGTGTCAGGGCGCGTTACGGATATCCGCAATGCGTTAGCGTGCAATGACCCGGTAGATCGGCCGCAGCTTTGGGATCTGCTTCAGGACCACCTGGATAACCGTCATCAACGGTACCGCCAGTAGAACACCCACCGGCCCCCACAACCACCCCCAGAAGAAGATGGAGACAAAGATCACCACCGGATTGATCGCCATGCGGAAACCGTGAATCCAGGGTTCGATGAAAAAACCAACCACCGTGGTCAATGCCAGATAGCCCAACGGAGCAATCGCCATCATCCACAGCGTTTCAAGGCTGATGGCCGATACCACCGCTAACAGCGCAATGGTCAGAATGACCCCCAGGTACGGAATAAAGCGGGCCAGGGCCGCCACGATGCCCCATACCGCCGGGTCCGGCAGGCCGACGGCCCAACACATCAGGCCGGTGGTCAAACCAACCGCGAAGTTGCTTAACCCGAGCACCCCGAGGTATTGGGCAATCTCACGTTGAGAGTCGTGGGTGATCCGCAGTGCGGTTTTACGCTCGGTGCGAGGCAACTGTTTTACCAGGTTGCGAATCAGGCGATCTCCCCCCACGAGCAGGAAATAGGTCAGCGCCAGAGCCAGGGCCAGCCCGGCTATGCCATTGCGGGCCTTGGTCATCAATTTACTGCGCCAGGACTCGGTTTGCATGACCACGGTGGTGGGCTTTTCCGCTTCGTCTTCTTTGGAAATGTCCTCGACCGATTTTTCCACTTCCTTGGCCGATTCCGTCACCTTCTCGATCTTCTGCCTGAAACTGCTTTCACCGACCAGCAGGCGGGATATCCCCTGGGGCGCTTTTTCGGCCCATTCGATTGCCGGCATGGCGACCGCAACCCCTACCCCGGCAATGCCAGCCAGAACCACCAAAACCAGCAACAGTGAGCTGACCATACGTGGTATGTGCCATTTGACGTAGGCCTTCTTGACCAACGGTGCCAACAACAAACTGGTCAGAACCGCCAGGATGATCGGCAGTACGATCTGATGGGCGACGTAGAGAGTGTAGAGCACCCCGAGCGCAAACAACCCATAAATGGGCGTGGAGAGGTCCGATGAGATCAAAGGACGTTTGGGCTCGGCTTCGCTGTTCGTCTGATCAGGCTGATCGTCCATGGCACGCAGGCATTCCTCACGGGGCCGCTGGCCAAATTATGAAATCTCGGCCTGAGGCACATTATTGTCTCGCCGGGGCTCTGCTGCCACTGGTGTTCCGCCCGGCACCAAACGCATCAGTCTACCCGCCCGGGCGGCGGAGTGCATCAGCGTGAGGAAACCGGGTACACCCTTACTCCGGCTTGTACAGCCGCTGAATGCTGGAAAAATCCAGGGTTCCGTTGCCCTGCCCGGCGTGAAGCTCAAACAGGTTGCGGGCCAGCGAGCCCATGGGGATGGCGGCATGGTTTTTCACCGCGTTGTCGAACGCCAGCCCCAGATCCTTATTCATCAGGTTGACCAGGAAGCCGCCCTCATAGCCGCGGGAGGCAGGCACACCTTCCATCACGCCCGGCCAGGGGTTGTAAACATTCAGCGCCCAGTTTCCGCCAGAGCTCTGCTTCATGATTTCCGATAACACAGCCGGATCGAGGCCGTTCTTGACCCCGAGCGCCAGCGCTTCACTGGTGCCCGCCATCAGAATGGCCAGCATCATGTTGTTGCAGATCTTGGCAACCTGACCCGAGCCATGCTCGCCGGCGAGGAAGATGTTCTTGCCCATGCCTTCGAGAATTGGCTTGGCCCGGTTGAACGTGTCTTCCGCACCACCACAGATGAACGTCAGAGTACCCGCCTTCGCGCCGCCCACGCCGCCGGACACCGGGGCATCAATGAACGGAATATCGCGGGCTTTGGCTTCTTCCGCCACACCACGGGCCGTTTCCGGTGCAATGGTGGAGGAATCGATAACCAGAGTGCCGGCGGGCAGGCTGGCCAGCAGGCCATCATCACCCAGGTACACCGTTTCCACATGGTGGCCGGCGGGCAGCATGGTAATTACACACTCCGCGCCCTTGGCCGCCTCGTGGGCAGTTTCCGCCGACTTCGCACCTTCGGATACCAGCGCTGCAACGGCGTCTTTTGACAGATCGAACACGGTAACGGCGTGCCCCGCTTTGACCAGATTGCTGGCCATCGGGCCACCCATGTTACCCAGACCGATGAAGGTAATTGTAGCCATATTGCTTCCCCTTTCTTGTTGTATTCGATTGAACGGGCCGGCCTTATTGGACAGCCCTGAAGATCATTAGCCGGAACTTGTCGGATTACGGCTTCGCCTAATCCGACCTACCTGCGCCGACTCTTTGTAGGTCGGATTAGCGTAGCGTAATCCGACAACGGTCAACTGGTAGGTCGGATTAGCACAGCGTAATCCGACAACGCTCAACTGGTAAAAAAGTCATCAACCCAGGCACTTTCCATGTCCGCCAGCGAGGCATAACGCCAGCGTGGCTGCTGATCCTTGTCGATCAGCAGCGCGCGGATGCCTTCGGCAAATTCGCCCTTGGTCAGACAATTGCGGGAGAGTGTCAGCTCTTTATCCAGAACATCCTTCAGGCCATCGTGCCGCACGTTATTCAGATGTCGCCAGCACAATGCCAGCGACGTCGGCGATGCCGCTGCCAGCGAGCGGGTGGCCTTGGCCAGCCAGTCGTCACCACCGGACAGTTCCTTCAGTTGCGCGACGATCTCGTCGAGGGTGTCGGCATCGGTTACCCGATTGATGTCATCAAAGTGATTGCGCACCGGCGATTCCGGGCGTGCATCGGCGCTTTGTTGCTCGAACTGCCGCAACACACCGCTGACCACGGCGTGGCCCTCCTGCCCCTGCCAGTTGCGCTGTTTCAGCGCATCGACAACGTCAGCCTTTAAATCGTGACGGACGAACCGGTCCGCCAGCCCCACAAACAACGCATCCGCGCCGTTCATACGGGCACCGGTTAACCCCAGGAACAGGCCGGTTCGGCCCGGAGTGCGGTTCAGAAACCAGCCCGCAGCAACGTCCGGGTACAGGCCGATGCTGCTCTCTGGCATGGCCAGTTTTGAGCCTTCGGTTACCACCCGATGGGACGCGCCCGCCATGATGCCCATGCCACCGCCCATGACGATGCCATGACCCCAGCACACCACCGGCTTGGGGAAGGTGTGGATGAGGTAATCCATTTCATATTCTTCTTCAAAGAAGGTCGCGCCTTCACTCGCGGCACCCGGCTCAGTCATGCTGCGGTACAGGGCGACAATGTCACCGCCGGCGCAGAATGCCTTGTCGCCTTCCGCTTCCAGCCAGACCGCACAGATGCTGCTGTCTTCGGCCCATCGCTTGAGCTGCGGCGTCAGCAACCGGATCATTTCCAGAGACAGGGAATTGAGCGTTTTTGGCATGCTCAGACGGGCCACTGCAATGTGGCTGCCGTCGGCCGTGGACCACTCCTCAAACACCATTGGTTGACCAGTCATATCAGCGGTTCTTCCATTCTGGTTTACGCTTGTCCAGAAAGGCGTTCACGCCTTCTTTCTGGTCTTCGGTGGAGAACAGCTCCACGAACAGCTCCCGCTCCATACGCCAGCCGTCTTCATGGCTGCGACCATCGCGGGCGCTCATCACCAGGGTTTTGCAACGGGCAACCGAGGACGGGCTCTGTTTGCAAGCCATTTCTGCCAGTTCCAACGCTTTCTCCAGGCCCTGGCCCGTTGGTACGACTTCTTCGACCAGCCCAATCTGCAGGGCTTTGTCCGCCTTGATCCGCTCACCACACAGGATCATCCGCTTGGCCCAGCCTTCGCCCACCAGCCACGGCAGGTTCTGGGTGCCACCGGCGCAGGGCAACAAACCCACACCCGCTTCCGGCAGCGCCATCTGAGCCTGCTCCTCGGCAATGCGGATGTCACAGGCCATGGCGCACTCCAGGCCGCCGCCCATGGCATAACCGTTGATCGCGGCGATGGACACGCCACGAAACGCGGTCAGCGCGGCAAAGGCTTCACCAAACGCTTTCCCCATGTCACTCGCCCGGGCCTTGTCGCCATCGGCAAAGGTTTTCAGATCCGCACCGGCGGAGAAGAACTTCTCGCCCTGGCCGGTGACGATCAAAGCAAAGATGTTCCGGTCTTCGTTCAGCGCCTGTACGGTGGCCGCCAGCGCCGGCAGGGACTCCGCCGTCCAGGTGTTGGCCGGCGGGTTATTGATGGTGATTACGGCGATGTGTCCACGTTTTTCGAGCTGGATCAGGTCGCTCATCGATCTCTCCTTATTGAATCGCTTCAGCCACGCCGTCATCAAGCAGGCGGCGGGCGATTATCAGACGCATGATTTCGTTGGTGCCTTCCAGAATCTGGTGAACGCGCAAGTCTCGCAGGTAGCGCTCCAGCGGGTATTCACGAATGTAGCCGTAGCCGCCGTGCAATTGCAGGGCGTCGTTAACCACATCAAAACAGGCATCGGTCGCGAACCGCTTGGCCATGGCGCAATGCAGCGTGGCTTCGGGGTCACCGCTGTCCAGCTTAAAGGCCCCCAAACGAACCATCTGCCGCGCCGCCACCAGGTTGGTGCCCATATCCGCCAACTTGAACTGCAGGGCCTGGAATGCCGCCAGGGGCTTGCCGAACTGCGCACGCTCATGCATGTAATTCCGGGCCCGCAACAAGGCTGCCTGAGCCCCGCCCAGTGAACAGGTGGCGATGTTCAGTCGGCCGCCGTCCAGCCCTTTCATGGCGATGGCGAAGCCGTCACCTTCGTTACCAACCCGGTTACTGGCAGGGACACGAACATTTTCGAGACTAATCATGCGGGTCGGCTGACTGCGCCAGCCCATTTTCTCTTCGTTCTTGCCGTAGGAGACACCGTCGGCATCGGCGGGAATGACGAAGGTGGAAATCCCTTTTGAACCCGAATCCGGCTCGCCCGTGCGTGCCATCAGCACCAGAATCTCTGTGCTACCGGCACCGGAAATAAACACCTTGCTGCCGTTGAGGACATAGTCGTCACCGTCGCGAACCGCTTTGGTACGCAGGCTGGCCGCATCGGACCCGGCACCGGGCTCGGTCAGACAATAGGAGGCCAGCCATTCGCCGCTGGCCAGTTTCGGCACGACTTCCTGCTTCAGATCGTCGGACGCAAAGCTGGCGACCATCCAGGTGGCCATGTTGTGAATGGTGATAAACGCAGCGGTGGAAGGACAGGCCGCAGCCAGTTCTTCCACAATCACTGAGGTGTCCAGGCGTGAAAGGCCCATGCCGCCCAGGGCTTCAGGGGTATAAATACCCATAAAGCCCATGTCGCCGGCTTCTTTGAGCACATCTTTCGGGAAGATGTGCTCGTCGTCCCACTGGGCAGCGTGAGGCGCCATGGATTTCTCCGCAAACGCCCTGGCCGCCTCGCGAAACGCCAGTTGATCTTCAGTCAGATTAAAGTCCATTGCTACTCTCCACTGTCCAGTCTGAGAGGAGCCCATCGCTGTGGATGGGCCCGCCACACTATTACCGCAACTGGATAGAGAAGTTGGCTTCCGACGTGGTGGCCTCACTGGAAAACCAGCGGGAGGTCACGGTCTTGGTCTCGGTGTAGAAACGCACCGCCTGCTTGCCGTAAGCATGCTGGTCACCGTAGAACGAGCCTTTCCAACCGGTGAACGAGAAGAACGGCAGGGGCACCGGAATGGGAATGTTCACACCCACCTGGCCCACATCGATCTCGTGCTGGAAGCGACGCGCGCAACCACCAGAACCGGTAAAGATGGAAACGCCGTTGCCGTAGGGGCTGTTGTTGATCAGTTCGATCGCCTCACCCAGGCTGTCGAGCTCAACACAGGTCAGCACCGGACCGAAAATTTCCTCTTTATAAATATCCATCTCCGGCTTCACACCGGCGAACAACGTCGGGCCAACCCAATGGCCATCAGGCAAACCATCAACGTTGCAACCACGACCATCCAGCAGCAGTTTAGCGCCTTGGGCTTCGCCGGTGGCGATCAGGGATTCGATACGATCTTTGGCCTTGCCGCTGATGACCGGGCCGTAGCTGGCACCGGAATCGTTCCAGGCCCCCGGGCGAACCTTGGCCATGGCGTCTTTGACTTCGGGAATCCACTCCTGCGCCTCACCCACGAACACTGCGACGGAAATCGCCATGCAGCGTTGGCCGGCAGCGCCGACGGATGCGCCTACCAGGGCGTTAATCACCTGTTGCTTGTCGGCATCTGGCAGGATCACCATGTGGTTCTTGGCACCGGCAAAGCTCTGCACACGCTTCATGTTGCGGGTACCGGTCTCGTAGATGTAACGACCCACCGGCACGGACCCAACAAAAGACACCGCCTTGATGGCCGGATCGGTCAGCAGTACGTCAACCTGTTCTTTGCCACCGTGAACCACTTGTAGAACGCCCTTGGGCGCACCGGCTTCTTCAAACAGTTCCGCCAGCCGTGTCGGCGTCAGCGGGTCCTGCTCAGATGGTTTCAGAATGAAGGTGTTGCCGCAGGCAATGGCCATGGGGAACATCCACAGCGGGATCATCGCGGGGAAGTTGAACGGGGTAATACCCGCGCACACACCCAGCGGCTGAATCCAGGAGTGGGTATCCACATCCCGTGCCACGTTTCCGACCGTTTCACCCATCATCATGGAGGCCACGTTGGCAGCGTGCTCAACCACTTCAATACCACGCCAGACATCGCCCTTGGCGTCGTCAAAGGTTTTGCCGGTCTCCTGGGAAAGGATTTCGGCAATCTCGTCATGGTGTTCTTTCAGCAGCGCCTGGTAGCGCAGCATGACCCGGGCACGCTCGGAGACCGGGGTTTCTTTCCAGCTCTGATAAACCTCACCGGCGTTATCGATGGCTTTACGCATTTCGTCAGCAGTGGTGCAAGGAGCCTTGGCGATTACTTCGTTGGTGGCAGGATTGGTGACATCAATCCACTCGCTGGTCTGGCTCTGGACAAATTCACCGGCAAGAAACAGGGGAACGTTTTTCATCGTGTTTTCCTTATTTGTTGTCATCGTTGGCTTGATCCTAGCACAGGAATTCCGCCCCCACCGATTGACTAAATTTCGTTCATGATGGACTATCTTTCGATATCAACACCATCTTCAGGCGCGCAAATGACCCAAACTTCCCAATGGCCGGTGCCGGCAGACAGCATTCGCTACGTGGTGCCCGCCCCTATCATACGACTATTGTCGACCTACCCCCTGACCCGCGACCTGTATCCGGTGGCGTTTGGCCACTATCGCCGCGCGACCGGGCACCACATGCACCGGGAGCACCATAAAGACTCTCTTTTGATCTACTGCACCGAAGGCAGAGCCTTTCTCAATATCGAGGGGGAGCCCCACACCGTCGAAGCCGGCGATCTGCTGCTGCTGCCTTCCGGAGTCTCTCATCGTTACACCGCCGACCCGGACAATCCCTGGACCATTCACTGGGTTCACTACACCGGCCCCCTGGCGGAGGACTTTCGACATTACATGGGTTTTGACCATACCTGGGTTCGCCACCTGGGCCGCCAGCCGCGGCTACTTGTGGACTTCAACGGTCTGCTGTCAGTACAGCAAACCGGATTTCGCACACGGGGCCTGATTCACGCCGCCAACCGCTTGCGACAACTACTGGCGGCGGTGCCTCTGAGTGCTGATGAAACCAGCCATAAGAGACAGGCCGAACTGGACACTCTTCACAACTACATGAAGGAGCATCTGGATGAACGGGTGTCGTTGGAGCAACTGGCGGACCTGGCGGGGCTGTCGCCGGCCCATTTCGCCACCCGCTACCGGGAACAGACCGGCACTTCCCCCATACAACATTTCCTGCATTTAAAAGTGGAACGGGCCTGCCAGATGCTGGACACCACCAGCCTGAGCTTCGCCGACATCAGCCGGCGCATGGGGTATGACGATTCTTATTACTTCTCGAGGCTGTTCAAGAAAGTCATGGGGCAGTCACCGCGGGATTACCGGCACACCAGCCAGCACTGACAATCCGCCATTTCATGCGGTTTGGGCCAAGGTTTGGGCCACCTGAACCAACGGCTTTTGTTGCAGCGCCGGTAACGATACTCTACCGCTAACCCCAACTTCACAGAGAGCAACATCATGGCCACATACACGATCGAAATCGACGAAACCTTTGACGTACCACGCAGCCGGGTTTTTGCCTTGTTCGCGGACCACAAGCGGTTCGGACAATTGCTTGGAGCGCCCGTAAAGCGCATCCGCGACAGCGATCAGGCCGACCCCAATGGCCTGGGCTCAATCCGCAAGATTGGGGTTGGACCGATCGGGCTGAAAGAAACCGTGATCGGCTTCGAACCCAATACCCTGATCGAGTACACCATCACCAGCATCAGCCCGATCCGCAACCATCTGGGGCGCATCCGCTTTGAAGACTCCGGCAAGGGCCAGACCCGGGTGAACTACACCATCACCTTCGAAGACATCGTGCCATTGACCGGAAAGGTCGTCAGCGCTGCCCTTGAACAGGGAATTCGCAAGTGCATCAAGCGGGTACCGAAGCTAGCCTGAGCCGGGTTTCAGCGTCAGGCCGACATACGTAGTTTTCGCGTTGTCATATCAGGCCTTCGCGCCATCCGGCCCTGTTCATTCCACATCAACGGTGTGTACAGTTGTACACATAATAGAGCGCGGTCAGGAAGACCCGTAACAAAAAGCAGCCATAGGGTTTTGTTTTTGTTTCTTTCTCTGTAAAGGAGGCTCAGATGAGCATGAATACACATCGTTTGATTGGTTTGACCCAGGAACGGGCAATGGAAGAAAAAACCGGCGTCACGGACCTGCACATTGGCTGGCAGTACGAATACGCGCAGCAACAACAGAAGGACCCGTCCGGACACAACCATCAGGCTCCGGTGGTCACCTGGAAACGGGAAGGCGTGACTTACCAGTGCGTCCCTCGTCTGGCGTTCCGGGTGAACGTTACCGAAACACCCTGGATCCGACGAGTGCTTGGCCTCACTGACGATCCCGACTTTCTGGTGGATACCGAGGCCCTGACGCACGCTGTTGAAACTCAGCTACTGACTCGCGGTGTTGACGCCAGTCAGCGCCCGACTGATGTTCACGCCTGACACCCCACGTTTGCGGCTTTTGGGAAATAAGGCCTGTCACCCAACCGCTTTGTTGAGTAAAATCCGGCTCTTTCAGAATGAGTTATGAGGCATCGCAATGGGCAGAGCCTATCAGAATCGTAAAGAATCCATGGCCAAAACGGCCGCAGCAAAAACCAAGGTGTACAGCAAGTACGGTCGCGAGATCTACATGGCCGCCAAGGCCGGCGGCACCGATCCCGATGGCAACCTCTCCCTGCGCGGCCTGATCGAGCGGGCGAAGAAAGACCAGGTGCCCTCTCACGTCATCGAAAAAGCCATCGACAAGGCCAAGGGCGGCGCGGGTGAAGACTACTCAACAGCCCGTTACGAAGGTTACGGCCCGGGCAACTGCATGGTGATTGTGGACTGCCTGACCGACAACCCCAACCGCACCTTCGGCGACGTGCGCCTGGCATTCACCAAAACCAAATGCAAAATCGGCACACCCGGTGCAGTCGCCCACATGTTTGATCACTGCGCCATTTTTGCGTTCAGAGGTGAGGACGAGGAAGCGGCTCTGGAAGCCCTCATGGACGCCGACGTTGACGTCACAGACATCGAAAATGAAGACGGCCTGATCACCGTATTCACTCCGAACACCGAGTACGCGAAAGCCAGACAGGCACTGATTGATGCCATTGAGGGCCTCGATTTCGACGTGGATGAAATCCAGTTTCTGCCAAAAACATCGACGCCGGTCGAAGGGGACGACATTCCCCTGTTCGAGAAATTTCTCGATATGCTCAATGAACTCGACGACGTTCAGAACGTGTTCCACAACGCCGAGCTGCCTCAGGAAGAGTGAGGCCTGTCACGAAAAAGCCCCGCCATTCATCGGAACGGCGGGGCTTTTTTATTTCAGACCTCAGGATCAGTGTGGTTTCGCGAAAACCTGAGTCCAGTAATTGGCATAATCAGCGCCCGTTGCATCCACCCGGGCGACCGCGAACTCGCTAAAACGCGGGTCCATAATATTTTCACAGTGTCCCGGGCTGTCCAGCCAGGCATCCATGACGGTGCTCACCTCGTCATAACCCGCCGCGATGTTCTCACCTACGACCGACCACTCATAGGCCGTTGCTGTTACTCGAGCCCCCACCCGCAAGCCATCAGAACCGATGTGGTCGAAGAAGTTATGGGTGGCCATGTCATTACTGTGAGACTGCGCTGCGCCCTCAATCGGACAGTTGTAGGTCAACGGCTCTGCAGCCGCAAACGATTCCGACCCACAGCTGCGCGCACTAGCCCTGGCAGCGTTGACCTGCTCCAGCATGGCGGCCTGATATTGATCAACCTCGCAGCCAGCGATGACGATCGTTTCTGACTCGGCACCGCTGCCTGCCGGTGATGTTTCTGAGCTGTCTGACACGGCGGATGCCCGGCCGTTGTCAGTACTGCCACTGCCACCACAGCCACCCAGCAGCAGAGCAGACAGTAGCAGAGCAGAGCGTGTCAGGATCGAAATCGTCAATTTACCGTTCATATTTCACCGCAAATGGCGTCATTTTATAGCCAGTCTACGGCATAAACGGGGCTCCTGTTGTGACTAATTCGCTGAAACTACAAGACATTACAAAGACTTACTGGGGCGACATATTTACGCATACTCTGCTTACACATGGCACTTTAAGACAAGGGGTTTCGAGGGGGCCAGTGTTGCCAAACGACGTTGTCCAGTATGATCGAGACTTTTCGTGACGCGTCAGGAGCGTGACCATGGGCAATAACCACGAAGCAAGCCGAAAACCCAGGCTGGCAATTCTCAAAACCGGCTCCACTTACCCGTCCCTCAAGGCGCGCTTTGGCGACTTCGACCACTGGTTTATCCGGGGTCTGGGGCCTGGACTGGACATCACGGTGGTTAACGTGGCCGCCGGAGAGTCACCAGGACACCCGGAACAATGGGATGGCATCGTCGTGACCGGCTCCCCCGCCATGGTGACGAGCCGTGAAGAGTGGAGCGAACTGACCGCCACCTGGCTGGCGCGCGCGGTCGATCTCCAGGTACCCCTGCTTGGCGTCTGCTATGGCCATCAACTGCTCGCTCACGCGCTCGGTGGTGAGGTTGGCTACCATCCCAAGGGCCGGGAAAGCGGGACCTTCACCGTCGACCGACTGGACGCTGCGCAGAGCGATCCTTTACTCGGTCACATACCGCGACAGTTCAAGGCACAGTTAACGCACCGCCAGTCCGTATTGAAGCTGCCAGAGCAGGCCGTGTTGCTGGCATGCAATAGCTTTGAGCCTCACCAGGCGTTTCGCATCGGCCCAAACGCATGGGGTGTGCAGTTCCACCCCGAGTTTACCGACGAGGTGATGACCGCGTATCTGGAAGTACAGGCACCGGATCTGGAGCAGGAACATCTGGATGCCCGTGCGCTGATGTCAGCCGTCACGCCCGCGCCGGAAGCATCGGGCCTGCTGGCGCGTTTTGCTGAGCTGCTTCGACTGCAACAGCTGGATCAGCCAAGAATATAGGCTGTTTTCTCGAGCGCGTTCTCTTCTTCATCCACGAAGCGGAATTCGTTCCAGCCGATCCGCACCATGTCCTGACTATTGAGCCGTTGGCGGCCTTCAACCCGGATCTCGTTCACAAACGTCCCGTTCGTGCTGTCGCAATCGGTGATGTAGTAATCAACGGTACCTTCGAGGTAGGCGTTGGGAACCGCCTCGATAGCCGCGTGAAATCCGCTGACGGAGATTTCGTCAATGCGCAGATCGTTGTCGGCCTTGCGGCCAATTCGGGTGTCGGGCCCATTCAGCTCGAACGTGTTCACCACAACGTTGTCGACCAGTTGTGAAAGCGATGCCATATCAGATTCCTCAGCTAAAACAGGGTCATTAGAACAACGGACACGTTATCAGCGGCCTGACGATCCAGGCAGGCGCTAACCAGCGCCTCGGCTGCGCTTTCCATGCATTCGCTGTCATCGAAAATCGTTGGCCAGTGCGCTGCTGGCAGGGCGTTGGTCAGACCGTCGCTACACAACAGGAGGCGGTCACCGGCGGACAGCGGCATCAGGTGGTAACTGGCGTCCACTGACGCACTGGCTCCGAGGGCCTTTGTCAGCACATTGCGAAACGGTACGTTAGGGGCATCGGCCGCTGTGATGCTGCCATCGTCCAGCATGTTCTGGACTACCGTATCATCGCGGGTCAGGCAGACAGATTCCCCCTCCCGAATGAGGTAACACCGGGAGTCGCCCACATGGGTGATGTGGGCACAGCCATCGATGACCCAGGCCACCACCAGGGTCGTGCCCATTTTGTCGAGCGCCGGATCGCCCTGCCTGCGGGCAATAACGCGGTCGTTGGCAAGACCTACGCTGTCCTGCAGGGCCTCGCGAATAGCCTCAACGTCCACACAGTGCCAGGAGGGATCCTCAAGCCGCGGCACCATCGCCTCCAGAACCGACTTCACCGCCACGCTGCTGGCGATCTCGCCACCTTGATAGCCGCCCATGCCATCGGCAACGATTAACAGGGCCTGGCGGCCGTCCTCGCTCAGGCGCCAGGCCACCACATCCTGATTGGAGCTTCGCACAGCGCCCATATCGGTCAACCCCGAGATGTCATAGCGCATCAGGAAATGTCCTCCCTGACTTCGCGGAGCGCCAACCGGCGCATCGCTTCGGCCATCATGGCGGCACTGGCAAACCGCTTGTCCGGCTCGCGCTGGATGGCCTTGTTGATAAGACGCACCACGCCGTTGGGGGCGTCCGGGCAGAACTCACGGACACTGCGGGGACGCTTGTTGAGAATCTGGTAGGTCAGGTTGGCCAGGGTATCGCCCTGATAGGGTGTTTCACCGGTCACCAAACGGTACAGGGTTACGCCCAGACTGTAGATATCGGATGCGCCGGTTACCTTTTGCCCTTTCAACTGCTCGGGCGACATGTACAAAGGACTGCCCATGACGCTGCCGGCTCTGGTTCGGGAGTCGTCCGCAATTTTCGCAATGCCAAAATCGGTGATCTTTACCTCGCCGCTGTCCGGGTTGTAAATGAGGTTGCCAGGTTTGATATCCCGGTGGACGACCTTCCGGGCATGGGCATACTCAAGGGCATCCGCCACCCGGGCCAGCAGATTCAGCACCGTCGCCAGCGGCAATAATCGGTCCGCCCGACCAAAATCGCTCAAGGGCCGGCCCCTGGCGTAATCCATGGCGATGTAGGCAAGGTCGGCCTCCTCACCCACGTCATACACTGTGACAATCGCGGGGTGGTTCAACCGTCCGGCTGCTTCCGCCTCACGGAAGAAGCGGGCTTTCAGATCGGCCAGTTCCTTATCCTCGAACGCCTGGTAACTGAGGGTCTTGATCGCAACAGTGCGAGCGATACGGGGGTCCTGCCCGAGATAGACCACACCCATGGCACCGCGGCCGATTTCCCGCTCGATTTCATAACGCCCCAGTGCGGGCCGGCTGACAGCACTCTCGGGCACCACTAACGTACGGGTGCTGTCGAACTGACCAGAGGCAAAACCGCCCCCGTCGCCCTGCAGGTTGTCGAGGGCCAGCAAACGTTTGCGCACATCCCGAAAGGCTTTTTTGTATTGCAATATGTCCCGATAGGAGGCCGCCGCTTTGTCGTAATGGCGCTTACGCTCCTGTTGCAGCGCGATCTCGTACTGCAACTCCAGCCGCTCAACGGATACCGGACACGCTTCCAGGGCCGTCAGTGCCTCGTCCGTATTGCCCTGTTGCAGCAGGAGTTGTCCGAGCCGGATTCGGGCCCCCTGGACATTGGTGGTCAGTGCTCGCAATTCCCGGTGAGGCTGCAGCCAGAACAGCATGACCAGATAGCCACCAAGCAGAAGAGCCATCACCTGCCCCATAGGTACCCAGGTGGTGCGATAAAACATGAAGGCGGCCTGTACAACCACCAGTGCGCCGGCGATCAGAAGGGTAACCGGCAGTGCGGCCGCTGCGCCCATTGCCGGCACGGCCAGAACCAGATAAAGCGCACTGGCCATCAAACCGGCCCGCACCACCATTGCTGACCAGAATGGTTCCGTAAGCCCCCTACCCTCAAGGGTGGCGGTTGAATTCCCAAGCAGCCCGAACAACATCCGGTCTGCCCAGGCTAATATCGGGGCCTGATCGCCAGCCACAGCGAGCGCCAGCGCCAGCATGACCAGGAGCACTCGCAAGCTGAAACAACGGGAACCCAGGTAAGTAATTGCGTTCACAGGCGTTATTGTCATGATTAATGGATGTCACGAGTTTAGAACACCTGAAATACGAGGGTAGGGGCAAAGCACCAGTTTTTTGTAAGAGTTTGTTCGCCTGGGACCCGGGTCACGGGTGGCGATGTAATGCATGGATGGGCGAATTTACCTTCCATACGTAACCAGACGCCATTTGGGACCATTCACCCGTTCCGTGTGCTATCGTACTGGCTTACGATAGCCAAAAAGAACAGGAGATAGAGATGGAGACGATCCGCAAGAGCCTGAGGCATGTGTCATTCTTTCTCGCCATTCTGATGGCCCTGACAACCGTATGGTCCTCTGCTGCAACCGCTGATGTGATCGGTACCGGAGAACTGCTGACGGAACAGCGCGCCGATATTGACCGCGAATCGCTGATGTCGATGCTTGAGCAACAGGAGGTGAAAGACAAACTGGCGGCCATGGGCGTCAGTCAGGACGTGGTCGAGGAACGCATCCAGAACCTGACGCCGTCCGAGCTGGCAGAGTTTGAGCAACAACTCGCCCAGGCGGAAGTGGGTGAAGGCGTGGTTGGTATCATCGTGCTCTTCCTGCTGGTATTCATCGTCACAGACATGCTCTGTGCGACCAATATCTTCCCCTTCATCAACTGCATTCGGTAGGGTATAGCGTTACCCTGTGAGCACTTCCGTTTTATCCAGCCTGGTCAGGGTCGTTATCAGCGTGACGCTGGTGACGATCCTGGCCGGGTGTGCCAGCCGGCCGCAATGGCCTGAGCAAAGTGTTGACGGCAGCAATGTCGACATCCACCAGCGCGTGGTACTCGACTCAGTCCCCTTCTACCCTCAGCAAGCGTATCAGTGCGGCCCAGCCTCCCTGGCGATGATGCTGAATACTCGAGGCTTCCAGACCAACCCCGACGTGCTCAAAGAGCTGGTGTACCTCCCCGAGAGGAAAGGCAGCCTTCGGGTTGAACTGGTGGCCGGTGCCCGCAGCCACGGCGTTCTGGTTTACGAACTCGACGGTACCCTGGCCAGCTTGCTCTCAGAGGTAGCAGCGGGAAACCCGGTGCTGGTGATGCAGAACCTGGGGCTGAGCTGGTGGCCACAATGGCATTTCGCGGTGGTGACCGGCTTTGACCAGGAAGCGCGCAACATCATCCTCCATACGGATACCCGGGAAAACCACGAGGAAAGCCTGGAGGTGTTCTCGGCCACCTGGAACCGGGCGGAGAACTGGGCGGCCGTCATGGTCAGGCCCGATCAGCTCCCTGCCACCGCCACCGCGCTGGATTACCTTATGGCGGCCAACGATCTTGAATCCACCGGGCGAACATTTGCCGCCATGACGGCCTATCAGACGGCTGAAGCGCAATGGCCAGACCAACCTGCAGCGATTATGGGGCAAGGTAACATTGCCTATGCCCGCGCAGACTGGCCCGAGGCCACGGGTCATTACCTGCGGATGACGACGCGATTTCCCGGCGTGGCCGCAGGCTGGAACAACCTGGCTCATGCGTTGGAGAAAACCGGCTGTGGCATCAGCGCCGGCGAGGCCGCCACCTGTGCCGCACAGCTGTCGCCTGAGCGTTTTGAACCACCCGCTGGCAACGCTGCGAACACATCAGCAGCTGACGAACTGCAGTGCCCTGTGGTGAGCTGCCCTGGCCCGGCTGGCCGGTGAATGCTCAGGGTTTGCGGAACAGCGCGACATCCTTGGCGGGCACTTCCAGGGTCCAACCCCGGATCTTGGCAATACGCGCCAGGGTAGCCTCGCGATAAAAAACCACATGCGTGGGATCGCGGCGGTAATGCCAGTTAGCAAACTGGTGGTCATCGGTCTGAAAACACGTCATCACCGCGAGCCAGCCTCCGGGCTTCACCAACGCATCCAGTTGCCGGAAGACGGCCGCCGGGTTATGCAGGTGCTCAACCACTTCGGTACAGGTCACAAAATCGTAGGGCTGCTCCAGCACGGTGGTATCCGGGTAGAAGAACGGATCGTACAGGCACATGCCCATGCCCGCTTCCTCCATGATCCGAGCCAGCGCCGGGCCGGGGCCACAACCAAAATCCAGCCCCCGGGCACCTTGAGCGAGTCGCTGCAACAGTGGCCCGGTCACTTTCGACAGGAAGCGGCGGTATCCGGGGTCGTCCGGATGGTTGTCGTGCAGATCGTAAATCTCACGCTCCTGCGGCTCTGTCAGCCAATGATCGGGGTCCATCACCGTGGCTTCACACACTGTGCAACGGTGGTACTGTGTTCCCCGCACCCGCTGGAATGCGTCTAGTGATCCGGCCTCACAGACCGGGCAACCTGAATAAACTTTCATTGTCATTTCCGGCCATGTCGTCCAAGGCGTGATCACCCCTCAAAAACAATCTGCCGCCGGGGTTCGGATTAATCCGCAATACCGGCGGCAGCCCGAAGGTCGTGATCCAGCGCCGCTGCGTCCAGAGCTTGCGCGGCGATCACCTCAATCCGTGACAGCGGCCGGGGTTCGGTTGCCACTACCGACAGCGCGCCATCCGCAAGGTTTACGGCCCGCCAGCCTTCCCGGCAATGCACCACGGCCTTGAAACGCACCAACCGGTGGTCCATCGCCATGGCCATCAGACCGTTCTCATCCAGTACCAGCTCCGGGTGCACCTTCCACCCCACACTGAAATGCCCCTGCCCCTGATTGGTCACCTGTTGCCAGGGGTGCGCGTCAATATCCAGCTCCGCATCCGGCTGCGGATGATGATCATGGTGGTGATGGGCATCAGGCGTGGTGACCTCTGGCAAATCGGTCTTGCCGTCCAGCCACTGCGGGGCCAGTCGCCCGAAACGGGTGTGAAATACCGCGCGCTTCGCGGGTGCCAGCGATCCGGCCCAACGGTCAAATTCAGCGATTTGGGCCGGTGTACAGGCGTCTGTTTTGTTGGCCACGAGGATATCGCTCGCCGCCACCTGATCACGGAACTGCACGTTTTCCAGGACTCGGGGATCTTCCAGCCGGCGGGGATCCACCAGGCAGATGACCGGGCCGAGAGACAACACGTCTTGATAATACTCGCCAGTGAGGGTGTCGATAATCTGCGACGGATGCCCCAGCCCCGTGGGTTCGATCAACAGGCGGTCTGGCCGGGCTTTGTGGATGAGCTGGTTCAGGCCGATTTGCATGGGCAGCCCTGCAACACAACACATGCAGCCGCCTGGCACCTCCCGCACGAACGCGCCCTCGGTTTCCAGCAGGGCACCGTCAATGCCGACCTCACCAAATTCGTTAACCAGAACCGCCCACACCTCACCCTCCGGGCGCTGTTTGAGCAGATCCAGTATTGCCGTGGTTTTGCCAACGCCCAGAAAGCCGAGGATCAGGTTTGTCGGAATCATCGTGGGGGCTCATCGGATTTCATGAAAACCTGCTGGAGCCGGTCAGAAAGAAACACGTGAGCCAACGCGGGATACGGCAGGTAGTGTAAAAACAGCGTGGCCAAGGCTACGGCGTCCACCCCCGACGACAGGAACACGTACCCCGCAAACGCCAGATACAATGCCCCAAGAAACCCGCCGTACAGCCAAAGCACGCGCGCGCGCTCACTTTGGACAGGCTGCCGCCCCAACGAACGCGCCACCGACCAGCCCATATATACGGCAATCGCGACCGCCAGAATCAGCGACGCCAGCAATCCAGACATACCCACCAGGTACCGCAGCAAATAATTGGTCAGGAAAAAAAGCACAATGCAGCTGACCGCAATCAGGGTCATTCGGCCAGTTTGTGGGGTATCCATGAGCGGGTCTGTCACTCCAGTTAAAAGCAGGTTTGAAGGATCCGTTAACGATCCGTATGGGGGCTAACTTAAAGAATCCTGGTGGATAACACAATTCGACCCTGAGGCATTCTCGCCATTCACTGACGCCTTCCGGTGACCCTGTTATCATTCCCTTTTCAAGTGCGCCCCATTGCGCTCCCCGTTTCACCCCGTTGACTCATCACAGGAAACTCATGACCGCCGGAAACTCCACCCGTCTCAACAAATACATCAGCGAGAGTGGTATCTGCTCGCGGCGGGAAGCAGACCGCTATATTGAGCAGGGAAACGTCACGATCAACGGCAAACGAGCCATCGTCGGTGACCAGGTGCTGCCCGGCGATGCCGTCAAGGTGAATGGTCAGGTTGTCGAGCCGCGTGCAGAAGAGGAACTGGTGTTTATCGTGCTCAACAAACCCGTGGGGGTCGTCAGCACCACAGACACTGCGGAAAAGCACAATATCCAGCGGTTTGTCGGCCACGGTGCGCGTATCTTCCCCATCGGACGTCTGGACAAGGACTCCCAGGGGCTGATCTTCATGACCAGCAACGGGGACCTGGTCAACAAGATTCTGAGGGCCGGAAACAACCATGAGAAAGAATACCTGGTCACCGTTGACAAGCCGATCACCAAAGCGTTTGTTCAGGGCATGGGGAGCGGCGTTCCGATTCTCGGGACCGTGACCAGGCCCTGCAAGGTCAGCCAGGAATCCCGCTTTGTCTTTCGCATCACCCTGGTTCAGGGATTGAACCGCCAGATCCGAAGAATGTGTGAGCATTTCGGCTATGGGGTCACCAAGCTTGAACGCGTGCGTATCATGAACGTCAGCGTGAAAGGGCTGGCTGTCGGGCAATGGCGGGATCTGACCAAGGGGGAACTGGCTGAGTTGTTTGACGCCATTCGCGGTTCCTCGTCGGAGGTCCCACCAGCCTCAAAAAAACCTGCTCGCACCGCAAGCCGCAAGCCCAAAAGTGACAACGTCGCAGGCGATCGAGGACAGCCGCCAGCGCGACATAAGCCCGTTAAAAACAGCACCGGCCCCGGGGGAAAGCGGCGCAAACCATCAAAGCCCAGACAACGAAGCACCAAACGCTAGCCCGACCTTGGGATGCTAGCCAGGACACTACTACTAGAGAGTGCGCACAATCCTGGCATGGTGGCGTTCAAGCTCAGCAATCGCGGCTTTGAGCTGGTCGCCCGAATGAGCATGAACGGTAACCACGTGTTGCCCTTTTTTAAGCGCTGACTGCGCCGCCTGTACGTAGCGGGCATGATCCGGGCGAATCGTAACCAGCCCCCCGAGCATCAGACCGATCGCTCCACCGATGACCGTAAGCACAATAGCCGCCATTACGGCACTTTGACGGATGAATTCGATGCCCGAGGTAAACAGCGCGAAGAACAGAAAAGCACCCGCAATGGCACCTAACACGCCAATTCCGACATGGGAACGAACCAACGTGCGCCAGATGCCGCCGGCTTCGGGCTCTATTTGTCGCTCAAGGTGCGCATCGCCCGGGGCCAGGCACTTGATCTGAGCTGCCTCCAGTCCTGCTACGCCGGCCAGTGCCTCAGCCGCGCTGTGCGCTTCCGTTTCGCTTGAAAACACCGCAGCGACTTTGTGGTCGGCGGATTCTCCGGTAACCGACACTGCAGGTTTCATGTCACACCTCCCATTATCCATTTTCCGTCTATTTTCTGACCCACTGCCCCTCAATCAGCACAAACTGACCAGAGGGCGTTTTCTCTATGGCCTTTTTACCCGCAACGGTTTCCACTTGGGTAACGGGAATGTCGTGCTTCTCGGCAATGCGGGTGTATTCATCCCGGCGTGCGCTATTGATGGCTTCCACCACGCCGCGGGCATCGCCGCGGGCATCGCCGCGGGCATCGCCGCGGGCATCGCCGCTGGCACGGACCACATCGAGGTAACCGGTCGGTGTCTCACCCACCAGCCCCTGCTGTTTCACCGTTTCCAGTTTTTGCTTGGCGTCACCCAGATCCATGGCGAGCGTCGGCAGGCTTATAGCGATCGCCAGAATGAAGGCACCCAGTTGCATCAATCGTTTCATTATCAACCCCTTGCAATATTCAGCTTCGCTCAGAACAGGCCCTGATCGCTGAACAGTTCATCCACCTCTTTGTCCACCTTGACGTAGATCTCGTGCTGGATTTTTACGTTCAGGTTCACTGTGATCGGCTCTTTTGGTGCAGCCATCTGCACGGTTGGCGTACAGGCGTATAACGCCAGCGGTAGCATTAATAGTATCCATGCTTTTGCCGCGAGCGGTCGGCGCGACCGCAGTACATTCATCATGGCATTGCCTCCTGCCCGGATTGTTCCAGCCGCTCCCGCACCCGCTCGGTCACCGCTTCGTTCACCCTGCCACTCAGCTGAAGGCTGGTTAACAGGGCTGGAATGTCTTCTTCAAGGTTGATGTTGAGCACCACCGGTTGTCCACCTCGGACCTCAGGGTTTTCCCCTTCCAGGGTCAGATCAAGCATCAGCTTGCCCTTTTCATCGTAGTCTATCGTGCTATCCAGCACTGAATAGTGAAAGTTTTGCAAAGCTTTCAGCACCAGTTCCATCGCCTGGCTGCCACCAAGCATTGCCTGAAGGCGCTCGGCGGGCAACCTCAGCACCCCGCCCGGTGCTTTGGCGGAAACCTTCCCCCCGTCCACTTCTATACCGGCATCGCTGACGCCGACCGGAATACGACCACTGAGCTGACCCGTGCCCTCAATGCCTTCAGCGGGATACACCTGCAGCAACGCCGCTAGGGAGACATCGTACACTTCGACCGGAAACTGCCAGGCAGGCCCCGACGGATCAATCGCGCCGGGTGCCACCCTCAGATGGCCGTCCAGAAATCCGGCCGTCGCCTGCTGGATATCCAGAACGCCGGCACCGGGATCTTCCAGCGGCGCGTTGTAGTCCGCCAGAAAGCGGATGGGGCCAAAACCAATGCCGGAGCTGATCTGGCCGACATGCAGGTCTCGAAAATGGGCGGCCAGGTCGTCACCGTCCACCGTCACTAGCAATCGACCGTTCAGGCCAGACACCGCTGTGCGATCCATCACCCCGTCGACGTTTTCGAAATCCAGCTGGCTGTGAAGTGACATCGGTGTGTTCGGCTCAACCCGTACTGTTGCCTGGGCCTGTATCTGCCCCCTGGTCAGTTCCAGAAGCCCCGGCCAGTCTGTGAAGGTTGAGGCCATCCCCTTGCCGCCCTGCTCACCGTCCACCACCATCGACCCCCGAACCGCGAGAAATTCGCCCGCTACGTTGCGGGCCGTGACGCTCGCAACCAGCCCGGACTCAGAGCGAAGCTGACCTTCGACAGTGAGGTCCGCCAGCGCGCCATCCAGGCTCCCTTCAAATGTCCAGCCCTGGGTTTTCAGGCGTGGGTGCTCAAGCGATTCGACTTCTACCATTACCTGCCCGGCCACAGAGCTGCGCTCTGGCAATGTCCCTTTGCCGTAGAGATCAATTTTGACCGTCACATTGTTCAGCTCGGCCCGGACATTCTTCAGCAGCACAGGGTTGACTGGATCGGTATGGATCACCCGCGATGACCGCAGTTGCGACGCGGGCCTGAACCATACAGTTGCGATGCCGTCCTTGACGCTGACAGCGGTGTCGACATCCGCCCGGTTTCCGGCAACTTCCCAAAGCCCCTCACGAACATCCGGCAGCGTCAGGCCTATCTGGCCCTGCTGCAGCACCAGCGACCAGGCAGCGGCAACAACCGACGGTGAAGCCACGGCAAGCCATGCAAGCGCTATCAGGCAAAATGGGCGTTTCCGCAGCATCCAGCTAGTCATGGTAGAACAACACTCCTGTCGATCCGGGCTATTCTCCACGCCAGCTTACAGGCTGCAATGGAAAGCGTTCGACCACGGAGTAAACGGACCCTTTCGATCCACGATGACTTTCAAACAGAACGAAGTCGGTCACCGCACTGTGGCCGAACACGGAATCGTGATGACTATCCAGAAGGGCCCGGACCGAACCGCGCTGTTTTCCAAATCGGGCCAAAGTAATGTGGGGGCAAAACGGGTGATTGTCCGGACTGAATCCGAGCGTTATCAAACTGGACTTCAGTGTTTCATGCAGTGCTGCAATGGACTCCAAGGGCTGCACCCCTGCCCACAAGTGCCTTGGGTTGTGCGGCTGCCCGAAACAGCCGAGGCCGGCGACATTCAAGTCAAACGGCTCGGCTGGGAGGGTTCTGACAACCTCACACGCCTGCGAAACCCGCTCGGGCTCCACATTTCCGAGGAACAGAAGGGTGATGTGCAGCTGCTCCGGGCTTTGCCATCTCGCGCCAGGCACTGGCGCGTTCACCCGGAGCAAACGCTGCTTGATGTCGGCTGGCACCTCCAGCCCAAAAAACAGCCTGCGCATGGGCTCGGTTCAGGCAACCCGATTGAGGGTTACGTCGATATTACCGCGCGTCGCGTTCGAGTAGGGGCACACTTTGTGAGCTTCATCGATCAGCTGTTTGGCCTCGGCATCGTCCATGCCATGCAGGCTGATACGCAACTCGACTTCAATACCAAAACCACCCGGGATCTGCCCAATACCCACAACGCCTTCAATAGAGGCATCCTCTGGCATCTTGAGCTTGTCACGGCCTGCGACAAACTTCATGGCCCCGATAAAACACGCGGAGTAACCCGCGGCAAACAACTGCTCTGGATTGGTACCCTTGCCGCCGGCTCCACCCATTTCTTTTGGGGTGGTCAATTCAACGTCCAGCACGCCGTCGGAGGAAATGGCACGGCCATCACGGCCACCGGTGGCTTCTGCAGAGGCGCGGTAAACAACTTTTTCTATAGACATGATGCTCTCCTTCTTGCTGTGGATGGGACTCAGAAAATACTGGGGGGGGGGGTAAGTCACAGGCCCAGCTCATGCGGGCGTCGGCCTTACCAGGATCTCGTTGACGTCGACATGAGCCGGCTGTGACAGTGCGAAGATAACAGCGTTGGCAATATCCTCAGGCTTGAGGGCATGGTCCGGCTGCTCTTCAAAGAAGGGGGTATCCACCATGCCGGGCTCAATCAGCGTTACCCGGATTCCCGACCCACGGAGTTCCTCACGAACACCATACCCGATGGCGGTCACCGCCCATTTTGTGGCGCTGTACATGGAGCCTGGAATAGTGGCCCGGCCAGCGGCCGAACCGGTCAGCAGCAAATGGCCTTTACTCTTCCTCAGAGCAGGAAGGCAGTGCTGTAGGGTCAGCCCCACCCCGTAGATATTGGTCAGGATCATATCTTTCCAGACGTCCGGATCGGCTCCGCTGAAGCCACCTGGTTCACCGCCGCGGCCGGCGTTGGCGAACACCGCATCCAACTGGCCAAAGGTCTGCAGGGCCTGCTCGACCATGCGCTTCTGGTCCTCTCCGCTCTGCACATCGCACTGAACCGTCAGCACTTGCTTTTCACCACCTAACTCGTGCTGCAGGTCTTTCAGTTTGTCCTCGGAGCGCGCCGCCAGTACCAGTCGGTAGCCTTTTTTTGCTGCCGCACGGGCTGTTTCAGCGCCGATGCCCGAGGAGGCACCGGTTATCAGCAAGACGGGGTTGTCTGCCATCGCATTGAACTCCTATGTTTGAATGCTTTTAGGGGTACGGGGCGGCCTGGGCGGCCGATCACTCAATACAGCTGCAGCAGGACCAGACCGACAACCGCAAGCACCAGCAAGAACCAGCGCGCGTAAAAATCCGGTCGATCTTCGTCGCTACCAGACACGACGGTTGCCGGCCGTGACGATTCGTATTCGGATACGAGCTGCCTCGCGCGGGAGAGGTCCTCATCCGCCACGTGAACATTACTGAAGCCGGCAGCGCCGATTTCGCCCATCGCCCCTTGCAGGTAATGACCACCAACGTAGGTCTCAATACCATGGGCCTCAAGCAGGCCGGCCACAATGTGTGCCTCGGTAATATCCCGGGCGCGATAAGCTATCTGCAACGCCCTGCTCCTTCTCTTAAGTGTTCAGATGGGCACTTGCCACATCATGCGTGTAGCTACTGTCGCAAGCACAGTTCCTAAAGCACGGCTCCTAAAGCATAGTCCGCCTCGAGTGGCGGGGCCACCCGGCAATGCCCACGAGATTTGAGCGGTAGTATCCCGCTAATACCCGCTGCCGGATCGTCGCTGCTACTGTTCCCTGACACCGCAACACAATCACAAGGAGACTGCGATGAGCGGGAAAAAGATTCTAATGATTACCGGCGACTTCACCGAAGACTACGAAACCATGGTGCCCTTCCAGGCGCTGCAGGCAGTCGGGCATACCGTTCACGCTGTTTGCCCCGACAAGAAGTCAGGGGACTCGGTTGCCACGGCCATTCATGACTTCGAGGGCGACCAGACTTACACCGAAAAGCCCGGCCACCGGTTTGCCCTGAATGCCGATTTCGAAGGTCTCGATCCTGCCAGTTACGACGCCCTGGTGGTTCCCGGTGGCCGCGCGCCGGAATACCTTCGGCTTAATAAGGATGTACTGAAACTTGTGCGTCACTTCTTCGACACCGAAAAGCCTGTGGCGGCAATTTGCCATGGTGCCCAAATACTGGCGGCAGCGGGCGTGTTGAAGGGCCGGAAATGCTCTGCTTACCCAGCCTGCCAGCCCGAAGTGGAATTGGCCGGAGGCACTTTTGCCAGCATCGAGGTTGATCAGGCCGTAACCGATGCTAATCTTGTAACAGCACCTGCATGGCCGGCTCACCCTGCCGAACTGGCGCAGCGGGATGGTATGAACCTGCCGCAGATGATCACCAGGCTTTATCACGAGTCCATCGATGCCGGCCACGACTTGGGCAACTTCACGTCCTTTTTGCGGGTGTGTGCGCTGAGGTATCTCGAGCTGCAGCTGACCGGCGATGTGCCCAGAGATACCCGTGTACCCATCGCCTCTCTCGATGCGGATCACATTCTGGAGAAATCCCCCTCTGCGAAGAGCACACCATCACGCGGCGAAAGGACCCGGCATTAGGTGTGGACAGACCCTCATAAACCGTAACCTGACATCCCGGTCAATCCGTAATAATGTAATTCGATGAATAGATCGTCAGGGTCTCATTATGCGTAAGTCGTTCCGATACATCTTTATTCTTTCACTGTCAGCTCTGACACTGGCCGGGTGTGCCACCAGCCAGCATTTGCCGAAAAACCTACCTGACGAACACGGCTACTCCTCCGTGGAGCCCTCGCAAACGTCGCCCAAAGCCGAAAAGCTGTGGCAGGTGTTCGAGCGCTACCAGGGCGCGCCCTACCAGTATGGCGGCATCTCTGCCAGCGGCTTTGACTGTTCCGGCTTCATCCTCACTGCCTATCAGGAAGGCCTGGGCAAACAACTGCCTCGCACCACCTCCAAAATGCTCGCCCACGGTGATTTCGTTCACCCGGGGGATATTGAACCCGGCGACATTGTGTTTTTTCGCATTGGTGGCAAGGAGCAGCACGCTGGCATCTACATGGGCGGTGGCCGGTTTATCCACGCCTCCACCTCGGCCGGCGTGACCCAGTCCTCCATGAGCGGGTATTACTGGCGCGGCCGCCTAACCCAGGCGCGGCGTTTTGACTGACGCCCGGGCATCGTCGTGATGAACGCGTTCCGGTTCCCAGTTAGCCTGATAGCAGCCTTGCCACTCAGCATGCCGGCACTGGCAGACGTGGAGCTCACGCCGTTTGCCGGCTTTCGCATGGGCGGGGATTTTGATGTGCGGAACGACACCGACGATTCCGAAAGCCGGGTGGACCTGAAAGATTCCCTGAGTCACGGCTTCATCCTGAACGCCGATCTGCAAGAACCTGGCAAGCAGGTTGAACTGTATGTTGGCCTGCAGGACACCACCGCCAACCTCTCCGACGGACTGCTGACAGAAACACGCGACAGCGTGGGTGTCACGATCCTGCAGGTGCAGTTCGGCGGGCTGTATTTTCCTGGAGGTAACACAACGGGTGGGTTTGTTTCCGGCGTCGCGGGCGTTGCCCGGCTGGACCCCAAACCGTCAGGCCTGAATGCACATCACCGGGCCTCGATCTCGCTGGGCGGTGGTTACAAGTTCCCGCTGACCGAGCACCTGCGCCTGCGGTTAGACCTGCGGGGCATTTACACCGTGCTCGACAGCGGCGGAGCGATTTTCTGTTCCGGGGGCTGTGACGTCCGCTTCGAGAGTAACGGGTTTTTGCAGGTAGAGGCTTCGGCCGGGCTCGCTGTACGCTTCTGATCATTTCTTCGCAATAAATTCATACGGCTGTTTTAAAGTCAAAGCCCATCGCCAAGGGCAAGATGCAGCGCAATGCCCGCCATCATCAGCCCGATAACGCCATCGATGATCCGCCAGGCAACAGGGCGCGACAGCACCGGTGCCAGCGCAGACCCGCCCCACGCCAGCAGGCCGAACCAGAGAACGGAGGCACTGCTGGCACCCGCCACAAAGGTGGGGGCGTTATCCTGCTGAGCACCCACCGCCGGAATCAGCAGCAGGGTATCGAGATAGACCTGTGGATTCAGCAGGGTAACGGCCAACGTGGTGAACAGCACCCCTTTCAGGCTGCGCCGGGTGACTTCTCCGGTTGCCAGCGCCGCCCTGCCCCGAGCGGCACGAACAAATGCCTGCAGTGCCAGCCAGCCCAGGAACACCACCCCCAGCCAACGCAGAATTTCCAGCGCTTGCGGCATGGCCATCAGTGCCGCACTGACCCCGAACATACCCAGCGTAAACAGGGTGACATCCGCAACCATGCACAGCCCAGCGGACCACCAGTGATGCTCGCGGCGGATCGCCTGGCCCAAGACATAAGCATTCTGGGCACCGATCGCAACAATGATTCCGCCACACACGAGCAAACCAGTCAGATAACTTTCCAGCACGTTTAAACCTCCTCATTCAATGGCGCAAGAGTACCGGGCTAACGCTATACTGGAAATTCATATTAATAATGCTGCATCAGTTTTTCTTATGATTGATTACAAACTGCTGGAAGCCCTCGCAACTGTGGTCGAATGCGGTGGTTTTGAACGTGCCGGAGCAGCCTTGGGACTCAGCCAGTCGGCGGTCTCCCAGCGCCTGCGTACACTGGAAATCCGGCTGGGCCAGCCGGTTCTGGTTCGCAGCCCGGTGATCAAGGCCACACCGGCGGGTCAGAGGTTGCTGAACCATGTCCAGCAAGTACAACTGCTGGAACGGGATCTGGCCGGGTCCATTCCGGCCCTGTCCGAGCCTACGGCCAGGCTCCGCATTGCCCTGAACGCGGACAGCCTCGCAACCTGGTGGGCATCCGCCGTCGGGATTTTCTGCGCGGAGGAGGCCCTGTTGCTCGATATGGTGATTGAAGACCAGGACATTGGCCTGCGCCGTATGCGCGAAGGCGATGTCGCCGCCTGCCTGTGCAGCAGCCCACAACCCGTCGCCGGTGCCCGTTGCGTGCCAGTCGGCACGATGACCTACCTGCCACTGGCAACGCCGGCGTACGTTCAGCGGTATTTTGCCAGCGGCTTCACCGCCGCCAATCTTGAATCCGCCCCGGCCATTGTGTTCGGTCCCAACGATCAGTTACAGCACCGGTTCCTTGCCCAATGCGGCTACGCTGGCCCGGCTCCCCATCATCTGTGCCCGTCCTCGGAGGGCTTTGTGAAGCTGGCGCTCGCGGGAATGGGGTACGGCATGATCCCCCGGGCCCAGGTATCACACGAACTGACAACAGGAGAGCTGGTCAACATCGCCCCTGGCCAATCTCTGGAAGTACCGCTCTACTGGCATTTCTGGTGCCATGGCGGCGGCGTCATCGACCGCCTGACCACCGCCATCCAGTCCGCCAGCCCGCTCAGCCGATAGCCGCTGCGCCCCTCCCCGCGTTATTGCTGCTACTGCTCATTGACGAGGATCGTCTTCGGGGTTCAGGTACTCAATGCCCCAGGGGCCGGTACCGTGCAACTGGATAACCACGTCTCCCTCGGTATAGCCGTACATCGGATCGCCCGGGGCCATAATGGCCAGACTACCCTCAGGCAACGCCATGGCGCTATCGCGATCAAACTCCTCACCGTGAGCAAAGTAGAAAGTCCCGGACAAGACCGTGACTCGCTCATAAGCCGGATGGATGTGGGGCGCAATCACATAGTCGGCGGGCAGTTTCAACCGCATGGTGAAGGGTTCCCCTGTTGCCAGGTCGCCTTCGAGTACTGCAATCTGGGCACCCGGTGCCATGGACCCCACTGGTCCCCACTCGAGTTCATCCGGTGTCATCATGGTATGCCCCTCCCCCAGGTAGGGTGTTTCCGCCAACACGGCGGAACTTATTCCCATGCACAGAGCAAGGGAGGTTGCAGTGATCATTGTATTGACAGTCATCGCATCTATCCTCCATGTAAGGGTTACCAACCGGGAAAACTCCCGGCTGGTCACAAGGACGCACCGGCACGCCTGTTTGTTCCCTGGTCGCCGTCAGTTGCGGAAGGGAACTTTACAGACCCTCCGCGCGTCCCTGTAACCGCTCCGGAGGGAGAACGTTATGGTAACGTCAACACAGACACGAAACCGCACAGGGGCGGTCCGCCGGAAAGTATTCGAACAGGAAACCCACCGGCTGATGGACCGGCTGTACGGCACGGCATTGCGTCTGTCACGAAATCCGGATGATGCTGAGGATATCGTTGCCGAAACGGTGGCTACCGCCTGGAGCAAGCTTGAGCAATTGACGGATGTCGCCCACATTGAGGGATGGCTGTTCCGAATCCTCAACCGTACCTTCATCGATCAGTGGCGACGCCGCCAGTGCCGTCAGGACAAAGAAGTGGCCTTGCAGACTGATGAGAATGAGCCCGCTTTTTCACTGTTCGAAAAACTGCACCAACCATTCCTGCTGTGGTGGGGTGCACCTGAGCAAGCGTTCCTGAATCAGCTTCTGAAGGAGGACATCCAGCAGGCAATGGACCAGTTGCCCGATGATTTTCGGGTGGTCATGGTTCTGGTGGAAATCGAGGGTAATAGCTATCACGAGGCAGCTGAGCTTCTCGACATTCCTATGGGCACCGTACGTTCCCGACTCAGCCGGGCCCGCGCCTTGCTCCAGCAAACTTTGTGGACGCAGGGGCTGGACGCCGGCCTCACGTCAACCGTGCCTGAACATACCGGCCCCCTAAATGGAGGTGCAAAATGAGCGAGAACCTTATCCCCTGTGAGGTTGTCATTGAGCGGCTCTTCGCTTACCTCGACCGCGAGCTGGATGAATCCACCCGGGCAGAAATCGATCGTCACCTTCATCGTTGCCATGATTGTTTTAGCCGCAAGGAATTCGAAACACGTCTGCGAGAAAAAGTGATGGCTAGTAGCACCGAAAAAGCACCGGACCATTTGAGGCGACGAGTGGAGGCGCTGCTGGCTCCACGCTGAAGCCGCTTCAAAGGAGGATGAATCATGGTCGCGATACTCGGGTACTCAAAGCACCAGATAACCTCAGCCGTTCAGGATATGTACACCCGGGTAGCGGAAATGCCGCATTCTTCATTTCACTTTCCTGTGGGGTACCAGGCCCTCCGCGCACTTGATTACCCACCGCAACGGATCAGTCTACTGCCGACGGAGATCGCGGACTCGTTTGCGGGGGTCGGGTATCCGTTTAACGGCAACGCCATCCGGGCCGGGGATACAACCCTGGATCTGGGAGCAGGAGCGGGCACCGACAGCATTCTTGCACTGGATCTTACAGGCCCTGATGGACACGTCCTGTCGCTGGACCTGACCTCGGCCATGACCCGCAAACTGAAGCAGCGTGCTGACGCACAGGGGGCCTGTATTGATGTCATTCAGGCAACGGCCGAACGTCTCCCCTTTACCAGTAATAGTATCGACAGCATTACCAGCAATGGGGCTCTCAATCTGGTGCCCGACAAACGCAGGGCTATTGCGGAGATGTTTCGGGTTCTCAAACCCGGCGGCCGCGTGCAGCTAGCCGACGTGGTGATCAGCCAGCCGGTTACGGTGGACTGCGATTCTGACCCCAGGCTGTGGGTGGAATGTGTGGTCGGTGCCACAGTCGAGGAGAATCTTCTGGCCATGCTGGGAGACGCCGGTTTCGAGAGTATCAGAGTCATCCGTCACATCGATTACTTTGCGCACAGCCCGAGCATCCAGACCCGCGAGGTAGCGAGAAGTTTTGGCGCCTGCTCGGTAGAAATCGCGGCCCGCAGAGGCGATCAAGCGCCCGGGTTACTGCGACAATGGCTGCGTAGGAGCGACCCCAGGCGATGGCTGAGCTTCATAAAGCAGCGAGGATTTCTCGGCGTGAGCGCTCTGATGCTGGCACTGCTGACGTGTTATGGCCTGCTTGCTGCAACCCTCCTGCTGGCACTCATGGGGATTCAGCTGACACTGGATCTGCAACTCTGGGCGGGTGCCATCGGGACCTTTACGGCGCTGACCGTGTTCGCAGTTGCGGCGGGGAAACGACGCCACCACCAGAGCATGCCCACCGTGATCGCTGTGGCGGGCGCTTGCCTGGTATTTTTCTCCCTGTTCATATCCTACTGGGGGGTCGTGGAGCTGGCCGGCTTCATGGTGCTGCTGTGGGCCGTCATCCGCGATCTGACACTTCGCCGCCGGGAGGAAGCCCGGCACCTCGGACTCATTCCTACAGAGGATACCGACGCGGCCAAGTGACACCCCTGCAGGCTCGTTGTTACACCTCGGAGACGCAAGGCTACCGGTTTGCCTTTATACTGAAGATGAGTTTGGCTTGGCGTTACCGACCAGCGAACTGATGACTAAAAGGACAACGAATTGGATCTGACAACACCCGCTTTACTGTTCCCCGCTATCTCACTGCTCTTGCTTGCGTACACCAACCGATTTCTGGTGCTGGCGCAGTTGATCCGTCAGCTCCGACAGATGGATACGGAAGAAGACCACGCGCTGATCGCCCGCCAGATTGGCATGCTGCGCAAACGGATTGTACTGACCAAGCGAATGCAGGCTTATGGTGTGCTCAGTTTCTTCCTGTGCACGGTCTCCATGTTTCTGCTTTTCCTGGGCGCGGAGTTAGCCGGCGTAGTGGCGTTTGGTATCAGTCTGGTGTTGCTGTCGTTGTCGCTGCTGTATTCCTTGTACGAGATACAGATTTCCACCAACGCCATCAATGTTGAACTTGCCAGCTTTGAAGCCAGGAAAAGCACGGGGAAAGAGGACATCGATTATTCCTGATGCCCTGCAGGACCGGAGGTCGTTTTCCTGACACCGAACCAGTGGGGGAAGCGAAGCAGACAGAACAGGGCAATCACGTCGTAAACGGCGTGCCATACCATCACCAGCACCAAACTCTCGGAAAGAACATAGGCCGTCCCAAGGATCAGCCCCAGGGCACTCGCCACCAGAAAATAGGTGAACGACACATAGTGCACCAACCCGAAGATAACCGACGCCACCAGCACCGCAATGGGAGCGCCGCTGTGTTCCAGCAGCCAACCTTGCACGGCACCGCGAAACAGCAGTTCCTCGCCGATGCCCGCCAATATCGACAGCAGAAGCAAAACCGGCCACGAATAGCTTTTCGCGAAGTCATACAGCCCCTGCATCTGCCGTTCCAGATTATCCGGAAGCAATCCCGGAATCTGGGTGAATAACAGCAGTGCGGCATAGGTCGCGAAGGCACCGATCATTCCGCACAACACGCTGTGCCAGAGGCCTGATCCGAACCATGGCACGGCAATATCGAAAACCAGGATGACCATCAACCCGAGGACACCAATGGCACCCTGGAACGCCAGGGCCGCCACAGGCGAGATTCCGGTTGTGCGCCGGTTCCTCAAGGGTGGTTACCGGTCAAACAGTGGCTTTATCGGGAACAGCGCATCGTATTGCGGAGCCTGCTTTTGCGCCTTGGCCTGGAAGGTTTTCATCATATCGGTGGGGCGGAACATACCGGCCTGCCACGTGGCCATGTACTTCAGGCTGTCATCCACGCTGTGATCACGGCTGTAGTTGAGCATTTCCTTGCAGCCGGTGACCGCCAGCGGTGAGTTCGCCGCGATCTGACCCGCAATCTCCATGACCGCCGCCAGCATGGTTTCCTGATCGGCATACACCGAATTGACGAAACCCAGCCCGCGCGCCTCTTCCGCCGAGAACTTGCGACCGGTGTAAGCCAGTTCGCGAACCACGCCCTCCGGCATCAGTTTGGGCAGGCGCTGCAGGGTACCCACGTCGGCGGTCATGCCCAGTTCGGTTTCCTTGATGGTGAAGTAGGCGTCGTCGGTACAGTAACGGCTGTCGGCGGCGCAGACCAGATCCAGCGCACCACCAATACACCCGCCGTGAATTGCTGCCAGCACCGGCAGGCGAATCTGCTCCAAAGAGGTCAGTGTGCCCTGAAGCTGCAACACCACCCGGCGCAAATTCTCCGCCATACGGCCAGGATCACCACTCATCGGTACGGCTTTGGGATCGCTGAACACCCCCAGATCCATACCCGCCGAAAAATGTTTCCCGGTAGAGGAAATCACAATGACCCGGGCATCGGTGTTGGCTTCAATATCCTGCATGCAGCGAGGCAATTCCAGCCAGAACGCCTTGTTCATGGTGTTCAGCGCCTCAGGGCGGTTAAACGTTACATGGGCGATGTGATTGGAAACCTCAACGGAAAAACTCTGATAGGTTGCAAGTTCTGGCACGCGGCGGTCCTTTTCATTCAGTTCGTTTACGTGGATCGAATTCAGATCAGTGGCAGATTAAACCATGTTCGCGCTGGCGTCGCCCACCTTGACCGCCCGAGGAAATTCAAGCACTTGGAAAGTCACCGTCATAGCCGGCTATGACGGCCCTGACGGCGGAACCACCCATTCAGGGTCCTCAAACTCTCCGAGGGGGCGAATATCGACAAATGGGGCCGCGCGGCGAATGATCTCGGCAATCCGCGGGTCTTTGTCAGATTCCATGGCGTCCCGTGCCTCTTTGCTTTCCCAAGAGGCAATGGCAATCAATGTGTCAGGGTCGCCGATTTTTCGATGTAATTCGGTGCCCCTCGCACCAGGAGCTCTCTGTATCAACTCACTGGCCTTTACCCACGCTTGCGCATACTCCTCTGCGGTGTGACCTTCCTTAATAGCAACCTCGAAAATAAACTTCATAATCCCTCCTTTATGAATCACCTGTCGGAACCTACCGGGTAATGCTTATAAAAAATTGCTTTGCATTTCGAGCCGGCAAGAGTAGAGTGTCTGCCGTTGGAAAGATTTAGCAAAGCATTTCATCAATAAGACGCTTCTCTGTAGTTAATTCGTAGTGCAACGTCCTGTTTTTGACCACGCCAGTTTTTTGTTTCCCGCACAACGCTGATCTGACATCACATCGATGGTCGGGCGGCACATAAAATATTTGATTTCAGGATAGTTAAACTATGTCTACTGTTACCGGTACTGTTAAGTTCTTCAACGAGTCCAAAGGTTTTGGTTTTATCACTCGTGAAGGCGGCCCGGACGTTTTTGTTCACTACAGCGCCATCCAAGGCGGCGGCTTCAAGACTCTGGCTGAAGGCCAACAGGTTGATTTCACCGTAACTGAAGGCCAGAAAGGTCCTCAGGCGGAAAATGTAGTTGCGCTGTAAATAGCAGCCAACGCATGAAAAAGGCAGCTTCGGCTGCCTTTTTTTGTGGGCGCTCTACTCTGAACTGAAGCCTTTCAGAACTACTTGCCCAGCAACTCCCCCACCGGCCTTAAATTGACGACGTGATCGCACAGGGATTTGGTGATCATCAGAATTGGGGTGGCAATGATCAACCCGACGGGCCCCCAGATCCAGCCCCAGAACAGCAGGCCGATAAAAATCGAGACTGTATTGAGGCTCGAGACCTGGCTGGTCATCCAGGGCGTTATCAGATACCCCTGAATGCTGGTAATACCCAGTGAAATCAGTGCCACGATGATGGCCATGTCCGGCGTTCCGAATTGGAGAAAGGCGGCCAGACCGCAGCCGATGAACACGAGAAACGGACCCAGATAAGGAATGGCGCTAGCTACACCCGCAGCTACCCCCCACAGGCCTGCCTCTTCGACACCCAGAGCAAGGAAAGCCAGCCAGGTCACTAGGCCGACCCCCAGCGCACCCACCAACATGACAAACAGAAACTGCCTTACCTGGTGATGGAAGTCATTCATCATCCGCGCTGCATTGCGCATACTCTGAAACGACGGCCCTGACAATCGTATGATCTTGCGGCGATAAAGCTTGCCGATAGCGAGCAGGAAGTACACCAGAAACAACACTGAAAACAGCTGTGAAACCAGCAGCAACGCCGCTGATGACCCCTGCATCAGGTAATCCCGCAAACTGAACGAATCGTCCACGATACGAACCGGCGTCACCCCTGGCCTGGACTCTTCCTCATCATCCTCTTTTGCGGTGGATTCGATTTCCTTGACAGCTTTCTCCGCTTTTTCAAGCATGTCCTCTTCACTGCCCACCGGCGAGCGGGCACGAATGTCCTGGAGTTCCTTGGCAGCGAGAGGGATTTTGTCCAGCATCGCCATGGCTTCCCGCTGCAAAGGGATACTGGCCGCCACCGTCATCGCCATGAGTGTCAAAAGGACTAACCCAGCGCCCAGCGCGCGGGGAATTCCCAGCCGCCCGAGGGCCGATACCAAGGGGTCAAGCGCGTAGGAGACGAGCACAGCCACCACCAAAGGCAACAGAATTGCTTGGGCCCAGTCGATAAAATACACCGCAGCAACGACACCAAGGACGACCAGTGCGGCATCCTTGATATTGATCGCTTCCCTCATGGTCCGCCGCTCTGGCGCGGATGACTTGTGGTTTTTATCCTCGTCCATGGATTGATCCTATGTCGCGCCCGTCGTCGAATGAGTTCCCTGATTTTATCCCACTGCTTACATCCCGCCACTTAATAGTAGCTTAGACCGGACAGATTCGTAGGGTCGGCCTACCAGGCCAGCCAGATAACGTGCCGTGCGCCCTTGCCCGGACGATGGGCGCGCACTGTTATCGGATCGACTGAAAAGCCCGCGCGCCTGAGTCGCTCCGTAAAGGCCGGGTCCAGGCCAGCTGACCAGTAGGCAAGCACCCCATCCTGCTTTAATGCGGCTTGTGCCGTGGCGATTCCCGGCGCGGTGTAAAGCCAGTCGTTTTCCTTGCGGGTAAGCCCCTCGGGCCCGTTATCAATATCCAGAAGTATTGCGTCATAACTATTGGGAGAATCTTTGATCAGTTGCACCACGTCTCCCACCTGCACTCGGGTTCTCGGATCCAGCACGGGGTAACCGGCGGCAGCCCCCAGCGGGCCCCGGTTCCAGGCCTCCACTTCCGGAACCAGTTCCGCTACCGTCACCTCTGCATTCTCACCCAGGGCCCCCAGAGCTGCTGCCAGCGTAAACCCCATGCCGAGCCCTCCAATAAGCACCTTGGGGGCCGGATGGTCCGCGAGACGTTCGCAAGCCAGGGTGGCAAGTGCGTCCTCGGAACCATGCAGACGGCTGTTCATCAATTCCCCGGTTGTTCCGGCAATTTTGATGGAGAATTCATCGTTGCGTTGCAGCAATCGTAACTGCGTGCCTTTACCGGGAATGGTTGCCGTACCCAACAGTTCAAAGCGGGCCATATAAAATGTCATCCTGTTAGTTCAGAGGCGTTCATGAAACTGCGAGATCAGGCCTATGGCATCAACGTGATAAGCAGGCCAAAATGGCCCCTCTGATCGCAAAACAATAGAAGCCACCAGAATAAGGCAAACCCTGTGTCGAAAACCACTTTCCGAATTGTCATCTTTGGTGCCGGCAGTGTCGGCTGTTACCTGGGTGGCCGGTTGTTATCAGCCGGTGCAGACGTCGTCATGGTCGGTCGGCCGCGGATGCAGGCGGTGCTCGAGGCGAATCCCCTGGTAGTGACTGACTACGAGGGCTACCGGTTCCATTCCCAGCTTGATAAGACCCAGTATGCCGACTCTGCGAAAGCAGTTGCAGGGGCTGACCTGATTCTGGTCACCGTGAAATCCGCTGCCACCGGTGAAGCTGGCACTCAACTCGCACCCTGGGTATCGGCGGGCACCCCCGTGGTCAGCCTGCAAAATGGCCTTTCCAACGCGCTGACGCTCAAGCGCGCCCTGCCGAATGCTACCGTGCTGGCCGGCATGGTGCCCTTCAACGTATTGCAGCAGCAGCCCGGGCATTTCCATCAGGGCACCGAAGGCCACCTGATGGCGGAACAGCATCCGGCACTTGAAAACGCCCTGCCCTGGTTTGATAAAGCGGGCCTGCCACTTGAACCGAGGCCCGACATGGAATCGGTGATGTGGTCAAAATTGTTGCTGAATCTGAACAACCCGATTAATGCGCTTTCAGGGGTACCATTACTCGAAGAATTGTCGCAGCGGAACTATCGTCGCTGCCTTGCCATGGCCCAACGGGAAACCCTGCAACTGCTCAAGGCGGCCAGCATACCCACCGTCAACCTGACCGGCGTACCAATGGCACTGATTCCACCATTGATGACAGCGCCGGACTGGCTGTTTAAACGGCTGGCGCAGAAGATGCTGACCATCGACCCAGTGGCGAGATCGTCCATGTGGGAAGACCTGCAAGCCGGACGGCCGACCGAAATCGACTGGATAAATGGAGAGGTGGTGGCGCTGGCAGCGCGACTGGGCTCAACGGCACCGATTAATCGCAAACTGGTGGAGCTGGTTCATCAACGCGAACATGAGCCTCTGTCCTGGAGTGCAGAACAGTTGATCGAGGTACTCAAAAACGCCATTTAATAACGCAATAAAGCAGCCCGCCGGGCTGCTTTATTGCTGCTTCGGGACAAACGATTACTTGGTACCGGACTTGACCGTGTCCTTGACCTTGCCTTTCGTTTCCTTCAGGTGTCCCTTGGTGTTCTGGTTTTTGCCTTCGGCTTCGGCCTCTTCATCTCCGGTCAACTTACCGAAGCCTTCCTTGACCTTACCCTTCGCCTTATCCAGTGTACCTTCCGCTTTGTCATGATTTGAATCTTTCATGACGACCTCCTTGGTTGCGTGATCAATCCAATGTTTGACTACAAGCTCAGGTTAACAACACTCACCACAGGCAACCAATTACCATGCTGTCATCGGCCCGCCACCTTGTCCGCACTCCTTACCCGTCCGTTTTGGGTACACTGGTGCAGTCGTCACTACTCGATTGAGCCCACCCATGTCCACCGCGCTGCTGTTTACCCTTTTCGCCCTGATCCTCATAGGGCTGACCGTTTTCCGCCTGTTTTTCTACCGTCAGTGGCGGCGTAACCGCCTACTGAGCAATGCCTTTCCAGATCAATGGCGGGCGCTTCTTAAAGCCCAGGTGCCTCTGTACGCCCGTTTGCCGCTGAACGACCGTAAACAGCTGGAACAACAGGTTCAGCTGTTCCTCGCTGAGAAACTGTTTTATGGCTGCGACGGCTTTAACGTGGATGACACCGTACGGCTGACGGTGGCCGGTCACGCCTGCCTGCTGATTCTGGGCCGCCCTTATTCCGACTATGACGAAGTGCGCAGTATTCTGGTGTATCCAGACCATTACCAGGCGGAACAGGTCGAGGACGACGGCACGGTGGTCAGCGTAAGCCGCGAGATCCGCGCGGGCGAGGCTTCGGGGTATGGCCAGGTGGTGTTGGCCTGGGCGGAATGCGAGGAAGGCGCAGTCAACCCGCACGGCAAACATAACGTTATCCTCCATGAGTTTGCCCACCAGCTGGACTACCTCGACGGCAGCGCCGACGGTGCCCCACCACTTAGCGGTGACGAGGCAAAGCACTGGCAACACACCATGACGGAAGCCTATGAGCACCTGCGACATTCTCTGCGGCATCACCACGCTTCCTGGTTGGACCCGTACGGTGCAAGCGAGCCCGCCGAATTCTTCGCGGTACTGACCGAAGCCTTCTACCAGCAGCCGCGCCATCTGAAGGACGAACAACCGGAAGTCTACAAGGCCCTTTACAGCTTTTATCGCCTCGATCCGCTGCAACTGGACAACGCTCCGACCCCGGACACCATCGTAAAAATCGTGTAAACAGACGACCGCCGCCTGAGTGGGGGGTACAGTTATCATAAGGCAAACGTCGATCGGAGCAGCACTATGACCAGATACCGGCTCGGAGGCTTACTGCTCGTGCTGGGCATGATCGCCCAACATTCTCACGGAGCGATGCGCTGCGGCTCTTCACTGGTGAACGAGGGTGCCTGGCCGATCGAAGTAGCAGAAAGCTGCGGCGAACCGGACTATGTCGCGGAATACCCCACGGCCACCATCCCCGGGCTCGGCGTGGTTCAGACGGAAGAGCACTGGTACTACAACCGTGGGCCGCAACGGTTTATACAGCGGCTGATATTCCGCAATGGCAAGCTGACGAGCGCAGAAACTCAGGGCTACGGCTTTCACACCCCGCAGAACGGCGATTGCAGTTCACGCACGTTGCGACAGGCTGACAGTGAGTATGAGCTGATTGCCCGTTGCGGCGAGCCCATGTCGAAAAACGTGGAATGGCAGTTCCCGCCTGGGCAGCGTACCCGCCACTGGCAATCCAGCCAGCCTGTGCTGGTCCAGGAGTGGCTTTACGGCTTTTCAAACACTCAGTTCCGGCAGGTGGTGACACTCCGCAATGGCAGAATCACCCAAGTGGAATCCCGGGCGAGCCGGTAATGCCAGAATGCCGGCTTTTACACTTCTGATTTGTGGTTATCGGCGAGTGTGGTCCACTATTATTAAAGAAACCCAACAGCCCGGGGAGGCTCCTGTATGCCGCTCATCGGATGGATATTCATACTATTGGCGGTTGGCCTGGTGCTTGGCAGCCTGTTTATGTTGCGAGATAGCGCCAGCAAGTTTCATATCTCTGACGAGAAGATGAAAAAGATCCAGGAACGCAAAGCGGAACTGGAAGCCGAAGAAAGCGCCGAGGACCGGGAGAATTGACCCAGCCCTCGGCGAGCAGCATCCAGCAGGCCCATCAGTGGCTGTGGCTTTCTGCTTCCTCTTCATGATTCGCTGAATGCCCGGCGGTGCCGTCCAACGGCTCGACATTGAGCTCGACATCCAGATCGTCAGCGCCGTCAAAGTCCAATGTCAGGGGCACGCGTTCGCCCTCTTCCAGCGGTGCGGTCAATTTTTCCAGCATCATGTGGTAGCCGTGTGGCTTCAACTCCACGGTTTCGCCTGCAGGAATCGGCAGGCCAGCCGTCAGGGGCTTCATTCTCATTATCCCATCGGTCATAAGACTTTCGTGAATCGTCACCTTTCCGGCTCGCGGAGTGGTGACGCTGATCAGCGTAATATCACGGTCACTGCTGTTGGTGATCGCCATATAGCCGACGCCCATCGGCGTACCGGGAGGCGTAGGTCGACTCCAGGGATGCTCGATACTGACTTTATTGTGAGCCGTATCGTGTGCGTGATCCTGTGCCACGGTCGGGGCGGATACAAGGGCAGTACACGCCAGCACGACACTGGCGGCAAAGAGATTGACTCGGTTCATGCTATCTCGCGGTTTTGTGATTTGAAGTCTGGACGATTCTGTCAGGGTTTTGCCAACGCTTCCACTCGAGGCCGGCATTAATCAGATGAAACCCGTGCCAGCACGGTCGGATTCTCTGACAACGGCGGCGACGCAAGAACCCGTCATGATTTAAACTCTCAGTCTTACACCTATCACCATACTCACCTTATATTTCAGGACGCCAAGCCATGCCGATCTGGGTCGACGCCGACGCCTGCCCCGTACCCATCCGGGAAATCCTCTGCCGTGCCGCCACCCGCTGGCAGGTAGACACCACCTTCATCGCCAATCATGCCATCAGCCTGCCACCAAGCCCGTATATCAAACGCCGGCAGGTGCCCCAAGGCTTTGACGTTGCTGACAATGACATTATGGAGCAAATGACCGCTGGCGATCTGGTGATCACCCAGGACATCCCGCTGGCTGCAGAGGCCATTGAAAAAGGGGCGGATGTCTTCAACCCCCGGGGGCAGGCATTCACTCGCGAAAACATTCGCCAGCGCCTGGCCATGCGCAATTTTATGGAAGAAATGCGCGATGCCGGCCAGGTGACCGGCGGCCCGGCCCCGTTCAGCCAGACCGACCGCAAGGAATTCGCCAACAAGCTGGACCGCTGGCTGCAACGCCACACCCGCAGTTGATAATGATTCTGTTTTAAAACAGCTGCAAATCCGCTACCCTTGCCGCCTTTGTACTTGCGGGGCCCTTTTTATACCCGCTTGTCATACCTGCACGTTGCAACGGAGAGAAGCGGAGCATGTCTTCACAGAGCCACAAAACCACCAGTAGCTTTGCCGCCCTGGGTCGTCTGCTGAAATACGCGCGGGGCTATCGCCGTCAGATTATCGCGGCAACCACCTGCTCCATCATCAATAAGCTGTTTGATATCGCGCCGGAGATCCTGATCGGTGTGGCGATTGATGTGGTCGTCAACAAGGAAGAAAGCTTTGTGGCTGGTCTCGGCTTTGAGACGGCTCAGGAGCAGATTACGATTCTCGCCATCCTCACCTTCTTTATCTGGGCGGGGGAATCTCTGTTCGAGTACCTGTTCCAGATCCTCTGGCGCAACCTGGCCCAAAGGCTGCAGTCCGACCTGCGCCAGGATGCTTACGAACACGCCCAGCGGCTGGACATGAGCTTCTTTGAGGCTCGCAGCTCCGGTCAGTTGGTGGCCACTATGAACGACGATGTGAACCAACTGGAGCGCTTCCTGGACGGCGGGGCCAACGCCATGATCCAGGTAGTGGTGACGGTCATCGCGGTGGGCGCGGTCTTCTTTGTGCTGTCACCGCTGATTGCCCTGCTGGCGTTCACGCCGATTCCGCTGATTATCTGGGGCGCTTTTTACTTTCAACGCAAAGCCGGCCCGCTTTACGCCGATGTGCGCGAAAAAGTCGGTGACCTGTCCAGCCGCCTGGCCAATAATCTGGGCGGCATCGCCACCATCAAGAGCTTTACCGCGGAGCAGCGCGAAGCCCAGCGCCTGAAAGAGACCAGCGAAGCCTATGTGGAAGCGAACCGCAAGGCTATTCGCATCAGCTCGGCGTTTATACCGGTGATTCGCATGGCCATTCTGGCCGGTTTCCTCGCCACCTTTACGGTCGGCGGCATGATGGCCCTGAATGGCACCCTGAACGTCGGTGCCTATGGAGTACTGGTGTTCCTGACTCAACGGCTGCTATGGCCGTTGACCGGTCTTGCCGAGGTAATTGACCTGTTTGAGCGCGCCATGGCCAGCACGCGGCGGATTCTTGACCTGCTGGCGGAGCCCGTGCATGTGCGGGATGAAGCCGACAAAGCTCTGGAGCAGCCAGTAAAAGGGTCCGTGGAACTGGACAACGTGAGCTTTCACTATGCATCCAGCGGCGCGGGAATCCGCGATATAAGCCTGCATGTGCCAGCGGGCAACACGCTTGCTCTGGTCGGCGCGACTGGCTCTGGCAAGTCCACGTTGATCAAGCTGCTGTTGCGTTTTTATGATCCGGCGAATGGTGAGATTCGCATCGATGGCCAGCCGGTTCAGGGCATCAGCCTGCAGTCCCTGCGCAGCGCTATCGGCCTGGTGAGCCAGGATGTCTACCTGTTTGAGGGCAGCATTCGCGAAAATCTCGCGTACGGCAAACCCGATGCGACCGATGCAGAAATTACAGACGCCGCGAAAACCGCCGAAGCCTGGTCCTTCATCGCCGCCCTGCCTGAAGGCCTGGATACCGCTGTGGGTGAGAGGGGCGTCCGCCTTTCCGGGGGCCAGCGCCAGCGCCTGTCCCTGGCCCGCGCACTGCTGAAAGACCCGCCAATCCTGATTCTGGACGAGGCCACCAGTGCGGTGGACAACGAGACCGAAGCCGCCATCCAGCGCTCCCTCAAGCGCATTGGCCATAACCGCACGGTGATCATGATTGCCCACCGCCTGTCGACCATTGTTGACGCGGACACCATCGCCGTTGTGGAAGATGGCCAGGTCACTGAACGTGGCACGCACCGGGAGCTCATTGAAAAGAGCGGAGCCTATGCTGCCCAGTGGCGAGTACAGACGGGCCAGACGCAAGAACTTGCAGTCAGTATGTATTGATAGTAATTCGCATTTAGATTATTCTGCAGGCCGTCGTAACCGGTTCCTCAGAACCTGTCCCACTTCATCAGGGGAGCCTGTATGTCTGCGTTCTTCAAAGTATCCAATCTGGGCGTAACCATCGCTGACGCCGCCATTCTTCGCGACATTGATCTCGAATTTCGCGAAGGCGAGGTGACCGCCCTGCTCGGACACAACGGCTCCGGCAAGTCGACTTTGCTGAAGATTCTCGCCCGCCAGATGTCGCCGTCGCACGGGGAGGTCAGCGTTCTGGATTCGTCCTTCGCGAGTACCGGTGCCCGCGAATTTGCGCGCACGGTGGGCTACTTGCCCCAGCACCCCCCGGGAACCGACGGGCTGACGGTAAGGGAACTCGTGGCGCTCGGCCGTTATCCCTGGCGCGGGCCGTTGGGGCGCTATAATGAGGAAGACTACCGCCTGATCGATCAGGCCATCGCCGATACCGGGCTCAACGCCTTCCAGCACCGGTCCGTGGATACGCTGTCGGGCGGTGAGCGTCAGCGCGCCTGGATTGCCATGCTGCTGGCTCAGCAAACCCGCTGCCTGTTACTCGACGAACCCATCTCTGCACTGGATGTAAAACATCAGGTCGAAACCCTGCGACTGGTCCATCGCCTGGCCGAAGAGCGGGAATTGACGGTCGTCGTGGTATTGCACGACGTGGACCTCGCGGCCCGTTTCTGCGATCGCCTGGTCGCCCTGAAAACCGGCGCACTGGTGGCCGACGGCAGCCCCCGGGAGATCATGGACTCCGGCATTCTGGAATCCATTTATGGGGTCCCCATGGGGGTTATGGAACGGGCACCCGGGCAGTGGGTCTCCTATGTTCACTGACCAAAAACTGGCGGTGCTGATGGCCACGGTGCTTCTGAGCCTCTCACCCGTACTCGCCAGCGCCGCCAGCTGGCAGCACGAATACGGCACCCTCACGCTCGACGACACGCCGAAACGGGTGGTCACGCTGAACTGGGCCGCGACCGAGGCCCTGTTACTTCTTGGCGTGACGCCCGTGGGCGTGGCTGACCGGGATGGCTATTCGGTCTGGGTCAAGGAGCCAGAACTGCCGGAGGGCGTGCACGATGTCGGTACCCGGGTGGCACCCAGCCTGGAGGCCATTGCCGAATTAAAACCGGACCTGATCGTCACCAGTTCCGAAATGGCACCGGCGGGCCGGCTGCTGGAGCGAATCGCCCCCACTTACGTGATCAGTATTTACCGGGAAGGCAGCCAGCCGCAGAAAAAATCGCAGGAAATGCTACTGACCCTGGGGGAAATGCTCGACCAGGAAGATCGGGCGAACGACGTTATAGCCGACATAGAAGGCACCCTCAAGACCCAGCGCCGACGGCTGGAGCAAGCGGGCATGACCGACAGGCCCATCGCGCTGGTGAACTTCCTGGACGACCGACATGTGCGGATATACGCGCCCAATGGCCTTTACCAAACGGTCCTTGACCGCCTGGGGCTCACCAACGCCTGGTCCCGTTCTGGTAATTTCTGGGGCTTTTCCGTGGTCGGGCTTGAGGCAATTGCACCCAAAGAGGACAGCCGGGTTGTGGTGATTTCACCGCTTCCGCCCGGGCTCAAAGACAACCTCGCCAGCAGCCCGTTCTGGACCTATCTGCCGCCTGTGGAACAGGAACGGATTTACCAGGTAGACACCACCTGGCCATTTGGCGGCCTGTTTCAGATCAAGCGACTGGCCATCCAGTTAACTGACAGCCTGCTGGAAGGCGGAGCAGCCAATGTACGCTGACACATCCCCCCTGCCGGCGGCACGCCCGCCCCTTCCCATTTCCCTGCCAATTGCAGCGATTGTCCTCTGGCTGGGCGCGCTGATCGCCAGTGCCTCACCCTGGCTGGACCAATTGGACCCGGCGGCCCTGCTCTGGGCATTCTGGACCTTCGATCCTGACCAATACGCCTCGGTACTGGCGCATTACAGCTGGGCCCCCCGGGTGTCTATTGCGGTCCTGATTGGTTGCGGGCTGGGCCTGGCAGGTGCCGTTACCCAACAGGTGCTTGGTAATCCGCTGGCGTCCCCGACAACGCTGGGCGTCGAGGCTGGCGGTCAGTTCGGGGTCACACTAGCCACCCTGTTCGCCCCCGGCCTGCTGGCATTCAGCCCGGACCTGGCGGCAATCGGAGGTGGGTTGCTCGCCATCGGGCTGGTGATCGCGCTGACCTGGCGGCTGGGTTTTTCACCGGTGACGGTCATACTTGCTGGCCTGGTCATTACCTTTTTCCTCGGTGCCATGAACATGGCGTTCCTGCTTCTGAAAGGTGAATGGCTTGGCAATCTGTTTATCTGGGGGGCCGGCTCACTGGTCCAGAGCAACTGGGGCCCGTTCATGGATCTCTGGCCACGGGTGTTGGTGCTGTCAGTGCTGATGCTGTTGCTGATGCGCCCCCTGCAACTGCTGCAACTGGGGCAGGCCTCTGCCGGCGCACTGGGTGCGCGGGTGGGCCTGATTCGCATGTTGGCGCTGTTTCTGGTGGTGTTGATGAGCACCATGGTGGTTGCCCGGGTTGGCGTGGTCGCGTTCATCGGGCTGGCAGCGCCCGTGCTGGCCCGACTCCTGGGCGCTCGCACCCTGGGCAGCCGGCTGCTTTGGAGCACGCTGATGGGCGGTGGTCTATTGTTGCTGGCGGATACCCTGGCACACTGGGCCTCCACTTGGGGCGACGGCTCGCTGGTACCAACCGGTACCACCACGGCACTGATTGGTGGGCCGGTGATTCTGCTGGCGCTGCAGGGCTTCAGAAATACTCACCACATGCCCGGCCAGGAATCCACCCCGGCCGGTTTTCTCCCAAAACGGCGCTCGCCTGTTATGGTCAGTGGCGTTGTTCTGGCCCTGTTACTGCTCACCATCGTGATCTCCATGGGCTGGTCTCCGGGGCTGGACGGCTGGAACTGGACCGCCATCAGCCAGTGGCATGAAGCCTGGGTCTGGCGCGGCCCAAGGTTACTTGCCGCAACACTTGCCGGGATTGCCCTGGGTCTGGCCGGCACACTGATTCAACGCATGACGGGCAATCCCATGGGCAGCCCGGAAATGCTGGGAATCAGCGGCGGCGCTGCGCTGGTGATGGTGTTGATGGTGTTAACGGGTGTTGAAGTCGGGCGTGTCGGCCAGATTGGCGCGGCAACCGCGGGCGCCGCTGCCGCACTTGGCCTGCTGATCCTGCTGGCACGAAAGCACAGCTTTGCCGGCAATCAGTTACTGCTGGGCGGCCTCGCCCTCTATGTGTTCATGGACGCGGGCCTGCGCCTGGTGATGGCATCCGGTGGCACAGTGGCATCGCAATTACTGAACTGGATGTACGGCTCCACCTGGCTGATTTCAGAAAACGAAGCCCTGGGCCTGATGGCCTTTATCACGCTGGTTTGCAGCATACTGTGCCTGGTGGTGCGCCCACTGACCCTGCTCCCCCTGGGCGACACGTCGGCGTCATCCCTGGGCCTGCCGGTTGCCAAAGCACGCTTGTTGCTGTTGCTGGTCGCGGCGGTGCTGACTGCGGCGGCAACGGTGGTTATCGGGCCGTTGAGCTTTGTCGGGCTGATCGCGCCACACCTGGCCCGGGTGCTGGGACAGCAAACGGTCGGTCGGCAGATGATCGTGGCCGCCCTGGTCGGCGGCCTGCTGCTTGCGGTGGCAGATTACCTGTCTCGTATTGTGGTCTTCCCGGGGCAACTGCCCGCCGGGCTTCTCGCGGCGCTGGTTGGCGGTGTCTATTTCCTGTGGGGGTTGAGCCGTCATGGCCGGGCCTGATTCAAGCACCCCGTCCTGGCCAGAGCAATATCGCCGATTGCTGGCGGCATCCGGCCTCGACCAGAGCACAGAACTGACCGGTGCCCTGCAGCCTCAGGACACCAACCGAACCGCCCTGTTCTCCCTGGCTCAAGGCCTGGAGAACCCTGACCTGTTCCGTGAGCAGGTTCAAGCCGATTACCCTCAGGCAACGACCGCCCAGGCCGTAACTGCGCGGCTTTCAGTGCTCCAACAGGATCTCGCGCTGAGTGTTATTGCGCCTTTGACGCTCCGGCTTTTCCTGAATGGTAGGGCCAGCCTGCCAGACCCCAACCGAATATTTCTTGGACACGTACCCCCGGGAAGCGACAACCTGTCACGCTGGTTTTTCGCAACAACGGCGGAGCCCGTAGCCGTAGCCGAGTTCGTCGATGGCGTGGCAAAGCTGGCGAATCATTGGTACACGGTGTTCAGGCGCGCTCTCGGAGTCAGCCCTGGGGCTTACTGGAGCAGTATCGGCCTGGGTCTTGGAGCACCTTTTTCAGTGATCTGGGACCGAGGGGAGCCGATGGCGACCTGTCAGTTGGCGCAAGCGTGGCTGAAACAGTTTGAATGCGATGCCAACCGGTTCATCGACTGGATACCGGCGGAGTTCAACGGGCAGTTCGGTGGCCAGTCCTGCGCCGTTCCCCAGCGCAAAGGCTGCTGCCTGAAGTACCTTTTACCAAACGGTGACTACTGCGGGACCTGCGGTATTTATCGCAAAGAACGTATGGCAGCGGTCACTGTCCACCAGATACAGCCCCCACAACAAGAAGGCTGACCAGCACCAGAATGACCAGCCCGGAACCGGCTGCCAGCTTCAATCCCTCTATTGCCTCTTTTTCAGGTGTCATCAGATGCCCCTCCTTATTTTCAACCATTCCCTGCGGGTATCTCAGTACTAACTTACACGACAAAATTGCAAATGTTAATTGTTATCATTAATATTGCCTAGCGATTAATGACCCGCAACTTTCAGACCGGCCGGCTCGCTTCCTAACGTGCCAGAAAGGCCGAAAATCAGACAAAAGGTAAGCAGTCCATGCCGTCAGCCATACCTCGCCCATCACGCCAGTTACGCTCATTCACCACCTCTGCCTGGCTCGCCTCGGGCCTACTGTTAACGCCGCTTTTTTCTCCTTTGGTACACGCCGAGACCTCAACTCTCGACGCCATTGAAGTCACCGGCGACCGGGTCGAAAACCCGCGGGCCCCGGTGGATGGATATCGCGCAAACTCTGCTCTGAGCGCCACCAAAACCTCCACACCCATTGCCGAAACCCCGCAAGCCATCTCCGTGGTCACCAGAGACCAGATGGAAGACCAGGGTGTAACCAACGTTCAGGAAGCGCTTCGGTATTCCGCAGGCGTGGGTGCGGAGCAGTATGGTGTCGACAGCCGGGGTGACTGGCAATCCATTCGCGGTGGTGACCCGGTGATTTTTCTGGACGGTCTGCAGAAAGGATTTGGGTTTTATAACCGACCCCGCACCGAGCCTTACACACTTGAACGGATCGAAATTGTTCGAGGCCCGTCTTCGGTCATGTACGGCCAGGGCAACGTGGGTGGCGTTATCAACCTGGCGTCAAAGCGACCGCTCGAAGAACAACAAACCGAGCTGAACCTGCAGGTTGGCAGCCATGCTCGAAAACAGGCCGCCATTGACACCACCGGCCCGCTCAATGCCGACGGCACCCTGCTCTACCGACTGGTAGCGGTCGGTCGCGACAGCGATACACAGGTCAAGCAGGTGGAAGATAATCGCGTGGTCATTGCGCCATCTATCACCTGGCGTCCGAGTGACCGCACCGACTGGACCGTCATGGCCCTGCACCAGAAAGATCGTGGCGGCTCCACGACCCAATTCCTGCCGCACGCAGGCACCATCAAACCCGCGCCCAACGGCTTACCTGACATCCCTATTGATGTCTTCATGAGCGAGCCCGATTTCGACGCCTACGATACCGAAGAGAACGCAGTGACGTCGCTGTTCAGTCACCGTATTAACGATGTCTGGACCCTTCGCCAGAACCTGCGGTATTCCGAGAGCGAGGTGACTTATCAGTCGATCTATACGGCATTCCCGCCCACGCTTCAGAACGACGGCACCGTTCCCCGGGTAGCCTATGCGAACGAGCCGAACCTGACATCGCTGACCGTGGACAACCAGGCGGAGGCGGTGTTCGGCACGAATGACTTTACCCACACGGTGATTGCCGGCGTTGACTATCAGCGCGCGGAAAGCGACGGCCGTACCGCATTTCTAACGGATATCGGTGACCTGAATGTCTACAACCCGGTGTACGGCAACTACACCCGCATTACTGACGCGGATTACAGCGACATTCCCGAGAACGTCGTGCGTCAGACCGGGGTCTACCTGCAGGACCAGATGACCATCAACGACCGCTGGATCGCCGTTCTCGGTCTGCGATATGACAACGCTCGCAACAAAACCGAGGGCGGTGAAAGTTTTGAAGATCATGAAATCACCACCCGTGCGGGCCTGATGTACAAAACCAGCTTTGGATTGTCTCCCTACATCAGCTACGCGGAATCGTTCCAGCCGATCAATGCGCTCAATGCCTCCAATCAGCCCTTCAAGCCGCTCGAAGGCGAGCAGGTCGAACTGGGGGCCAAGTACGAGCTCCCCGGGTCAGGCAGTTTCTTCACCGCAACGGTGTATGACCTGACGGAAAAGAACCGCCGGGCTCCTGACCCACTGAACCCCAACAACCAGATTCAGAACGGCAAAACCGAAGCCCGCGGGGCCGAACTCGAGGCGTACATTGATGTGAACCCGGGCTGGGACCTTATTGCCAGCTATGCCTACACCGACACGGAAGTGAAAGAGGGCACCAACGAAGGCGCGCATCTGCCCAGCATTCCCAAACACACCGCCTCGGCCTGGAGCCAGCATGACTTCAGCATCGCCGGCATCCCCGGCTTCCGGGCGGGCGCTGGCGTAAGGTACGTTGGCAGTAGCTGGGACGGCGCAGACGAACTCAAGACTCCGGCGGTCACCCTGTTCGATGCGATGGTTGGCTACGGCCGTGGCAACTGGGACCTGAGCCTGAACGTCAATAACATTGAAGACGAGACCTACTTCAGCACCTGCCTTGCCCGGGGTGACTGTTTCGTGGGCACCAAACGCACCGTGACCGGCTCGGTCAATTACAAATTCTGATACCTTCAGTCCCGCCCTTCGTATCGGGTGCTAGACTGCATTCATAATGGATGCTCCGGCAAGCCCATGCGAAGGGAGACTGATTGATGAACCGCACTGGCCAAATCGCAACCGCACTGCTCCTGACTGGCGTTACCACCTTCAGCCACAGCGCCACAGAAACGTTCGACACGGACAAAGCCACTTTCCGCCTGAAAATGGTGGCGGAGGGCCTGGCGCATCCCTGGGCGCTCGCCTTCATGCCAGATGGCTCCCAGTTGGTGACCGAGCGAAATGGCTCACTGCGCAGAATCCGCAATGGACAGCTACAGGAAGACCCCATTAAGGGCCTGCCTGAACTGGTGGTGTCCGGCCAGGGCGGCCTGCTGGACATCATCCTTCATCCTGATTTCGAGCAGAACCAGACCCTCTTTCTAAGCTATGCCCATAAGATCAGCCGCGAAGGGCTGACCACCCGCGTCGCCAGGGCCACCCTGAACGGTGATCAGCTCGAGGAGGTTGACGTTATCTTTGAGGCCATGCCCCGCGGAGACACCGGGCGACACTTCGCTGGTCGCATGGCATTTGACGGAGATGGCCACCTCTACGTCGCCGTCGGTGATCGCGGAGAAATGGACCGGGCGCAGCAAACCGATGACGATGCTGGCGGCGTTCACCGCATCACCACCAAGGGTGAGCCTGCGCCCGGCAATCCGTTCCTGGACGATTCCGCAGTCAACAATACGTTCTTCACTTATGGCAATCGCAACATTCAGGGCATGACCACTCACCCCGAAACCGGTGAAATCTGGAGCCACGAACACGGCCCCCGGGGCGGCGACGAGATCAACATCATTCGCGCAGGCAATAATTATGGCTGGCCGAAGGTGACGTACGGCATCGATTACTCGGGGGCCACCATTTCTGACAAAACCACCCTGGATGGCATCACCGCCCCCCTGCACTACTGGGACCCGTCGATCGCGCCGTCCGGCATGGCGTTCTACACCGGCGAGGCGTTTCCGGACTGGCAGGGCGATCTGTTTGTCGGAGCACTCAAAATGCAGAAACTGGTGCGCCTGAGCATTGAGGATGAGAAAGTGGTGGAAGAGGAAGACCTGCTGGAGGATCTCGGTGAGCGTATCCGCGATCTGCGCATGGGACCCGATGGCGCACTGTGGCTGCTGACCGACGACTCGTCTGACGGAAAGGTCTATCGATTGGTACCGGCCCAGTAACCTGATTGCGGTGTAGCGGCCGGCCCGCATGGGTCAGTGGGGGTCGTTGGTCCGGTCGGTCTTGTCGAACTGGGGAATATCATCGGTGATTTGAAACCAGTCCGACTTCGAGCCCACGAAAACATGTTGTGCCGGCCCCTTGCCCAGGGGCTCGTTGATGACCCCAACGCGCAAACGGAGAATGCCGGGGATGGCATCCAGGCGGCTGTATAAATGGCTGCCGCAACGGCCACAGAATGCCCGATATTTGCCCGGGCGGGATTCGAATTCCCGCACCTGATCTTCGCCACTGAGGAAGCGCAAGCGAAGTTTCTGAACCGGCGCACTGGCAGAAAAAGCACTGCCATGAGCCCGACGGCACTGGCTGCAATGGCACAGGGCTACCGGCCCCAGAGGGCCTTCGTATTCAAACGTGATGTCGCCGCATAGGCACTCGCCTGTCAGCATAATGAGCCCCTGGCTATCGCTCTGCAGTGGTTACAAGGCCGCCATGATACCGCCGGGCCACTTGAAGAACCAGCCTGCGGCCTCCACATTAAAAACATCGAATTCGCATAGGAGGACACCATGTCATTCAGCGTACTTCCCAGAATCGGTATGGGCACCTTTCGACTGAAAGGCGATGACGCCAGAGAGGCCGTCAAGAGCGCCCTATCTCTTGGGTACCGCCATATCGACACCGCCCAGATGTACGACAACGAGGCGGAAGTGGGCGATGGTATCGTGTCCAGCGGTATCCCTCGCCGCGAAATATTCCTGACCACCAAGATCTGGCACGATCAACTGCACGCCAGTGACCTGATCAACAGTCTCCATGACAGCCTGGCCCGCCTGAAAACCGACCATGTGGATCTTGCTTTGATCCACTGGCCATCTCCGGGAGACGACGTGCCCATGGCAGAATACCTTGGTGCGCTCAGGGATGCCCAGCGTGAAGGGCTGGCCGACCACATCGGCATTTCCAACTTCACCTGCGCGCAAATGGATCAGGCCAGGGACATTCTCGGAGATGCCACCATCTTTACCAATCAGGTTGAGGTGCACCCGTTCCTGAACAACCGCACGGTGGTGGAGTACGCACAGGCACTCGGCATCAAGGTTACCGGTTATATGCCACTGGCGGTGGGCAAGGTAATGGGGGATGACACCCTGAATCGCATCAGCAAACAGCACAACGCGTCACCGGCACAGATTGCCATCGCCTGGGTGGTCGCCAGAGGTGTTGTTCCCACTCCTTCATCGACTCGGCCGAACCACCAGAAGGCCAATCTCGATGCTCTGGAAATCAGACTCAGTAATGAGGAAATCGCCGCCATCGATGCGCTCGACCGGGGGGAGCGCATCGCCAACCCCGGGTTCGCGCCTCAGTGGGACTGAAGGGCTCAGCCCGCGTAAGTGGCGTGCAGATACCGCAGAATACGCGACGATTCAAAAAGCCCCTTACCGGTATTCGGGTCTTCCAGATACGGCACCTGAACCCGGTGGTAAGCCTGGAAGAACGCGTCCCGCTTGCCACCGGGAACAGGCTTGTAGGGGCCCGGCTTGATCCGCTGCTTTGCAGGGCCGATTTCCGTCCAGTGCTCTTTACCCAGGTTATGCAGTGTGTAGGAAATCTCCAGCTCACACAGCCGCTCCCTGACCAACCGTGAGAAGGGGCTACCTTCAAAGCTCCACAAGTGCAGGGGTTGCTCCGGCGTTTTCGCCGAGACCGCTCTCAGCCCTCGCAACCCACTGACGGCGGAGGCCACCGAACCAAGCGCTGGCTGGTAGCCTTTGGCTCGATAGAATTTCGGCACCGACCGGCCACCGTATTCCCGGAACAGGTATTCCACAATTGCTTCGGACTCGTACAGCACCGTGCCTGAGTTCTTGTCCACCAACAGGGGGAATTGCTGTTTGCCACCGACAGCCGCCGCCTCAAGCCGGAAACGTCGCCCGCCCTTCGGGCAGGGGCGAATCTCCGCGTCCAGGTTCAGGGCTGTCAGCGCCTCACGGACACGCCGGCAATAAGGGCAGGCTTCCATGTCATAGAGCACCAGCGGCTTGGCCGGCTGGGCGGCCTGTCTGACGACAAGGCACCCACGCCATGCTGATAACGAAGACGTCGCCACGGAACCAAAGACGTTTAGATTGTGAACCAACGGGTTGGGCATGGAAAAACCTTACTGAGGGTGAATGAAAGCGACCATTATCACGCAAATCCACATTTTTCCATTGGCTTACGAGCGGCTACGCCCCATGAACACAGCACCATCTGCGCCCAACTGGTTACAATTTATTCACTTAACTCACTGATTCCAAAGAGGCCTTACAACTGACGACAAAACTATCGTATAAACAATGACACTACTGGCATTTTTTAACGTCATGTAGAGCTTTTCCACATAGTACGTGTCGCCAATTTGGGCTATGGTTAATTGAGAACTCATCAGGGTACTGTCATGCGACCTTCGGCCAAATTTTTGCTCCGGAAATCAGTCTCTCGTTTTTCGCTGGCCGGTGCCTTAGCGCTGTCATTCGCCTGCGCCTCACTTTCCGCCGAAGAGAGTGGGCCAGAGTCCGCCAGCCTCAAAACCTGGAGCAATCAGGTCCGGGATTACGCCGCTCAGTCTCTGCACGATGACAACGCACTGAGCATGGCCGCCATTCCCATGAACGGTCCCGGCATCGACCAGTACATCAACGCCGATGTGCTAATGAGCCCCGGCTCCATCATGAAACTGGTCACCACCTACGCCGCCCTGGAAATCCTCGGGCCGACTTACCACTGGGACACGAATTTCTACACAGATGGGACGCTGTCGGGCAACACGCTTGACGGTAACCTCTACGTCAAATTCGGAGGTGATCCGAAGCTGACGATCGAGCGCTTGTGGAGCGCCCTGAGTGAGCTGCGCGGCATGGGCGTGACCACCATACAGGGCGATCTCATTCTTGATGGCAGCTTTTTCGACATTGCCGGTGGCCTGCCCGGTTTCGATGATAACGGCGATAACCCTTACGCACCATTCCTGGTGCAACCTTCTGCCTTCCTCACCAACCTGAACCTGCTTCATTTTCAGGTGCGTGCCGATGAACGCGGCACGCAGGCCTGGAGCGCCCCCGCCCTTGACGATGTCGTGATTGATAACCGGGTAACCGCCATTGCCCAAGGCCCTTGTCCTTCCCGTCGCGGCTTCACCTGGGAACCGGTTTTCCATGCCGATCAGCGGGTTACAGTCAGGGTAACCGGTGAGCTTCCCGAAGGATGTCGCACCACCGCTTACCTGTCGCTGCTGCCCCACGAACAATACTCGGCGTCTTTGATCCGCTCGTTGCTGGTGGACATGGGTATCGCGATTTCCGGAGAGAGCCTAACTGGCAATACGCCGGACGAGGCCCGGCTGATGGTGCGAATGAGTTCCCCCGACCTGGTCACCATGGTGCGGGATATCAACAAATGGAGCAGCAACGTCATGGCCCGCCAATTGTTGCTGACCATAGGCGCGGAAAACCACCTGGATGACGAAGGCGACGATCGGGCCGCTGGCATTCGTGTCATCTATGACTGGCTGGAAAACAAAGGCATAAACACCGCTGGTATGGTCATCGATAACGGTGCCGGCCTGACGCGGCACGGCCGAATCACTGCCCGGCAGGGCGCACAAATATTGCAGCGTGCCTGGAATAGCCCATTTTCATCGGATCTGATGGCTTCCATGCCGCTGATCGCCATGGATGGCACCATGGCGCGACGGCTGCGTAACGTCGGCATGGACGGCCTTGGACGCATCAAAACCGGCTATCTGGAACATGTCCGTTCTATCGCCGGTTTCACCCGCGACGAGAGTAATACGACTTGGGCCGTGGTCGGCATGGTCAATACTGACCCCGCCTGGAATGGGCAGGCGGTGCTTGATCGTATTCTTTATTCCCTGCACCACAAACCGCCCGTGGGCACCACTCTGTCAAAAGCCAAAGGCGATACCGACGTTCGCTAAAAACGGCAACCTGGGCCGCCCAAGCTTCCCCGATCATTGCCTGGCTTTCATGTCGTAATCAGATCCAGGTGCTAGGCTTACTCGTAACGCATTCTCGTTATTAAGCAAAATGGCTTCCCAGGCTGTGCCAAATCATCGTTTCACCGGCGGGTGGCCATTGTTCGGGTGGGGTTGTCTCCCCATCCTTCACTGGAAGGAGATAGTGCATGAAAAAGCATACTTCGATGACAGGCGCTGCAGGCATCATCGGTGCTGTGGCTGTCCTGGCGGGTTGTGCCAGTTCGGTCGAGCGGCCAGACGGTGAGCTGCGCTCCGCCGAATCAGCCATTCAGCAGGCAGTATCATCCGACGCCCGGAATTTTGAGCCAGTATTGCTGAACCAGGCGCAGAACAGAGTGGCCGATGCAGAAGAGCTGATTGAACGCGAAGAGTACCTCGAGGCCAAGCGGCTTCTTGAAAAAGCTTCGGTAGACGCCCAACTTGCTGGTGCTCGTTCAAACACTGCAAAAGCTGAGAAAGCTGTTGATGAGATCAACAGCAACATCGAATCGCTTCGTCAGCGCATCGAAGATCGCCAATAAAGCCCCGGCACCTAGAAGGAGATTGTTATGAAAAAACGCAACATGACTCTGAGTTTGGCTGTGGGCTTTTCCGCCATCGTGGCCGGTTGCGCAAGCACCCCACCAGAAAACCAGAACGTTAACGAAGCCCGCACGATTTACGAAGAAATCCGCAACGATCCCGATGTCGCCCGTAGCGGTGACCGGCAGTTAAGAGACGCCCGGGATCAACTGGCCCGCGCTGAAAACCTGCTTGAGGAAGGCGAGGAAACTGCCGAGGTGGATCACGCGGCTTACCTTGCCAAGCGCCACGGCGAAATTGCCAGAGAGCAGGGGCGTCGCGCCGAGCTACAGGATGAAATCAACTCTGCCGATGCCCGCCGTAAGGAACTCGAGCTGGAGATGAGTTCTAGCCAGGCGGAGCAGGCGCGTCGTGAAGCCGAGCTCCTCCGTGCTCGAATGGAGGAAATGCAAGCGGAGCAAACGGATCGGGGCATGGTATTGACCCTGGGCGATGTCCTGTTCGACCTTAACCAGGCGGAACTCAAGGCCGCCGGCGAGCAAACCGTCTCCCGCCTTGCGGACTTCATGTCTGAGTATGAAAATCGTCGGGTTCGCGTGGAGGGCTACACCGACAGCACCGGCGAAGCATCCTATAACCAGAGGTTGTCCGAGCGCCGGGCCGATGCCGTGCGTAATGCCCTGCTCGACATGGGCGTCAGCCGTAACCGGGTAGAAACCCGCGGCTACGGCGAAGAATATCCCGTTGCGAGCAACGACGACTCATCCGGCCGGCAGCAAAACCGCCGTGTAGAGATCGTCATTTCCGATGAAGATGGCGATATAGAAACCCGGGATTAAATCTCCGGGGAACAGAAAAGCCCGCAGTTGCTGACTGCGGGCGTTACTGAACATACTCAAGGGGAGAGACGAGCCGCACGGAAGAGTTGGACAGCGACTTCGAAACCCTGACTTGTGCGCCGGATTCCGAAGCCACCAATAGCTGAGACGATTTAAACCGTCAGGTAGCCCCCATCAGCGTTAATGCATGCGCCAGTGGTGTAGCTGGACGCATCGGATGCGAGATACAGCACCGTACCCGCCATTTCACTCGGGTCCGCCACACGCTTCATCGGGATATGAGCCATGGCCTGTTTCTTGATGGCGTCGTTGGTGGTCAGGGCACTGGCGAACTTGGTGTCCGTCAACCCCGGCAACAGTGCGTTGACGCGAATGTTCTGCTGGCCCAGCTCCATGGCGAAGGATTTGGTCATGGAGATCACCGCGGCCTTGGTCACAGAATAAATACCCTGGAAGTGGCCAGGGTTCACGCCATTGACGGACGCCACGTTGACAATCGAACCACCGCCGTTTTTCTTCATCAGCTGAGCACCACGGGCGCACATGAAGAAGTAGCCACGGATGTTTACATCCACGGTTTTCTGGAAGGCGTTCAGGTCAGTGTCTTCCACCGCACCGAAATACGGGTTCGCCGCCGCGTTGTTAACCAGAATATCCAGCTTGCCGTGGGTTTTTTCAATATGAGACCAGATACCTTCGATCTGTTCCATGTCACCGATATGGCAGGCGTAAGCTTCCGCGCTGCCGCCAGCGTCACGAATACTGCTGGCGACGGCCTCGCAACCGTCGATCTTGCGGCTGCTGCAGATCACATGGGCCCCGTAATCCGCCAGGGTGCGGGCGATACTTTCGCCGATGCCACGGCTGGCACCGGTGATCAGGGCCACTCTGCCGCTCAGGTCGAACAGGTCTTTGTTACTCATGAATACACCTCTGTTGGTTATCGGAACGTCACCAGGCCGGAGTCTTCCGCTTCCAGGTGGCTATAATTATTGAAGACGGCCAGGCTGCGTCGGGACCCGGAATACAGCATGCGGGACACACTGGTGTTAGCGATGACATTGTTCATCTCCAGTGCTTTTCGGTCACTCAGCTCTAACAGGTGCTGGGCGATGACCGCAATCGGGCCGCCGGAGGTAGACACCAGGGTGTCCCCGCCATCGGCAAAGTTGATCAGCTCATCCAGGGCAGTCATCACCCGCGAACGAAACTCCGGCCAGGTTTCCGCATAGTCATGGTTGAAATCGCCACTGACCCATCGCGCCATGGCTTTTTCAAATGCCTGTTGAAACGCCCGCGTCGGTTTCGGGAAAGACGCCAGATCCGCCGCCATCCGCTGTCGGTCGGCCCACTCCGGTCGCAGCCGCTCAACCACCTGCATGTGATCAAACTCGTTCAACCCTTCCACCGCCTGCATATCCGGCAAGGCATCACCGAAACCGCTGGTGATGGCTTCCACCGTTTCCCGGTGACGCTCCATGTTGCCGCCAAACACGGCATTGGGCTGCACTTTGCCGGCCAGCCAGCGGCCCAGCACCCTACCCTGCTCCCAACCGCGGGGCGAGAGCTGGTCGTAGTTGTCTTTGCCGAAGCTGGCCTGGCCGTGGCGAATGAGATAAATCGTCGCCATTACAGGGAGCTCTCCGCGATCAGTCGCTGACAACGCTTTTCCAGGTAATTCGCTGCGTGGCCGAAGGCGGCAAACCGCTCGTCCTTGGTTTGTCCGTGGTAAAAGCGGTAGTAAATCTGCTGGAGGATCACCGCCAGACGGAACAGGCCGTAAATCTCATAGAAATCAAAGTTGTCCACTTTAAAGCCCGACTTCTCCATGTAGTATTCCACCACTTCTTTGCGGGTCAGCATGCCCGGTCGGTGGGTAGGCTGTCGGCGCAGCATCTGAAACGGGCCGTCGTCGCCCGCCTCAATCCAGTAAGCCAGGCTGTTGCCCAGATCCATCAGCGGGTCGCCGATGGTGGCCATTTCCCAATCCAGCACGCCGATCACTTCAAACGGGTTATCCGGGTTCAGCACCACGTTATCGAACCGGAAATCGTTATGGATGACCACCTGAGCGAGATCCTCCGGCATCTTGTCATTGAGCCAGGTCATGACCTGCTCGAAATCCCCCACATCCTCGGTGCGCGCCTTGCGGAACCGGTCGCTCCAGCCGCCAATCTGGCGCTGCACATAACCGGTGCCCTTGCCCAGCCTGTCCAGCCCCGTTGCTTTGGCATCCACCCGGTGCAGGTCAACCAGTTTGTCGATCACGTTAAGGCACAGTTTGCGGGTGTCGGCCTCGCTGAGCTCAAAATCCTTCGGGAAATCCTGACGCAGAATAATGCCTTTGAGCCGTTCCATGACGTAGAAATCACAGCCCAGAAGGTCGTGGTCATCACAGATCGCCACCATGTCCGGCACGTATGGGTACACCGGTTTGAGCGCATCCATCACCCGCGCTTCCCGCAGCATGTCGTGGGCAGATTTGGCGATCTTGCCCAGCGGCGGACGGCGCAAGACGTAGGAACGGTCACCGTAGTCCACCTGATAGGTCAGGTTGGAGGCCCCACCGGGATACTGGCGGATTTCCGGCTCACCTAGCAGGTCTGGGAGGGCCTGCTTCATAAAGCGATCCACTGCGCTGGCATCCAGCTCTTCGCCTTGGCGAATGTCTACGGCCTGGTCGATCTGGGTCATTCGGGACTCTCCTGTTTCATCAGTGCCGGCATGTTGCCACTTACGCTTTTTTGCCGCCCATCTTGTTCATCCAGCGCTTGCTTTCCTGGTGCATCAACCAGTCAAACGCTTTGGGGGCGTGGCGTTTAACCATCCACATGCGGCGCTCTTTAACGTGGGGCAACACCCAGAAACTTTTGTTTTTCACGGAACGGAAAATATCCTCGGCCACATCCTCCGCCGTGATATTGGAACGTTTCATCAGCTTGTTCACGTTCTGCTGAATACCGGGAATGTTCGAACGCATGCTGTTGGTCAGGTTGGTCTGGAAAAACGCCGGGCACACGCAGCTAACGTGAATACCGGCATCCCTCAGCTCCTGGCTCAGGGTCTCGGACAAGGCGATGACGCCCGCTTTACTAACGTTGTAGCTGTCCATCAGCGGAGCCAGCATAAGCCCGGCCATGGACGCAATGTTCACAAATGCGCCAGAACCCTGCTGCTTGAACTGCGGCGTAAAAGCCTTACAACCACGAACAACACCCAGCACGTTGATGTCCAGAATCCATTCCCAATCCGCCATGGTGGTGTCTTCGATGGAGCCTGCAGACGCAACGCCGGCGTTGTTCACCACCACATCGACCCCGCCCCACTTCCTGACCAGGTCGTCGCGCACTTTTTCGAAATCGGTCAGCCTGCGAACGTCACATTCCACGAAGTAGCCTTCGCCACCCGCTGCGTTGATTTCGCCTTCAACGGCGATGCCCTGCTCCGGACTGATGTCGCCGATGCAAACCCTGGCACCCTCTTTGGCGTACCGCAACGCAATAGCCCGGCCCAGGCCGCTGGCCCCGCCGGTGATGAATATTCTTTGTGTCATGTATTTTGTTCTCCGTTCGTTCTTTTGGTTCGGTGCAAGAGCTGGTGCCGAAGGAGCGGTTTTCAGAACCACCGCCCCGCCGGCCCCTCGCACCCAAGCCAGCTTAAGAACCTGCGGGCCAGAACTAACCCCACAGGTTCACGACTTATACTTGCGAAGTTCGAGACGAGCCACCATAGCCCGATGCACTTCATCAGGGCCATCCGCCAACCGCAATACACGAGCATAAGCGAACAACTGCGTCAGCGGGAAGTCGTCATCACTGACGCCGCCACCGCCGTGAATCTGAATGGCATCGTCCACAATCTGCTGGAGCATCTTGGGAATCACTGCCTTGATCATGGACACCTCCTGCAGTGCTCCCGCAATACCCTTGGTGTCCAGCGCCCAGGCGCACTTCAGCGTCAACAGGCGGGCCTGCTCGATGGCCATGCGCGCGTTGGCAATGATGTCCGGGTTGCCACCCAGTTTGGCAAGTGGCCGGCCAAAGGCTTCCCGGGTGGTCGCGCGGTTGATCAACAACTCCAGCGTACGCTCTGCCGCGCCGATGGCGCGCATGCAATGGTGAACCCGACCTGGCCCCAATCGCCCCTGGGCAATCTCGAAACCACGGCCAGGGCCGGCGATGAAGGCACTTTTGGGCAGCCGAACATTGTCAAAAGACACCACACCGTGGCCGTAAGGCTCATCGTAAGCGCCGAATACCGGCAGCATGCGCTCAATGTTCACACCCGGCGTATCCAGCGGCACCAGAACCATGGAGTGACGACGATGCTTGTGAGCCTCCGTATCCGTCAGGCCCATGAAAATCGCGACTTTACAATCGGGGTGGCCAATACCGGTGCTCCACCATTTGCGACCATTGAGCACCACGTCGTCGCCTTCCACAACCGCCGTAGCCTCCATATTGGTCGCATCGGAGGACGCCACATCCGGTTCGGTCATGCAGAACGCGGAACGGATTTCGCCGCTTTGCAGGCGAGGCAGCCATTCGGTTTTCTGCGCTTGTGAGCCATAGTGGATCAGCACTTCCATGTTGCCGGTGTCTGGCGCGTTGCAGTTAAAAATTTCCGGGGCGATGAAGCTCCGGCCGGTTTCTTCCGCAATCAGGGCGTAATCGGAATTGAGCAGGCCACAACCGTACTGCTCATCCGGGAAAAACAGGTTCCACAGGCCCTGGGCTTTGGCCTTTTCCTTCAGTTCCTTGATGATCGGAAGCACAACCCAGCGGTTGTCCAGGGCTGCAAGTTCCCGATGATACTGCTCTTCGATCGGGAAAATTTCGTCCCTCATGAATTGCTTCACGCGGTTGAGATAGTCCTGACCCTTTTCGGAAATATTGAAATCCATCGCCGCACCTTCGTTGGTTGTACGCGTTAGTTGTACTCGTTATTTGTATGTTGACTGTGCACTATTCCGCCAGTCTATGGCTCAACACGTTATTACGCGACTGAATTATTCTAATCGTTTATCATTAACCATACTTATTTACGGAGGGGCCCCTGCCATGGCGCTGAACCGGCTGGATCTCAATCTTCTGCATGTTTTCGACACCATCTACCGGGAGGGTAGCCTGACCCGTGCGGCCAAGGCGCTGCACCTGACCCAGCCCGCAGTCAGCCATTCCCTATCCCGGCTAAGAGAGCATTTTGACGACCCACTGTTCACCCGTCAGGGCAACCAGATGGTCCCCACGCCTCTGGCACGGCGGTTTCTGGAATCCATGCGGCCAGGACTGACCCAGATCCAGAGTGCGGTTAACCAGTTTCACGCTTTTGACCCCACCAGCCAGCGCAAGACCTACTCGCTTGCCTTGCGGGATGTTCTGGAATCAACGTTTCTGCCGCAGCTTATGCAACGACTTGACCCATTCCCGGAACTGGAAATCGTCAGCCAGCGTATTCCCCGGCGGGACATGGAAACCCAACTGGCCGCCGGGAAGCTGGATTTCGCGGTGGACGTCCTGTTGCCGGTGAGCAAACAGACCGCCCATGAATTATTGCGGCGGGATCGCCTGGTGGTACTGGCCAGAGCGGGCCATCCGCTGACCGAGGGTAAGCTGACAATGGACCGGTACATTGCCGCCCAGCATGTTCTGGTGTCGTCACGGACCGAAGGCCCGGGCATTGAAGATTTCGAGCTGTCGCGCCTCGGGGTGCAACGGCACATTCGGCTACGTTGCCAGCATTACTACGCAGCTTGCCGGGTGGTTGAGGGATCGGATCTGTTACTGACCATGCCGGAGACCTATGCGCGAATCATCGCTGAGCGCGCGGACATTCGGATACTGACACCACCGGCGGACCTGCCAGACCTGGATGTTCACCTATACTGGCACAAGGCCTATGAACGGGAACCAGCGCTGCTCTGGTTCCGCGAACAGCTCAAGCACATCGCATAAGCGCCGGTCAGTAGGCACCCACCAACATCAGGAAGCCGAAGAAGCCTGCGGCGGTGATGGCCATGGCGGCAACCACAATTCCAAACCCCCACCAGATGGCGGCACCGTCGGAAACCGATACGTCCTGCCCGCGAAGGGTACGATAGAATGCCCAGGGGCCAAGCACGAACGAGCCCACAACGGCAAACACCAGCCCGACACTGATACCGGCAAAGGTCCAGGTGGCCAGCACTGTCGCCCGGTCTGAAACCTGCTCCTGTACCCCGTGACGCAGCAGAAACTGCTTGCAGAAAAACCAGATCAACGCGAACAGCACAATGACAAAAACCAGACCGCCAACCACAGTAATCAGACGATAAAACAAAACAGTACCTCGACAGTCGTTAGTCCGGGAAATAAGGCTCCGGATGTGCCTCGAATTCGCGCCGGGCAAACTCAGTTGATAACCAAATCATACTTACCACTATAGCTGCCAAGCTCTTTTTGATAAAAGTGTGACTGTGTAAAGCTCTGGCATCCACCACCCACAAGACTACACTGACACAGACAGATCCCTACGATTAAAAGCCAACAGGAGTTTGCGGAATGGCCCAGAAATCCCGAATCGCAGTCACCCCGGGTGATGGCATTGGCCCTGAAGTGGTGGCCGAGGCAGTACGCTGCCTGGAAACCCTGAGGGCAAAGCACGACCTGGCCCTGGAGTGGACTCGCTTTCCCTGGCCCTCCCACGCCTGGCATGAAGAGCATAGCGAATCCATGCCGGACGATGCGCTGGAGCAGCTTGGCGCGTTTGATGCGATTCTGCTGGGGGCCCTGGGCGACCCCGGACCGATGGATGATCCACAACGCTACCTGCTCCCGGACAGTATCTCTCTGGCCCCCCTGCTCGATATGCGCAAGGGGTTCGATCAATGGGTGTGCGAGCGACCCGCGCGGCTGCATCCCGGCGCTCGTCAGTTTCTGGCCGATGAGCGGGCAAAAGATATCGACATGCTGGTGATCCGTGAAAACAGTGAGGGCGAGTACGTCGGCCAGGGCGGTCGACTGCGCAAAGGCACCCCGGACGAAGTTGCCACCCAGATGGAGGTGTTTACCCGACGCGCCACCGACCGGATTATCCGTTATGGCTTCGACCAGGCCCGGCTTCGCGCAACGGAGCGTTCACAGCAGGGGCGCACGCGACAGTTCAAAACCCTGGACGGACGCAGCTGCGAAAGCCAGGTGTGCGTGATCACCAAACGCAATGCACTGCGCTACTGGGGTGACATGTACACCGAGGCCTTCGAGGAAATAAGCCAGGAGTACCCGGATGTGGCCACCCACCATGAGCTGGTAGACGCCGCCTGCATGAAGTTTGTTCAGTGCCCCTGGACATTTGATGTCGTCGTTGCCAGTAACCTTCAGGGCGATATTCTGACGGACCTGGCTGCGGTTCTGTCTGGCGGCATGGGGGTTGCGCCCTCGTGCAACCTGAATCCGACTGACCCCGACATGCCTTCCATGTTCGAGCCCACCCACGGCAGTGCTCCCGACATTGCTGGCCAGGGCCTGGCTGATCCGACGGCGATGCTGTTCACTACCGCGCGCATGCTGGAATGGCTGGGAAGAAAAGACCCGGCACTGGCCGCGGCCGGCAAGGCGCTGTTCGATGCCGTTGCCGCCGACCTTGCCGAGAGTGCCGGCTCACAAAGAGGCACCCGGGAGATTGGTGACGCTATCTGCAAGCGCCTGGAGATCTGACCGTAACGCTTCTTCGTGATGTCACTCCGACATCACGAATTCCAGCCGTCCCGGCGCAACCCTCACATCCATGGGCACCATGCCGAACATGCGCTGGGCAAAGTCGGTCTCATCCAGACGGTACACCGGCATGGTCTCCAGCATCTGGGCAACCGCTCTCATGACGGTGTCTGTGACCGGCTTGAGATCACCCTTGAAGAACGGCGAGTCGATGCTGCTATCAAGCAATTGCAGCCGGCGGATGTAAACCGCCTTTTCTTCGGCGTCATACACCGGTGCCCCTTCCACTTTCAACGCAATGTCTACTGGTAACCTGGTCATCAGGGCATTGAGTGAAACCTGCCCGCTCAGGTCGATGACTGCCACATCGCGGCCATCGGGCCCCAGGGTAATGTCGGCATTGCTGAGGCTCAGGCTCAGCGGCGAGCCACTTTGTAACTGCTCACGATCAAAGGTAGTCACCGCATCCTGCAAGTGACTTTCAAGCTGCCCTTCAGAAATTGAGTAAGGTGACAGGCTGGCACAGCCACTGACCAGGCTGACGGCCATGATCAGAACGGCAGGCAAAAAGTAGGAACGCTTGGCTGACATGAAAATTTCTCCGGAGTGAACACACATACGAAAGGGGTAGACTAAGACATCCCGGTGGTCGGGTAGGTTAAGGATTTGTCAGGAAGCCACTAGTCGTTTTCTGCGCTGGCTTCCACATGCGGCGTCAGATCCTCATCCAGCAGCACTTTCAGCAGGATCGGGTTGCAGCAGACCTGGCAGTCCTCAACGTATTCCTGCTCCGCCACCGAGGGGTCGACGCTGATTTCCAGCGTCTCCCAACAGTACGGACATTGTATGAGAACTGAGTCCAGGGCCGACATAACCACCTCAGAACTGCTGTTTCGCCATCCACGGGATCACCCGGTCAAACGCTTCGTCCAGTTTCTCACAGGTGGTCGAGAAACTGATGCGCACGGCATTGGTGCAGTGTTCGCCAAAGGCGTCCCCCGGCACCATGCACACCCCGGTTTCCTTGAGCATGCGCAATGCGAGATCGGAACCGTCCACATGGGGCGGCAAATCCGGGAAGGCAAAGAACGCACCGCCGGGTTTGTAGCCGGTCAGGTGTGGGGTCTGATCAATCAGCTCCACCACCTTGTCACGACGTTCACGGTAGATGTCCACCATATCTTTGACGCACTGCTGATCACCCGTCAGCGCGGCGACTCCGGCAAACTGCGAAGGCGTGTTGGCGACCGACGTGGTGAACATATGGAATCGGCGCAGAGATTTGATCGCCGCCTGACTGGCAATGACCCAGCCCACGCGCAACCCAGCCATGCTGTAGGTTTTCGAGAAACTGCTGATGCACATGATGTTGTCCAGATCCATCGAGCAGTTGAGCACGCTGGCGAAATCATCATCATCAAAAATCAGGTGGTCGTAAACCTCATCCGCATACACCTGGATACCGCGATAGGCGCATTCCTCGAGGATGGTCTCCACGGTGCTGCGTGGGTAAACCGCCCCTGTGGGGTTGTTCGGGTTATTCAGGATCAGCGCAAAGGTGCGCGAGCCCATGGCACGAATGACTTCGTCCGGGTCCAGCTGGTGGTTGTTCTCCGCCCGGGTGGGCACGAACTTGACCTCGCCGCCGTTCATTCGGATCAGCGGTGCATAGAGCAGGAACGACGGATCGGTCACGATAAACTGTCGCCCCGGCGCGGAGGTGGCGGAAATCGCCAGATACATCGCCTCTGTGGCACCACTGGTAATCAGGATATTGTCACGGGTCAGCTTCCGGTTGTACCGCTTGCCGTAGTAGTCCCGCAGCGCAACCAGCAGTTCCGGCAGGCCCGCATCCATGGTATAGCCGGTCTGCCCGGCATGCAGGGCATCGACATAGGCATCGATCACGTGCTTCGGGGTGGGCAGATCGGGTTGGCCGATGGAAAGATGAATCACATCCTTCATGGTGGCCGCCATATTCACCATGCGACGAATGCCCGGAACCGGAACCGCCTGCATGGCGGGGTTCCAACTGGCCTTGCTCTTACGATACTTCACCTTTCTCGGCTTGGACTGGCCAGTTTCGTTGTTGGCGGCTTCTGCCATAAATCTATCTCCTGCAAACAGCGCAAAAAAGAAGCTACCTCTGCAGGTTAGCCAGTAAACAGAGGGCGTACAAGACGTAAACCCAGAAAGATTTCAGTGCGATATCGGGGGGCACTTTCCGGTCTCATCCTTTTGTCGAACCAACGCAGGTTGACCGCCTGCGCGCCGCGAACCAGACTGTAGAAGCCAGGGTCGCCGCGCCTCCATTCGGGCTGCGCGCGACCCACCCCAGGTCACAAGTTAGCGGAGGAAAAATGACACAACAGAGCAAACCGGTCGTCACCGTTCTGACAGCCCCGGGCGAGAATGAGCCTCCCGGAATGGACGCCCTCAGGGCGAGGGCCACGGTACGGTTTGCCTGCGATGAGCCGACGCTCCGAGACAGCCTGCCCGGCACCGATGTGATGATGGTGACGGATTTCCGCACTGAAGCCCTGGAGGCCGCCTGGCACACCGCGGACAAACTGCGCTGGATTCACGCCACCAGCGCCGGCGTGGATGCGTTGATGTTCCCCGCCCTGACCAGTAGCAGTGTGACCGTTACCAACGCCCGGGGTATCTTCGACCGCACCATCGCGGAATACGTGCTCTGCACCATTCTGATGTTCGCCAAGGATTTCCCACGCTCTATCCGCCTGCAGATGGATCACACGTGGCAGCATCGGGACACTGAACGCGCTCAGGGCAATCAGGTGCTGGTGGTGGGAGCTGGCTCCATTGGGCGGCAGATTGGTCGCCTGGTCAGCGCCATTGGCATGAAGCCCCACGGCATCGCCCGCACGGCCCGCCACGACGACCCGGATTTCATTGCCGTGCACAGCAACGACGACCTGTTCGAGCAGTTGGCCCTGGCGGACTATGTGGTGATCGCCGCGCCGCTAACCCCGCAGACCGAGGGTCTGTTCGACAGCAAAGCGTTCAAGGCCATGCGCCCCCACGCCCGGCTGATCAACATTGGTCGCGGACCGATCGTCAAGACCGATGATCTGGTCGACGCGCTGCGTAACAGCGAAATCGCGGGTGCTGGCCTGGATGTGTTCGAGGAAGAACCGCTGGCGGAAGATCACCCGCTGTGGGATATGGAGAACGTCATCATGACGGCCCATATGGCCGGCGACTTCATCGGCTGGAAACGGGCCCTCACCGATCAGTTTCTGGAAAACTTCGACCGCTGGCACGACGGTGAGGAGTTGTTCAACTTGGTGGACAAGGAGTTGGGGTACGCCGGTAGCAAGTAGCTTGGCCCGGAGCGAGCGGAAGGGGCGTCTTCCGCCCGCTCCTCAGAGTACGTGGCGCAGCTCGGTTCACGACGGGACTGTAGGTCGGATTAGCCAAAGGCGTAATCCGACAGAACCCAACGAGCTACCGAGCATTACTCGCCGCAAACTCCCTCTGCAACGGCATCAAATCAAACACCCGCTCAGGATTATTCGGGTCCACCAACTCCGTAGATGACTTATAAACCCGTGGGGTCGAATAAAGCAGCTTCAGCGCCGTGCTGTGTGGCATCGCCATATACCGCTCACCATGATTCTCCTCCAGCCACTTACGCACCCTCGGTGCCATGTTGTGCCCCATCTTCGGAAAGAAGTGATGCTCCACATGATGGCTGAAACGAAAGTGCAACCGATCCAGAACGGGATTGCTACGCAGGCTCATGGAGTTGTCCAGCGGGTTATTGGTGGCCGTTTGTGGCCGCAGGAAGTGATTGGTGAGGATATACCCCTGCCCCAACGCATTCGCCACCATGAACGGGATCACCACCGTAAACAGCGCCAACGGCCCGGAAATCACCGCCAGAACCGCCCACACCGCCATGCAACAGAACGTCTGGCGAATGGCCTTCTTGCGATCAAACCCCTGAAACTGCTTGCGACGCCTCGCCTGGAACCACAACACCAACTGCGCGTGAAAGGTAAACGAATAGGTCAGAAACAGATAGCTGTACCAGCTGCCTGAACCCGGGGCCAGCTTGGTAAACTTCTTCTGCTTGGGGTCGGTTTTATAGCGACGAATGGTGCCGAAACTGTCGGGGTCCGAGTCACCGGCATTGGTGTTGCCGTGGTGCACCACGTTATGCCACTTACGCCAGAACTCCGGCGGCACAATCAACGGCCCGAACCCGAGCCAGCCAAAGAAATTCTGCCAGCGCTTGCTCATACCCAGCGCCCCGTGCAGCACCTCATGAGCCAGCAACGCCTGAGCGCCAAGGGTATGCCCGACCAACAGCCCAAGCCCCAGGTTCGCGTACCAGGGCAACCCCGCCAGCAGAATCGCCGCGAGCCCGCCCCAGATGATCAACTGCAACGGCAGAAACCAGATCACCCGCCAGGTCTGCGCCTTGAACGTATCCGCCGGCAGCTCCTTCTTCATCCTGTCCCGGAGCTCACGCTCATCGGGTTGTCCAAACACGGCATTGCCCATTGAATCGGGTTTCACAGCAGCGTTCATTCATCACCTTCCGTTCTGAAAACAAAATAACTCGGCACGCTTTTTATATTTGAGCGTACATGTGTGAGCCGAATTTACAGAATGAAATACCTAATGACAATGGCAGGTAGATTAATTTTTAATGACCACGAAAAAAATTGCGTACAGATGTACTCTTTAAGAAAAACGATCACCGTAGTTGGAGGTGCTGGGCGGGCGAGCCTTCCACGGGATCTCTTCGGCCAGGGAAGGCCGAAGCGAAGCGCACATGGATGTGCTCGTAGCGTGCCCGTGGAAGGCTCGCCCGCCCAGCACCCACCACCGAAAATCGAGGACAAAAAAAGGGAGCCCGCAGGCTCCCGTTTCACAAATCGAGAAAGGTGAACGTCAGCTGCCAGACAAGGACTGATCCGAGGGATCAATCTCCATCTGCTGAATCGCAATCACCGCCTGGGTCCGGTTGCGAACGCCCAGTTTGCGAAACACCGCTGTAATATGCGCCTTAATGGTCGCCTCCGACACATCCAGATCATACGCAATCTGCTTATTCAGAAGCCCCTCGGCCAACATCCCCAGCACCCGGAACTGCTGCGGCGTCAGCGACGCCAGCTTCTCGGAGAAATCCGTCATGTCCGAATGCATCCGCTCGATCTTATCCGCCACCCCCTCCGGCAACCAGACATCCCCCGCCAGGACCGCCTGAATCGCCTCGGTAATGGTCGGTAACGGTGCCGACTTCGGAATAAAGCCCGACGCGCCGTAATCAATCGAACGGCGCATCACCTGCATCTCCTCCGATCCCGACACAACCACCACGGGCAACCCCGGATACTGCCCGCGCATAAACACGAGCCCGGAGAAGCCGTGGGCACCCGGCATATTGAGATCCAGCAACACCAGATCCGCATCCGGATGCGACTCCACCGCCGCCTGCAGCGCCTTGATGCTATCGACCTCGACCGTTTTCGCATCAGGAACCGCCTGACTGACCGCCTGCTTCAAAGCTGCACGAAACAGCGGGTGATCATCGGCGACGATAATTGTTTGTGCCATTCAACAGATTCCTCACAGGTTTCTGGCCTGCTTTCAGACCTTATTTGAACGCACGACTGCTGATCAGATCATCCACCACACCCGGGTCTGCCAGAGTGGAGGTGTCGCCCAGCTGGTCGTGCTCGTTAGCTGCAATCTTACGCAAAATCCGGCGCATAATCTTGCCAGACCGCGTCTTCGGCAACCCGGGTGCCCACTGGATAACATCCGGTGATGCAATCGGACCAATTTCCTTGCGCACCCACTGAACCAGCTCTTTCTTCAGCTCGTCCGAAGGCTCCTGCCCCTGCACCAGAGTGACGTAGACATAAATGCCCTGGCCCTTGATCTCATGGGGATAACCGACCACGGCCGCCTCAGCAACCTTGCTGTGGGAGACCAGCGCGCTTTCCACTTCAGCGGTACCAAGGCGGTGGCCGGACACGTTCAGAACGTCATCCACCCGACCGGTGATCCAGTAGTAACGGTCTTCATCGCGACGGGCACCGTCACCGGTAAAGTACATGCCTTTGTAGGTGCTGAAATAGGTCTGCTTGAAGCGCTCATGATCACCATAAATGGTGCGCATCTGGCCAGGCCAACTGTCCAGAATAACCAGGTTGCCCTCGGTTTTACCGTCCAGGATGTTGCCGTCGTTATCGACCAGCGCCGGCTTTATACCGAAGAACGGAACCGTGGCAGAGCCCGGTTTCAGGTCAATAGCGCCCGGCAACGGGGAGATCAGAATACCGCCGGTCTCGGTCTGCCACCAGGTGTCCACAATCGGGCACTTGCTGTTACCGATCACCCGGTGGTACCACTCCCAGGCTTCCGGATTGATCGGCTCGCCGACCGAGCCCAGCAGGCGCAGGCTTTCCCGGGTGGTACCATTCATGCACGACTCGCCTTCTGCCATCAGTGCGCGGATGGCGGTGGGCGCGGTGTACAGAATGTTGACCTTGTGCTTGTCGACCACCTGGCCCATGCGGGATGTATCCGGGTAGTTTGGCACGCCCTCGAACAGCACCGTGGTGGCACCGTTGGCAAGCGGGCCGTACAGGATGTAGCTGTGGCCGGTGACCCAGCCAAAGTCCGCTGTGCACCAATAGACGTCACCGTCGTGGTAGTCGAACACGTATTCGTGGGTCATGGAGGTGTAAACCATGTAACCACCGGTGGTGTGCAGAACCCCTTTCGGCGCGCCGGTAGAGCCGGAAGTGTACAACATGAACAGTGGGTCTTCCGCGTTCATCGGCTCCGCAGGGCAATCCGTTGAGGCGTTCTTTACGAGCTCTTCGTAATTAACATCGCGAGCATCGTTCCAGGGCACATCGCCACCGGTGCGTTTGACCACAATGACCTTGTCGACCTTGGCATTGGCTTCGTTGCTGAGCGCTGCGTCTACGTTTTTCTTTAACGGAATCGTCCGACCACCCCGAAAACCTTCGTCGGCGGTGATCACAAAACGGGAATTGCCGTTGGCAATCCGGGCACCGAGGGCTTCCGGAGAGAAACCGCCAAACACAACAGAGTGGACCGCACCAATACGGGCGCAAGCCAGCATCGCAACACCGGTTTCAACAATCATCGGCATGTAGATAGTCACCACATCGCCTTTTTTCACGCCCTGGTCTTTGAGGACGTTGGCAAACTTGCAGGTTTCTTCGTACAGCTCGCGGTAGGTCACGTTGCGGGAATCGGCGGGGTCATCACCCTCAAAAATAATCGCCGTTTGGTCGCCACGCTTGTCAAGATGTCGGTCCAGGCAGTTGGCAGCCGCGTTCAGCTCGCCGTCTTCAAACCATTTGATCGACAGGTTGTCGTAATCGTAGGTGGTGTTTTTGACCTTGGAAAACGGTTTGATCCATTCCAGACGTTTGCCATGCTCACCCCAGAACCCATCCGGGTCCTCGATGGACTGCCGATACATCGATTCGTACTGATCGCGGTTCAGCAGCGCCTGTTTGGCCACCTCCGGATTGACCGGATAAACCTGTTTGTCAGTCATTGTGCTCCCCCTATGGTTTAGAGTCTGTTGTCATTGTCGGTTTTGTAAAACAGAGCTTGTCGGGCACTGGGACCCTGAAGACGGATAGCAGTAGTTCAACATGTGTGCCACCACACAATGAATTAGACTAACGTCCTAATGCGCCAGCACTTTTCTCTGAAATGATGCCTGAATCCGTACAAAAACAACGGGTAATCACGTTGTGTGGGAGTCTGAACAAAGGATAGCTGCGCCCCCCTGAATCGCAAGGTCAATGCCGGGTAAACGGTGGCGCAGGAAGGAAGCAGCAGCCCCCGCCATCATGGCCGGGACCGCTGGTCGGATCAGGCCGCTTTTTTGCGAGCTTTGGCCGTGCGCAAACTGTAGAGCTTACGTTCCTTCAGGGCATAGTGATTCAGCCCGGCGAGGTGGATTTTGCGCAGGTAGACAGACCAGTCGATCAGCCGCGCGTCCACGGGAAACAGCAGGCGGTCCAGCTCACCCATACGGGAAGCCAGTGCTTGCAGAGAGTCGTTACGGAAAATGTAATCCGGTGCCGTGTAGAAACCGAAAATGGTGGCCAGCGAGCGGCTGGTGTCCAGATTACGCAAGGTTTTCAGCTCCCGGTTCTGACCCAGAAGTTTCATCATGCGCACCGTCAAACTGAGCGGCACGCGCACGCCACTGACCACCACATCAAAGAGCTTGCGGTTCACCGCAATGAAGGGTTTGGTCGGTTGACGGTAAAACAACTGCTCGTAAGCCCCGTAATTGGATTTGGATTCCGCCATCAAGTGATCAATGAACTCACCCAGGGAGATCGGATTGTTGCTACCGCTGCAGCACTGATAAATACGCCTCTGGGACGGTTCAACAAGCGCCTCGGCCAACGACAGAATGATCGCGTTGGCCACCAGGTCAACCGGTATCACATCGATCACCCCGCTGCGCTTGCCCGGGAACAGGGTGACCTTTTCACGGGCGTAGGCAAGGATGATGGCATCCGCCACTTTGACCCCTTCAATCCAGCCCGGCGCTGGCTCCTCCAGGGCACTTTCGATGATGGACGGCCGCACAATGGTCAGCGCGCGCCCATCCAGCGCCTTCATCAACAGCTGCTCGCCCAACCACTTGGTGAAGGTGTAGGTATCGCTCCAGCCGTACCGGTTGGCCTCCTGAATGCCAAGGTCCACCAGTTTCTTTTCCAACGCTTTGCCGGAATAGCGGGAGCGAACGTCCGCGATCTTATCGTCCAGCAGCCGCACCAATTCATCAATTTCGTAGTAACCAGACGTGCTACACGGGATGTCGCTCCCCGCCGGTTTGATCACCGATTCGGACACCTGACCGGCGTTTTTGCCGTTCACGTAGCAGGTCGAAACCTGAATCACCGCCATGGCAGCGTTAAGCCGCGCCAGCTCAACCACGTTGTTCAGGCACAGGGTGTTGATGGTAAGCGCCTTGTCCAGTTCTTCGCGGAAATTTACACTGGCGGCGGAATTGATAAACGCATCAACACCGGAAGCAAGCGCTGCGAAGCGCTCGTGGGAGAGCCCGAAGCGAGGCTCGGTCACCTCGCCGGTAACGCAATGCACACGTTCTTCAATGAAGTTTTCGAACGCTTCATTGTCGTCCTTGCGAAGACGCTCAAAGACCGAGGAAGTTGCGATCTCGTGGAAAAAACGCTCGCGGGCGTTCGGGTGGCGCTTGTTGCCCCGGATCAGCAGGTGAATACCCCCGATGTCCGGAACGGTGCGGATGATCTTCTCCAGAATTACCTTACCGAGAAAGCCGGTCGTACCTGTGACCAGAACGTGCTTACCGCGCAACCGTTCGAGCACGTTTGAAGATGATTCTGCAGTTTGAAGCTGATCTACCATGTCGGGAACTCCTTCTCTTAACAAACTGTGGCCACGCATGCCCTATTCCGACCCCGAGCCACCTGACACCCCTTTTCGGGGTACGGGGAGAGCGGTGCATTAAGTGGGCCACTATCCAAAAATCAAGGTTAATATTTGCACAACTTCCATGACAGTGCGGTGACATACAGCAAAGTTACGCCACAAAAACCGGTAATAAAATGACGAAAAAATAAGGAACCAGTTCCATAAAAAAAAGAGGACAATGGGATTAGGAGGGATCATCGCCCGTGCCAGACAAAGACCGCAGCAACCGGTCGAGGGAAATGTCAGCAGGCTGCTCCCTCAACGCCCTGACCAACCGGTCCTGCTCGCCAAAACTGACTCGATCGTAATAGGGTTTGGGCCGATCCTGCGATGGAGTGCGGCGTAGCTCGCGCACGGAGACCGGCGGTGCCACCCGGTCAACCAACTGACGCAGGTGCGCGGCAACGTGACGACGCTGCTCCAACGCCAGAGACTCCCATTCCAATGACCCCAGGCCGGTCTGGATGATCTCGATGGTGGTGTCGTCCAGCGTGCGCCCCATCAGTGCAAACAGGCGGTTGAACGCCTCATAACGGAGCAGTGGCGGGTCCCCTTCCCCGGCTAACACATCGCCCAACTGATCCACCAGTCGAAGGCTTCTCACGCTTGCGCTTTCAGCGGGAGTCTTTTTTACTTTTACAGACTCATCGCTGGCTCTTCGACGGGGCGCTTTTTTTGATACCTGATGCCAGTAGGCGGCGATGCCGGTCTTTCGTGGCGGAACCTGCCCGAGGCGAAGGGTCAGCATGTCGGCCAGTATCCGGAACTGACGACAGGACGGGTCTCCTGGCGACATCAACGCCACCGGCCGCTGCTGAAGAACCGATTGCCGCAGCGTCTCATCCCGCCACACGGCACCAAGGTAGTGAAGGGGTAAATCAAGGTGTCGTTGAGCTGCAGCCTCCAGGCGTTGGAACACCGACCGGGCCTGGCTGGCTCCCTGAGCCATATTCACCAGCACGCTCGGCACCCGCTTGTAACCCCGCCGACCCAGTACCTTGATCAATGAGAAAGCGTCCGTGAGTGACGCCGGGTCCGGAGTGACCACAACACAAGCCAACTCGGACGCCGCAATCATGTGCATACCGGTTGTCTGGAGGCCAGCGGCTGTATCCGTAATGATGTAATCGTAACGGTTTTCCAGACGGGACAACGCTTTCAATAACGCCAGGCTGGCGTCGGCATCCATCTCAATGCAGTGCTGGACACCGGATGCCCCAGGGACAATATGCAGGCCATAGTCCGCGACCATCACAACGTCTTCCAGGGCGCATTCGCCATTGATCACGTTTGCAACGGTTTTCGTCGGATAGCGGCCAAGCATGATACTGACGTTGGCAAGATCGGTGTCGCCATCCAGCAACAGCACACGCTGCCCCTCGCGCGCCAGGGTCAGCGCCAGGTTCAGAGCGACCGACGTTTTACCCACCCCGCCTTTGCCGCCGGTGATGGCCACCGTGCGCGGATGACGCGCTTCCTGTTTTGCGCTTCGGGCAGCTGTCATAGCCAATTAAGTTGATCCATACCTGGGGTCACCAACGCCAATGTTAACCTGTAAAAATAGTACACATACCACAGATCGGTTAACATAATGTTCAAAAATAAAGCAATAACTGTTTAATAAATCCACTTTATTGTCTAAGCTCCAAACGGACAATAATAGTGAACATGTCGTCAGAGTGTGGCGACACCAGGCTCACGCAGGTAGCACATGGACATTGCCCCAGACATTCAGTTGCCGAGTCTCCCGGAGGTTACACTGCGGGCACTTGAGGCATGCCACCAGGATGAAAGCTATCGCCTCATCAGCGATATTGTGTCAACGGACGCGGCGCTGGTCGCCCAGATTCTGGCACTTGCCAATTCTGCCCTCTACGGCCCCGCGTCACAACTGCGATCAGTGGATCAGGCATTGTTGCGCCTGGGCACCCGTCGCTTTCATACGTTGGTGCTCACTGCCGCGCTACGGCAACTCCTGTTTGAGCTGGGTGCCGACCAATGGCAACAGGTCCGGGACTTCTGGCGGCATTCGCTGACAACCGCACTGACAGCGCGGGCTTTGGCAACGCTCACCCGGTTCCCGGAACCGGATCAGGCATTCATGCTGGGCATGCTGCACAACGTCGGTGAACTCATTGCCCTGAAGACACCACCGGGTGACACCCGCCAGCATTACTTTAATCACCAGTGCGACATTGCGGCGGAACTGGTGCGGGCATGGGGCCTCGGAGCCATGGCGGAAGACGCCATGCGCTATCAGCACGCCATGCCGTCTGAAATCCGGGATGCCGGGCATCTTGTCAAACTCATTAGCCTGGCCACACGTTTGGCACAATCCGATGCTGCGGGTATCGCCGCCGCAGGCACGGTCTTCGGCCTGAGCGAGGAACTGACCCGTGAAATCCAGCGGCGGATCGACCGCGAAGTGGCGGGCGTTGCAGTGTCCCTCGGCATCCCGCTGAATACCGAATACGATGCCAGCGCCGCCAACCTCAAGCTCAAACAAACCATTCTCAAACAGGCCATGGCGGGCCAGGCACTGACACTCTCTTCGTTTGAGGGCCCGCTTGAAGACATTCTGGCCGAGACCGTGAATAGTCTGACCCTGATTACCGGGCTGCCCGCTCTGTGCTTTGGCCAGCGTGACGAAGGCCTGACGCTGCTGTCGGGTACTCTCGGCGACATCCCGGATCTCGCACTGTCCTCCAGCCCGGCGGCCAGCGTGCTCACCGAAGCCTTTACCCAGCGGCACCTGGTTCATCTCGGTGACCGCATACCCACTGTTCTGGACCGCCAACTCCTGTCATTGCTGCAAACACCGTCGCTGATGGCGATTCCGGTGTTGACGGCTAACGACTGCCCCGGCGTGTTTGCCCTGGGGACCGACGCCCACAGCGCACAGGTGGCCGAAGATCTCGCCAGCCTGTTCTGCCGCGAACTGGCCGCCAGGCTGTCACCGAGCAGTACAGACTCTTCTGATGATGGCCACCTTGACGCAGAGCTCGCCCGGCAAGCCCTCAGGCGTCAGGTTCATGAAGTCAGCAACCCGCTGACCATCATTCGCCAATACATCTACCAGTTGCGCAACCGGCTCACCGACGCCCATGTCCAGAACGAGCTCGACATCATCCGCGAAGAGCTGGACCGCGCCGGCGATATGTTACTGCAGATCAGCCGCCCCGCCGAAAGCGGACAACCACCGACAGACGTCTCCATCGCCCCGCTCAACGCGGAAATTGGTGCACTCAAGGACCTTTTCCTTGACGGATTGTTCAGCGATGCCAATACGGTCCTTAACGTACAGTTGTGCAGCGAAGACACTCAGGTCGCCGCCTCGCCTTCGGTGATACGGCAGGTACTGATCAATCTGGTGCGCAATGCCGTGGAGTCGTTGGGCAAAGCCGGGGAAGTGACGGTGCGGACCTCCGCCCCGGTATTGCAAAACAGCCGTACCTGGGTCGAACTGGAAATTTCGGACAGCGGCCACGGTATTCCGGACGCTATCCGTGAGCAATTATTTGTACCGGTGAAGACCACCAAAGGAAAGGGCCACAGCGGATTGGGCCTGAGCATTGTTAAACAGCTGGTTGATGACATGGAGGGCATCATTGCTTGCCGCACGGGGCACGAAGGCACGACCTTCAGGCTATTGCTACCGGCCGCGGGTAATAAAAAGAACGATAACGATTGACGACGAAACCACGGGCGAAGACTGATGAAACCTGCACAACCGGATCACTCTTTCAGTAACGGGGCAGCACCACGCATCCTGGTGGTGGACGACGAACCGAGGCTACTGGCAAGCCTTGCATCACTGCTCCGGAGCCAACAGTACCAGGTTACCGAGGCTGAGAGTGGCCGGCGCGCCTGCCAACTGATTGACAGTGAAACCTTTGATCTCGCCTTGCTGGATCTGCGCATGCCCGAGGTCGACGGATTTGACGTCATGAATCGCATGGCCACCAGCCAGCCGGAGTGCGGCGTTGTCGTGGTCAGTGGTGAAAGCTCGTTCACCTCCGTCAGCCGGGCGTTGCGCCGCGGTGCCCTGGATTACATCCGCAAACCGTTCGACCCGGATGAGTTGCTGGCCACCGTTGAGGGCGTGGTGGGCAAACAGTCGTTGCTGCGATCCCACGAGCGTATACAGATGCGCCTGGAAAAATCGGAGGCTCTGCACCGCTACATCGTTAACAGCTCCCCTGACATCGTTTTCATGCTGGATGAAGCCGGTCATTTCTGTTTTGTGAACAGCAAGATTGAAACCATGCTCGGCTACCACCCCCAGGAACTCTGCGGGCGACACTTCCGCCACATTCTGGACGACCGCGATGTGACCCGCGGCACCTACGCGCTCAATGGCCCGAACATCACCGCCGACAACCCCCGCACGCTCGAAGTCAGGCTGAAAACCCGGGGCAGCCGCAGAGCCAACCGGCATTTCGAGATCACCGCGTTCCCCATCGATCCTGAAACCTGGCCCCATACTCACAGCGACAGCCGCGGTAAGAACCGCGAAGCCCGCTATTACGGCACCGCCCGCGATGTCACGGAGCGCAAGGAGGCCGAGGCGTTTATCAATTTCCAGGCCTACCATGACCTACTGACCCGGCTTCCGAACCGCGCCCTGTTCAAAGATCGGCTGGAACTGGCCATTACCCATGCCCGCCGATCAAGCCAGAAGCTGGCGGTGATGTTCCTGGATCTTGACCGCTTCAAGGTCATCAACGACACCCTCGGACACGCCATGGGTGACCGGCTGCTGCAGGCCGTCACCCAGCGCCTGGAGCGATGCCTGCGCAAAGGGGACACCCTCTCTCGCTTTGGTGGTGATGAATTCACCCTGTTGCTGCCTTCGATCCACAGCCACGAGGACGCGCGCCAGATCGCCCGTAAACTGATCAAGGCACTTCGCGCCCCTTTTGAACTGGGTGAACACGAAGTCTTTGTGGGTGTCAGTATCGGCATTTCGATCTTCCCCGAGGCGGGGGCCGATATGGATCAGCTGATTCAGAACGCCGACATTGCGATGTATCACGTCAAAGCCCGGGGCAAGGACGGTTACCGTTTCTTTTCCGAAAGCATGAGCATAGACACCGCCCACCGCCTGAGCCTTGAGCGGGACCTTCGGCTGGCCCTCGAGCGAGATGAGCTTAAGGTTTTCTATCAGCCCCAGGTCTGCTCCACCTCCAACCGCGTCGTCGGCCTGGAAGCCCTGGTGCGCTGGCAACACCCGGAACGGGGCCTGTTATACCCCCGGGATTTCCTGCCACTGGCTGAAGAAACCAAACTCATAGCGCGCCTCAGTGAGCGGGTGCTTGACCAGGCCTGCCACGACGTCGGCAACTGGATACGGTCCGGGCACGACGACCTCCGCCTGGCGGTCAACCTGTCCCCGATGCAGGTGGAGCACCCCAGGTTTGTCGACACCTTGATGGAGCAGGTGCGCGCTCACGGCTTCCCGCCAGAGAACCTGGAAATCGAGATTACCGAAAACCTGATCATGAACGACCTTGAACAGATCAGCCAGAAACTGCGGGAACTGGCGGACTTCGGCGTTCGCATTGCCATTGATGATTTCGGCACGGGTTACTCCTCCCTCAACTACATCCACCGCTTGCCCATCCACACCCTCAAAGTCGACCAGTCCTTCGTTAAGGCCATCCGTAGTGGTGAAGATGGGGCCTGCATTGTCAATGCCATCATTGCCATGGCCCACGGCCTCAAGCTGGAAATCGTCGCCGAAGGGGTCGAGACCAGTGAGCAACTGGCCTACCTGAAAAACCTGGGTTGCCACCAGGTTCAGGGCTTCTTCTATGGGCCGGCAAGACCGGCGGGCGTGATTGAGAAAACTCTCGATCAACTGCCGGCCAAAGCTGTTTCCTGCTGATTCCTGCGCATACCTGATTCCCTCCTGAAATACTCCCGATAATCTATTGTCGGACATTCTTATTATAAATGTTGATTTAGTTTGCAAAGTATTTCTTTGCGTTACTTTGTGTATCCCGAAATGCGCGCTGCTGCACACTTTCGCCCCGGTTCCTTCTCTAAAGTAATACTCACCAGGCGTTGTCACCGGAAAGCCGACAGGCAGTCGAGCCAACAATCACAAGAACGGTGATGGCAACCACAGGATCTGAACAGGCAGCAGTGATCATGCGCGACAAATACAAATACATCGGCCCGGTTTACGATTTCCTCAGCAACCTTTACAGCGGGAAAAATATTCACCACTGCAAAACCGCCATGCTTGACGTAGAAACCGTTCGCCCCGGCGCACGCATTCTTTTTGCCGGCGTCGGCCATGGCCGTGACGCCATTCGCGCGGCCGAGCTGGGTGCTGATGTCACCGTGGTTGATCTGTCAGCGACCATGCTGCGCAAATTTGCCGAAGCACAGGAAAACGAGGCTCCCCACCTGACCATTCGCCGTATCCACAGCGACATCATGAAGGTCGAAGAGTTCGAGCAGTACGACATGGTAGTGGCCAACTTTTTCCTCAACGTCTTCGACGAAGACATGATGGTCAGGGTACTGGAACACCTGATCCGCCTTGGCAAGGCAGACGCCAAAGTCGTGGTCGGCGATTTCTGCTACCCCACCGGCAACCTCCTCGCCCGAATGTTCAAAAAGCTGTATTGGTACATGGCAGTGTTCACCTTCTGGCTGTTTGCCAATAACGCTTTCCACAAGATCTACAACTACCCCGAACACATGCGGCGCCTAGGCCTTCAGGTCCAGGAGAAAAAGCACTTCAAGCTGCTGAACATGAATTGCTACTGGTCAATTCTGGGTCAGAAACAGGCCTGAACAGGCACCCTCAGACACTCTCTGAACAAGAACAACCCGGGGGACCATGAAACATGAACATGTCAGACCAGGCACTCGCACTCGACGGACTCAGCCCACTTGACGAAGGCGCTTTCGGCTTTCCGGAGCGAGTACGCTACCTGAAGCAGTTCGGCACGCACTCTCAGTCTTTTTCCACCCTGCAGCCCGGTATGCAGTATTTCGATCTGCCCGGCATTGGCTACATCGGGTACATGCGCAAATGGGGTGGCACCTTCGTGCTCTCGGACCCGGTCTGTGCACCGGGAAATTTCGCCGTGATCCTCGAGAAGTTTCACACCCGGTTTCCCAACGCGTGCTATATCCAGGTTTCCAAACGGGTGGTGGATTTCCTGCATCTGCGTTTCGGGCTGTTTGGCACCCAGTTCGGCAGTGAGTCTCGCATCCACCTGAAGGACTGGTCACTGAGCGGCAAGAAAAAGCAGATTCTGCGCACCGCACTGAATCAGGCGGAAAAGAACGGCATCACCGTCAAAGAGCGGTTCAGCGATGACCACACCCGGGAGATTTCGGACGCCTGGATTCGCACCCGTAAGTGCAAAAGCAAGGAAATCCGGTTCCTGATTCGCCCCATGGAGATGGATTACCGGGAAAACGAACGGCACTTCTACGCCTACCAGGACGGCAAGGCGGTCGGCTTCATTTACTTCGACCCGATCTACAGGGACAACGAGATCGTCAGCTATGTCCCCAATATCAGTCGGGCCAACGCTGACTTCAGGCAGGGCATTTTCTATACACTGATGGCGCACGCCATAGGCGTGTTCAAGGCCGAAGGCGTACCTAGTCTGGACCTGGGCCTGCTTCCACTGTCACTGGATCAGGTAACGGAGCACCAGGAAAGCCGGCTGCTCAAACGCATTCTCCACGGCCTCTATGAGAAGGGTAACTTCCTTTACAACTTTAAAGGACTGGAATTCACCAAGTCACGCTTCCGCGGCGACAGCTTCAAAACCTACTGCTGCCATCGCAGGACCATTCCGGCGCTGGAATTTCTCGCCATGTTCAAACTGACCCGGCTGTTGTAACCCCTTCGGCGTCTGGCCAGTGGCCCCGGACGTCCTCCGGGGCCAACCCCATTCTGCTCATATACGCCGCCAGCCCCGCGGGAATCGCGCCGGAGAACAGCACGGCGCGCACCGCTACATTGTTAGCTATCACAGGGTTATCTGCCACAGTATGCTCACCCACCGCCCTCTGCTGTTCCAGCAGCCACTGTGCTCGGCGCGCGATGGCATCACCGGAGTCCACCCAGAAACGCACATCGGGGAGGCAGGCTTCAAGCTCTTCCCGAATCAACGGATAGTGGGTACAACCCAGCACCACGGTATCAACCCCCGCCTCGCGGAAGGGGTCGAGTGCATCGCTCAGTGCCTGAGTGGGTAGGGCGTTGCCGCCGACCGCGTCTTCAATCCAGCGAACCAGGTCGGGCTGGCCCACGCGTGCAATCTGGCAATCGCTGGCAAACTCATGGATGAGTTCATCCAGATACGGCCGGCGCACCGTGGCCGGCGTCGCCAGCAGACCAATACGGCGGTTAATGGAACAGGCGGCCGCCGGCTTTATCGCCGGAACCACGCCGACAACCGGTATCGGTGTCATCGACCTCAAAGCCGGCAGTACTACGGTGCTGGCGGTGTTACAGGCCACGACAATCAGATCACAGGGGAATGCCCGCAACGCCCCGGCGATCAGCGCCTGGCAACGGCTAACCACGACGGACTCAGGCTGGTTGCCATAGGGAAAGCAGGCGTTGTCCGCCACATACAACAGCTCCACGGCAGGCAACCGCTGGCGAATGCAGGCCGACACGCTCAGCCCGCCAACACCGGAGTCGAATACCAGGATGCGGGGCACGGTCAGCACGCTTTCTGGGAGTTCATCATGACGCCTTTTCCTCCCCCGGATGCTGGCCTTTCAACTCTTTTGCCATGTCCCGGATCAAGCGCCCGGCAATGGTGGTGGCCGGTGGCACCGGAGGTGTTTCATCGGGCCGATACCAACCTGCGTCGGCCAGCTCATCCTGCTGCAATACCAGCTCGCCACCGGTGTAGTCGGCGAAATAGCCAACCATCAGTTGGTGGGGAAATGGCCAGGGCTGGGAGGCCCGGTAACGAATGTTATTCACATCCAGGCCGGTTTCTTCCTTTACTTCACGAACCACCGCCTGCTCCAGGCTTTCGCCGGGCTCCACGAAGCCCGCGATCAGGCTGTAAAAATGCCGTTTCACCCGTGACGATCGGGCCAAAAGCATGCGATTACCCTTACGAATGACCACAATCACACAGGGTGCCACCCGCGGATACCAGGGAATGCCACAAGGCTCACACCACTTTGCCCGCTCCAGTGCATGCAGGCGAGTGGGACCACCGCATCGCCCGCAATAACGATGATCGCGCCACCATTGCCAGACCTGGAATGCGGTGCCAAGCAGCTCAGCCGGCGCATCCTCCATGATCAGGATCGCATCCCGCAGCGGGATCTTTTCCATTGCGGGGAGATCCGCATCTGCGTCCATCTCAACCACGAACAATGGCTGCCCGCCCCACTCGCCCAGATTCACCGGCGCAATGATGCCAGTCACGAAGGGTTCCAGCACTGCCCAGGAGGTCAGCCATTCTCCAGCCACTCGCACCACGCAATCTTCCCTGATGGCGAGTACAGGATTGCTGGGGCTGGGAGCAACGGTTGACCAGCCCGGTGTCCACGACGTCATAGAAAATTATTCCGGTGGCAGAGTGACATTCATAAGCCGGAAATGTATCACACCGTGCTGGCGAGCAGAACGACAGGTTAGCTTTGCGCTGTGTGCACAACCAAGTAAACTTAGCGCCAATCAAGGAAACCGGAGCAACACCCTATGCGAATTTACCAGGCCCTTCGCAGCCTGATTCTGACTTTTTTCCGCAAGATTCTCTTTTTTTGGGTCCGAACGGATGTCAGTGGTAACAGCAGCGAAGCCCTTGGATTAAGCCCCGACAAGCCTGTTTGTTATGTGTTGCAGTACAGCTCCATGTCCAGCCGCCTGGTGTTGGAACAGGAAGTGCTCCGCTCCGGCCTGCCCGGGGCTGAAGAATCCCTGCCGGTAAAAAATGGCCCGGTACATTCCTTCTTTTTCCTGTATCGCCGCATTGGTGGCCTGTTCCGGACTCGGCAAACGCCGGTGCCGACGTCCCAGTTTCAGGCGCTGGTTCGCTACGGCCTGGAAAATCCCGAAAAAGATGTACAAATCGTGCCGGTGTCGCTGTTCTGGGGCCGTTCGCCCGACAAGGAAAAGTCGCTGGTCAAGCTGTTGCTGTCTGACACCTGGTCTGTGGCGGGGCGGTTACAGAAGTTTCTGATTATCATGCTGCATGGCAGGAGCACCTACGTTCAGTTTAACCAGCCACTGTCCCTGCAGCAGGTCATTGACGAATACCGCCACAGCGAGGAACGGGCCAACCGCAAGCTGGGTCGCCTTCTGCGAACCCATTTCCGCCGTGTGCGTCAGGCGGTGCTTGGCCCCGACCTGTCCCACCGGCGAACGCTGGTTGAGGGACTGGTGCGCACTCAGGCGGTCAAGGAGGCTATTCGCGAGACGGCACGCAAGGATGATATCCCGCCAGAAAAGGTGCGGGCGAAAGCCTACAAGTATGCCGATGAAATTGCCGCCAGCATGTCCCTTGTCACCATACGGTTTCTCGAGGTGGTGCTGGCCTGGCTTTGGAACCGCATCTACAAAGGCATCGCTATCAATAACATCCGCGTAGCGAAGGAAGTCGCCCAGGACAACGCCGTGGTGTATGTACCCTGCCACCGCTCCCACATTGATTACCTGTTGCTGTCTTACGTGTTGTACAAAAATGGCCTGATGCCGCCGCACATTGCTGCCGGCATCAACCTCAACATGCCGGTGGTAGGGCCAATCCTGCGCCGGGGCGGCGCATTCTTCATGCGCCGTAGCTTCAAGGACAACCCGCTGTATGCCACCGTTTTCAACGAATACATGCACGTGATGTTTACCCGTGGCTATTCGGTCGAATATTTTGTCGAGGGCGGTCGCAGCCGCACCGGCCGCATGCTCCAGCCCCGCCCGGGGATGCTCGCCATGACCGTACGCAGCTTCCTTCGCAATCATCGCAAACCCATCGTATTCGTGCCGGTCTACGTTGGTTATGAAAAGGTCATGGAAGGCCGCTCCTACCTGGGCGAATTGCGGGGCAACAAGAAACAGAAGGAGAGCGTGTTCGGGCTTGCAAAAACCGCGCGCAAACTGGGCAACTCTTTTGGCCGGGTTGCTGTCAACTTTGGCGAAGCCATCCCTCTGGCGGACGTGCTGAACGATGTGCACCCAAGCTGGCGTGAAGAAGCCTATGATTCGGAGTACCGACCGGCCTGGCTGGCGGATGCAGTCGATCAACTGGCTACCCGGGTAGCCGCCAACATCAATGCCTCCGTGGCCGTTAACCCCATTGGCATGACCGCCACGGTGCTGTTGGGTACCGACAGGCTGGCGATGGACGAAGGCCAGCTCATCCGGTTGATGGACCAGTACGCCGCGCTGCTGAGCGCCTTTCCCTATGCCGATACGGTGACGCTGCCCGAAGGCAGCGGCAAGGACTGGGTAGCCTACTGCGAAGACATGGGGCTAATCACCCGTCAGCCTCAAAAGCTGGGTGACATTATTGCCCTGGAAGGCAGCAACGCAACCCTGATGACGTACTACCGCAACAACATCCAGCACCTGTTCGCACTGCCATCGCTCATCGCCAGCCTGTTCGAGAACAAGGAATCCCTGCAGCGGGACAAGATCGTGTTCCTGGCGAGCGTGGCTTACCCGTACCTGCAATCCGAGCTGTTTCTCAAATATCAGCCCGAGGAAGTGGAAGGCGTGGTGAACCAGTGGATCGACCTGATGCTCGTAAAAGGTCTGATTTTCGAGCAGGACGGCCGCATTTGCCGCCCCGAAGAAGGCACCGACGCGATGCTGCGCCTGCGGGTGTTGTCGCGATTCATTATCCAGACTCTGGAGCGTTACCACATTGCCATCGGCATTCTGCGCAAATACGGCTCAGGCCGGATCAGCGCTGCGGAACTCGAGGAGCAGAGCACACTGCTGGCCGAGCGAATGTCGATCCTGTTCGGGCTGAATGCTCCGGAGTTCTTCGACAAGACCCTGTTCCGGAACTTTATCGCCAACATGCAGAAAAACGGCGTGATCACCACCGATGATGACGGTCTGCTCTGTTACACCGAAGGGTTGAACGAGGTTGCGGAAGATGCCCGCCTTGTATTGAGTGTCGAGAAACGTCAGGCGATCCAGCAGGTCACCATGCTTGGTGCCTGACTCTGATGCCCGTCAGGCCCCTGTGACGGGCAACGCCCGCACCGGGTAGAGATCGTAACGGCTGCTTTTGCCTTCGATGCGGGTTGCCGGCTCCGGGCCGGCAATCGCCGGAGCCTTGCGCGGTCGCTTGACCACAACCCGATAAGTGGCCGCCGCCAGGGCTGCCGACAACAACGCTTCGGAGTCATCGTCATCACCGACGATCGCCCGGAACACCTGCATTTCTTTCTTTACCAGCGCCGACTTGTCGCGGTGCGGAAACATCGGGTCCAGATAGACAATGTCAGCCGCCCCTTCCGGGGCCTGAGACAACCATTCAACGCTGCTGCCTTGGCACAGAGTCATCCTCGCAACAATCGGCGCGCAGTCGACATTCAGCGCCGCCCTGGCCAGCCCATCAGCGAGCAACGCATGAATCACCGGATTGCGCTCAAACAGCGTTACCCGGCAGCCCAATCCGGCCAGCACGAAGGCATCCTGCCCAAGGCCCGCAGTAGCATCGACCACATGCAACGGGGCCCGGGTTTTCTGCAGGCCTATCGCTTTGGCGACAAGCTGCCCCACGCCCCCGCCATGCTCCCGGCGATACCCGGCTTTGCCGGAAACAAACTCAGCCCGGACCGGGCCCGGCGCGCCTTTTCCCGTCACCTGCAGGCTCACCCCCTGCTCATCCAGCAACATGAGTATGCCAAAACCGGTCACCTGACGGGGTTTGACCACGCCAAGAAATGGAATAGCGAGCGTCTCGGCCAGCGTGCGGGCCTCAACCTGATCGCCCAAAGAGGTGCAGGCCACAGCAAGCGACGTATGTGAGGGTGAGGGGATGGGTTCGGAGAGCATCAGGCCAGTATATCGATTCCGGCCAGACCGTTCTCGCCGGAATCACCGCGAGCGGCTATATCCGTGAAGGTGGCCAGCGCACGAGAGGTCGATAACGGCAGTTCATCGGCACGAAAACGTTCCAGGCGAGCATCTTCCGCAGCACGGCGAGCTTCCACGCGACGGTCAAGGGATTCCGTATCAAGCTGCCTGGGTGGCGGATTACCCGGGCGACCATCGGCCAGATCCCGCCGGACGCCATCCGCGTTTTTTTCCGGGCCTGAAGCCGGCGCGCGCGCCACGTCACTACGTTCCCGCACGGGAGTATTGTTCCCGGACTGGAAGGCGACGCTGCTATTCGGGTTGAAACCGCCGATCATGAGTTTAAACCGGAACCGTTAGTGGAAGTTGAGTATGAAACAACACGGCAAGGATTTGAAGCCTGCAGCCCATTTTTTAACCAACCTACCACAACATGACCAACAGGAGCAGGCCCAGCAGTAACCGGTAAATCACGAACGGCATCATGCCAAGGCGCTCCAGAAATCTCAGAAACAGGTGAATGCAGACAACCGCGCTGACAAACGACACCAGGGTTCCCAGCACAATGGCGGTCCAGTCTGTCGTCCCACCCTGCTCCATCAACTCCAGCGTTTTCAGCAGCCCCGCCGCGAGGATCAGCGGGATGGACAGAAGAAACGAGAAACGCGCGGCAGCCTCTCGCTTCAGGCCGAGGAACAGGGCTGCGGTAATGGTAATGCCCGATCGGGATGTGCCGGGAATCAGTGCCAATGCCTGAGCCAGGCCAACGATGACGGCATCTTTCATCGTCAACGCCGGAAGGTCCCGGGTCTGCCGACCTACCGCATCCGACCACCACAGCACCAGTCCGAAACCGATGGTTGAAGCGGCAATGACCAGCCCGGAGCGCAACTCCGTCTCGATGAAATCATTCAGCAGCAGACCCGCCAGGCCCGCCGGTATGGTGCCCGCAATCACCGCCCAGGCCAGCCCACTGTCCTGGGCGACCCGGCCCCGAGCTGTGTCGCCAACCCAGGCCACCGTCAACCGGTAGACTTCCCTGCGGAAATACCAGATAACCGCTGCTAACGTGCCCACATGCACAGCAACATCGAACGCCAGCCCCTGATCGGGCCAGCCCAGGATCTGGGACGGTAAAATCAGGTGGGCAGAACTGCTGATCGGGAGAAATTCAGTCAGTCCCTGGACCACCGCCAGGGCAATGATGTGCCACAGTTCCATCGGTAAGGTTCCGAAAACGGGATTAGGGAGCGCTCAGCGGCCCGGCAATTTTTTCCAGGTCACTTCGTCACGGATATAGACCGGCTGGGCCTGCACTGCACTGACGCCCGCCCCGGCCGAGAATTGGTCGCTGGCCAGACGGGCCACCCATGAGGCCCGTGGCACCAGCGTATCGTCCACCGGGGAGGCGGCCGAAACCACCGAAGGCGGCATCTGGTCCCGCAATTGCCAGCCCTGGCCGGCACCGGCCCAACCGCACCCGCGTTCTGGCAGTGCAACCGCAGCGGGGGGGCAGACCTGTTCAGCCCCAAGCAACACCGGCAGGCCGCCCCTGGCTTCAAAACATCCCCAGTAGACCTCGCCCATGCGAGCATCGAAGGCAACGGCGACGCCGTCACCGTCAGACAACTCAAGTGCATCCATGGCACCGAGCGCAACCGCCGCCAGTGACGACACCGGAATAACCGGCACGTCCAACCCCCACGCCAGGCCCTGAACCACACCCGTGGCAATCCGCAGCCCGGTAAACGATCCCGGACCACAGGCGAACGCCAATGCGTCCAGGTCTGTCGGTGCCAGATCCTGCTCGGCCAGCAGCTCGCGGATCATTGGCATCAGCAGACGGGTGTGGCCTCGGGGGGCCAGATCAAAGCGTTCGGTCAGACGGCCGTCCACCATCAGTGCAGCCGAGCACCCTTCCGAAGAGGTATCTAATGCCAATAGTTTCACGAACGCTGCACTGCCTCAGTATCAGGGGTTTAGTTCAGCTTTTGCAGAATCTGATCACGGATCGAGTCCATACTTCCGATACCTTCCACTCGCACGTACTCGGGTGCGGCGCTGGCATCTTTTACGGCCCAATCCTGGTAATAATCGACCAGTGGCGCGGTTTGCTCATGGTAGATTTTCAGGCGCTTGCGAACGGTATCTTCCTGATCATCCTGGCGCTGGACCAGCGGTTCGCCGGTTTCATCATCTTTACCCTCGGCCTTGGGTGGGTCGTATTTCACATGGTAAATGCGACCACTGCCCTCATGGACCCGGCGACCGGACAGACGGCTGACGATTTCTTCATCGTCGACGGCAATTTCAACGACGTAATCAATTGCGATGCCCTGATCTTTCAGCGCTTCGGCCTGGGGAATGGTGCGGGGGAAGCCGTCCAGCAGGTAGCCGTTCTTGCAGTCCGGCTGTTGGGTTCGCTCTTCAATCAGCGCGATGATGATATCATCCGACACCAGGCCGCCGGTTGCCATGACTTCCTTGACCTCCTTCCCCAGAGCAGACTCAGCTTTCACCGCAGCCCTCAGCATGTCGCCGGTGGAAATCTGGGGAATACCGAAACGCTCGGTAATAAACTGGGCTTGCGTGCCCTTACCGGCCCCCGGTGCGCCTAACATGATGATTCGCATAACGCTGTGCTCCCATTATATCGTCATTATCGTTTTGAAAAGTTATGGCAAAAACCCGTGCCTTTGCAATAACCTCTCGACCCGTGACGGCATCGGCCGTTTCCGGCGAAGGCGCATTATACGAAGTCAGCACGCTCAGAGAAAGCCGACCTCCGTATCATGCCACAGAGTATGACATTCCATACCTGGCAGAACGGGTGACGTCAGGATGACAGGGAAGCGGCCAGATCGTCCAGCTCGCGGGTAACAGCATCGATATCGCCGTCAATCGCCGCCAGGGCAGCGTCATCCAGCCCCAGTGAGGCAGCCAGAGCCGGGGTGTCATCGGGGTTGAATTCGTCACCAATGCCCCGCGCTTTCAACAGGCTGTTGGCAAGCTCGACCATCAGCACGTATTGCTCATGCTCGCCGTGATAACCCGCCTGCTGGTGCATGCCGGCAGCTTTTACCACCGGGTCCGGCAGTTGCCACAACCGGTGCAGTATGCCCCCAATCGCGCCGTGGCCGACGGCCAGGAATTCCTGATCGTTGCCGCCACCAAATACCTGCAATTCCAGGGAGTGCATACTGACATCCGGGTTCGTCTCACGCAGGGTGCTCAGTTCGTCATACATCCCTGGAAACAGGTGGCCCACCAGCAACAGGCCGAAGTTGTGCAGCAGGCCACAGAGATACGCCAACCCTTTATCGGCACCGCACTCCATCGCCAGGCGCTGACAGAGGAAGGCGCAGTGCAGTGAATGTCGCCAGAAGCTGTCCATCCCCAGCATGCCGTGGCGCGGCACATCAAACGCCCGAACCGCTGCGATACCCAAGGCAATGTGTGCGACCCGGTCAAAACCGAGCACCCGGGTCACCGCCTCCTGAACGGAGTTGATCTGGCCCGGGTAATGGAACAGGGCCGATCGTGAATAACGCATAATCTGGGCGGTGAGGCTGGGATCGAATTCGATCAACTCCGCCAGCTCCCTGGCAGTGGCTTCGGTGTTGGTGGTCAGTTTAAGAATCCGAATGGCCAGCGCTGGCATCGGTGGCAGCCGGTACAGCTTCTGAAGTTTGCCCGCCACCTCGTCGAGGGTCAGCGCTTCACGCTCACCATTGCCCTGCCCCCGGATCACCAGATGGCCGCCTTGTGCTCCCGCCAACGCCAGGGTTAGCGCACGGTTATCCAGTGCTATCAGGGTGTGCCTGGTGCCACCGGTCATGACCGCCCGTGGCATAGTCAGTACGTCCTCATCCACCAACACCGGAATATCGTAGGCGGCACCAACCGGCGGCTGAAAGCCGGGGTCACAATCTCCGAACAACCGATTGCTCTGGCGCGCCGTCAGCGGCTGCAGGCGGCGGCCGATCAGCTGCTGCACGGCATCCAGGTCGATGGTGTTGTTAAAACCGTGCACCACCATCACCACGCCATTGATATCAACCAGCAAGGTGGCACACACCGCCTCTTCCAGGGGCAGTCCGGATGCCATCATAGCGGCATCGAGGCTGGCTGACTCATCAATTGGCAACGCCCGGTAGGGAGCGCCCTTGCGTGTTAAAAAACTGTCCAGACGCGCCGCTACCGCCACCTGTTTACTCCTGTTGTTCACGCTTGCCGCTGGGGGTGAATCACCCGGTGTTGCGCATTCCGGCCGCAATACCCGCCATGGTGACTTTCAGGGCCCGCTCCACTCTGTCCGGACCTTCACCCTTGCCTTCACCTTCCCTGTCCCGCTTGAGAAGTTCAGCCTGCAGGTAGTGGAGGGGGTCAGTATACGGATTCCGCACTCGCATGGAATGGGCGAACACCGACTCAGCCTCAAGAAGCGTCTGCTGCTCCTTAAGCTCCAGCAATCGCTCGATGCATCCCTGCAACCGGGAACGCAGGCTTTCGCCCAACTTTTTCAGCTCTTCGTCATCGAGCAGGGTCTGCTCATAATAGCTGGCGATGCGTAAATCAGCCTTGGCCAGCACCATTTCCAGCATGTCGACATAGGTTCGGAAGAACGGCCAGCCCTTCATCATTTCCCGCAGAACGGGGAGCTTGCCGTTTTGTGCCGCTTCTTCCAGCGCGACGTCGCTGCCCAGCCAACTCGGCAGCATCAGTCGCATCTGTGTCCAGGCAAAAATCCACGGAATCGCCCGCAGGCTCTCCACGCCGCCGGAGGGCTTGCGCCGTGCCGGTCGACTGCCGAGGGCAAGCTTGCCCAGGGCCTGCTCCGGCGTGACCTGGCGAAAATAGGGCACGAAATCGGGATCATCGCGAACCACATCCCGATACGCCTTCAGTGAGCGCTCGGTCAGCCAGTCCATCGCTTCCCGCCACGCCGGTTCGGGCTCAGGCGGCGGTGCCAGGGTCGCTTCTATGACCGCTGTGGTGTAGAGCGTCAGACTTTGCTCTGCCAGACGAGGCAAGCCGAATTTGAAACGAATCATCTCGCCCTGCTCGGTAATGCGGAAGCTGCCGTTGACCGAACCCGGGGGCTGCGACAAAATCGCCCGGTTTGCCGGGCCACCGCCACGGCCCACGGTGCCACCGCGGCCATGGAACAGGGTCAGGTGAACATCATACTGACTGGCGATAGCGGTCAGTTTTTCCTGAGCCTGATACTGAGCCCAGGCCGCCATCAACTGGCCGGCGTCCTTGGAAGAGTCCGAGTAGCCAATCATCACTTCCTGACGGCCCTGGCAGTATTCGCGATACCATTCCACTTCGTAGAGCGCGGCCATGCTGTCGGGAGCCCCGGTCAGGTCATCCAGGGTTTCGAACAGCGGCACTACCCGCATCGGGAAGGTCATGCCCGATTCCCGCAGCAACAGGATCACGCTGAGCACATCCGAAGGTTTGCTGGCCATGGAAATAACATAGGACCCCAAGGCTTCCGGGGTTTGCTGCGCCACCACTTCGCAGGTCGCCAGCACTTCCCGGACCGCCTCCGAGGGCTCCCAGTTTCTCGGCACCAGAGGACGCCGCCCCTGCAGTTCTTTGAGCAGGAACTGCTGACGCTCCGGTTCCGACCAGGACAGGTAATCGCCCAGTTCCAGAAACGCCACCATTTCCGCCACCGCTTCGGCGTGCCGGGAGGCTTCCTGGCGAATATCCAGGCGAATCAGCGGCAGCCCAAACGTGTGGGCGCGGCGGATGGTGTCGAGCAGCGGACCATTGGCAATGTGTTCAAGACCACAGTCCACCAGGGAGCGGTAGCAGGTCTCCAGCGGCGCAATAAAGTCCTCATTTTCAAACAGGATACCTCGGTCATCGGCGGGCTCGCCGTTTACCGACGCCTCGGCCCAGTCACGGGTCCTGAGGAGGCGCTCCCGCAGTTCAGCAAGCACCTGGCGATAGGGCTCAGGGCTGTCCCCGGCCAGGGCTTTCAGTTCGTCATTGGCCTGCCACATGGACAACTCGGCCCGCAACGCCTGGATATCCCGGAGGTAAAGGTCGGCAGCCATCCACCGGCCAAGCACAAACACTTTGCGGGTGACCTCGTGAGTGACATTGGGATTGCCATCACGGTCACCCCCCATCCAGGACGCCATACGGATAGGTGCCGCGTGCAACGGCAGGCCCTGCCCGGTTGCATCGATTAGCGATGTATCCAGACTTCTCAGAAACCGGGGCAGCGCCTGCCACAAACTGTTTTCGATGACGGCAAAGCCCCATTTGGCTTCATCCACCGCCGTGGGGCGCTGGTGTCGTATTTCGTCGGTGTGCCAGGCCTCGGCAATCAGTTGGGCAAGGCGGTCAACCACTTCGTCACGCTCGGCGGGCATCAGGTCATCGTGGTCGAGCCGCGCCAGGCAATCGGACATTTCGTCGTACTTCATGATCAGCGTTCGCCGCGCCACCTCGGTGGGGTGAGCGGTCATCACGAATTCAATCCGCAGATCCGTCACTCTCTGGTGCAGCTCTTCGGCGCTGACACCGGATGCGTTCAAACGCCCAAACATCTCCCCGAAGGATTCCACCATCAAGTCCGACTGATGGCCCCGCTTGCGGCGGATGCCGTGGTACTGTTCGGCAAGGTTGGCAAGATTGAGAAACTGGTTAAACGCGCGGGTAACCGGCAGAAGTTCGTCGTCGCCCAGCTTACCCAGCAGGTTGACCAGCCTCTGCCCGGAACCACTCTCCTGGCGACGGTCGGCCTTGGCGGCGGCGCGGATTTCTTCAATACGCTCGTAACATGCCTGCCCCGGATAGCGTCGGATGCTCTGGCCCAGTAATTCACCCAGCATGCGAACGTTTTCTCGAAGATCGGGATGTAGTTCGGTCACATTGACGTCCTTTTAAATTGACGGAAGCGAAGTAAACTAACGATACTAATAACGATTAAAGCCCGTCGTCGCAAGGAGAATTCATGAAAGTTACCGACCTGCCCAAGCACTGGGAAAGCAAGAAAGAAAACGTCGAGCGGACCCACGACTACAACCTGCGACTGCCGCTGGAAGATGCCGCACGCATCGCCGCGCTGGCCGAACTTTATCCTGACCGGACAGAAAGCGACATTCTCAACGATATGATCGGGGCGGCGCTGGACGACCTGGTCAGGCACAGCCCGCTGAAGGGGAAACTGGAGGGGAAAGACAAATAGCGCAGGCGTTACCGTCTCGGGGTGGCCTCACCACCCCGAAGCAGAGACCTGTCTTCAGGACGATCGTCAGCTCAGGCAACCGATTCCAACTGACGGGCTTTGAGGCGCTGGATATGCTTCTGGCTGAGGCTCACGAAGCGCGGGGTCATGCCCTGGTCCTCGTAGATCTCGAAACCATCCTCATCGAACGCCACCACTTTGGTGCCCTGCACGTAAGGGAAGCTGGTTTCCAGCTCATCCAGGGAGGCTGATATCAAATCCCGCATCAGATCCTGCGGGGATTTCATCGGATACAAAGCAGCCAGTTTTTCCAGTCGCTTGTGATGCTGGCCAGACAGCTCCATGAAATAGGCATCTCGGGTTAAACGTCCCCGTGCGTGCTTATCCCAGTAATTGACCAGATCTTTGATTTTCATGGTGCCTTCACTCCTGCATCTTTTCGACGGCATACGGTGCACCGAGTCAGTGCAACCGTTTCCAGAAGTGTAGACGAAGGCCGGCCAGTCCGGTGCAACAAATTGGTAACGGATTGTACTTACCGCAATGCCCGCTCAGCGCGCTGTTTTCAACCCTCTCAGCCCTTCTCGACCCCTTTTACCTGCTGCCAGATGGCATCGAGTGCAGCCAGGGTTTCATCGTCCAGATCGCGGCCTTCGTCACCGAGGCGCTGTTCAATGGCACGAAACCGTGCGTCGAACTTGTGATTGGTTCGATTCAGCGCCTGCTCCGGGTTAACCTTCATGAAGCGGGCCAGGTTAACGCACACAAACAGCAGGTCTCCCAGCTCATCCTCCACCGCATCGTCTGGTCCGGTACCCGCCTGCGACGCGTACCAGGCCTCCTTGAGCTCATCGATTTCTTCGTGGAGCTTGTCGAAAACCGGCTCAATGTCCGGCCAGTCAAAACCGTGATTTGACGCACGCTTCTGCAGCTTTTCGGCCCGCGACATGGCCGGCAGAGTCCGCGCAATACCGTCAAGGCGGCTGATTTGTGAGGATTCGGGCTTGGGCGTCAGTGCCCGCTCCTCCGCCTTGATACGCTCCCAACTGGCCTTGATCCAGGCCTCATCCGGGCGATCATCCGGGTCGATACGGCTCTCCAGCGTACCCTCGGGGAACACATGCGGGTGACGACGAACCAGTTTTCTGACCAGGTGGTCCACCACCGAGTCAAAATCGAAATGGTCCTGCTCCTGCCCCATCTGAGTGTAGAAAATCACCTGAAACAGCAGATCCCCAAGCTCGTCTTTCAGGTGAGGGTAATCTTCCCGGTCAATGGCATCCGCCACTTCATACGCTTCCTCCAGCGTATGGGGAACGATGGTTCGGAAGGTTTGCCTGGTGTCCCACGGGCATCCTGTCTCGGGATCGCGCAGCCGGGCCATCAGGTGCTTCAGGTCGTCGATTGAGTAAGTCATGCTCGCTTGCGCCTTACATCAATAATGTTGGGGAGATTGCGGATCTGAGCCAGCAGCTTTGCCAGTTGCTCGAGGCTGGAGATTTCCACGGTAAACGTCATGGTGGCCGTGTTCTCATCCTGGTTACTGAGGGTATTCAAAGAAAGCACATCGCTCTTGGAGGATGACAACACCTGAGTAATGTCCCGCAACAGGCCAGAGCGATCATAGGCTTCAACCTCGACATCCACCGGATAAACCGCAGCCGGTTGACCACCCCAGCTCACTTCGATAATCCGGTTGGGCTCCACGTTTTTCAGATTCAGAAACGTAAGGCAGTCCTGCCGATGGACGGTAACGCCCCGCCCGACCGTGATGTAACCGCCGATATCATCACCGGGCAACGGTTTGCAGCATCTGGCGACCTGGGTTTTGAGTTTGCCAACACCGAGAATCCGGATATCGGCATCCGTGTCGTAGGGTTTGCGGCGCTGACCGCTGAGTTTCAGGTCCAGCTGCTCCGACTTCGGCTCCAGCAACTGCTGAGCCACATTGGCCACATGAGTCGGGCGGAGATCCCCCGCGCCCACGGCGGCAAACATGTCTTCGGCATCCTGGTAATTGACTTTACGGGCCAGATCGCCAAGGTCCACTTCGTACAGTGACAGCCGCCGGAACTCGTCTTCCAGTATGGCGCGGCCATCGATCGCATTACGCCCGTGATCCTGCTGTTTGAACCAGTGGGTCACCTTGGCCCGGGCCCGGGATGTCTGGATGTAGCCCAGGCTCGGGTTGAGCCAGTCACGGCTCGGCGCGGGGTTATTCGACGTCAGGATTGAGACCTGATCCCCGGTTTTCAGCGGGTAGGTCAGCGGCACAATGCGATTGTTAACCCGGGCACCGCGGCAGGCGTGGCCGATTTCCGTGTGAACACGGTAGGCAAAATCTACCGCCGTCGCGCCCTGAGGCAGGTCCACCACGTGCCCTTCCGGTGTGAACACGTAAACCCGATCAGAGGCGACGTCGCTTTTCAGGTGATCCGCCAGGCCCGACAGGTCACCCAGTTCTTCCTGCCACTCCAGCACCTGGCGCAACCAGTTGATCTTGGCCTCGTAACCGGTCGAGCGGTTACCCTTGTCGGTGCCCTTGTAGAGCCAGTGGGCACATACGCCCAACTCCGCCTCTTCGTGCATTTTGTGGGTACGAATCTGCACTTCCATCACCTTGCCTTCCGGCCCGATCACGGCGGTGTGCAGAGACTGATAGCCGTTTTCCTTGGGGTTGGCGATGTAATCATCGAATTCGTTGGGGATGTGTCGCCATAAAGTATGGACAATGCCGAGGGCGGCGTAGCAGTCCCGCACTTCCGGCACCAACACTCGCACTGCACGCACGTCATAGACCTGAGAAAAGTCGATGCCCTTGCGGCGCATTTTCCGCCAGATGCTGTAAATGTGCTTGGCACGGCCTGACAGCTCGCCCTTGATGCCGAAGTTCTTGAGCTCGGTTTTGAGGGTACCAATCACTCGCCGGATGTAATCGTCGCGGTCGAGCCGCTTTTCATCGAGCAGCTTGGCGATTTTCTTGTAGGCGGAGCTGTGGAGATAGCGAAAAGAGAGGTCTTCCAGCTCCCACTTGATATGGCCAATGCCCAGGCGGTGTGCCAGGGGCGCATAGATGTCGAAGACTTCCCGGGCCACCCGCATGCGTTTTTCTTCAGAGCCGTCTTTTACGGCCCGAATCGCGCAGGTACGTTCCGCCAGCTTGATCAGCGCCACGCGAACGTCATCAATCATGGTCACCAGCATTTTGCGGACGTTGTCCAACTGGCCTTCGCTCTGGCCCAGTACGTTGCCTTTAAGCGGATGGTGGATGGACGAGATCGCCGCCATCTGCTGAACGCCGTTGATCAGCCCGGCCACTTCATCGCCGAACTCTTTACGAATGCGCTCCAGTGGCACTCGTTCTTCACGCACGGCGCGATACAGAATCGCGGCAACGAGACTGGCCTGGTCCAGGTGCAGTTCGGCCAGCACCTGCGCCATTTCGAGACCGGTACGAAAGCTGCTGGCACCCTGCGCCCACAGGCGATCTTCGCGGAACGCCTGCAAATCGATCTCAGCGGCCATCTCACAGGCCAGGCGGAATTGATCAACGTTATCCAGGTAGGTCTGCGACTCGATCTGACGAACCCACCGTTCAATGTCAACCTGACCGTCGCCGGTAACGGCGTAATTTTCGCGAACTTTTACCATATCGGTTTTATTATTCCCGGTTCCTTGGCCCGGCCATCCCTGACCGGTCTGTTGTATTACTGGTCTGCGCGCTCAAACATCGCAATGGATTCGACGTGAGTGGTATGAGGAAACATATCCATGACCCCCGCGCGGACCAGCCGATATCCGTTACGCACCAGGACGCCCGCATCACGGGCGAGCGTGGCCGGGTTGCAGGATACGTACACAATCCGTTTTGCGCCGAACGCGGTCAGATATTCGCAGACTTCCTGCGCGCCGGACCGGGGAGGGTCAATCAGGATTTTGTCAAACCCTTCCAGAGCCCAGGGTTGAGACGTAAAGTCCCCCTGAAGGTCAGCGCCGTGAAAACTGACATTGTCCAGCCCATTGAGTTCCGCATTCTCACGACCGCGGACCACCATGGCGTCATCGCCCTCTACACCCACAACCCGACCGGCCTTGCGCGCCAGTGGCAGTGTGAAATTGCCCAGACCGCAAAACAGATCCAGCACCCGCTCGTCCGGCTGGATATCCAGCCATTCCACTGCGCGGTGCACCATCGTGCTATTGATGCCGGCATTCACCTGGGTGAAATCCATAGGGTGGAATTTCATCGTCAGGTCGAACTCGTCGAGCCGGTAACTCAGGCGTTCCTCGCCGCCTTCCGGCCAGATTCGATGCACGGTATCGGGCCCTTTCGGCTGCAAATAGATGTGCAATTCGTGGGCCTGACCGAAAGCCATCAATGCCGCGCGGTCCGGGTCACTGAGCGCATCCATGTTGCGAAACACCATCGCCGCGGCATCATCACCACAGGCAACCTCCACCTGGGGAATCCGGCTGAAGGCATCAAGCGAATGCAGCAACTCACGCAGTGGGGTGATGCGTTCACCAATCCGGGGATCCATAACCACACAGCGATCAATGTCCGTCAGAAAGCTGTTGCGCTTCTCCCGGAACCCAACCAGAACAGACTCCCGAGCCTGAACATAACGGACCCCCATGCGCGCCTTGCGCCGGTAGCCGAGTACGTCCGCAGAGCGCATCGGCACCACCCACTCTTCCGGCTCAATGCCCCCGAAATGGGCAAAATGCTCCCGCAGGGTGTCTTCCTTGAACCGGATCTGCGCATCGGCCGTCATGTGCTGAAGGCTGCAACCACCACAGAGATCGGCATAATCACAGGGCGGCACTACCCGATCCGGAGCCTCCTCAAGGACCTCGACGGTGCGCAGCTCATCGAATTTGCTGCGCGAACCTACCACTTTCGCCATCACGGTTTCGCCAGGCAGAGCGCCGTCAACAAACTGGACTTTGCCCTCCTGACGGGCAATGCCCCGGCCATCGTGCCCCAGAGTTTCAACCACACAACGAACGGGCTCCTTGGGAAGGACCTTCCTGCGTCTTCTACTCATACTCAAATCTCTTGCTGCGGTTCAGGCACCGGGAAAGACGCCGGTGGACAGGTAGCGATCGCCCCGATCACAGATAATGGCCACAATCACCGCGTTTTCAACCTGACTGGACAATTGCAGGGCGGCGGCAATGGAGCCGCCAGAGGAAACACCGCAAAAGATGCCCTCTTTTTCAGCAAGCGCCCTCATGGTGTCTTCTGCTTCCTGCTGGCCAATGTCCAGCACCTGATCAACGCGACTGGCCTCGTAGATTTTGGGCAGATAAGCCTCCGGCCAACGCCGAATGCCCGGGATCGCCGCGCCCTCTCTTGGCTGCAGCCCGATGATACGGATGTCCGGGTTACGTTCTTTGAGGTAACGGGAGACCCCCATGATGGTACCGGTCGTGCCCATGGAGCTGACGAAATGTGTCACCCGCCCATCGGTCTGCTCCCAGATTTCCGGCCCGGTGGTCCGATAATGCGCCAAAGGGTTGTCCGGGTTGCTGAACTGGTCAAGCACCGTGCCCTTGCCGTCTGCGGCCATTTGCAGGGCCAGGTCACGGGCGGTTTCCATCCCCTCCTCTTTCGAGACGGTCACAATCTCCGCGCCGTAAGCGCGCATGGAGGCGCGGCGCTCCTCGCTCATATTCGCTGGCATGATCAGCACCATGCGGTAGCCCTTGATGGCCGCCGCCATCGCCAGCGCGATACCGGTATTGCCACTGGTGGCTTCGATCAGCGTGTCTCCGGGCTTGATTTCGCCCCGTCGTTCAGCTTCCTGAATCATACTGATGGCTGGCCGGTCTTTGACCGAGCCTGCCGGGTTGTCGCCTTCCAGCTTGGCGAGCACCAGGTTACTGGTCTGCCCCGGCAAGCGTTGCAGGCGAACCAGGGGGGTGTGCCCGACATAATCTTCTATGGTGGGGAAATTCATAGGGAAATCGTCCTCAATTCTGCCTTCACCCGGCAAGCCGGTAACCAGACCGGCCATAGCCTGTGGTACACTTTTGCGTTCGCATGATACGCGTTATGGCCGCCGTCTCCCAATACAGCTTCTCGCTATATCCATGACCGGCGGCTATATCCGGGCCATAAATCGGTCTGTTACGCAGCATTGATTACCCGGATCATCTATTCTGACAGGGAAGTAAGGCCGGCAACCCGGCTGAACACGTAACAAACAGGGACACCTATGCGGCGTTGGGGCATTCGCAAAAAAGTTCTGGTGGTGACGCTCATCCCCACCCTGCTGACCACGCTGGTGCTGGGGCTGTTTTTTACCTACAGCTGGGTCACCAACATCGAGAGCCTGCTTCAGGACCGGGGGCAATCGCTGTCACGCCAGCTCGCGGCCGGCTCGGAATACGGCCTTTTCACCACCAACCGCAGCCTTCTCAACAGCCTGTCCAATGCACTCCTGGAAGAACAGGATGTGCGCTCGATTACCTTTTTTGACAGCCATCGCCAACGCCTGCTCCACACCGGCCCGGGCAGCTCCGACGCCATCCCTGCCGAGGACCTGACCACGGAACGTCCGCACCGGATTTTCCGCTCTGACAGCACGCTGTTCGTCACTCCGGTGTACCTGCAGGACCTGATGATTGAGAACATGCTCGAGCCAGACAGCCTCAGCCAGGCCCCAAACGGCACCAGGCAAACGCTTGGCTGGGCGGCGGTTGAGATGGCGCACATCCGTACCGAGAAAGAAACCTACAAGGCGTTGCTGATTTCACTGGTACTGGTGCTTGGCGGCGTCATCCTCAGCCTGATCATTGCCCTGAAGTTGAGCCGGGCCTTCACCGATCCGGTGTTCGAGCTCAACGAAGCCGTGGCCAAACTCAAGGAGGGCAAGCTCGACACCCGGGTGTATACCGGCGCAGGGCCCGAGTTTGAGCAGCTGGAATCCGGCCTCAACGCGATGGCCGAAGAGCTCAGCAAGGCCCAGGCCGAAATGCAGCAGAACATTGATCAGGCCACGGAAGACCTGCGGGAGACCCTGGAAACCATCGAAATCCAGAACATCGAGCTGGATTTCGCCCGTAAGGAAGCCCTGGAAGCCAGCAGGATCAAGTCTGAATTCCTGGCCAACATGTCCCACGAAATCCGCACACCGCTGAACGGCATTATTGGCTTTACCGAGTTGCTGCTCAAAAGTCAGTTGCCGCGACAGCAACGCGACCACCTGAGCACTATTCGCAAGTCCTCGGAAATTCTGCTCACCATCATCAATGACATACTCGATTTTTCCAAAATCGAGGCGGGCAAGCTGATCCTCGATCGGGTGCCCTTCCCGCTCCGGGACATTGTCGAAGACGTCATGGTGATGCTGGCCCCGGCTGCCCACGGCAAAAACCTTGATCTGGTACCTCTGGTCTACAACGACGTGCCGGATAACATCATGGGCGACCCCTTGCGGGTCAAGCAGGTCATCACCAATCTGGTCAACAATGCCATCAAGTTCACCCAGACCGGAGAAGTGGTGCTGCGCGCCAGCCTGGAGGACGAAGACAAGGAAAGTAACCGGGTAACCCTGCGCATCAGCATCACCGACTCCGGCGTGGGCCTGTCCCGGGCCCAACAGCAGTCACTGTTCAACGCGTTCAGTCAGGCCGATGCCTCAACAGCGCGGCAGTATGGCGGCACCGGGCTGGGGCTTGCTATCTCCAAGCGGCTGGTGGAAGAAATGGGGGGCAAAATTGGCCTTCAGAGCGAGCTGGGCAAAGGCTCGACATTCTGGTTCACCCTGACCTCGGAACTGTCGGGTGCGGGCGACACCAACGCGCCCCGCGATGCGTTGCGTGGCGAAAGAATACTGTATCTCGAACAGCAGAAAACCAGCGGCCTGGCCGTCGAGCATACGCTCCGGGAATGGGGCATGGTGGTCGACACTGTCGCCTCCCCAGGCGCGATGCAGGAACAGGTGGAAGAAGCGCAGCGCAGCCAGTCGGGTTACGCCCTGGCCATCGTTGGCATTACCCGGCACCTGCTGAATTCCAGCCAGTATTGTGGCCTGGTCAGGAATCTCGAGCTGGAGCGTGACTGCCGCACCTTACTGCTGACGCCCACCCTTGATACCCACGATACGCCTTTGTCCGGCCTCGCCAGCGGGCACCTGACCAAGCCCATTTGCCGCGATGCGCTCTACGATGAACTCTTGCTGCTGGTCCACGGTATCAACTCTGGCCAGAAAACCCTGATCGAGCATTCGCCACACTCGCCACAACTCGCATGGCAGCCGGCGGCCGGCAACGTGCCTCGAATTCTGGCCGTGGACGACAACGACGCCAACCTGAAACTGGTGATGACTCTGCTCAATGATTGCCGGGTAACGGCCGAAGGCGCATCCAGCGGATTCGAGGCCATCAGCAAAGCACGAAACAACCCGTTTGATCTGGTGTTCATGGATCTGCAAATGCCCGGCATGGACGGTGTCGAGACCACCTCACGGTTGCGGGCGATGGACACCAAGAGCCATCGCACTCCGGTTATCGCACTCACCGCTCATGCCCTTGCCGACGAACAGGAGCGCCTTTCCCGGCAAGGCTTCGATGGCTATCTTGCCAAGCCAATAAGCAGTAGCCAGCTGACAGAGACCATTCAGGAGTACACCGGGTACCGCTGTGAGGTCTCACCGACCGCTCACCCGCACATGGTGCCCGAGGTAAGGGATACCCGCAAAGCGGTTCGTCCTTCTACCCGCAAGTTGCAGCAGGATTGCGTCAGCGTGGATGAAAGTATTCAATTGGCCGCCGGCAAGGCGGACCTCGCGGAGGAACTGTTCAGCATGTTACTGGAACAGTTATCGTCGGATGCGGACAAGGTTCGGCGACACTGGGCCGAGGGCAACCTGGAAGCGTTGCTGGAATGCGTTCACAAGCTGCACGGGGCTACCCGCTATTGCGGCGTGCCAGAGCTCAGAGCGGCGGCCAATCAGCTGGAGACGGCACTTAAATGCTCCGCCCCGGACATCGCCTACCTGAAAGATCAATTGCTTGCCGGCATCGAGCGCCTGCAGATCTGGAGTGAACAGACCGACTGGCAGCTCCTATTCCGGCAATATCAGGAGGGCTCAGTGAAACAGAGCTCAGAGAACACCGACAGCCTCAGTTGAGGACCTGGCTCAGCGCCCACCCCGGACGCTGTCCAGGATCGTTTTCATGTCCCGCACCGCCTCTTTCAGCCCCGTAAACACAGCCCGCGCAACAATGGCATGGCCAATATTCAGCTCATTGACCCCGACGATGGCCGCCACACGCTCGGTATTGTGGTAATGCAAGCCATGGCCGGCATTGACGATCAGGCCCTTCTTGCGGGCATAGGCAACCGCTTCGGCCAGCACGTTGAACGCGGCATTTGCGGCCTCGGCCCCTTTGGCCTGGGCGTACTCGCCAGTATGGAGTTCGACCACCGGCGCGCCACAGCGCACCGCAGCGTCAATCTGTGCAGGATCGGGATCGACAAACAGCGACACTTCAGCCCCGATTCTGGCAAGCCGTTCACAGGCTTTGGCGACACGGGCTTCCTGACCGTCGACATCCAGACCACCCTCAGTGGTGAGCTCCTCCCGTTTTTCAGGCACGAGACACACACACTCCGGGCGCACCTGCTCGGCGAAGGCCAGCATGGCATCGGTGACGGCCATTTCCAGATTCATCTTGGTCTGCAGCACCTCCCGCAGCATCAGCACATCGCGGTCCTGAATGTGACGACGGTCTTCACGCGGATGAATGGTGATGCCATCAGCACCGGCTTCCTCCGCCATCAGCGCCGCCTGGACCGGATCGGGATATCGGGTGCCCCGCGCCTGGCGCAAGGTGGCCACATGATCAATATTCACACCGAGCAACACTCTAGGATTCATTGGATTCTCTCCGACCGTGACTGAAAAGGTTTCTGCTGTGCAACGGCTTGCCCTGCAACAGGTAATCCACCAGCACCCGCATGACCCGCTTGGCGGCCCTGCGGCACTCAGGCGATAGATAGTCGCCCTCCGCAAGCGCCAGCAGCACCGCGCCAGACAGGTTGGTGATACGCACATCGTCACTCGCTGTGCGCACAACACCCTGCTGGGGATCGTAGCAATAGGTCTGACCGGCCTCGACGTCTGCCGCCAGATCCATCGCCCGATCCCAGGCGAAACCGTAACCCAGGGCGTCGGCAAACGAGCGCTCGAACCGACGCAGCACCGGTTCTACGTCGGCGGTGTCGGCCAGTTCGGCAATCACATCAATATAGGCGGCAAACAGGGAAGGATGAGGGTCTGCCGCTGGCAGAACCCGTTGCAGCAACTCGTTAATATACAACCCACTGTACAAGGCCGTGGTGCCTCGTGGAACCGGGCCATTGCGAATCTCGGCCTGGGTCAGGGTTTTCAGATCGCTGCGACCGGTCCAGTCCAGCAACAGTGGATGGAACGGCTGCAACTGCGCCTTGAGCGGGCTTCTGGCACTATTGGCACCGCGTGCAATCAACGACAGCCGGCCCGCATTCAGACTGAACACATCCACCTGAAGACTGGTTTCCCGCCAGGGGCGACGATGAAGAACGTAAGCCGGTTCCTGCTGCACTGCCGCTGCCATGGCAGTCTCAGAAGTCGTTCATGCCCAGGCTCTTCAGAGCCCGGTCACTGTCGGCCCAGCCACGCTTGACCTTGACCCACAAACGCAACATCACTTTGCTGTCAAACAGCCGCTCCATGTCGGTGCGGGCTTCCTGACCAATGCGGCGCAAGCGTTCGCCCTTGTCACCGATCATGATTTTTTTCTGGCCTTCACGCTCTACCAGAATCAGAGCTGAGATGTGAAGGGTTTTGCCGTCACGCCGGAATTCTTCGATCTCCACCGCCACAGAATAGGGTAACTCGGCCCCCAGTTGACGGGTGATCTTTTCCCGCACCATCTCAGACGCCATAAACCGCTCACTGCGGTCAGTGATCTGGTCATCCGGATAGAAATGCACGCTTTCTGGCAGATAGCCATTTACCGCTGTTTCCAGCGGCTCGAGATTGCTCTCTTTCAGAGCAGACAGCGGAATAATCTCAGCAAACGCGCGCTTCTTGGACAGCATGTCCAGGTGAGGCAGCAGCGTTTCCCGCTTCTCGATTTTGTCCACCTTGTTGACCGCCAGAATCACCGGACACTTCAACGAGGACAGTTTTTCCAGCACCAGTTCGTCAGCGGTGGTCCAGGTCAGTTGATCCACCACGAACACCACCACATCCACATCGACAAGCGCCGAGGTGGCTGCACGGTTCATGTACCGGTTCAGTGCCCGTGGCTCTTCCTCGTGCATGCCCGGCGTGTCCACGTAAACCGCCTGTACCAGCCCTGTGGTTTTTATACCCAAAACCTGATGGCGCGTGGTCTGTGGCTTGCGCGATGTGATGCTCAGCTTCTGTCCAAGAATGTGGTTCAGCAGCGTCGATTTGCCCACATTCGGACGGCCAACGATGGCCACGAAACCGCAACGGCTGTCCGGATTTTCAGGACGGGTAATATCATTCATCAGTCATTCTCCACACCCAGTTCCTTGAGCGCATTGCGAGCGGCTTGCTGTTCTGCGATTCGGCGGCTATTGCCGATGCCGGACGTTTTACGGTCCAGCGACGGCATTGCGCAGCTAACATGAAATGTCTGCGCGTGCGCTTCGCCATCCACCGAAATCACATCGTATCGTGGCAGTGGAAACTGGCGTGACTGCAAATACTCCTGAAGACGGGTTTTGGGGTCTTTCTGGGTATCCTGCAGGTCCAGGTTTTTCAGTCTCTGCTCGAACCAGCGCAGAATCTGCTCCCGGCATGTTTCAAAATCGCTGTCCAAATAGATCGCGCCGATGATCGATTCCACGGCGTCGGCCAGTATCGATTCGCGCCGGAAACCACCACTCTTGAGCTCACCGGAGCCCAGTCGCAGATACTTGCCGAGCTCGAATTCCCGGCCAATCTCCGCCAGCGTCACGCCCTTGACCATACGCGCGCGCAATCGGCTTAACTGACCCTCACGGGCCTTTTCAAAATGCCGGTAAAGATGTTCGGCAATCACCATATTGACGATGGAGTCGCCGAGAAATTCCAGGCGCTCATTATTCTGGTTGCCGTAACTGCGGTGAGTCAGTGCCAGCAACAGACGCTCCGATACCTTGAACTGGTACCCAATGCGACGTTGTAACTGTTCCAGATCCGGTTGCGAACTCACTGGCCCTTCATCTCGTATTCATGCTTGAAGTGAATAACGGTATCCACATTGCTGAACAGGTTGTTACGCACCTCATACTCCACCTTGATGGTCACCAGGTCACCATTTGTTTCGATCTCTATCTGCTTGGCGTCAAACCCGCGGACATTGTTTACGCTGAGCCGCTTGCGGATAAGGCTGCGCACTTCCCGCGTCCCCATCGCGGACAGCCCCTCGGTGCCCTCAAGGCCTTCGATGGACTCCTGGATGGTGATGTCATCAAGGTAGACCGGGCCCAGCTTGATCACCAGCGTTAGCAAGCTACCAAAAAACAGCACCATCACCAGCATGGTGAGTGCCGATGCGCCACCCTGACGCGCTGCGCAAGACAGGTGATTTTTCTTCATTCTGACGGCACTCCTCGACTGCAAACCGGCTTATTCAATTGCGCCCACCCGATCAAACGATGGCAGGCTGGTGAGAGATTCCCAATGCATCCAGATGGCGAAGGCTTTACCCACGATCAGTTCATCCGGAACCGTTCCCCAATAGCGACTGTCATTGCTGTTGTCCCGGTTGTCACCCATCATGAAATAGTGCCCATCAGGCACGGTCCATTCACCTTCACCGGAACCGGCCGGGCGGCCAAGGGTTAAAAAGACATCATGGACGGTCTCCCCCAGAGTTTCCCGGCGAAGTTCCATCGGTGGCAGCCTCGCCACAAACTGGGTATCCACCAGGTCCCCATTGATGAACAGCTCCTTGCCACGGTACCGCACGTGATCACCCGGCAGCCCGACGACGCGTTTGATGTAGTTGGTACGACCATCTTCAGGATAACGGAAAACCACCACTTCGCCACGGGCGGGATCGTCCATTTCAATGACCTTGGTACCGGCCACCGGCAAACGCAGCCCGTAGGCATACTTGTTCACCAGGATAAAATCCCCAACCTCGAGAGTAGGCAGCATGGAGCCCGAAGGAATCTGGAACGGCTCCACCAGAAACGACCGCAGCACCAGAACAATGGCCAGCACCGGAAAAAAGGAACGGCTCAGGTCCACCAGGTAGGGCTCTTTGGCCGCTGCCGGTTCGGTTCCGTCTGCGGCTTCATGAGCCGGCGCACTGGCCGCTCTGCGCTTGCGCAGAACCAGAAGGTCTAACAGCCAGATCAGCCCCGTTGCGAGCGTCAGTACAACCAGAACAAGGGGGAAATCAATATCCATTCAGGTGCCTTTTATTTGTCCACTTTCAGTACGGCAAGGAACGCTTCCTGAGGCACCTCAACATTACCCAGCTGCTTCATGCGTTTTTTACCTTCTTTCTGCTTCTGCAGCAGTTTTTTCTTACGGCTCACGTCACCGCCGTAACACTTGGCCGTCACGTTCTTGCGCAATGCTTTCACCGTCACCCTGGAGACTACCTGGTTACCGATGGCTGCCTGAATCGCAATATCGAACATTTGCCGAGGAATCAGTTCTTTCATTTTTTCAATCAGTTGCCGGCCCTTGTAGTTCGCCTGTTCCTTGTGCACGATCAACGCCAGGGCATCGACCCGCTCGCCGTTAATCAGCACGTCCAGGCGTACCAGGTTCGCAGCCTGAAACCGTGTAAAATGGTAATCCAGCGAGGCAAACCCACGGCTCGCTGATTTCACCCGGTCGAAAAAGTCCATCACCACTTCTGCCATTGGCAACTCATAAGTGAGCTGAACCTGCGTTGACATGAAGTGCATGTTCTTCTGAACCCCACGCTTTTCTTCACACAAGGTGATGACATTGCCCAGGTGTTCCTGAGGCACCAGAATGCTGGCCTCCACGATGGGCTCACGCATCTCGTCGATCGACCCAATATCCGGAAGACGCGACGGGTTGTCCACCGACAACGTCTCACCCTGATTGGTCACCACTTCGTAGATAACCGTGGGTGCAGTGGTGATCAGATCAATGTCGTATTCCCGCTCCAGCCGCTCCTGGATGATTTCCATATGCAGCATGCCCAGGAATCCGCACCGGAAGCCAAAGCCCAGCGCGTCGGAATTCTCCGGCTCGAAAAACAGCGAGGCATCGTTGAGCGTCAGTTTTTCCAGGGCGTCCCGGAAATCATCGTAGTCATCCGAGCTGACCGGAAACAGGCCCGCGTACACCTGAGGTTTCACTTTCTTGAAACCGGGCAGCATTGGCGTGTCAGCGGCAAATTTATGGTGCACGATGGTGTCGCCCACGGGTGCGCCATGAATATCCTTGATCCCGGCCACCACGAACCCGACATCACCGGCTTCCAGAATGTGGGTGTCGGTCGGCTTGGGGTTGAAAATACCTACCTTGTCGGCATTCCAGGCCTTGCCAGTGGATTTCATGACGATCTTGTCGCCTTTTTTCAGCGTACCCTCGGTCACCCGTACCAGAGAAACAACGCCGAGATAGTTGTCAAACCACGAGTCGATGATCAACGCCTGCAAAGGCGCACTGCGGTCTCCCTTGGGGGGCGGAATCTTGCGGATCAGGTCTTCCAGCACGTCTTCCACGCCCAGACCACTTTTGGCGCTGCAGCGAACGGCATCAGCCGCTTCAATACCGATGATGTCCTCGATCTCGGCGGCAACCCGTTCCGGTTCCGCCTGAGGCAGGTCCATCTTGTTCAGGACCGGAACGACTTCGAGCCCCTGTTCAATCGCGGTATAGCAATTGGCCACAGACTGGGCTTCCACACCCTGCCCTGCATCGACAACCAGCAAAGCACCCTCACAGGCGTATAGAGAACGGGATACTTCGTAGGAAAAATCGACGTGTCCCGGGGTGTCGATGAAGTTGAGCTTGTACTCCTGACCATCCCTCGCCGTGTAATGAAGCGTGACGCTCTGGGCCTTGATGGTAATCCCGCGTTCACGTTCCAGGTCCATGGAATCCAGAACCTGTTCAGCCATTTCGCGGTCGGTGAGACCGCCGCAAACCTGTATGAACCGGTCGGCAAGCGTGGATTTGCCATGGTCTATGTGGGCAATAATGGAAAAGTTACGGATTCGGCTCAGTTCAGTCACAGACAATGAATACTCATATAAGACGAAGGGTTGAGCCCGGAGAGGCCGTTACCGCGATCCGGGAACGGCGTGATTTTACCGGTTAAGGGCCGCCATTGCCATGATCAGGACATCAGCGGCCGCTCGTACTGACGAATCAGGAAGCCAATGAGGGCATCTTCGTCCAACGGGTAGCTGAACAGGTTGCCCTGACACTGGGTGCAGCCTGCCGATTTGAGGAAACTCAGCTGCTGAGGCGTTTCCACACCCTCCGCCACCACCGTGAGGTGCAGCTTCCTGGCCAGGGCGATGACCGCCGAGGCGACGTCGGTTGCGCTGACATTGTAGGGAATATCACGGATAAAACGGTGATCGATCTTGATGACATCCAACGGCAACTGCTGCAGAGATACCATGGAACAGGAGCCGGTACCGAAGTCGTCGAGAATCAGGCACACCCCAAGGTCATGGAGTGAAACCAGCAGTTCCCGCAGCATGCGGGGGTCTTCGTTAAGCAGTTCCGCCGGCATTTCCAGCTCCAGCCGTTCTGGAGAGACACCGGTTTCGGTAATAACCTGGCGGATCATGTCCAGAAAGCCGGAGTCCGTCAGCTGGCGAACCGACAGGTTAACGGCCATTTTCAGTGACTCAAAGCCCGCGCGTTCCAAGGCCTGCACCTGGATGCAGGCCTGTCTTAGCGCCATTTCGCCAAGCCGTACAATCAAACCGGTTTCCTCGGCCAGGCCAATAAACTGCTGGGCGGACACCAGCCCTTTCTCAGGATGGTGCCAGCGCAAGAACGCCTCGACCCCGATTACCCGATCAGTTTCCAGATCCACCTTGGGCTGGTAGTGCAACACAAAGCGGTCACCATCCAGCGCCGTAGCCAGCTCTTCCTGTTGCAACAACCGGCGCGCAGCCTGAATGTTCATTGCCGGGGTGAAGAACTGGTAGGTATTGCGGCCCAACTCTTTCGCCCGATACATTGCCAAGTCCGCGTACTTCATCAAGGCACCAGGGTCTTCACTGTCATGAGGGGCCATGGTAATTCCGATACTGACGGTGATACCCACCTCGTGATCGTTCAGCCGGATACGCTGACAGAGCCGCCGCAAAATGGTTTCCGCCACCTTGCCGGCAGCATCCGGACCGCTGATCCGCGAGAGCAGAACCACAAACTCATCGCCACCGAGACGGGCCACCGAGTCTTCCTCGCGCACACAGCCGGACAGCCATTGCGACACCTGCTGCAATAGCTCATCACCGGCGTCATGGCCGAGGGTGTCATTGATGCGTTTGAAGCCGTCCAGGTCGAGAAACATCAGTGCGGCCGGTTCACCGGTGCGACGACATCGCCGCACCACATGGTTCAACCGGTCACGGAAAAGCTGGCGGTTCGCCAGCCCGGTCAGCGGATCATAAAACGCAAGTCGATGCAGCTCCGACTGGGCGGCCTTCAACTGGGTGAGATCGCGAAGGCTCAGCACCACGCCATCCACGCCAGGCACATTGAGCATCGCGGTGTAGGTTCCTTCCATGTCCCGCCACTGGCCGTCTGAATCCTGAATGCGGGCGCGGATCACCGCCATCTGCTTGCCCGGCGCACTCACCGCGTCTTCGAAACCGGTCATCAGCAGAGGCCAGTCATCCTTGTGGACAATGGTTTCGAAATCCAGTGATTGCAGCCGGTCGGGATCAAAGCCCAGGATATCGGTGCTGGACGGGCTGGCATACAAGGGTTTCCCCTTGCGGCTGAACACCAGCGTGACGTTCGCGGCACCCTCGGTAATTGCCCGGTAACGACCGGCACTGACATGAGCCATGATGCGGGAACGAATCATGGTGAGAACAAACAGGAACATCAGCGCGCTGATGATCAGGCCACTGCCCAGCACAATAGGCGGCCTCGGGTCGGAGGCGAGGAAGTCAAATGCCGGTGTGGAGCGAGTCTGCAGCAGCCAGTTCCTGCCGCCGTGGTGAATGGTCTGGTTCATATCAAAACTGAAATCGTTGTCGAGCGAGCCCAGATTGGAACCGTACATCCGAGTGTCACGGCCAATTCGCTCGCCGTCATAAATGCGCACATCAAGAAAGGGCGATATCAGGCCCACGATGCCGTCAATCAGGTTGTTCATCCGAAAAGCACTGAACACATACCCTGCCAGCATCATTCGGCGTTCGGCACGAATCTCGGGCACCCCACCACCCTGGTAGACCGGGTAATACATCAGGAAGCTGGCCTGGTCTTCCGCCACTTCTTCCTGCACAAGAATAACTCGACCGGTAACCGTGGGCTTTGCGTCATCCCGCGCTTCTTCCATGGCCCGGCGATGCACCGGATCGCTGAAGGCATCGTAGCCCAGCGCACGCCGGTTACGGTCCGTGCCCGGCTCCAGATAAACCATCGGGTAATAGTCGGGGCCGGACCCAAGGGGCGTCACCAGGTAATTATGAACGCCCTCTGTCCGCACCGATGCAATGTGGTCTGCCATGCTTCGGACGCCGATCCGTTCGACGTAGCCAATCCCCTGAATACCCGGGTAATAGCGGTCGATATCAACTTTATCAACGTACTCGCGCCACTGGTCCCGGGATATATTCCCGGCAACAGCAAACAGACCCGCACTGCCAGCGAGCACCTGCTCATAGTTAAGCAAACGCTCTTCAATGGCTGTTTTCAGCTGCAGTGACTGGGTACGAAACCGGGCTTCAGTGCGGTCATCGACCAGCCGGATAGAAACCTGCCAAAGCAGAAGGGTGACCGCAATGCAGCCAGCCAACAAGAGCCAGGCAACCCAGGCGTGTCGGAATTGCAGAAGCGTCCGGAGGGGGAGTTCCTTTTTGTTCATCATTCTGGCAGGTCCAGTCCGTGGCCATCGTTCTTGTTTATCCTGCGAGCATACCAAAAGCCCCGGGTCCTGTCCTGATGAACACCCACTCGGGGCTACGTATCCTGTCTGAGATCAGGGTTTCATGACCAGATAAATGGCCCGCCCCTGTCGCACAACCCGCACCGATACCGCGCGGCCGTCCGGGAGTTCACTGACCACTTGCCGAAATTCCTCAACGGAATGCACCGGCTTTCTGTGAATTTCAGTGATCACATCCCGGGGACGAATACCGGCATCCTGCGCCGGCCCACGGCCGACACTCGCCACCATCACACCACCGGTGAGACCGGCGGAATCCGCCAGCTCCGATGGCACCGGCTCAACCGCCAGACCCAAAGGCGCGGGTGAGGGGCCCTGCCCACCAGAGGGAACGCCTGCCTGCTCGCCATCCTGCGCCGGCAACTTACCGATGGCCACATCCAGCGTGATCTCGTCGCCTTCCCGGAGGACGGTCAGCTTTGCCGTGTCACCCACAGCCGTCCGGCCCACCATCGGCGGCAGGTCCGACGATAGCTCAACAGCGTCGCCGTCATACTCAAGAACGATATCGCCTGCTTCCAAACCAGCATCCTCGGCGGGTGAGCCGGCCATAACTTCAGCGATCAAGGCACCCCGGGGCCGTTTGAGCCCGAACGATTCAGCCAGATCCCGGTTCACTTCCTGAATCAGCACGCCGAGCCATCCACGGGCCACCGTGCCGTTGTCCCGAATCTGCCGAAACACGTTCATTGCATCGTCGATGGGGATGGCAAAAGACACCCCCATGAACCCGCCGGAGCGGGTATAAATCTGGGAGTTGATGCCAACGACCTCGCCATCGAGATTAAACAGCGGCCCCCCGGAATTCCCCGGGTTGATGGCAACGTCGGTCTGAATAAACGGGACGTAGTTCTCGGTGGGTAACGAGCGTCCCAACGCGCTGACAATGCCGGCTGTCACCGTGTAGTCGAAACCAAAAGGCGAGCCGATGGCGAGCACCCACTCCCCCACTTTCAGTTCACGTGACCGGCCTACCTTGACGACGGGCAGGTCATCACCGTCTTCAATTTTCAACACGGCCATGTCGGAGCGTGAGTCGGTGCCGACCAGTGTTGCTGGCAACTCTCTACGATCGCTGAGGCGGACCACGATTTCATCCGCGCCCTCAATAACGTGATTGTTGGTTAACACATAACCATCGCTGGAAACGATAAAGCCGGAGCCCATGGAACGACGGGGCTCGGCTGGCCCGGGACCGCCTCCGAACGGAGATTGGGGGCCACGGAAGAAGTCCTGAAAGAACTCTGGCAGCTGCTCCAGCTGGCGTTCATCAAACGGCAGCCCGGGATAATTCCCACTGCGTTTTTGAGACGGCGCGCTGGTGGTACTGATATTCACCACGGCTCCGGAATTGTTCTCCACCAACTCGGTAAAATCCGGAAGGCTACGGGCCGCAACCGTCTGAGACCACGCCAGGAATACCAGCAGACTCATCATAAGCATCAGCGCCAAAGGGCTGGCACTGACACCACCTCGACTCAAGACCAGCGCTTCGCGCTTTTTGTCTGTTATTAACATATGGAACCTCTGCTTATCAGAACGTTACGTTCATTCTGTGGTCATCCTGGCGATTATCAACTTAAACAACGGTAGAATTGGTGCGCACGTCAACAACGGCAGCCGTGGCAAATCGGACCATTCGGGGTTCGTAGTCCCCAGCCGATTTTCGCTGCTGGCGACGGGCAACCAGAAATCCTGATCCGAGGCCAGCGGCCGCACCTGCCATGGCCGCCAGATCATAGCCGCCCGACCACTGATGACCAATAACCGCGCCGACCACCATCAGAACCAGGGGTACGGCGTACACCAGCATGGACGCCCGGAGCAAAGCCGCTTCATCAATAGCCAGTATGACCTCATCACCGACCACCGCGGACAAGCCATTCGACACCAGAACCTGATTCGCCTTGCCGCCACTTGCGCTGGCCAGCACTTTCTGGCCGCAGCCGTGGCGGGCAGAACAGCTTTGGCAGGCACTGTTACGAATGGTCTGGACCCAGGCGCGGTGCCCTTCAATTGCAACGACTTTCCCAGATTCCGTAATCATCGGCCGGCCGTCTCAAATGCCATGGCGTCATCAATTTCCACGGATTCGGCCACCTTCCTGGCGGTTGCCGGCGGCACCTCACCCACAACAGTAATCAGAAACGGTTTATCCCCGGCATCCAGCTGGCTGATGTAAACAGTCGTAGCGCCAATTCTGGACGCCCCCGTGGGCATCGACATTCGCCCCATTGGCTCGACGAACACGGAAAATGCCGCCAGCCCATCGGAGAAAGCCACCGCCTGCCCTGTGCCCGACCGAGGGGCCGCCGCTGGCACAAATCCCTCCGGTTGCCAGCGCAATACCCAGCCGTCCATTCGCGGCGTTGGAGAGTCGGTTTGTTCTGCTGTCAGATCCCGCTCAACTTCGTGCCCCTGGAACTGCACCTCCAGCTCGGCATCCGGGATATTGTCGGTAATTTCCAGGCTGGTAAACTGAAAGTGCTCGAGGACATCGCCCCCGCCCGACCGAACATGGCTTTTCACCAGCAAGCCGGTGGATTTCTCCAGCCACAACCGGTGGCTATACCGATGTTGGTCTCTGGCCTTAAGGCCTATCTTGACCACGTTATAACCCGCGATGCGATCTTCCCCCAGCAATTCGGGCGCGTACCACCGGATCACCGGCACCAACTGGCTGGTGAATGCTTCGGCAAAGGGCCCGGAAGGAATCACCTGGTCCAGCTGCACGCGCCCATGGTCCGGCAGAACGCAGACCACTTTCATGCCTTTACGAACTATTTCACCGCTACCACCGTCCTGAAGCACAAGGCGCTCTTCCACCATCCCGTTGCGGTAGCGGTGAGCAATCTGCAAGGAGCTGACCTGATCTCCCCGGGCATACACAAAGACGCCTCGATACGAGGTCATGTTCAGGGCAGGCCCCATATGAGTAAGCCACTGTTCCGCCGTCTCAGGCGCGGGTGACGCTGGCACCGGCTCCTGTGCTCCCTGGGAATCGGCAATGGCGGATACGGACAGACACAGGCCAGCAACAACCACGAGAAGGCCTCTGCGCACCTGTGCATACCCGATCATCGACAGCCAGCTCAACATCAATTCATCCACTCCTGAATCCTAATACGCGGGTGCAGACGCACTGGCCAGCCGCGCGTAGCCAACCGATCCCCGCCCGGCCCCGACACTGTTATGTTGAGCGTGTTCCAGAAGGTAACGGCTAACGTGCTCCCACTGCTCTTCATCCAGGCCTTGCAATGCCACTTCCTGAACCGGGCTCTCAGCGCTGTCGCCCGTCATCGTAGCGCCCGCACTGGCAAATTCCGCGCCACCGCCCCCGGGTTCCGAAGATTCCCAGCCGGCTCCGGCACCGAAACCCACAATTAACGCCAGACTAACCATGGCGACCGCCGGCCAACGCCAATTGCGCGCGAGCACGTCCACCTCCGGCGTCTCCGACTGTGACGACCTTTGCCCCGACAATACACGCCTGACACCGGCACTCACATCCACTGAGTCGGCAGGTACATGTCCCTGGTGCATGAGGTCCCTCACCTGCTGCCAACGCTGCAACTGGGAGCGGACATCACGCTGTTCACCATGAGACAACAGGCGGCGAACCGCGAGCTCGTCTGCTTCATCGTCCATCATGGCAGACAGCGTTTCTCTGAGACGATCATCCATGGGATGCAACCTCAATTACGTCGGGGAATTATTAAGCAGCGGCCCAAGCTGCCGATCAACTGCGTCCCGTGCTCTGAAAATCCGGGATCGGACCGTACCGATCGGGCATTCGAGAATGCGCGCGATGTCTTCATAGCTCAACCCGTCATACTCTCTGAGCAGGAAAGCCGAGCGGAGTTCCTCTGGCAGAGCCGATATTGCCCGGTTGAATTCCTGTTGCAACTGCTCACGCTGAAGCAGCTTTTCAGGCGATGCGTTATCCTGCAGCCGGCCTCCATCTTCAAAGTTTTCCGCATCGGCCGAGTCAGCGCTGCCCTGGGGGCGACGCCCACGGGATTCCAGGTAGTTTTTGGCGGTATTGACCGCGATTCGGTAGAGCCAGGTGTAAAACGCACTGTCGCCACGAAACCGGTCGATGGCCCGGAATGCCTTCACGAAGGTTTCCTGGGTCAGGTCCAGCACTTCCTGGCTGTCGTATACATAGCGACTGATGATGGAAGCCACCCGGGACTGATATTTGACAACGAGCAGGTCAAAGGCCGGCCGGTCACCATGGCGGACCTTACGGACCAACTGGAGGTCCGTCTGACCATCAGGGGCTTCCCCTTTTTTCTGTTCAGTATCCGGATTCATGGACGGAGTGCCGGGAGGTTCATAATGTGTGGCCAACTGGCCTGCCTGCCTCGATTGGGTCTTCGTCATGCTGCTGTCCGGCATCCACTCTGGTTATAGGCGGTGGCCCCTGGGCCAGTCCTTGTCAGGGCAAATAGACAGCAGGCACAAAGTTTAGTTCAATACACATCCACATTATGGCCCGCGATAACGACCCAATGCCACAGTCTCACGAATTCGATGTCCTGATTATCGGCAGCGGCGCTGCCGGCCTTAGCGTTGCACTGAACCTGCCCGACCATCTTCGTGTCTGCGTAGTGAGTAAAGCAGACATCAGCAGTGGGGCAACGCTTTGGGCCCAGGGCGGCATCGCAGCCGTTCTGGCCGACGAAGACTCCCTGGAAAACCATGTCCAGGACACTCTGAACGCCGGGGCGGGCCTGTGCCACGCGGACGCCGTTCAGTTCACTGTTGAACACGGCAAGGACAGCATCAACTGGTTGATTGATTCCGGTGTGGATTTTACCCGGGATGAGCAGGCCCAGTACCACCTGACCCGCGAAGGCGGGCACAGCCATCGGCGAATCATTCATGCCGCCGATGCCACCGGACACGCGGTGTCTACCACCCTGGCCTCACAGGCCCAGGCGCGAGACAACATCACCCTGCTCTCGCGGCGTGTCGCGGTGGACCTGATCACCAACCGCAAATTGTCACTACCCGGTAACCGCTGCGTTGGTGCTTACATTCTTAATCTCGACGACAATCACGTTGAGCTCGTGCGCGCCCGTTTCACCGTGATTGCCACCGGCGGAGCCAGCAAAGCCTATCGGTATACCACCAACCCGGACGGTGCCTCCGGTGACGGCATAGCGATGGCCTGGCGTGCTGGGGCCCGGGTGGCCAATATGGAATTCAACCAGTTCCACCCCACCTGCCTGTATCACCCCCACGCCAAATCGTTCCTGATCACCGAAGCCGTGCGGGGCGAAGGTGGGGTACTGAAACTGCCGGACGGTAGCCGTTTCATGGAGCGCTTCGACAAGCGGGGGGAGCTGGCTCCCCGGGATATCGTCGCACGCGCCATTGACCACGAAATGAAACGCCTCGGTGCCGACCACCTGTATCTGGACATCAGCCACAAACCGGCTGACTTCATCAAGCATCACTTCCCGACCATTTATGAAAAGTGTCTGGAATTCGGCATCGACATTACCAGCGAACCCATTCCCGTTGTCCCGGCTGCTCACTACACCTGTGGCGGCATTGTCAGTGACAACCGCGCGCGCACCGACATTAACCAGCTCTACGCGGTGGGTGAGGCCGCGTTCACCGGACTGCACGGAGCCAACCGCATGGCCAGCAATTCGCTGCTGGAGTGCCTGGTCTATGGCCGCGCGGCCGCTGCCGACATTGCCCGCCGCGAGGCGGACATTCCGCCACCGCCTCCGGTGCCTGACTGGGACGAAAGTCAGGTGCGGGATTCCGACGAAGACGTGGTAATCTCCCACAACTGGGACGAACTGCGACACTTCATGTGGGATTACGTGGGCATTGTCAGAACCACCAAACGCCTGCAACGTGCCAAGCATCGCGTGGATCTGCTGTCGCGGGAAATCGGTGAGTTCTACAGCAACTACCGGGTCACCAATGACCTGCTTGAGCTGCGCAACCTGGTAACGGTCGCAGACCTGATCATCTGCTCCGCGCTGCAGCGCAAGGAAAGCCGAGGGCTCCACTTCACGCTGGATTATCCGGGGCTGCTCAACGAGCCGCAGGATACCGTGCTGTTTCCCACAACCTACAGAAAGCTATCACCCTGACCCATCCGACCGCCGGAAAGAGAAGCCGAATGTCTGACAACACCGAATACAAACGCCTGTGGTGGCACAGCCGCCGTGGCATGCTGGAACTGGACGTCTTGCTGATTCCCTTTGTGGAAGAGGTATACCGCGACCTGCCTGCAGACGACCAGGCACGCTACGAGAAGCTGCTAACCTGCGAAGATACCGACATGTTCGAGTGGTTCATGCAGCGCAGTCGTCCGGAAGATCCCGATCTTCAACGCATCGTGGCCATGATAGTGAACCGTGTCCAACCGGATTGACCTTCGCCTTCAGCCCATAGGTGGCCGGGGCTGGCTGACCACCTGTTTACGGGCGTGCAACACAGTGACCCAGCTCACCGTTGACCAGGGCCAACTGCACGCCCAGTTCGGGACTGGTAGGTCAGCGCCGGTTTCCATTGCAGCCGAAAGCCGTGTCGGCCGCCGGCTAACCCTCTTAAAAATCCGCACCGCCGACGCCAGATCCCAGCCACACACGGTGGTTCTGGCCGATTTTGGCCCGTATCTACGCAACGTTACACCGGAGGGCTTTCGTCGCTTGCGGATGTGGCTCAGACTGGGCCGGGCCAGTCGCAACCTCGCCAGTACTACCTGAACCGGGAGTGTTCCATGACAGATTCAGCCAACCCGCGCGCCAGCCAGCCGCTGCCTTCATCGGCCTGGACCCATGACGAAAACCAGCGGATTTTGCGCATTACCGGCCCGGGAACGGATAAGTTCCTCCAGGGCCAATTCAGCCAGAACCTGGCCGACGTAACAGCCGCCTTCTCCCCTCGCGCGGCAGCCGCTACGCCAAAGGGCCGGGCCTATTGCCTGACACGGCTCGTGCGCGCCGGTGAGGACGTGTTGATGTCCGTGCCCGCGGATCTCATTGACACTATCTCCGGCCAGCTTCGGAAATACCTGATGCTGTTTCGTGGCACCTCCATGGACGTCCTCGACGATGCCCGCATCTTTGGTATCCTTGGCAGCACCCTGGCCACGCGCCTGAGCCCAGGCCAGCTGGATGCGCTTAATCAGCCTGGAGCCAGCATCGTGCTGGGCCGCCACCATCTGATTCGCACAGAAAGCACCGCCGAAGGGCTGGACCGCTTCGAATACTGGCAGATCGGTGAACCTTCAGCCGAGCATGCCCCGATCTTTGCCGCCGATGACGACACCGCCGCCATCAACTGGCAAGCCTCGGAGATAGCCGCCGGGATCGCCATGCTGACCGACGCCTCCTTTGAAGCCTACGTTCCACAAATGCTTAACTGGCAGCACGTGGGTGGCGTTCACTTCAAGAAGGGGTGTTACACCGGGCAGGAGGTCATCGCGCGGATGCATTTTCTCGGGCAGTTGAAAAAAAGCCTGTTCCGCTTCAGCGCTGAAGGTGCCGCCTCACCACCCGGCACCGCCGTCATGGCCGGTGAAAAGCCGGTCGGGAACGTGGTGAACAGCGTCCAGTTGAACGACGGGAGCAGTGAGTATCTGGCCGTGGTACGTCATAACATGGTGGGCACACCATTGCATCTGGAAACGACGCCGGATACCCCGCTGCAGCGCCTCACCCTGCCTTACCCGGTACCGGAACAGGACGCCGCTGGCGGCCCAGATACATAAGTTGACAGGCATCTGGGTGATTTTTTGCTATAAAGTACTTCATATTCCTGACTATTTTAATGCTCGCCCAACCATCTGGCGGGCAGAAGCATTCCAAACAACGGACCTTATCTGACCATGTCGAATATTGTTGAAACCATCAAAAATGATCTGATCAGCGCGATCGACAATGACAAAATGGTACTGCCCACCTTGCCGGAAGTGGCCTTGCAGGTGCGCGACATTGCCGAGTCCGAGGACTCGGCCATCATGGATCTGGTCAAGGTCATCAGTAATGACACCGCGCTGTCGGCACGCATCATTCGTGTCTGCAACAGCCCGCTGTTTCGCGGCAGCCGCGCCATTGAAAACCTCAACATGGCCGTTAGCCGGTTGGGCATGGCTTACACCAGCAACCTGGCCATGGGCCTGGCGATGGAGCAGATGTTCCAGGCCACCTCCGATATGATCGACAAGCGGCTTCGTGCCACCTGGCAAACCAGCACGGAAGTGGCAGGCATATGCCATGTACTGGCGCAGCAATACACCCGGCTGAAGCCCGATCAGGCAACACTTGCCGGGCTGGTGCACCAGATTGGTGTGCTACCCATTCTGCGCTATGTGGAAGACCAGGACATCCAGGTCAGCGGCATCATGCTGGATAACGTGATTGAAGAGCTGCACCCTCGCCTGGGTGCGGAAATTCTCAAGAAGTGGGATTTTCCGAAAGAGCTGCAGAACGTGCCATTGGAGTACGCCAATTTCCAGCGTGAGGTGCCCGCCGCGGATTATGCAGACCTGGTGATGATTGCGAATCTGCAACTGGTCGCCGGTTCAGACCACGCCTGGACGGACATTGACAGGAATACCGTGACGGCGTTTGGCCGCCTGGGTATTGATCCGAATGCCGACATGAGCGAGGAGGAGGATCTCAACGCTCAGATGGAAGCGGCTATGGCTTTGCTTAAGTAGCTCACAGTGGGAGGTAGCTCCAGCGAGAAGCCCGCGCCTCCCAACACACGCTGTGAATACGTCCTTGTACGCTCGGCTCCGCCATCCATGGCTCCGCACGGTTTTGGGAGGCGCGGGCCTCTCGCTTACGCTTGCGACCCTTGGCGATAGCGCTCCAGAAGTTTGGCTTTAGTGGGTAGCCCCCAGTCCACAGTTGGTAAGCCTTCCTGTTTTAGCCACTCATTAGCTCTGGAGAAATGCTTGCAGCCGAAAAAGCCCCGGTAGGCGCTCAGTGGTGATGGGTGCGGCCCATCAAGCACATGATGGCGGCTACGATCAATGTGCTGCCCTTTCTTTTTGGCGTAACTGCCCCAGAGCATAAACACCACGCCCTGCCGCTCCCGGTTGATGGTTTCGATGACCTTGTCGGTAAAGATTTCCCAGCCTTTGCCCTGGTGCGCGCCCGCCTGGCCCTGAACGACCGTCAATACGCTGTTGAGCAGTAACACGCCCTGCTCCGCCCAGGGTTGCAGGCAGCCGTGGTCTGGCGGCTCGATACCGAGATCCTCGCGTATTTCCTTGAAGATATTCACCAGCGACGGCGGCGTGGTGACGTCCGGTCGGACGGAAAAGCACAGGCCGTGGGCCTGGCCGGGACCATGGTAGGGATCTTGCCCCAGGATGACGACGCGCACGTCGTCCAGAGCCGTGGTGTTCAGGGCATTAAAGCAATGATGGCTGGCGGGAAACAGAGTCTTGCCCGCCTGCTCTTCCGATGCCAGAAAATCCGCCAGCGCCTGCATGTAGGGCTGGCGGAATTCTGGTTCGAGATGCTCGCGCCAGCCCCGGTCAGACCGGAGCTGGCTGGCCAGTGTCTCAACCGGGCGCATGGATCAGGCCTCGTTTTTCCGGTTGTCTGGCTTGTGCTCCGGGCGCATGGCGGGGAACAGAATGACGTCGCGTATGGAGGCGGAATCGGTCAGCAGCATGGCCAGCCGGTCAATGCCGATGCCTTCGCCGGCCGTTGGCGGCAGGCCATATTCCAGCGCCATAACGTAATCTTCGTCGTAGAACATGGCTTCGTCATCACCGGCGTCTTTTTCCGCGACCTGATCCTGAAAGCGTTCCGCCTGATCTTCGGCGTCATTCAGCTCGGAGAAGCCGTTGGCGATTTCGCGCCCACCGACGAAGAATTCGAATCGTTCGGTGACGAATGCGTCGTTGTCCTTGCAGCGCGCCAGCGGAGACACTTCCTTCGGGTAGTCGGTGATAAAGGTCGGTTGCATCAGGCGATGCTCGGCGGTGGCCTCGAATATCTCGATCTGCACCTTGCCCAGTCCCCAGCCGTTCTTGAGATGAATACCCAGGTCCTTCGCCACTTGGCGGGCACTGGCCTCGTCAGCCAACTGATCGGCTTTCATATCCGGGTTGTAGCGCAGGATCGCATCCACCACGGTCAGGCGCTCAAAGGGCTTGCCGAAATCGTATTCAATGGTTTCCTCTTCGCCATCAGCCAGCGTGCGGGTATTCACCACCGTGGTGGTGCCCAGTACCTGTTGGGCGATGGTGCGCAACATGTCTTCGGTCAGGTCCATCAGGTCGTTGTAATCGGCGTAGGCCTGATAGAACTCCACCATGGTGAATTCCGGATTATGGCGCGTGGAGAGGCCTTCGTTACGGAAGTTGCGGTTGATCTCGAACACCCGCTCAAAACCACCAACCACCAGGCGCTTGAGGAACAGCTCGGGCGCAATCCGCAGGTACATGTCGATACCCAGGGCGTTGTGGTGGGTGACGAACGGCCGTGCCGTAGCCCCGCCCGGAATCACCTGCAGCATCGGGGTTTCCACTTCCATGAAGTCCCGGTCGGTGAAGTACTGCCGCATCACGCTGATGATTTTCGACCGCGCATAGAACACCCTGCGGCTGTCTTCGTTGACCATCAGATCAACATAGCGGTGACGGTAGCGGGCTTCGGTGTCGGTCAGGCCTTTGTGCTTCTCTGGCAGAGGACGCAGGGATTTGGTGAGCAACACGTACTCATCCATGGTCACGTACAGGTCGCCCTTGCCGGACTTCGACAGGATGCCACGCACCCCCACAATGTCCCCCAGGTCCCAGTGCTTGGTGTCTTTCTGCACATCCTTGGAAGCGTAGATCTGCATGCGGCCGGTCATGTCCTGAACCACCTTGAACGCTTTGCGATCCAGCATCATGCGGCCGGCAATGGCCACCTGAATACCCATTTCCGCCAGCTCTTCCTTGGTTTTGTCACCATACCTGGCCTGAAGCTCGGCGGCGGTGGTGTCCCGGCGGAAGTCGTTAGGAAAGGCGTTGCCCTGCTCGCGCATCTCTGACAGCTTGGCGCGGCGCTCGGCAATCAGCTTGTTGTCGTCGTGCGGTGCATTCTGGGTTTGATCAGTCATGTTGGCTCACTAAAAAATCGGGGTTTCCGGGGTAGCGTGGCAGGCGCTGGTTACAGCGCCATCTTCAGGCTGGCTTCGATGAACTTGTCGATGTCACCGTCCAGCACCGATTGGGTGCTACTGGTTTCGACCTTGGTACGCAGATCCTTGATTCGCCCGTCATCCAGCACGTAGGAACGGATCTGGCTGCCCCAACCAATGTCGGCTTTGGCGTCTTCCGCCTTCTGTTTCTCGACGTTGCGCTCCTGCATCTCGCGCTCAAAGAGCTTGGCCTTGAGCTGCTGCATCGCCTTGTCTTTATTCTGATGCTGGCTTCGGCCAGCCTGACAGGCCACGACAATGCCGGAGGGGCCGTGGGTCAGACGCACCGCCGACTCAGTCCGGTTGACGTGCTGACCACCGGCACCGGAGGCGCGGTAAACATCCACCCGCAGATCGGACGGGTTGATTTCAATCTCGAAGCTGTCGTCCACTTCCGGTGATATAAACACAGACGAGAAAGAGGTGTGACGACGGTTGCCGGAATCAAACGGTGATTTTCGTACCAGGCGATGAACCCCAGTCTCAGTGCGCAGCCAGCCGTACGCGTAATCACCCTGCACATGGATGGTGACACTCTTGATGCCCGCCACGTCGCCTTCCTGCAGTTCGACGATTTCCGCCTTGAATCCTCGACGCTCGGCCCAGCGCAGGTACATGCGCAGCAGCATATTAGCCCAATCCTGCGCTTCAGTACCGCCGGAGCCTGCCTGGATGTCCAGGTAAGCGTTGTTGGCGTCCATCTCGCCGGAGAACATGCGGCGGAACTCCAGCTTTTCCAGTTCCTTATCGAGACCTGCCAGATCGGCTTCAATTTCGCCAACGGTGCCCTCGTCCTCTTCTTCGGCCGCGATTTCCAGCAGGCCTTCGGCGTCTTCCACGCCAGAGGTGAGGTTGTCGATGGTGCGCACGATCAGCTCAAGGTCCGAACGCTCTTTCCCCAAAGCCTGGGCACGCTCGGGATCGTCCCACACGGTGGGCATTTCCAGTTCCCGCTCTACTTCAACCAGCCGTTCGCTGCGCTGATCGTAGTCAAAGATACCCCCTGAGCGCTTCAGTGCGCTCACGAAGCTCTTTAATCTTCGTCACAATGGGATTAATTTCCATGAAACCCTTACTCGCTCTTGAAAATGGAGAGTAAAAACAGAGGCGAGATTCTACCGGAATTCTGTTAGTAAATCAGCCTGTGGTTTTGTTGGGCGAGGAGACTGGTTCCGGCGTTCTATGCCTGTCGGATTACGCTTCGCTAATCCGACCTACGGTTAGAACAGCTGGGCACCTGACCGTAGGTCGGATTAGAGGCAGCGCCTCGTAATCCGACAACCCCACCGAAAATCAGGAGGTCAGCGGCTCCAGATAATCCACCAGCAACTGCAGGTTGGTTCGGCCCCTGAACGTATTCGAATCGGGCTTGTAGACCACTCTTGCACCGGTTGTGGTGTAATCCGGCACTTCCGGGCCGGTATTGAAGGCGATGCCATCGACAATGCCGTTGCCATCCGCCGGTTGCAGCACCAGTTTCAGGTGGTTTTCGCCGACGATGCGCTGGCTGACTACGCGGAATTCGCCGTCGAACAGAGGTTCGGGGAAATGCTGCCCCCAGGGCCCGGCTTTCTTTAATAACGCGGCGGTATCGAGGCACAATTCCTGAGTGGTCAGTGCGCCGTCGGTGACGATGCCGGCTTCCAGATCTTCCGCGGTGAGGGTGGCCCGCACGGCTTTGTCGAAGGCTTCGCAAAAGGTGTCCAGGTCTGCTCTGGCCAGGGTCATGCCGGCCGCCATGGCGTGGCCGCCGTATTTTTTCATCAACCCGGGGTGACGGGCGTCCACGACCGCCAGGGCATCGCGGATATGCAGGCCGGGGATGGAGCGGGCGGAGCCTTTGATGTCTTCGCCGTTGTCGTCGGCCGCAAACGCGACCGTAGGACGATTGGTTTGTTCGCGGATACGGGCTGCGAGAATGCCAATCACGCCCTGGTGCCAGTCCGGATCGAACAGCGCCAGCCCCCAGGGCAGCCCCTCCAGATCCAGAGACATGGATGCCAACAGGTCCTGGGCCTGAGCCTTCATGTCTTTCTCGATGGTGCGGCGTTCGCGATTGAAGGTGTCCAGTTCACTGGCCAGCCTGCGCGCTTCGTCAGGGCTGTCCGCCAGTAGACAGGCAATGCCGACACTCATGTCATCAAGTCGACCGGCGGCGTTAAGGCGCGGGCCGACCACAAAACCCAGGTCGGTGGAACTGATGGCCGTGTGATCGCGACCGGCCACTTCCAGCAGGGCCAGAATACCCGGCCGGGCCTCGCCCTGGCGGATGCGGCGCAGGCCCTGCTCGACGAAGATTCGGTTGTTGTGATCCAGAGGCACAACATCGGCCACCGTTCCCAGCGCCACCAGGTCCAGCAGGGTGCCAAGATTCGGCTGGGGATCAGGTAACCGCCCCTGCTCTCGCAGGTGCTTGCGCAAGGCCGTCAGCACGTAGAACATCACGCCAACACCGGCGGCGTTTTTGCTGAGAAACGGGCATCCCGGTTGATTGGGGTTCACGATGGCGTCGGCGTCCGGCAGTGTCTCGCCCGCCAGATGGTGATCGGTGATGACCACGCGCATACCCAGTTCTTTTGCCGCCGCCACGCCCTCTACCGCAGAAATTCCGTTATCCACCGTGATTAACAGGTCCGGCAATTCACCCTCGTCTTTAAGCCGATGAATAATCCCCGGGGTCAGTCCATAGCCATCGGAAAATCGGCTGGGCACGCGGAAATCGATACTTTCCAGCCCCAGCATGGACAACCCCAGCATGCCGACGGCGGTGCTGGTCGCACCGTCTGCGTCGAAGTCGCCCAGGATCATCACCCGTTGCTGATTGGCAATGGCTTCGGCCATCAACGACACCGCCCGCTCAATACCGCGCAACTCAAGCGGCGACGCGAGGTGTTTGAGGGTATAGCTCAACTGTTCATCAGAGGTGACACCCCGTGCGGCATAAAGCCGACGAAGCAGAGGGGGCAGGTTGTGCCCCCAACCTGATGAGGTATCAGGCTGGGGGCGACGCAGGATCTTTTTTGGCGGCATACCGGGTCAGGTATTCTTCCAGTTCTTGACGATGAATTCCTGAACGCCCGCGATGTTGTTATCCAGCACCGTGTAACGCTCCTCCCGCTCGAACAGGTCGACCATGTGCGCCGGCAGTTCGGGCTTGATGGTCAGGCCCGCTTCGGCAATGGCATCCGGGAACTTGGCCGGATGCGCGGTGCCCAGAGTGATCATCGGCACGGCCGGGTCGCGACGACAGTTACGGGCCGCGCGAACGCCAATGGCGGTGTGGGGGTCGAGCAGGTATTCGTTGTGATTGAAGACCTCGCGAATCGTGTCGCAGGTGGACTTATCATCCACCGCGTCACTGTCAAACAGCTTGCGGGCGTGCCGCCAGCGATAATCTTCGATACTGACCGGACCTTTCGCGGCATTTTCCAACAGCAGCTTGACCGCCGCCCCGTCACGACCGTGCAGGTCGAACAGCAAGCGCTCGAAATTGCTGGACACCATAATATCCATGCTGGGCGACAAGGTGTGCTCAAGCTGCTGCTGCTCGTACCTGTTGCCGCTCATGAAGCGGTGAAGGATGTCGTTGCGGTTGGTGGCGATCACCAGTTGGGAAATCGGCAAGCCCATTTTCTTGGCCAGGTAGCCGGCAAAAATATCACCAAAATTACCGGTTGGCACCGAGAATGCCATGCTGCGGTCTGGACCGCCAAGCGCCAGTGACGCGTGGAAGTAGTAGACGATCTGGGCCATGATCCGCGCCCAGTTGATGGAATTCACCGCGGCCAGTTGAGTCTTGCCACCGAGGAAAGACTGATTGCCGAAACTCTCTTTCACCATGCGCTGGCAGTCATCGAAATTGCCGCGCACCGCGATGTTGTGGATGTTGTCACCTTTGACCGTGGTCATCTGACGGCGCTGCACCTCAGACACCCGCTCGTGCGGATGGAGAATGAAGATATCCACGTGTTCACAGCGACGGCAGCCTTCAATAGCGGCGGAACCGGTGTCGCCAGAGGTAGCCCCCATGATCACTACGTGCTGTTTGCGCTTTTCCAACACGTAATCCAGCAAGCGGCCCAGCAACTGCAGCGCGAAATCCTTGAACGCCAGAGTCGGGCCACGGAACAGTTCCATCACCCATTCGTTGGTATCCAACTGAACCAGTGGCGCAACCGCCTGATGGGTAAACACGCTGTAGGTCTCATCCAGCATGGCGCGAAAATCGTCGGCCGGGATGGCATCGTCCACAAACGGGAACATGACGTTGAACGCCAGCTCGCTATAGGACAGGCCGCGCCAGCTACGAATTTCTTCCAGACTGAAGTGCGGCAGGGACTCCGGCACGTACAGGCCACCATCCGTGGCCAGCCCGGTCAGCAAAACGTCTTCAAAGCCCAGGGCGGGTGCTTCGCCCCGTGTACTGATGTATCTCACGTGGGTACCTGTCAGTTAAAGTTTTCAGCGCGGATGCGAACAACTTTCCCATCGATGTCGGTCAGGGCTTCGAGCTCTTCAATGGCGCGATTCATCTGGCGCTCCTGAACCGTGTGGGTCAGGATAATCACCGGAATGCGGCCATCTTTCAGCTCCGATTCTTTCTGCATGATCGATTCAATGTTGATGCCGTGCTCACTGAGGATCGACGCCACTTTGGCCAATACGCCCGGGCGATCCAGCGCTGTGATGCGAAGATAATACGCGGACTGGATGTCTTCCATGGACAGCACGTCCAGATCTTCCAGTGCCGAGGGGGCGAATCCCAGGTACGGCACCCGCTGGCTGCTTTGCGCGGCCACGCTCCGCGCCACATCAACGATATCGGCAATGACGGCCGAGGCGGTCGCTTCATCGCCGGCACCGGGGCCGTAATACATGGTCTGGCCGACGGCATCGCCATCCACCAGCACCGCATTGAGTACACCATCAACTTGCGCGATCAGATGGCTTCGGGGCACCAGGGTCGGGTGAACCCGCAGCTCGATGCCGTCGTCGCGGCGCCGGGCAATGCCCAGGTGCTTGATGCGATAGCCAAGCAACTCGGCGTGGGCGATGTCATACGGCGTAATCTGCGCGATGCCCTCGGTGTAGGCTTTTTCAAACTGCAGCGGAACACCGAAACCGGCGGACGCCAGAATGGTCAGCTTGTGGGCCGCGTCGATACCTTCGACGTCAAAGGTGGGGTCCGCTTCGGCATAACCCAGGTCCTGGGCTTCCTTGAGCACTTCCGCGAATTCGCGGCCAGCACGCATTTCCGTGAGGATGTAATTACCGGTGCCATTGATGATACCGGCGATCCAATCGATGCGGTTGGCGGCCATGCCTTCGCGAATCGCTTTCATCACGGGAATACCACCGGCAACACCCGCTTCGTAGGCAACAATAACCCCGGCTTTCTCGGCCGCTTCAAAAATCTCATTGCCATGAACCGCAATCAGTGCCTTGTTGGCCGTGACGACATGCTTGCCGTTGTGGATGGCCGAAAGCACCAGCTCGCGCGCGGTGTCGTAACCGCCGATCAGCTCCACCACCACGTCAATAGCGGGGTCGTTGACCACGTCAAAAATGTCGGTACTGAACGGAATGTCGCCCAGATCAATATCATCACGGCGGGTTCGGCTGGCCACCCGGCCGATCCGGATGTTGCAGCCGGCGCGACCGGCAATGAGCGTGGCGTTCCGGGTCAGTACATTGAACGTACCGCCGCCGACGGTTCCCAATCCGCAGATTCCGACACTGACGTCTTTCAAACTTTCACCTCTGGCCCCATTGGGGTGCTGTTGGGTTTTCTTGGGCTTGTCGCAAGGGCGCATAGTATACCGGTTAAGGGCACACTGAATAAGCCCCGAATTACCGCAGGCCGAGTCCTTCCGCGAGCTGCTTCGCAGGAACATAACCACGGACCATATTACCGTCTTCCAGAACAATCGCCGGGGTTCCGGTTACACCTATTTTTTGTCCCAGATCGTACTGGGCTTTTACCGGATTATTGCAGCTTTTTCGGGCCACCGTTTTTCCAGATTTTGCATCGTCCATGGCTCCTTGCGGGTCGTCATTACACCATACCGATACATATTTGTTCCACGAGAGAGTGTCGGGGCCGGAACGCGGGAAACCATAATAGTGGACCGTAATACCGTAACTGTTCAGCTCCGGTACCTCGTCGTGCAGTTTCCGGCAATAAGGACAGTCGATGTCAGTGAACACCGCGATTTCGGCTTTTTCTTCCCCGTCCGCCGGGAAACTGATCACCCCATTGGCTTCAAACGCCTCCATCTCACGCAGGCGCTTCTCCGTGCGATTGCTCTCCGAGACATTGGCAATGCCACTCTCGGTAATCTGAAGCAAATCGCCCGTCAGCAAGTAACCGCCATCCGGGGTGGTATAAATGATGTCACCACTGCTGCTCTCGACTTCGTACAGGCCCGGCGCGACGGACTTGCGAACTTCCGACACCCGAAGACCGGGAATGGCCTTGCTCAACCGCTCAGCAATGTTGTCTTCCGTCTCCCCGGCGGTCGCGGCATGGACGCCGACCAGGCACGCCATCAGCAGGACAACCATTAAGGTGGATTTGATCAGATTTCTGGCAAACATAATTAATTCCGTTTTCAGTTTACTGGCGCACCCGGCCAAAGTGCCCGGAGCATTGTCAGCCTGCCCGTGGGACACCCATTTACCGGTATAGTTCAGGCTCACCACCTTACCCGAAAGCAAGGCCGTCAGCCACGCGGGTGATGCGCTTCGTGCAAGGCCTGAAGGCGCTGCCGCGCGACATGGGTGTATATCTGAGTGGTGGACAGGTCAGAATGGCCCAGCAGCATCTGGACCACACGCAGATCGGCACCGTGGTTAAGCAAATGGGTTGCAAACGCATGCCGCAAGGTATGTGGTGACAGGTGCTTTCGAATGCCTGTACGCAATGCGTAATGACGAATTCGGTGCCAGAACGTTTGCCTGGTCATCGCTACCGGGCGGTTGCCGGGAAACAGCGCGTCGGATGGCCGCCCTTTCAGCAGCTCGCCACGACCCTCTTTCATGTAGCGCAAGAGCCAGTCAATCGCCTCTTCCCCCAGCGGAACCAGTCGCTCCTTGCCACCTTTGCCGGTGATCCGCACCACGCCCTGGCGGAGATTTACCTGGTCCACCCGCAACTCGGTCAGCTCCGATACCCTCAAGCCGCAGCCATAGAGGATTTCCATCATGGCTTTGTCACGCAGCTCAATGGGCACCTCTGGATCAGGCTCCCTCAGCAGGGAGTCCACATCTTCCTCGGAGAGTGAATCCGGAAGACGACGGGGCAGGCGCGGACTATCGATCTGCAGCGTGGGGTCTTCACTGATGACACCTTCCCGCAGAAGGTAGCGATAGAATCGCCGCAACCCTGACAGCCGGCGCGCGGCGGTGGATGTTTTCGCGCCGTCCGCAAGGCCCCTGGATATCCACGCGAGCAGGTCTGCGCGGCGCACCTTTGTCAGCAAGGGCCGCCCCGGTTGACTGACCAGCCAGCCCGCAAACCGCTCGAGGTCGCTGCGATAAGCCATCCGCGTTTTCTCACCGAGACCGTCTTCCAGCCAGATTACATCGGTAAAACGTGCGACGACCGCCTCATCCTCTGGCCGGAGTTCAGGGCGGAGTCTGCGTTTTACTACCATCGATACACCCGGAAGCCGTCGACATTGAAGCCGTACTTATATCAGCCAGACACAGAAAAGGCAGCCACTGGCTGCCTTTTCATCAAGCGCGCTGTGCAGCTTTCGCTGATCAGCCCAGCTTCTCCTTGATGCGAGCCGCCTTACCAGACAGATCACGCAGGTAGTACAGCTTGGCCTGACGCACATCGCCGCGACGCTTCACGCTGAGGCTATCAATCAGCTTGGAGTAAGTCTGGAAAGTACGCTCTACGCCAACACCGTAAGAGATCTTACGAACAGTGAAGGACGAGTTCATGCCACGGTTACGCTTACCGATCACAACGCCTTCGAACGCCTGCAGACGCTCACGGTTGCCCTCAGTTACACGAACCTGAATAACCACGGTATCGCCCGGCGCAAACGCAGGGATTTCCTTGGCCATCTGTTCTGTTTCAAGTTGACTGATGATGTTGTTCTTGCCGCTCATCGTATACTCCTGATACCCAATCTTTTAATGCCCTGATGATTCAGAGGCACCCGGTTCGTTCAATATTTCTTCCAGCAGCACACGCTCTTCGTCCGTAAATACCCGCTTTTCCAGCAGGTCGGGGCGTCGCTCCCGGGTTCGCCTCAGCGACTGCTTGAGCCGCCAACGCCGGATCTGATCATGGTGACCGCCTAACAAAACATCCGGCACCGCCTGACCTTCGTAAACCTCGGGCCGGGTGTAGTGCGGACAATCCAGCAAACCATCGGCGAATGAATCCTGTTCCGCCGACTGCGCATGACCCAGCGCTCCGGGGATGAGGCGCGTAACCGCATCAATGACAGCCATGGCTGCCAGCTCGCCGCCGGACAGCACAAAGTCTCCCAGCGACACTTCCCGATCGACTTCCGCCAAGATCAGGCGCTCATCAACACCTTCATAACGACCCGCCACCAGAATCAGTTGTTCGTGCGCTGAAAGCGACTCAACCAATGCCTGATTCAGCGTCTCCCCCTGTGGTGAGAGATACACCACACAGGCCTCGCCAGGGGCCGCTTCCCGGGCCGCATGGATTGCGTCCCGCAGTGGCTGAATTTTCATCAGCATACCCGGGCCGCCCCCATAGGGCCGGTCATCCACCGTGCGGTGGCGATCATGGGTGAATTCCCGCGGATTCCAGCTCCGGAAGGTCAGAAGACCGTCACGCACTGCCCTGCTGGTGATCCCATAATCCGTGACCGCACCAAACATTTCCGGGAACAGACTGACTGCGCCAATCCACACCCGTCAGAACTCCGGGTCCCAGTCAACGACCATGCGCCCAGCGGTCAGATCCACTTGCCGAACCACCTGGTCCGGAAGGTAGGGAATCAGCCGCTCGCGCTGGTCGATGGAAGCCTCACTGGACTTCACCACCAAAACGTCGTTGGAGCCCGTCTCGATCATATGATCCAACACGCCGAGGCATTCGTCCTCAGCTGTGAATACATCAAGGCCTTCGAGCTGATGCCAGTAATACTCCCCTGCAGGAAGTTCCGGCAATTCAGTGGTCGGAACCTTGACCTCAGCACCACTGTAGGTGTGAGCCAGATCACGATCATCAATACCTTTCAGCCTGACAACGACCGCCTGCCCTTGGCGACGACCTTCCTCAAGCTGGGTCGGAATGCGCTTGCCGTTGAGGACCAGCGTCCAGTCACGGTAGTTCAGTATTCCTTCCCTGGGATCTGTATAGGAATAGACTTTCAGCCACCCCTTGACCCCAAACACCGAGGTAATCCGACCGATCACAGTTTCCTGCGAATGCTGTGTCATGCCAGGAACCCCGGTATTAAAACGTTATTACTCAGCGACTTTCAGCAGCTGGGCAACGCGATCGCTGGCTTGAGCGCCCTGGCCCAGCCAGAACTCAACACGATCACGATCAACGCGAAGACGCTCTTCCTGACCACGGGCAATCGGGTTGAAGAAACCAACGCGCTCAATAAAACGACCGTCGCGAGATTTGCGGCTGTCGGTGACTGCAAGGTGATAGAACGGGCGCTTCTTAGAGCCGCCGCGAGCCAAACGGATTGTTACCATTTAACCAATATCCTGTTCTGTTTTACGAACTTTGTACGATTCACACCCGCCGGAAACCAGCCAGCGTGAAGACCCATACTCGAAAGGGGCGCTATTCTATGCTAAATCAGCGCCGATGAAAACAGGGAAACACAGTGATTCCCTGTTTTCTGTGTACGGCTTTCTACATACGGCCAAACGGCGGCGCACCACCGCCTCCGCCACCCGGCGGCATCATGCCACCAAGGCCGCGCATCATGTTGGCCATACCGCCTTTTTTGCCGAACTTTTTCATCATTTTCTGCATCTGTTTATGCTGCTTCAGCAGACGATTCACGTCCTGAATCTGAGTGCCTGAGCCGCCCGCAATGCGACGCTTGCGGGCGTTGTTAATCACGTCCGGATAGCGACGCTCCTTTCGCGTCATCGAACAGATGATGGCCTCCATCTGCCCCATGGACTTGTCATTCACCTGTTGCTGAGCGACCTGCGCCATCTGACCCATGCCAGGAAGCTTATCCATGAGCCCGGAAACTCCACCCATACTCTTCATCTGTTGCAACTGATCCCGAAAGTCTTCCAGATCAAAGCTCTTTCCCTTTTTGATCTTCTTCGTCAGCTTCTGGGCTTTTTTCTGGTCCAGCTTCCGCTCTGCTTCCTCTATTAAGGAGAGCACATCCCCCATACCCAGAATCCGCGACGCTACCCGGTCCGGATAAAAGGGCTCCAGGGCATCGGACTTCTCGCCAATACCGAGAAACTTGATGGGCTTGCCGGTGATGTGCCGCACAGACAGCGCGGCACCGCCACGGGCGTCGCCGTCGGTCTTGGTGAGCACCACACCGGTCAGCGGCAAAGCATCGTTAAAGGCTTTGGCAGTATTGGCGGCGTCCTGGCCGGTCATGGCGTCGACCACAAACAGGGTTTCCACCGGGTTGACCGCCTTATGCAGCCGCCCGATTTCGCCCATCATCTGCTCATCCACGTGCAAACGGCCGGCGGTATCCAGAATCACCACATCTATATGCTTCTTGCGCGCAGCAGCGATAGCCCCTTCCGCAATCGCTACCGGGTCCTGGTCGGCGGAACTCGGGAAGAACTCGACACCGACCTCTCCAGCCAGGGTTTCGAGCTGACGAATCGCCGCCGGGCGGTATATATCGGCACTCACCACGAGCACGGACTTCTTGTGGCGCTCTTTCAGCAGCCGCGACAGCTTGGCGACCGTGGTGGTCTTACCCGCGCCTTGCAGACCAGCCATCATGATCACTGCCGGGGGCTGGGCAGACAGGTTGAGAGACTCGTTGCCGTCTCCCATCACCCGCTCAAGCTCCTGCTGGACGACCTTGACGAAAACCTGGCCCGGCGTAAGGCTGCGCTGCACCTCCTGCCCCACTGCACGTTGACGAACGCCCTCAACGAAGTCCTTAACGACCGGCAGGGCAACATCCGCTTCCAACAACGCCATCCGCACTTCGCGCAGCGTGTCCTTTATATTGTCATCGGTCAGCCGCGCCTGGCCGGAAATTTTGCGCAGGCTGCCGGAAAGTCGGTCTTGGAGGTTCTCAAACATGTTGCTCTTCCGTACCCCGAATAAATTGAGTGCACGAACCACGAAGCCGAGAACAGCTCCTTGATTCCTGTTGCATAATCGCGACATTATAACCAGACTATCGCCTTGAAACGACCAGCCCGGTCAAATCGGTGAATTGTTGCACCGATCCCCAGTCAGACAGTGGTTAAAAGGAAGTCATGGGAACGCTGATTCTCGCGGTCACCTCTCTTTTTCTGTACAGCATCGGCACCGCCTTGCAGGCACTGAGTTTCAGAGGCCGTCTGCAGTCCAATCTGGCCATCACCACGTTGATTGGCCTTCTCGCCCTGACTGGCCACGGCCTGCTGATCGCCCAAACGGTTCATCACGCAGGCGGCTTTGATTTCAGCTTTTTTCAGAGCTCAGTGCTGATTTCCTGGCTGATTGTGTTCCTGCTATTAGGGCTCAATCTTCGCAAGCCAGTCCAGACACTGTTTATAGCGGCTTACCCGCTGGCCGCACTGACCATTATCCTGTCCCTGGTGACACACACGCCGTCTCGACTGGTCTCCGAAGACAGCTATGGCATGCTCTCACACATCGCCCTGTCAGTGACAGCGTACAGCCTGTTCACATTAGCGGCGGCCCAGGCAACCCTGCTCTACCTGCAAAACCGGCAGCTCAAGCGCAACTACAACAGCGCGCTGGTCCGTAACCTGCCACCCCTGCAAACCATGGAATCATTGCTGTTTGAAATGGTCTGGGCTGGCGTGGTCATGCTGGTCCTCGCGATTGTCACCGGGGCTCTGTTTATCGACGACCTGTTTGCCCAGGACCTGGCGCACAAAACGCTGTTCTCTCTGCTCTCTCTCGTGGTCTTTGTGGCCCTGCTGGCAGGCCGTTACACCAAAGGCTGGAGAGGCATAACGGCCAGCCGATGGACGCTCGCCGGCTGTGCGTTGCTGATGCTGGCCTTCTACGGGAGTAAATTTGTACTGGAACTGGTCTTCAACCGATGAATGAAACGTCGCTCACCGCCCTGTTCAGCATTCTTGCGGGCCTGATCATCCTTTCTGCATTTTTCTCCAGCTCTGAAACCGGAATGATGTCACTGAACCGGTATCGGCTGAAACACATGGCGAAAACCGGCCACAAAGGTGCCAAAAGGGCCCAGGGCCTGCTTCAGCGTACCGACCAACTGATCGGCGTGATTCTGATCGGCAACAACTTCGTCAACATTCTTGCGTCGTCCATAGCCACAGTGATTGCCATCCGCATCTGGGGCGATGCCGGCATCGCGATTGCTACCTTGCTGCTGACTCTGGTTATCCTGATTTTCGCTGAAGTCACACCCAAAACGCTGGCCGCACTGTTCCCCGAAAAAATCGCCTTTCCGGCCAGCCATGTGCTCGGGCCATTGCTCAAGATCCTTTACCCGCTGGTCTGGGCGGTCAACCTGTTTACCGGTGCCATCCTGAAAGTGCTGCGAATTTCGCCGGACGACGCCGCCAACGATCACCTCAGCCGGGAGGAACTCCGCACCGTCGTAAATGAAGCCGGCGCGCTGATCCCGGCAAAGCACAAAGACATGCTGGTCGGCATTCTTGACCTCGAGAACGTCACTGTCAACGACATCATGGTGCCCCGCAACGACGCGGTCGGCATCGACCTGGAAGACGACCTGGATACCATATTGCGGCAGTTTCGCAGCAGCCAGCATACCCGGCTGCCGGTCTACAAAGGCGACATCAACAAAATACAGGGCATTCTGCATCTGCGCAGCGTCTCCAAGCTGCTGCTCCAGGAAGACATCAATAAAGCCATGATCATGCAGCTGTGCCAGGAACCCTATTTCATCCCCGAAAGCACACCCCTGAACACCCAGCTGATCAATTTCCAGAAAGGAAAACGCCGGTTTGGCATCGTGGTCGACGAGTACGGTGATGTCCTCGGGCTGGCCACCCTGGAAGACATCCTTGAGGAAATCGTTGGCGAGTTCACCACGGATTACGCGGCCACCAGCCCGGACATCATCCCTCAGGACGATGGAACCTTTATTATCGACGGCGCCACCGCACTGCGTACCATCAATAAAACCCTGGGCTGGAAAATACCAACGGACGGCCCGAAAACCCTCAACGGCATGATCACCGAAACCCTGGAAAACATCCCAGAAACGAACGTTTGCCTGAAAGTGGCAAGCCACAGGGTCGAGGTGCTGCAAATCAAGGACAACGTGGTGAAGGCCGCAATCGTACACCCCATGCGCCGGAAAAAACGCGCCCGCCGATAGCGCCCACCTGCTTAGAACATTAGATTATATTAATCTCAGGCTTAGAAGATCAAAATTTAACCCTCTCCTTGACCGCCACCGGTATTACACGAAAACTGGGCAGTCGTGCGACACAACAACAATCACAAGGAGTCTGTTCAATGAGCCTGTCACACACTGTTGGCTTGCTTACTCATCCTGATCGTGAATGGGAAGCCATTCGCCAGGATTCTGAATCCGTTGGTAAACTCTATCTGGGCCATATTCTGATTCTCGCCCTGATACCCGCAGTGGCCGGATTTATCGGTACCACCCAGGTCGGCTGGCAAATCGGCGACGGGGCGGTCACCAAGCTGACAGTTTCCAGCGGGGTTCAGTTATCCCTGCTTTTCTATGGTGCCATGCTGTCCGGCATCTACGTGCTGGGAAAATTCATCGATTTTTTCGCAGCCACCTATGAAGTCAAGGATCGCACCCCCCGCGGCGTGACCATGGCAGCCTATACCGCTACCCCCATGTTTTTACTTGGCGTGATTGCCGCCTACCCCAACATCTGGGTAAACATGTTGGTCGGCCTGGTCGCAGCCGCGTATGCGGTGTATCTGCTCTATGAAGGCCTGCCCATTCTGATGAAGATCCCGGAAGACCGGGGGTTCATGTTTGCCTCCTCGGTGCTGACCGTCGGTCTGGTCATGCTGGTCGCCCTACTGGCCATCAGTGTCGTGATCTGGAGCGTTGGCGTCGGGCCGGTTTACACTAGCTAGAGACCTCTTGGTGGGGCCCGAAATGCTCCCGTGTCGGGGTACCTGTAAAGGTACCCCGAAAAGTTTGTGAAACGTGTTTCTGTTATCATTTAAACGTGTTACAGAACGTAAAAATGCGGTAGATTTAACCAATAACGAAAATATAAGGCAGTAAGCTCGGTCATGTATCCGGTTGAGGCGTAAACAGGAGTCGGCCATGAATAAGCAGTCCGGCATACATTATCTCCGCGAGCACAGGGAGGCGGGGAGTGCCAGGCCCGCCCCCGCCGAGGTGACCCGAATTCGTGAAACCGTGATCGCTGGCCTGGGGGATCTGCTCCAGGGGGCTTTCGACGCGGTTGATGATACGTTGTTCGAGCTGGCCAACAATGCCCGCAGCAACAACGAGCAGAACCGGTACTTTGAAGCGATGCGGGAAATTCGCATCAAACGCAAAGGTGTTGAACGGCACTTTCAGAGCGCTGTCGCGCAGAATTTTTCAAACCCGCCACGCAGCGGCAACAGCGTTCCTGATGAGGAACAGCAGGCCGCTCAGCCGTCCGCAGACAACCTTGCGCTGGTCGGCAACGACGACCTGGAAGAACAGGTTGCCCTTAACGCCATGATTACCAAGGCGAAGGCTCACTTCCAGGGCCCTTTGCTTCAGCTTCAGGCGCGCTTCAGCGCCGTTTACCCAGAAGCCAGTGACGAGTCGCCGGTCAATCCAATGGCACCGGAACACCTTTGCAGTGCCTTTATCGAAGCCATCCAGACCCTGGAAATCCAGATTCGGGAACGGTTGATCCTATTAAAGCAGTTTGACCGCTACGTGGTGTCCAATCTTGGCATGCTGCTGGACGAAGCCAACCGAATACTGGTTCAGGCCGGCGTCATTCCAAACTTCCGTTACCATGGCAAGCCTGGCCAGCAGCATAGCCAATCCAAGCCGTCAGGCCCGGATAGCCAGGCTGCGGAGGAAACAGCAGAGTATTCCGGCCAACCCGCCCTGAGCGGCGACGCGGCCATGTTCAAACAGATCCGCCAGATGCTATCGCTGCAAAGAGCGAACGCTGGCATACCATCCAGGGCATCCGACCCGAACATTCATATTATTGGAGGGGCAGAATTGGTCGGCCTGCTCAGCGCTTTGCCGCAGCACTCCTCAGGCACCCACTCGGAGAACCTGAGCGCGGGTGAGCCCGTCACCGTTGATCTTCGACAGGTCGTCGAACAGCTGTTGGCTGGCAACGCCCCCCAAGGTGGAAAAAAGCCGGCACTGAACGAAATGGATGAGGACCTGATCAACCTCGTATCCATGCTGTTTGAATTCATCCTTGACGATTACAACCTCTCGGCCCCGATACAGGTGCTGATCAGCCGTTTGCAGATCCCCATTTTGAAGGTGGTGATAAAGGACAGAAGCTTTTTCAGCCGTTCCACTCATCCGGCCCGCCGTTTACTGAACTCACTGGCTCGAGCCGGCATTGGCTGGAGCGACAGCGACGAAAAAACCCGAGACACACTGTACAACCAGATTCACACCATCGTTCAACGCATCCTCAACGAGTTTGATGGCGAACTGTCACTGTTCGAGACACTCGGCGAAGAATTCGACCAGTACCTTGCCCGCGAGAACCGCAAAGCATCGCTGGTAGAGCAGCGCACCCGAGAATCTGAGCGGGGCCGCATCAAGTCCGAGAAAGCCCAGGAAACGGTGGACCAGACCCTGCAGGAGAAGACCGGGCGCTACCGGTTACCGGAGGCCATCCGCAATATCCTGATCAACGGCTGGAGCCGCGTGATGTTCCTCGCCTACCTGCGAGACGATGTGGAACATCGGTGGCAGGACTCCGTACGGGTTGTGGACGATCTGATCTGGTGTCTTCACCCCCACCAGGAAGATGAAGAACGCGACCAATGGGTCCGGGTTGTACCAGGCCTGATCAAGGCGCTTCGCGCCGGGCTCGAAGAGGTCTCTTACAATTCCTCGAAACTCGATGAAATGATGGGCGAACTCAAGCACGAACTGACCCACGCCTTCCGCGCCAACGCGCTGGTTGAAGCCCGCGAGGACGACGCAGCGCCGGAAACGGCGGGGCTGGCCGAAGCCTCGCTGCCAACCGCTATAGAGCGGCAACAGGAGCTCGAAGAGGCAGCCATAGCGGAATACGTTGCGCAGATTGATGCCGTTGAAATCGGCAACTGGGTCGAGTTCAACCTGGTGAACGGTGCCAGCTTCCGTTGCAAACTTTCCGCCATCATCGAGGAAGCGGACTGCTTCGTATTCGTGAACCGCATGGGCCTCAAAGTCATTGAGAAGAGCCGTACGGATCTGGCCCATGAAATGCGCCGTGGCCGGCTAACGGTACTGGAACAGGGAGCCTTGATTGACCGGGCTCTGGATGCGGTGGTCGGCAGTCTCAGAAGCAAGGCTGGATAGCCTCACGTCACCACCCCGGAGTATCTGACGCCTCATGCAGGACCCAGGCAGCACCGCAAGCCCGCCAGCGCAATATCGTATTGCCCTGGCGATTTCCATTGCCTTGATGCTCCATACTCTGGTGCTATCGAGCCTGCCATTGATGTTTGATCGTGACGACCGGGCCACGTCCAGCCTCACCTTCGAGCTGGTCCCTCCCGGCAGCGCACCCACGCAACAAAGCCCGGCCAGGCCGGTAGAACACGCCAGTGAACCATCAGTGCCAGAGCCGGCCCAGAAAACGCCAGACATGGTCAGAACCGAAGCCCAAGCGAGAACACAAACAGCCGCTGCGGAGGCAGAAAGCAAGACAGCGAGACCGGCGGATACGCCTTCTTCCTCGCAGAGCCAAACGGCATCGCTAAAATCCGCTCCGGTGGCGGAGGGCTCACCGACCAACGCTCACCCCGAAGAACCCGCGGCTGAGGTTACGCGCATAACCGAAACACCGGAACAGACGGACGACTACATCGTCAGGCTTGCCTCGGAAATTGCCGGTGAGCTGAAACGCAGCCGCATTCGAGCTCTCCGCGGCCTGAAACAATCCGTGACGATGGAAATTGAACTGCATTTGCTGGAAGGCGGAACGTTGACGCGCGCCGTGGTGGCACAATCAAGCGGGGTGGAAGAAATTGATGGGGCGGCTTACCGGGCCGCTCTCGCCGCCAGCCCGTACCCGGAACTACCGGATGACCATAACGGGAAACGCTACCGGGTCGAACTGGTGTTCTCCCCGGAGCGTATAACCGGCTCCTAGATCAGGCCTCAGCCTGCTTGGCAGCGTCCTTGACGGCGGTTGTCAGCTCACCGCTTTCAGACATTTCCAGAACGATGTCACAACCGCCCACCAGCTCACCGCTGATATACAGCTGCGGATAGGTTGGCCAACTGGAATAGACCTTCAGGGCCTCGCGCAATTCCTGGTTATCAAGGATATTGACAAACGCAAAACGCTCCCCGCAGGCCATCAGCGCCTGCACGGTCTTCGCCGAGAAGCCGCACTGGGGAGCCTGGGGGGTACCCTTCATGTACAGAATGACCGGGTTTTCCTCAAGTTGGCTCTTGATGGTTTCGTTAATGTCCATGAACATTTACCTCTGATTGAAGACGGGATTGCTGGAAGCAACTTACCTGACTGCTATTGTACACGCGCCGCGCCAGGGGCACCAAACCCCGCCGTTGTCTTCACCTGTCCGACGGGCTAGACTTGAACCTCTGTCTTCCAGACAGCCAGTGTAGCTCCCATCACGTTCACTCGCCGGTGCGGTTTATCCGCAGCCCGTCGCGTTGTTGTTTTTTTTCGGAGCCGCAGGGTTTTCGTTTTATAAAGGGCCAGGATATGGCAGCCAGACACTTTCTGACATTGAATGACATGACGCCCAGCGAGCTGGAAAGCCTGCTGGATCACAGCAGCCGGCTACGCAAGGAATGGCGCAGTGGCATCACCCGGGACACATTGAAAAACCGGGTACTGGCGATGATTTTCGAGAAATCATCCACCCGTACCCGGGTTTCTTTTGAAGCTGGCATGACACAGCTCGGTGGCGCTGGCCTGTTCCTGTCACCCCGTGATACCCAACTGGGCCGCGGCGAGCCGGTCGAGGATTCCGCCAGGGTCATCTCCAGCATGGTCGATGCAGTGATGATCCGTACCTTTGCCCACGACACCGTAGAGCGATTCGCCAGCGCCTCCCGCGCCCCAGTCATCAATGCCCTGACTGACGACTTCCATCCCTGTCAGCTACTGGCGGACATGCAGACGTACCGCGAACATCGCGGTAGCATCCGCGGTGCCACCGTAACCTGGGTGGGTGATGGCAATAACATGTGCCACTCCTATATCAACGCGGCGGCGCAGTTCGGTTTTCACCTCCGTGTCGCGTGTCCGGAAGGTTACGAACCCAGCGAGGCGCTTCTGCAGGCGCACCGCGACCAGGTCTCTGTCATTCGTGACCCGGCCGAAGCCGCCCGCGGAGCCAACCTGCTGGTGACCGACGTATGGGCGTCCATGGGCCAGGAAGACGAACAGAAAGCGCGGGAAAAAGCGTTTCGGGGCTACCAGATCAATCCCGAACTGCTCGCGCTGGCAGACAAAGACGCCTTGTTCATGCATTGCCTGCCAGCCCACCGGGGTGAAGAAATCTCCGCCGAGATGATGGACCATGCCAGCTCCGTGGTCTGGGATGAAGCAGAAAACCGTCTGCACGCCCAGAAGGCCCTGCTGGAATTCCTGATCCTCAACAAACTGGACTGATCCCGTGCCCCTTAACCCCAACTTAACCGCTGACTGGCTGCTGGAAGTCAACAATCTGTCCTGTGGGTATGGCAACGGTTCGGTGGTCAAGGATGTCAGCTTTTCCCTGAGCCACGGCGACATTGGTTGTCTTCTGGGGCCCAGCGGTTGCGGGAAAAGCACCGTGCTGCGCGCGCTGGCTGGTTTCCTTCCACTCAATAGCGGCGAGATCCGTCTGCAGTCGCAGTCAATCAGCCTGCCGGGGCGCACGCTGTCGCCGGAAAAACGGCGGATCGGCATGGTCTTCCAGGATTACGCGCTGTTTCCGCATCTCACCATTGCCGACAATGTGGGTTTCGGCTTGCACAAACAAAGCAGGAAGGAACGACAGCAAAAGGTCATGGAGCTGCTGACACTAGTGCACCTGCAGGATCTTGCCAGCAACTACCCCCATGAGCTGTCCGGCGGCCAGCAACAGCGGGTGGCCCTGGCCCGAGCTCTGGCACCGGAACCGACGTTGATTCTTCTGGACGAGCCGTTCTCGAACCTGGATACGGACTTGCGGCGCAGGCTCAGCCTGGATGTACGGGAGATTCTGAAGACCCTCGGTATCAGTGCCATTCTGGTCACCCACGACCAGCAGGAAGCGTTCGCAATGTGCGATCAGGTCGCCGTTCTGAAAGGCGGGGGCATTCAGCAGTGGGACGTGCCCTACAACCTCTATCACGAGCCTGCCAATCGCTTTGTCGCCAGCTTTGTCGGCCAGGGCGGCTTTATTCCCGGCAAGACACTGGGGCCGGACACCATTGACTCGGAACTCGGCACCATCCATGGCAACCGAGCCTACCAGTGGCCGCCGGGCACACTGGTTGACGTGCTGATCCGGCCGGATGACATTGTCTACGATGCCGATTCCGGTCTTAAACCCAAGGTCATTGAAAAAACCTTTGCAGGCACGTCAACCCTTTACCGATTCCGTTGCTCGGAGGACACCGAGTTCGAGGCGCTATTCCGTAGCCATCTGGATTTCCATCTGGGCGAGCATGTGCCGGTGCGCGTCGAAGCTGATCACCTCATCGCGTTCGAGCGCACCGCCTGAGCTGCCGCTCAGTTGTTACAGATTCGCTCAACCGCATCGAGCCAGCCGGCATACAGCGATTCCCTCAACGCAGGCCTCATGGCAGGCTCGAAGCGGCGTTCCCTTTCCCATAAACCGGCAATGTCTTCCAGGCTGCGAAACACGCCGACGTGCAGCCCCGCCAGGTAGGCGGCTCCCAGAGCCGTGGTTTCCGTCACTCTGGGGCGATCAACGGTGACGTTGAGAATGTCCGCCAGAAACTGCATGACCCAGTCGTTCACCGCCATACCACCATCCACGCGCAGCGCTTGCAGGCTGGCACCGTCGTTCTGGATCGCCCGAACCAGGTCCTTGGTCTGATAACACACGGACTGCAGTCCCGCCGTCACGATCTCTGCGATGCCGGTATCACGGGTCAGCCCCATGATGGCACCCCGGGCGTGAGGGTCCCAGTGCGGGGCACCCAGCCCGGTGAACGCCGGCACCAGATAGACCGGATTGTCCACGCCGACCTGCTCGGCATGAGCGGCAGATTCGCTGGCGTCGCGAATCAGCTTCAGCCCGTCTCGTAACCACTGCATGGCGGCTCCCGCGACAAAAATGCTGCCTTCCATCGCGTAACACGGCTTGCCATCAAGCCGGTAAGCCATGGTCGTGAGCAGACGGTTCTCGGATCTCAGTGCCTGATCCCCGGTATTCAGCATCAGGAAACAGCCCGTACCGTATGTGCTTTTCGCCATGCCCGGCTCGAAACAGGCCTGGCCAATCAGCGCCGCGTGCTGATCACCCGCAATGCCGGCAACCGGCACGGCTGCGCCCAGCCAGTGTGCTTCGGTATGGCCAAAGTCCGCCGCACAATCCATCACCCCGGGCAACAGCGCTTTCGGCACCCGGAACAGCGTCAGCAGCTCTGCGTCCCAGTCCTGCTCATGAATGTTGAACAACGCCGTGCGTGACGCGTTGGTGGCGTCAGTCAGGTGGGAGCGCCCGCCCGTAAGGTTCCACAGCAGCCAGCTGTCGATGGTACCGAAGGCAAGCTCGCCGGCTTCCGCCCGAGCTCGCGCCCCGTCGGTGTTGTCCAGTATCCAGGCGATCTTGGTGGCGGAAAAATACGGGTCAATCAACAGGCCGGTGCGCTCAACTACCCTGCTTTCATGACCGTCGGTCTTGAGCTTGGTACAAATGGACGCGGTTCGGCGATCCTGCCAGACTATGGCATGATGGATCGGCTCACCAGACTCCCGGTCCCAGATCACCGTGGTCTCGCGCTGATTGGTGATGCCGATGCCGGCGAGCCGGGCTGCGTCTATGCCCGCTTTACCCAGAACCTCACGACAGACCGCCAGTGTGCTTTCCCAGATTTCCGTGGCATCGTGCTCCACCCAGCCATCCCGGGGGAAATATTGATGAAATTCCTGCTGGGCCACCGCCACACTGGTGCCGGTCTCATCAAACACGATGGCGCGGGAGCTGGTGGTTCCCTGATCAATGGCGAGAATGTAGTCAGGCATTTTGTTCAGCACTCCATTGTTTTCTGGTGATTCTAACAGCGGAGAGCGGGGCAGGCGTGGAAGGACAACAAAAAAGCAAAAAAAAGGGCCGGAAAAACCGGCCCTCAAATGACGAATGAAACAAGGAAAGTTCGTAAGAACTACAACCTCAAAAGTCATCCCTTACACTGCGAATTATGGGCAAAGCTTCAGGGCCGTTCAGTTGCGGTTATGTATGCCGATTGTTACATCTGGTTAGGGGGTGAGGCCTGGTTCACACAATGGCGTCGTCCGGCTTTTTGCGGGGCCACACCAGGCTGAAACGGGCACCGCCCAGCTTCTCGCTACGGCTGACAAACGCCTGCCCTCCATGCCAGTACAGAATGCGGCGGACAATCGACAAGCCCAGCCCATAGCCACCTGACGTCCGCGTGCGGCTGTCATCCAGACGGGCAAACGCGGTGAATACTTTTTCCCAGTCCTCCTCCGGAATGCCCGGGCCATCGTCCTCGACATCAACCCGGCAGTTGTCATCGTCGAAATGGCAGTTCACCACCACTTTGCTTTTGGCATAACGGCCCGCATTGCCCACCAGATTCTGGATGGCACGATGGAGATAACGAGGCTCAACGTCGGACAACCCCCAACGCTCGGATTCACTGTCAATGATCTCGGAAATGGCCAACTCGACGCGGACCCGCTGTTGCTCGCCAACCACCTGGCGCACGATGTCCGTGACCGAGGTCTCCTCAAGGGCAAACACGGGGCCACCCTGTTCCAGACGGGCGTAAGTGAGAATTTCGTCGATCAGCTCGTCCAGTTCCTGAATGTCTCCGTCAATGCCATCCAACTGCTTCTGCAGGGCTTCAGGACTGGACGCGTTCTCGATCATCTGCACGCCGAACCGTATGCGCGCAACCGGCGTCCGCAGCTCGTGGGAGACCGCATGGATCATTTCCCGCTGCACCCCCACCAGCCGCTGCATGTGTTCTGCCATACCATTAAACGCGGCCGCCAGCCTCGAGACCAGGTTGCTGTCACCCCCGTCGACCCGGGCCCCCATTTCGCCCCGGGCAATGCGCACCGCCACCGATTCCACCGCCCGCAGATTGCTGTCCAGATCCCGCAGCGTCAGATGCAGCGCGAGAGCCAACACGCCACCGCTTACAATCATCAGCAGCAACACGACCGGCCAGGCCCAGCCCTGAAAAGGCGATGGCATGGCGAGATTAACCAGCGATCCATCTTCAAGCCGGATCATCACGCTGGCCACACCACCAGAGCCATGCTGATACAGCGCCAGCCCACGCTCAGACACGCGGTCCAGCACCTCGCCGTCAGGCACCTCGTTCGGGTTCCGGATTGGCTGCAAGGAAACGTCCAGCGCCTCTGCCAGCTGTTGCAGGATATGTGCCCTGTCCTCCTCACCCATTCCTTGCGCCTGGTTCAGGTGGGAGCGGACCACCAGCGCCGTCGCTTCGGCCACATCCCGATAGGTGTCACGAAACCGGAGAGTGAGAATGGCACCGTCAAATCGCTGCACCAGAAGCTGCTGCCCGACCGAAGACTCCCGGGCAACCACCTGGCCGTAGCCGAGCCGCTCAAGGTCAACAGACGACAGCGACAGGTCTGGCGACGACACGCGAAAATCGTACAGGGATGCCAGCCAATGATACTGTTCAGCCGGCGCAGGCGCGGCAGCCAGCCAGCGCATCAGAGGTTCTGGGTAACGTTCGCTCCAGAACTGTTCGCGAACGGAGTTGATGCCCGTAAACAGCGCGACGCACAGCACCAGCACCAGCCCGGTGAGGCCGACCAGACGCAGATACAGTTTGAAGAAGAATTTCAGGGGCATTGCATTAACCCTGACGAGGAACGCGGGCCCGGCTGCCGAAGCAGAAAGGCCCGCGCCAGAGGCGGATGGTTCAGGCTTCTTTTACGAACAAATAGCCTTTACTGCGAACCGTTTTGATGCGCCTGGGGTGAATCGGGTCATCACCGATTTTCGGGCGGATTCGCGATACCCGGACATCGATGGAGCGGTCCTGTCCGTCATACTCAATGCCACGCAAAGCGGTAAATATTTCTTCGCGGCTGAGTACGCGCCCGGCGTTGCTTGCCAACAGCCAAAGCAGGTCGAATTCGGCACTGGTGAGATCGATACTCTCGTCATTCAGCCAGGCTTCACGCATGGAGCGATCCACCACCAGGTCATTGAACTGGAGCCTGACCGGCTCCTCACCCTTCGCCTCGTCAGCACCACCCTGAATGCCCTCGGTTATCCGCCTCAGCATGGCGCGAATCCGGGCCAGCAGCACGCGGGGCTTCACGGGTTTGCCGATGTAGTCATCCGCGCCCATTTCCAGACCCAGCACCTGATCAAGATCATCCGTGCGGGCGGTGAGCATGATGATCGGCCCCTGGTAAAACGGCCTCACCCGGCGACAAATGGACAAGCCATCTTCCCCTGGCAACATAAGATCAAGAACAACCAGGTCAGGCTGCTCGTTGCGGATGCGCTCAACTGCCTGACCGCCGTGGGTTTCAAGAGTAACGGCCAGGCCATTGCTCTCGAGGTATTCCCGCGTCAGTTCTGCCAGCCGCTCGTCATCCTCGACAATGAGAATTCGCCAACTTTCGTTTGTCTGTTCCACGCCATCCATCTCTGGTTTTGTTATTCCGGTTTCAGAAGAAGCACTCAAAACCTGACAATACAGGCAACCTGCTGTAACAGCAATTATACATGCTATTCAGAAATATACATGGAACCCCCACGCTGTTACAGCCGGTGACAATGTCGACCTCTCTGGGGGCGGGCCGCGAACTGTCACAGAGTCGTCACCGTGGCGTCATTCCCCTGTCATACCGGGTTCATAGCCTTGTCTGGAAACGGCAACAATGAGACTTGGTCATGAGCCCACAATCCGTTCCCGTCAGTCGCCCCGCCCGCAAACTCAGGGCTGGCATTACCAACCACGCAGCCACCGTAGAAGCTGCGCAACGGCTGCGTTACCGTGTATTTTCCGAGGAGTATGGTTCAGACCTCGGGGCTGTCATCCCGGGCATCGACGCCGACAGCTTTGACCGGCACTGCGATCACCTGGTCGTCACCGATGAAATCACCGGCGAGCTTGTGGCAACAACGCGGGTGCTTCACCAGCACCGGGCTCAGGACGCCGGAGGATTCTATTCTGAGGGCGAATTCAACCTCGACATGATCAAACAGTTGGCCGGGAACGTAGCGGAGCTCGGACGGACGTGCGTCCACCCGGATTATCGCAACGGGGCAACCATTACCCTGCTGTGGGCCTCCCTGGCCGAATATCTGGTCCGGCACGATGTTGAATACCTGATGGGCTGTGCCAGCATCAGCATGGCGGATGGCGGCCTGAAAGCCTGGAATATTGCCCGTTACCTGCAACGGGAATTCATGGCGGAGGACGCCTTTCGCGTCACGCCGATGCGGGAATTACCGCACCTGGCTCACCCAACCCACGTCGAAAAACCGGTGGATGTGCCCGCGCTGATCAAGGCCTACATGCGGCTGGGCGCGAGGGTGTGCGGGGAGCCCTGCTGGGACCCGGAGTTCCGCTGTGCCGATCTGTTAGTTGTGCTGGAGGTGAGCCACCTGGCGTCCCGGTACAGTCGACACTTCATGGGTCAACGCTAAATCAGGAGGATTACCATGGGCACACTCCGCCTGAGCCTGCGGCTGACGTTATTTTGCGGTTTCCTCATCGTCACCGGCCTGATCGCCGCCACGTGCCTGACACTGGAGACGGTAACCCGCAGGCCCATCAATCGGGCACCCATCGCCCGCTTCTGCTTTGACTACGCCAGCCGCTGCCTGGGCTTTCGCATCCGCCAACAAGGCGTGCCGGCGAAAAACAACGTTCTGTTCGTCAGTAACCACGTTTCCTGGTCGGACATCCCCGTGCTCGGCGGTCGTGTTCCCTTGCGGTTCCTGTCGAAGGCTGAAGTGGGGCGTTGGCCGGTCATTGGCTGGCTCGCGCAGCAGGCCGGCACTTTGTTCATCACCCGGGGTGGCGGTCGCGCCCGGGAGGCGCAGGCGGAGATTTCGGCCACGCTGGTGTCCGGCCAGTCCGTTCTGGTGTTTCCGGAAGGCACCACCAGCAGCGGCCTGAGCGTTTTACCGTTCCACAGCCGCCTGCTCCAGGCCGCGCCGCAGGCCGGTGTGGCTATCCAGCCCATCAGCATTGCCTACACGCGCAATGGACGTCCGGACCAACTGGCACCGTTTATCGGCGATGACGATTTTCAGCACCACCTGCCACGCATGCTCAGACAGGCCGCCGTGGAAGTGACCGTCGTCTTTCATCCAGCGGTACCGGTGAGCAACGACCAATCATTGGCTGATCTGGCGGAGACACTGAGGCAAACGGTTGCCGGTGGTGTTCAGACGGCTTATCAGGATCGGGCGGGGTATCAATCCAGCGGACGCCCCTGGGCGACCTCATCTTCCGTTGCCTCACGCTTACCGACGATTTCAAGGTCGAAATAGAGCGTGAATCCCGCCAGGGGATGGTTGGCATCGACCTTCACCAGGTTGCCATCAATGCTCACCACCTGAACAATCTGGGCGTTGTCACCGGTGTTGGTCTGGAATTTCATGCCGACCGCGAGGTTTTCGATGCCCTCGAACATCGACCGGGGAACGGTGCGAATCAGTTCCGGGTTGTGCTCGCCGTAGGCCATGGAGGGCGGCACCGTCACTTCCAGACAGTCTCCTACGTTACGGTCCTTTACCGCCTCCTGAACTCCGGCAACGATACCGGGGCTGCCGTGCAGAAAATGCAGCGGCTCACTGCCCTCCGAAGTATCGACCAGCTCTCCGATCTTGTTCTTCAGGACATAATGAACGGTAAATACGTCAGGCTTTTGCATCAGGTCTCTTGGCTTCCTGTATCCGGTGGTGTGTCAGTTTTGCGCAGCCCGTGAATCACCAGCCGCTGATCGAGCTTGGCTTTCAGACCGCGCGGATTGGCAAGCCCCATACGCTCCAGAAGCGCCGCGTACTGGCCTTCTTCATCACTCTCGCGAAGCGCTTGCCACAACGTGACTAGTTTACCACGTCGGGTCGCCGTTGCGGTCTTGAGGAATGTCAGCGCCTTACCCAGTGTCAGCTCCTCCCCGGTGAAATCGCAGCCGAACGGAAACGCCGGAAACAGGTCATGCTGCCCGCCAGCACTGACCGCATCGCGCACCGCCTCCGGAGTGTTGTCACGCCAGTGCGGCGGCAACCTGAAACCCCGTGAGACCTTGCCGGCCTTTTTGGCCTGGTCCAGCAACTCCGGCTGAAAACGGGAATCGGCAATGCGGATCAGCCGCAGATAGACCTGTTCATCCGGCTGCCCACGCAGATCGGCAATGCCATATTCGGTGATGACAATATCCCGCAGGTGCCGGGGAATGGTGCAATGCCCGTAACTGAACACGATGTTGGACACGGTCTCCCCCCGGGATTGCCGCGTGCTGCGGAGCGTCAGGATGGATCGCGCGCCGGGAAGTTCATGGGCCATCGCAACAAAGTTGTATTGCCCACCCACGCCACTCACCACCCGGCCATCTTCCAGGCCGTCGGACACCGCCGCGCCATTCAGGGTGTACATCATCGCGGAATTGATAAACCGGCCTTGTACCCGCTGGGCGGCTTTCAACCGCTGGTTGCCAAATTCATGGTCATACAGGTGGTTGATGTAATTCACGCTGGTCATGCACAGGCGTTCGCGGTCCTGCTCCGGCATGTCCCGTAACGCCTGGTAAAACCGTTCCGGGCCGACATAAAAGCCACCGTGCATGACCACACCGCCGCTTAAACGATCCCCCAGAGCGAGGGTGCGGATGGCTTCCCGGGACTCTTCGTTATCAAGATCCGGGTCCAGGGACTGCTCCCCCACTCGGAGCCGCCCGCCCTTGAATTCCACCTCCGGTCTCAACACACCGAAGCGGGCCAGCCAGCGCACATCTCTCGCACGCAGGGGCGAGTCAATCAGTTTCTCACGGCGCAACACATCGAGGGTATCCAGCGACACCTGATTGGCGATGTCGCCGCGGTTGATAAGTTCCTGAAGACCGGCGTGATCGAAGACCTCACGCGTGAGCACACCGGCGTCGAGCAGATAGTAGAAGCCATCAACCATCATTTCGCTGCACCCGTACAACCCCTCGCTGAACGGCTCCGTGCCGCCTTCACGCTCAACCAGAGGAAAGTGCTCCGCCACCTTTAGGTGTTGGTAGACCGCTTTCCAGCGGTCATTGTCCTTATGGCGCAAAATCGCGCTGTGGACCAGAGCCGCGCCAAGGGAGCCAATGCCCACCTGAAGTGTGCCGCCGTCTTTGAGCAGTGCACTGGCGTAGAAACCGATCAAGTGATCCTCAGGGCTGACCGCCATCTGCGGCGCTGAGAACAACGGATAGTCCGTGGCTGGATGGTCCAGCACCACATCGAACCGCTCTTCACCAATAACCGCATGATTGCCCAGGAACGGCAGTTCCCGATTGAACTCCGCCACCACCGCAACCGGAGTTCCTTCGGCCTCACGTTCACGAAGACGGGGCAAAAGATCCAGCGACAAATCAGGGTTTGAACTGAGGCTAACCTTCCCCGGCTGGCCGCAGTCCGCCCCCGGCGAGACCATCTGGCCAACGACGTTTACCCCCAGCGCCATCAGATCCCGCACTGCGTGGGTATAATTGGTACAGACGTAGTTCCGCTGCTGGTCAGTGTTATTGAGGAATGAGCCCGCCTTGAAGAAGAACTCCGACACCCGGACATTGTCCGGCAAACGGTTGGCGGTCACATCCCGGGCGTAGGCAAGCTCTGGAATCCGACCAAACAGGCGCTCACTGAACGGCCCCATGAACCGTTTTTCCAGCGACGACGCGCCGGTCGGGGCGAGCAGTGACAAGGCCGTCACAATATGGAGGTTAATAGAGGGATCATCTTTGGCGCGCTGATAGAGCGCATTCACAAAACGAACAGGCTTCCCCAGCCCCAGAGGTAACCCAAGGGTGATGTCCCTGCCGACCCGTTCGATGACGGCATCCACACAGGCATTGGTATCACTCAGGCGTAACGGCGCGTCTGCTGCCATATCCATACTCCTTTATAACCTTCAACGAGGGTTCCGGAGAGGATAATCACATGACGGATAGATACAGGCAATGAGCCCGCGCAGTCATTCGGGGATATTCGGGGCTAAAAAGGTTCGAACGCGTCTCTGGAGACTCAGAAATCCCACTTGAGATTCAGCGCGGCACCTTCTTCAAGTAAGGCAACACCATGGTCCGGGCGAGCCGGATCCGACGCATAGCGCTTTTTATCAGACTCAGAGCGAACCAAACCAAGGCTCAGCAACCGGGAGCCGATCTCGGCAAACGCTTCGTCGGGATTTTCATTGTCGAAATTGCCGGCCATCCGTTCCTGCAATTCATAGACGTCTTCGGCGATGACCTTGTCAGCGATGATGCGCTCGCCTGCCTCGGCCCGCACCATAAATGCCACCATGTTAAGCGCCAGCAGCGCTGCAAAAATGCGAATAATCATGATATGTCAGATGACCTTTTTTTATTTGAGCGGGATTCTACGTTCGTATAAGGCTAAAGTCTAACGATTAGAGCCCTGAAAGATGTGAAATCGCACACAATAAGGTCAGATTTTTGTCACCAAATCACCGCATTTTTGTCAAATTATAGTTCCATTTGTTTCAGCGCGTTAACACCACTGCGTCAACACAGAAGAATCCGCTTCACGGGCAGGGATAGGTGAAGTCCTGATGAATGGCCTCGATGGCAGTGATAACGTCTTCACTCAAGGTCACATTAGCCGACCCCAGGTTTTCCTTCAGCTGCGCCAACGTCGTAGCCCCGATGATATTGCTGGTGACGAACTCCCGGCTGTTGACCCAGGCCAATGCCACCTGAACCGGCGAAATGCCGTGCTCACGGGCAAGATCCACGTAGGCTTGAGTCGCCGCTTCGCCACGGCGGCCGGTGTAGCGGCTGAAACGCTCAAACAGGGTCATACGGGCACCTGCCGGGCGCTGGCCACCCAGGTATTTACCAGAGAGCATACCGAACGCCAGCGGCGAGTACGCCAACAGCCCGGTCTGCTCGCGATGGGAAATCTCTGCCATGCCGACTTCATAGGAGCGGTTGAGCAGGTTGTAAGGGTTCTGGATGCTCACCGGCCGGGGCCAGTCTTTCTCACCGGCCAGCCTGCAGTATTCCATCGCGCCCCACGGCGTCTCGTTAGACAGCCCGATGTGCCGGATTTTACCTTCCCGGACCAGCTCATTGAGGGCCGACAGGGTTTCCTCGATCGGCGTTGATTGCTCTTCTGGATCATGCGCATAGCCCAACTTACCGAAAAAATTGGCATTCCGGTCCGGCCAGTGCACCTGGTACAGATCAAGGTAATCGGTTTGCAGCCGTTTCAGGCTCTGCTCACAGGCCTGCCGTACGTGATCACGGGTGAGCCGCGGGCCGTTGCGCAGATAGGTCAGGCCGTTGCCGGGGCCGGCCACTTTCGAGGCAACCACCAGATCATCCCGGCGGCCACGACGAGCCAGCCAGTTGCCAAGATACTGCTCCGTCAGACCCTGAGTTTCAGGGCGGGGCGGCACCGGATACATTTCGGCAGCATCGATGAAATTCACACCTTCCGCCATCGCCAGATCAAGCTGCTGGAAGGCCTCCTGCTCGGTATTCTGCTGGCCCCAGGTCATGGTGCCGAGACAGATCAGGCTGACATCAATATCGGTATTGCCAAGCTTACGCTTCTCCATGGAATCTCCGGGTGGTCTGATCAAAAGGTAAACAGATTGTCATGCGGCTGTCGCACAACTGTCACAGCGACTTTTCATAGTGGAGGCATGACTCAGAGACAGGCAGGACACACCGTGACCACAACACCCACGACCGTCAGGCGCACCAGCCACATTACCATTGTTTCTGAAACCTTTCCTCCGGAAATCAATGGCGTGGCCAACACCCTCCGGCATCTCTGCCAAGGCTTGCTGCTGCAGCTGGCCGATCAACCCACGCTACTGAACCGCATCCGCGCCCAGGCACGCCTGGACGCCCTGGAACTGAACTGGGCCAGCCAGATCGAGCAGTTTGAACAGCTGGTATTCAATCAGCCAATAAAGGCCAATGACCATGCCATCAACAACCAAAGCGTCTCGCTTCTTTAATCTGGTGGATCAACGGGAATACGCCTTCTGCCAGGCAATCAATCGCAGCCTGAGGTTTCGGCCGGTGCACGGCTATTTCCAGCTGGTCAGCCGCCTCGGCGATGGCTGGTTGTGGTATGCCCTGATTCTGGCGATGCCAGTGATCCGCCCTGATGACGGCCTGGCGCTGGCTCTGCTGATGGTCGCCACCGGGCTCGCCTGCACCCTCACCTACAAGCTGCTCAAGCGCTGGCTGATCCGGGAACGACCGTTCATCTCATTCCCGAGCATCCATTGCGGCACCCCACCACTGGACCGCTACAGTTTTCCCTCCGGTCACACCCTGCACGCCGTGTGCTTTACCACGATTCTGGCGTTAACGGCTCCGGAGCTGTTCTGGCTATTGCTGCCGTTTACTCTGAGCGTGGCGGCATCCCGCGTCATACTGGGCCTGCACTATCCAAGTGATGTGGTGGCCGGAGCGGTGATCGGCGGGGGCCTTGGCATCCTCGCCGTCATCGGCGTCGGGCCCTCAGCGTTGGCCATGATGGCGCTCTGAGCCCGCCCGGCGTTGTTCATTCAAACAGGCACAGCTGCATAACCGGTGAATCGTCATTGCGAAACCTGACCCCCAGACCAAGCAAGCGCACCGGGCGCGAAGAGTCGGTTACCAACTCATCCAGCAGCGGACCATAGTCCTCCACCCCCGGTTCCCGCACCTGTTCTCTGACCCGTTCCAGCGTGTGAGTCGAGAAGTCGCTGTAGCGGATCTTGATAAACAGCTTGTGGATCGGCTTGTCACGGGCCTTGCGTTTCAGGCGCAGGTTCAGATCGGCCACCAGCGATGCCATCACGGTTTCACACGCGGCCTTGTCGGGCAGGTCCTGAGAGAAGGTGCGCTCCACACTGAGGGATTTGGCAATGCGGGACACCACCACCGAGCGCTCATCACGACCAAACGCCATCTCATGCAAACGGTAGCCCTGCTTGCCAAAACGCTCCATCAGGACGTCCGCTCCGATCGCCTGCAGGTCGCCACACGTGGCCACCCCCAGGGCGTGGAGTTTACCCGCCGTTACCTGCCCCACCCCGAACAGTTTTTCCACCGGCAGCCCGGCAACGAAACCGTCCACATCCTGAGGGCGGATCACGAACAGCCCGTCCGGTTTTTCCCAGTCACTGGCAATTTTGGCAAGAAACTTATTGGGTGCTACCCCGGCGGAAATGGTGATGCCCACTTCGTCCAGCACCCGCTGGCGAAGGTGCTGCGCCATAAGAGTCGCGCTGCCCTTATGGTCGGTAATATCACTGACATCCAGAAACGCTTCATCCAGCGACAACGGCTCCACCAGATCGGTCAGCTCCCGCAGGATGGCCATGACCTGCTGCGACACCGCGCGGTATCGCGCCATATCCGGCGGTACTGTGACCAGCCCCGGGCACAGGCGGCGAGCTTCACCGCCGGGCATGGCCGAGCGCACCCCAAACGCCCGGGCGCGATAGTTACAGGTGGTCACCACCCCGCGCCCGCCTTCCCCACCGACAGCCAGCGGCACCTCCCTCAGGGAGGGATCATCCCGCATCTCCACGGCGGCATAAAAGCAATCGCAATCCACATGAATGATTTTGCGCTGGGGCATGGGCAACAACTCGGGTCGACAATCTGTACATATATACAGCCTTGTATCTTACGGTAACATGCCGAGAATGTCAGGAGCTCTCAACTTCCATCTTCAGCCCAACAAGCGAGTGACCATGACAACTCCCATTCCCGAGCAGTCACAAACCGAGATCGAAGCCGCGGCATTTCGCCGCCTGGTGCAGCACCTGCGCGACCACACCGAGGTGCAGAATCTGGATCTGATGAACCTGGCCGGCTTCTGCCGCAACTGCCTGTCCAAATGGTACCGGGCGGAAGCCGCCGAGCGCGGCTTTGAACTGTCCGACCCGGACGCCCGCGAGGTGATCTATGGCATGCCCTACGAAGACTGGAAATCCCGCTATCAGACAGGCCCGAAACAGGATCACAACGCATGAAGGTGAGCGAGGCGGTACGAATTCACCTGGCCTCCCTGAGCGGCGGGCACGCCAGCTTCGATGACACCCTCGCGCTTATTGATGGTTATTTCGAGTACCAGCCCACCGACTTCCGGAACGGCCCTCTGTTCAACGCGGCTGGCGAGAACGCCGGCTCCTGCCGGGTCTTTGCCCTCGGGCAGTATTGCAGCCTGAGCGAGGCCGATACCCTTGGGTTGTTCGCCGAACATTACCAACAGGTACTGAATGACCCTGTGGGCGATAGCCATGGTAATATTCGCCAGTTCATCAGCAGCGGCTGGTCCGGAATCCGTTTTGAGGGCAACCCTCTCCGCGCCCGCCCTGCCGACACCCGGACTGACTCCAAGGAAGAGAAGCTTTCATGAGCGATACCGCCACCTCAGGGGTACAACACTGCTTTCAACTGAAAAGCGCCAGCGTCTCCATGACGGCCCTGGAACTGTATTACTTCGATAACGACGAATTCGAGGACACCCTGCGGGACAAGATCAGCCAGGCCCCCGGGTTCTTCAAAGATATTCCGCTGATCATCAGCCTGGAAAAATACGAAGGCCTGAGCAGCGAACTGGATTTCTTCAAGATTATCGGTGCCTGCCGCCGCCATAACATCCATGTGATTGGTGTTCGCGGTGGCAACGACGACCAGCGCCGGCTGGCGCGGGGTGCGGCACTGGCTTTGATGCCGGGTGGCAACCAGCGCGACCGGCAGGCACAGCCTGCCGAGAACAACGCAGCCGCCGCCAACGAGCCCGCCCCGGCTCCTGAACTGGCCGCTGCCCCGGCAGCGGACGCCCCTGCCGATCCCGCCCCGGCCCGCATCATCAATCAACCGGTGCGGTCCGGCCAGCAGGTCTATGCGCCGGAAGGCGACCTGATCATTCTGGCCCCGGTACAGGCTGGCGCGGAAGTGCTGGCGGCGGGTAATATCCACGTCTACGGGCCACTTCGGGGCCGGGCGCTGGCTGGCATTCACGGAGCGCACACCGCCCGGGTTTTTTGCCAGTCACTGGAGGCGGAGCTTGTGTCCATCGCCGGACACTATAAAATCTCCGAAGATCTCCAGGATCACGGCTGGAAGACCGCCGTACAGATCCAGCTCAGGGATGACCTGCTGGTGGTTACGCCACTGGAAAAGGCCTGATCAAATTATAACGACCGGATTTTTTCGGCATAAACGACGAATCCACTGCGAAACAGGAATGTAACCTTGGCTAGAATCATTGTCGTTACCTCAGGAAAAGGTGGCGTAGGCAAAACCACCACCAGCGCCTCAATCAGCACCGGCCTGGCCAAACGCGGTCACAAGACCGTGGTTATCGATTTTGACGTAGGCCTGCGCAACCTTGATCTCATCATGAACTGCGAACGCCGGGTGGTGTATGACTTCGTCAACGTCATCCAGGGTGAAGCGTCACTCAACCAGGCCCTGATCCGCGACAAGCGGGTGAACACCCTCTACATTCTACCGGCATCCCAGACCCGGGAGAAAGAAGCGCTGACCCGTGAGGGCGTAGAGAAAATCATCAACGAACTGTCGGAAACCTTCGACTACATCGTCTGCGACTCTCCGGCCGGTATCGAGCATGGCGCATTGATGGCTCTGTACTACGCTGATGAGGCTGTGGTGGTCACCAACCCGGAAGTGTCTTCAGTGCGGGATTCCGACCGAATTCTGGGCATTCTCCAAAGCAAGTCCCGGCGCGCCGAAATGGGCCAGGACCCGGTCAAGGAACACTTGCTGCTCACCCGCTACAACCCCGGCCGTGTTGAACGCGGGGAAATGCTGTCCGTGGCCGATGTGGAAGAAATCCTTGCCATCCCCCTGCTGGGAGTCATTCCGGAAAGCCAGATTGTGCTGAATGCTTCCAACCAGGGCATGCCGGTGATTCTGGAAGAAGACAGTGACGCAGGCCAGGCCTACGACGACGCTGTTGCACGCCTGTTGGGCGAGGAGCGGGAACACCGTTTCATGACCTCCCAGAAGAAAGGTTTCTTCTCACGGATGTTCAAGGGGGACTGAGGGATGAGACTCCTCGATTACTTTAAAAGCAAGAAAAGCAACAACACCGCCAACGTGGCTAAAGAACGCCTGCAGATCATCGTTGCCCATGAACGGGGCCAGCGAGAGCAGCCGGACTACCTGCCCCAGTTGCAACAGGAGCTGCTGGCGGTCATTCGCAAATACGTGCAGATCAGCGACGACATGGTCCAGGTGGAGGTGGACCGCAATGACAGCTGTTCGGTACTGGAACTGAACGTTACCCTGCCGGAGAGCTGATCGCTGCATGCCTGCTGACCCCGGCGGGCAAAGTGGTCTTCCATCAATCCCCGTAGTCCCGCTATGGGGATTTTTTTACCTTCGTCATCGTCAATTCAGGCCATTTTCCTGGCTGGGATCACAAGGCAGCTACCCAGTTCACAAACCCTTGATTCGGCATCACGTCCGCGCGAATGCCCATGTTAGAATCGCTGCATCGTATTCAAGAAAGTGTACATTATGCAGAACCCCAGAGCCCGAGGCATTTCAGGCTGGGTAAGTGGCCTTGGCGCACTGCTCGCTGGTGTCAGCCTGTCTGTAGTTGCGTCGGCCGCAGACTTGCCACCAGAGGACGCCGACGGCTGGACCCTCCGCAAGGAAGCCGACAACATCCGCGTTTATACCATCAGCCAGACTGACTCCAGCTTCAAGGCCTTCAAGGCCGAAGCCCTGCTGGACTCCACCATGGAGAACCTGCTGGCGGTGATGGTCAACCCCGAGTCCTGCGTGGAATGGGTGCACAACTGCACGGAATCCAGCGCCTTCGGAGACGGTGATTTTCACGACCGATATGCCTACTCCGTCAATGACATGCCCTGGCCGGTCACCGACCGGGACTACGTGCTGCGCATCCGCACCCACGGCGATCAGTCCAGTGGCGAAGTGACCATGGATCTCAACGCCGTGCCGGACCGCCGTGACGAGATTGACGGCCACGTCCGTGTTGATCGCTCCGACACCCTCTACCGGTTTGTACCCGAGGGCGACAAAACCCGCATGATCTGGGTTCAGCACACCGATCCCAACGGTTCCATTCCAGGCTGGCTGGTGAACACCTTGCTGGTGGACATTCCGCTGCGATCCCTTGAGCAACTGGAGCGCGTCACCCGCAAGGACCGGTATCAGGGCCACACTCTTGAGTACAACGATGCCGGCCAACTTACCGGCGTGACGCCCCCATCGCAATCGGGGGATGACTCACCGTAACGGACAGGCTAAGCTCTGTTGAAACGGACCCTTTAACAGAACAGGACCCGGTAAATGACGGTTCTCGCCCACGAGATCATGACGCCCAGCATCAAGGCCGTACCGCAATCATGGACGATGGAGAGGCTGGCCCGCTTCCTCACCGACAACGAAATCACCGGCAGCCCGGTGACCGATGACACCGGCGACATCGTCGGCATCGCCACCCTCAAAGACATTACCGAATTCCGCTGGAACGCCGACCGCGATAACTCCGAAGCGCATCTGACAACGGAAGAAAAACAGGAGGCACGACGCCTGCGAATGGCCATTTTTGAGGAAATGGGCAAGGTGCCGGTCGAAGTCAGAGACATCATGACCCCCAGCGTACGGTCAGTGGACGAACACACCCCGGTACGCGATATTGCCGACATCATGATGCGCGAACACCTGCACCGGATTTTTGTTACAAAAGCCGACAGAATCACCGGTATCATCACCACTTACGACATGTTAAAACTGATATCTGACAAGGAACTCGCCAGCCGCTGTGCCTGAAACGACCGAGCCACCAGAGAGGTAACGCGCCTTATGCCAGGAGCATCGCAAGCTCGCCGAAAAATGTATGTTCTCGACACCAATGTGCTGATTCACGATCCCAACGCCCTCCTCAATTTTGAAGAACACGACGTCATCATCCCGATGACGGTCCTCGAAGAACTCGACAGCCTGAAATCCGGCAAGCAGGCGGTTGCCGCTGACTGTCGCCAGGCCATCCGCACCATCGACAAACTGCTGGGCGATGCCAGCCCGAAGGAGATCGAGAAAGGCGTGCCTATCGTTCGCGCCAAGAAAGCGGCCCCGCTTGGAACCCTGACCATCCTGATGAGCACCGAGCACCACGGCAACCACGCGCTACCTGAGCACCTCAATGACAACAAGATCATCAACACGCTGGCAGCGCTGCAGAACCACCACAAATCCCGCGATATCATTCTGGTCAGTAAAGACATCAACATGCGCCTGAAAGCCCGGGGCTTTGGTGTTGAAGCTCAGGACTACCAGAACGACCAGCTACTGGATGACATCGATCTGCTGCCCAGGGGCTACAAGGAGTTTCCCAACTCCTTCTGGGACAACATCGCCAAAGTCGAAACCGTTCAGCGCGAGGGCATAACCGAACACATCCTGAAACGCGAAGGCGAACTCGCCCGACTCAACATCAACGAGTTTGTGGTGGATGAACAGGGGTTTGTCGGCAAGGTGGTCGACCTGTCAGACGACAAGCTGGTCATGCAGGACCTCCACCAGCACGACCTGATGAACGAGGAAGTCTGGGGCCTGGTGCCCAGGGACATCCACCAGGCCCTGGCCCTCAACCTGCTGCTGGACCCGGATATCCACCTGGTCAATCTCACCGGTTCCGCCGGCTCGGGCAAGACCATCCTGGCGCTGGCTGCGTGCATTGAAATGACCGTCGCCAGCAAGCTCTACAAGCGCATCATCGCAACCCGCAGCACCCAAGGGCTGGATGAAGACATTGGTTTCCTGCCCGGTACCGAGGCGGAAAAAATGGAACCCTGGCTCGGTGCCATCGTGGACAACCTCGAAGCGCTCCACGAAGACGATGAAAACATGTCCGCCAGCGTCGATTACATCCTCAGCAAGGTGCCACTGCACTTCAAGTCGATGAACTACATTCGCGGGCGCAGCTTCCAGCACAGCCTGATCATCATTGACGAATCCCAGAACCTGACGCCACACCAGATCAAGACCATCATCACCCGGGCTGGCAATGGCTCCAAAGTCATCTGCCTGGGCAACCTGGCGCAGATCGACACCCCTTACCTGAGTGCCCTGAGTTCAGGCCTGACCTACATGACCGAACGCTTCAAGGGCTTCCGCCATGGTGGGCACATCCATCTGCAAGGTGTGCCGCGTTCGGTGCTGGCGGAATACGCCGAAGCCAATCTCTGAGCTTTCAGGGCGGCCGGGGCCTCTCCTCCCGGCCCCTTCCTTTCAATTTCCATGCCTCTCCAGCGCCGTGATTTGCCCTCACCCATCGAGTATTTGACCACCCCGCCATGACCCCAGGGCATCTTGGCCATCGTTCAACGCTCGCCACCATCGTAAGGTGACTTATGTCACATTATGTAAACGATGATAACAAAAACGAACAAAGGTGAGACCATGAACACGTTGACCAAAACCCTGGTGATCGGAGCCAGCGCACTCCTGCTTTCTGCCTGTGGTGGCGGTGATGGTGGCAACTCAGATTCCGAAACCAACAGTAGCGTACAGGGCGATACCGATAGCCGCAGCTCCACACCGGGAACACGTCCTGAGGACGTGACCACACGCACCATCGACCGCCCGCTCACCGCCAGCAACAGTTCACTCGATCACGCTTCCTGTGAGCACGATAGCAACCTCAGTGGCGGCCGACATTACCGTGTCGAAATGCCCTCAAGGGTAGACGGCGCTGCCATCGTTTTCGAAGTCTTCGAACCGGCTCAATTCGATTGCCGCACCGAGCACCCGCTGATCCTTCAAGGCCATGGTTTCAGCGGCTCCCGCTCGACCGAAGCCGGCGACGATCCACTCGCCCCGATTGCTCCCCTGATCAATGCCGGCTTTACCGTGATAAGTATTGACCAACGTGGCCATGGCGAGAGTGGCGGCACCGTCCGGGTCATGGACCCCGATTTTGAAGGCGAAGATCTGGTCCAGATTGTCGACTGGGCGGAAACCCACCTCGATTACCTGAAATACCGCGATGACAACCTGCTGCTGGGTGGTGTCGGGGGCAGTTACGGTGGTGGCTTCCAGTATCTGCTTTACAACGTGGACCCGGATCAGCGGATGGACGCCATGGTGCCGCAGATCACCTGGCATGATCTCACCTACAGCCTGAATCAGGGCAGTGTCACCAAGAACTACTGGGCGGCCTTCCTGTCGCTCACAGGCGACACCGGCACCGGCGGCTCCATGGATCCGTTCATCAGAAGCACTCTGATAGACGGCATTCTGGGCAACCGCTTCCCTGAGGCGGCCCTGGACTTTTTACACTATCACAGCCCCAGCTACTTCTCTGATAACGAGCGTGGGCTGGAGTTGTTCGACAGCGGTAACAGCCAGGAATACCTGCTGGATCCGATCACCGGACGGCTACCGATCACCAGTGATGGGCGCTATGTCATCAAGACGCCCCAAAGCACTCCCTATCCGGTCGACGTATTGATGTTCCAGGGTATGCGCGACAGCCTGTTTCCGTTTAACGAGGCTTACGAAAACTATCTGTCCATGAAAGAATCCGGAGGCGATGTGCGCCTCCTGACTTACCCGTTCAGCCATCATTACCTGGCACCGAACGTGGGGCTGATTCAGGAAACCCTCGCCAGCTTCGATTTTTATGTGGATGCATTGCCCGAACTCCCCTCTCAGGGCCTTAATGCTTTATCCAGCTGTGGCGATATCGAGGTCAACCGAGCCACCGTGGCCTGGTTCAACGAAAAGCTGCTCGCCAAGGGTAATGCGGATAATGTCATCACCACGGGCCAGCAGATTTGCTATACCCTGTCGCCCGGGGATGCGATATCCGCACCGGAAGTGACCGTGGGCGGCCAAAACTTCCCGATTGCCAATGACACACTCGGTGCCTCATTGCCGGTTTCCGCGCTGATTGGTCCTGCTGGCGTGCTCCCCACCCTCGTTCCCTTGACCACCATGGCGGAAGGCGGTGTGATTGCGGGCATACCCACCATCGATATCAGTGTGAGCCTGGGGTTAGACACTCTGGATGAGGCTTGTCTCGAAAGTTCTGACCTGATTTTGAGCCTTGGTACCTGCGATGCCATCCTGTTTGTCGGTGTTGGTGTGATCAAAAACGGCTTCAGTGTGCCGGAGCTGATCGATGAGCAGGTACAGCCCATCCGTGGACTGGGTGAACATCGTGTTCAAATGACTGGCATCGCTGAGCGACTGAACGAGGGTGACCAGTTGGTGCTGATGATCTATGGCCAGCACCCAACCTTTGCCGGTGCCTTCTCACGGGATCTTGTGGTCTCAACGGTTCAGGTTTCCGGCGAAGTCGCACTGCCGATTCTGACCTCCGACGGCCAGGCACAACTGGCATCGATTGGGCAAAACTAGGATATCTCCCTTCGCCAGGGGCTGGCGGAGGGATTCCCGAACCTCCGTCAGCGCAGCCATTACAACGACGCAGCCGATCGGGCTGCCTGATCATACAGTCCCGAAATACCCCGCAAAAAACTGGCAACGGAGCCAAGGTCGGTGTTCGAAAATCCGAGCGTGCGCAGCGAGTCTACCAGGCAGTTCTCACGGATTTCGGCATAAGCCTTACACACCGCCTCGCCCTGCTCTGTGATCGAATAGAACGTTTCCTTACCTCTGCGCTCCGACGCCACTACCTCGTGCTTCAACAGTTTTTTGAGTGCATAGGTGACCGTGTGGGTATCCTCCACGTTCAGCACCAGGCAGATATCCCCGGCTTTCTTTGAACGGCCCCGGTGATTGACGCTGTGCAACACCAGAATATCCAATGGGCTCAGGTCGGGCAGCCCAGTGGCATTCATGCACCGCACCATCCAGCGATTGAAGGCATTGCCCGCAACTATCAGACCGAATTCGAGCTCGGAGAGCTCCGCTGCCCGGCCAGACAGATGAGCCGAAGACACAATCGGCCCCACCGTTTTTCTTGCCTGAGGCAATTCACCACCCTGCGCGACCTGGTTCTCGTCTGCGATTTTGCTCATAGCCTCACCACAACTCTACTGTTGGAAAACGGGTAACCCGCCGGGCTTTTCCGGCGGGCCGTGAGTCTATCAATTACCCATCTGATTGGGGAGGTAGGTGACAATGTCCGGAAACAGAGTGATCAGCACCACGCCGGCGAGCAGCAACAGGAAATACGGCAGCGCCGCCAGTGCCACCCGGATAATGTTATCTCCGGTCAGCCCCTGAATAACGAACAGGTTGAACCCCACCGGCGGCGTTATCTGGCTCATTTCAACCACGATCACCAGATAAATACCAAACCAGAGCGGATCGATGCCCGCCGCCTGGACCATCGGCAGAACCACCGACGTAGTCAGTACCACCACCGAAATACCATCCAGGAAACAACCAAGAAGAACAAAAAACACCGTCAGCGCCAACAGCAGAACGTAAGGCGACAGCGACAGCGTATTGATCCAGGTCGCCAGATCCCGTGGAATACCGGTAAAGCCCATGGAGACCGTCAGGAAGTGCGCGCCGGCAAGGATAAAGGCGATCATGGTCGAAGTTTTCACCGTGCCCATCAGAGCCTGACCAAAGGTCTCCCTGCTCAGTGAGCCACTACGCCAGGACAACAGGTGCGCCAGTGCCACGCCAATGGCCGCGGATTCCGTGGGCGAGGCCAGCCCGGCATAAATGGAGCCGATCACACCCACGATCAGTAACACCACCGGAATCAGCGGTTTACTGCGACGGATTTTTTCGGCCAATGGCAACGCCTCTTCTTCATCAGCCGGCACGCCAGAGGGGTTCAATTTCGACCAGATGCCCACATAGACTGCAAACATCAGCATCAGCAGTAAGCCGGGCAAAATGCCCGCCACGAACAGTCGGGCGATGGACTGCTCCGTGGCGACCCCGTAAACGATCAAAATAATGGAGGGGGGAATCAACAATCCCAGTGTGGCAGACCCCGCCAAGGTGCCAAGAATCTGCTTACGGTCGTAACCGCGCTGGGTCAGCTCAGGGACCGACATTTTCCCGATGGTGGCCGCAGTCGCAGCCGACGATCCGGAAATCGCGGCAAAAATACCGCAGCCTATAATATTGGTATGCAGCAGCCTGCCCGGAATGCGGCCAACCCACGGAGCAATACCACTGAACATCTGTTCAGACAGACGGGAGCGGAACAACACCTCCCCCATCCAGATAAACATCGGCAGGGCCGCCAGCTCCCAGGAAGCACTGGCACTGAAAAACGATGTCGACAGGCTGTCCCCCACCGGAATACTGCTTAAAAAATGCAAAGCCGCAAGGCCGGTGGCCGTCAGAGCAAAGGCAACCCAGAGCCCCGCGCCGAGAAGAATCAGAAGACCGGTCAGGAGCAGCAGGCTCATCCAGATCATATCCATGGTTTACTCCTGGGGGGCTTCGTCTTTGATTTGGTTGAGGCGACCGGTCAGCAGCCCGATCATCACATCAAGTAAGGCAATCGCAAGCAGCACCAACCCCGCTACCATGACCGCTTGCGGAATCCACAGCGGCACCGGAACCATACCAATCGAAACATCGCCAAAATCGTAGCTGTCATAGGCCAGCAAAACGCTAAACCAGATGGCAAAGCCAGTGATGGCCAGTGCCACAAGCGCCACCAGAACGTCCAGCCCCCGACGAACCGCTGCGGGCAAAGTTCTGTGTAACAGATCAACCCGGATGTGGCCGCCCACCGTCAAGGTGTAGGACAAACCGGTAAAAGTAGCCCCCAGCAACAGGAAACCTGCCAGCTCCGCCAGCCCGGGCACCTGAAGGCCCAGCGAATCCATCCCCAGCGTCAGCAGGGCCTTGTCAAGAATTCGACCCAACACCTGGAGCACCACCATGACCATGATGACTGTCAGCTGTAACGCCGCAAGATAGCCGCCAAGGCGGTACAAAGAGTCCAGAAACCTACGCATGGGAATGCTCCCGTGTTGTTATTCGTGTGGCACCATCAACAATCAGCGTGCGCGGTAGGCTTCAACAAGCGCTTTACCGTCGCTGCCGGCACGCTCCAGCCAGTCTTTTTCCATGGTCGCGCCCACCTCTTGCAGCCGCTGTACCAGCGCCTCGCTGGGCTCAGACACCACAATGCCGTTCTCTTCCATGATGGCGATCTTGGCTTCGGTTTCAGCTTTGCTGGCCTCCCAGCCACGTTTTTCAGCCTCGACAGCCGCCGTTTCAATGGCATTCTGAACCGACTCGGGAAGACGCTCGAACGCTCGGGCATTCACCACCACCATGTTCTTGGGCAACCACAACTGCGCATGATTGAAATGCGTCAGGTAATCCCAGGCCCTTGTGTTCGCACCGGTGGACGGAGAGGTGATCATGGCATCGACACGGCCGGTTCCGAACGCCGTGGGAATATCCGGCACCTCTACCTGAGTTGGCACGGCACCAAACAGTTCTGCGAGCTGCTCACTGGACTTGTTGTAGGCGCGCATTTTCACACCCCGCAGTTCCTTGCCGGTTTCTACCGGAAAGCTGGTGTAAATGCCCTGTGGCGGCCAGGGCACAGCAAACAACAGCTTCAGCCGCTGGCGCTCAAGGCGTTGTGCCAGCAGGTCGCGGGAGGCTAGCCAGAGCTCCCAGGCTTCATCGTAGTTACTGGCCAGATAGGGTACCGAGTCCACCTCAAAAAGCGGATCTTCATTTGCCAAACGCGACATGATCAGTTCCCCGATGGGCACCAGCCCACGGCGAACCGAGTTTTTGATTTCGGGGTGTTTAATCAGTGAACCACCGCTGTGAACGACGATGTTCAACTCACCGTCAGTGGCGTCACCAACGTCCTCTGCAAACTCTCTGATATTAACGGTGTGGAAATTGGAGTCACCATACGGCGTCGGCATATCCCACTTGGTTTCTGCCTGCACATTGGCCACCACCACAGACAAAGCAACCGCTGCCAGGTGTTTCATTGATACCTTCATAGCTTCCTCCCGTGCCGCGAGATCGTAACCCCGGGCGAATCACTGATGATTGTTCTTGTAAGCTCAAAAACCACGATCAAACGACTAACGACTGACAAGCACACAATGAAAATGTGTGCTTTATTTAACCAAATTAGCGCCGGAAATAATTCGTGTCAAACATTTTGCATAAAATCTATCCGTATTTTTACATTGATTTATCCTCATTTTATCTATAATTTGTTTGTATTGAGTGTTTTTCAGGCAGCGACCACCTGTCTCACAAGAACAAACGGAGGCGGTTATGTTATTGAATTGCGATCTGGGAGAAAGTTTTGGAGCCTGGACCATGGGCATGGACGAACAGGTCATGCCCTACATAGACCAGGCCAACATCGCCTGCGGCTTTCACGCCGGGGACCCGATGACCATGCATAAAACGGTGCGCCTTGCGCTGGCGCACGGCGTCACACTCGGTGCCCACCCGGCCTATCCTGACCTACAAGGTTTCGGCCGACGCTCTATCGCATTCAGCACCGAAGAAATCAGCGCGCTCATCCGGTATCAGGTGGGCGCCCTATGCGAGATTGCCGCCTCGGAGGGCGGCTCTCTCAGATACGTGAAGCCTCACGGGGCACTGTACAACGACATGATGCGCAACGAGGCGATTCTCGATGCCGTTCTGGTCGCAGTCCAGAGCTCGCCTCAGCCGCTGGCGCTGATGGCCATGACCACCGCCGATAACCAACCCTTAAAAACCGCCTGCCACAAGCACGGCGTGGCGCTGATGCTGGAAGCCTTTGCCGACCGGGCCTACGATCAGAACGGCTATATTGTTGCCCGCAGCCAGCCCGGTGCCGTGCACAAAGATCAGCAGATCATCGTTGAACAAGCCAAAAACCTGTCAGAAGGCAAAACCATCCGGACAGTAGACGGCACCCAGCTTCACCTTGAGGCGGACACCCTATGCGTACACGGCGATAACGCAGACTCCGTCGCGGCCGTCAAAGCCATCCGGAAAGCATTGGGAGCAAGGGGCTGATGTTCTGGCGTTACGAAATTACCGGCGTAGATACCGTTACCCTGCATTTTGGAGAACGCATCGATATTCAGCTGGTTGAGCGGATTCATCGGGCAGCGGAAGCACTCAAGGGCCCGCTGGCCGGGCGGCTGATCGACACCGTTCCTTCCTACACCACACTGCTGCTCCGCTACGACCTGGCGCACGACGACCTGTCCTCCCTGATTGCCACGGTAACCGAGACCCTCGCAGACCTGCCGGATGCGATCGCCGAAAGTGCCGACAGCGAGACCATCGAGATTCCGGTGTTCTACCACCCCAGTGTCGGCCCGGATCTGAGTGCTATCGCCACCCGCGCGGGTCTTTCTGTAGAACAGGTGATTGAGCAGCACAGCCGGGAAACCTACAACGTGTTTGCCATCGGGTTTGCACCCGGGTTCGCTTATCTGGGGCAGGTGCCCGGCGAACTGAACACGCCCCGGCAAGCCACACCACGGGCCAAAGTACCTGCGGGAACACTGGGCATTGCCGACACCCAGACCGCCATTTACCCGCTGGATTCGCCCGGAGGCTGGAACTTGATCGGCCGCACGCCCTTGACTCTGTTTGACCCCAAACGTGACCAGCCCTCGCTGCTGGAGGCCGGCCAACGGGTTCGATTCCGCTCCATAGGGCGCGAAGAATATCTCCAGCTGGGCGGGCGACTTGACGATTTGCCCTGGGAAGAGGACCGAACCGAACAACAATCCGGAGACGCCAGATGACCACACAAGCCGGCTTCGTTTTCAGCAAACCGGGCTTTCTCAGCCTGCTCCAGGATGGCGGACGCCGAGGGGTTATGCACATGGGTCTGGCCGGCGGAGGTGCCATGGATCGCCATGCCTGGGCCTGGGCAAACCGGCTTCTGGGCAACCCCTATGGTTCACCCTCCCTGGAAATAACCTTCGGCAGCATTGAGTTCACCAGCGAGCTAGACACCTGGATTGCCCTCACCGGTGCCAGCGCCCCTTGCGCCATCAATGGCGAACCGCAACCGCTCTGGTCCACGCTCCACGTTAAAACCGGCGATACCGTCTCCATCGGAGCCCCCAAAACAGGCATTCGCTCCTACCTGGCGGTGCTGGGTGGATTCCAGATAAAAGCAGGCCTGGGCGGCAGCAGTGCCAACTTTGTGCGAGAAGGCATCGGTGGCGTAACGGGGGATGGCCGCCCACTGAAAGAACGCGACCGCCTGCCCTGCATGACCGGCCAGCGCGCCATTCCGAGCCGGAAAGTGCCCGAACACTGGCAACCGGATTACAAACGGGAACTCACCCTCTCGGTCATCCCCTGCGCCCAGATCGAACGATTCCCCGCCCCGGCTCTGCACACGTTTTTCACCGATGACTACACCCTATCCCCACAAACAGACCGCATGGGTGCCCGACTGAAGGGCCCAGCTCTGGAAATACATGGCTCATCGTTGATTTCAGAAGGTACCAGCCTGGGTGCCATTCAGGTACCCGCCGACGGCCAACCCATCATCCTGCTTAACGACAGGCAAACCATCGGCGGCTATCCGAAACTGGGTGCCGTAACGCCGCGAAGCCTGGACGCCCTGGCCCAGAGGCCACCTGGAACCAGGTTGCGGTTCAAGGCGACGACATTGCATGAGGCACAGTTGGAAGAAAGACGGTTTTTGTGTTTTTTCTCAGGTTAACTTCCACAAAATATTCCAGATACTGCCAAGGAGCGACGGCTTGTCGATTCGACCCCGTGAGGGGCGCGACAAACGGGAGAAAAACATTGAGCCTAACCCCCAAAAGGATCATTCAGAGCCCTGGCAGCCCAGACACCGCTGCGGTCAAAAAGACTCACCAGCGCCCCTGCAACGTCGCCACAATTCGCCGTCCTCCGGCGCTGTCCCGGTCTTCACACAGGTAGATGCCCTGCCCGGTTCCCAGCGCCAGGTGGCCGTTCGCTACCGGGAGGGTCAGGGAGGCACCGATCAACACGTTTTTTACGTGGGCAGGCATATCCGGGTCGGCGTTCTCATTGAGCGCCAGTGACGCAGAGGTGTGCTGGATAAACAGATGCAGCAGACCCACTTCGCAGTTCTTCAGATCCGGTGCCTGGGCCAGAACCTCATTGGTCACCAGGTGGACTCCCCTTGGCAGAGGTGCCAGTTCAATAAAGGTCTGATCCCAGATCATGATGGTTCCTCGCGGTTATTTCTGCCGATCATCCCAAGGGTGCACGGGTACCACCTCATCACCTACGTCCCCCTCGTAGCTGCTGCGGAAATAATCCATGGCTTTTTCCGCCTGACCAAGTTCGTCGAACCGTGCGATGTGATAGATCGCCTCGCCTTCATTGACCAGCGGCAGGTTATTCACGCAGATGACAATGCCGGAGCAGGGCGAAAGCACGGCCGTTTCCGACTCGCCAAACGGGTCTGCCACCATGGCCAGCTTCTGGCCCTTGCGAACTTTCTGGCCCAGGCTGGCCACTGGCCGCATGATGCCATCCGTATCGGTCCGCACCCACTGGGAGTTGGCGGCGATTTCCGAGCGTTTTCGGGGTGCCTTGGGGCCTTTTTTGGCCGGTACCATTTCCAGCTCACGCATCACCCGGATAACCCCTTTTACGCCACTGCTGATCACCACATCATCAAAACGCAGGGCCTCTCCGCCCTCGAAGGTGACCACGGGGATATCCTGAGAATCCGCATAGGCACGCAAGCTGCCCTCCCGCAAGCTGGCGTTGATGATGATGGGGGCACCGAAGGCTTCCGCCATGCGGGTGGTTTCCGGGTTTTTCAGCTCCGCACGGATCTGCGGCAGGTTGAAACGGTGAATCGCGCCGGTGTGCAGGTCAATAATGTGGGTGACCTTTTCCATAATCAACGTGCGTAACAGGTAAGCAATGCGCCCGCCCAACGACCCGGTCTCACTACCGGGGAAACAGCGGTTAAGGTCACGCCGGTCCGGCAGATAACGCGTACGTTGTACAAATCCGAAAATGTTGACGATCGGCACCGCGACCAGGGTGCCCCGGAGATGTCGGAGCGAAGAGTTGGTCAGCACCCGGCGTACAATTTCCACGCCGTTGATTTCATCCCCGTGAATGGCACCGCAGACCATCAGTACCGGACCGTCCCGGCGGCCATGCACCACCTCAACGGGGATATGCAGCGGTGTGTGGGTGTAAAGCTTGGCGACCGGAACTTCCACGGTCTGCCGGGTACCGGCCTTGATTTCGGTACCCGCGATAACGAACGGAGCGCGCGCCATATCAGCCCCGGCCTCCTTTGGTGCCGGTTTTCCAGGGCTTCTGGTTTTTTTCGATCCAGTTGACGATCATGCCCGCCACGTTTTTGCCGGTGGCGTTCTCAATGCCTTCCAGCCCCGGTGACGAATTCACCTCCATCACCAGCGGCCCGCGGCTGGAGCGCAGCAAGTCGACACCGGCAACATTCAGCCCCATGGCCTTGGCGGCGGTGATCGCCGTGCGACGCTCCTCCGGCGTGATCCGCACCAGTGAGGCGGTACCGCCACGGTGCAGGTTGGAACGAAACTCGCCGTCCGCACCCTGACGTTTCATCGCCGCGATCACTTTGTCACCAATGACAAAGCAGCGGATGTCAGCACCGCCGGCTTCCTTGATAAATTCCTGCACCAGAATGTCCGCTTTCAGGCCCATAAAGGCCTCAATCACGCTTTCTGCCGCCTTGCGGGTCTCCGCCAGCACCACACCGATGCCCTGGGTGCCTTGCAACAGTTTGATCACCACCGGCGCGCCGCCCACCATTTTCAGCAGTTCCGGCACGTTATCCGGTTTGTTGGCGAAACCGGTCACCGGCATGCCCACGCCCTTGCGCGCCAGCAGCTGCAACGAACGCAGTTTATCCCGGGAGCGGGTAATGGCCACCGACTCGTTAACCGGGAAAACGCCCATCATCTCGAACTGACGCAATACCGCCGTGCCGTAAAAAGTCACCGATGCGCCGATTCGAGGTATCACCACATCGAAATCCTCCAGCACTTCCTCGTGGTAATGGATCTGGGGATTGGACGACGTAATATTCATGGAACAATGAAGGCCGTCGATGACCCGGACTTCGTGCCCACGGTTGATGCCCTCCTCAACCAGGCGGCGGGTAGAGTAGAGGTGGCGGTTGCGCGACAGAATCGCAATCTTCATTTAAGGGTCCTTAGGGCCGGCTCACCGGCAAGGTAAGAAGCTTCAGGATAAACAGCAGAGCGCCCCGCCATGGCGGTACGCCCCAGTAGCATACGGAACCGCATTGAGTCCCGATTGGTCAATGTCATTTCAACCGGCCAGACGGCGTCGCCGATCACCAGCCGGGTCTGGATCACCAGCCGCAATTCGCGGTGGCCGCCAGAGTCACACACATTTCGTTCATCCAGTATCAGGGCATCGCACTCCACAACCTGATGCAGATTATTCTGAACCGGGTGTACCCAGAAACGAACCCGGCGTTCTCCGTTATGGGTATAGGGCTCAGTGCGAAAAGTATGCAGACAGGACGTGCGGGCCCCGGTATCCACTTTAGCCTTGAGCCGTGCGATATCCAGATCCGGCAAAGCAACCCATTCCCGCCAGCCAAGATTGATTCTACCCTCCACTGCCGGGTATTCGGGCGAATTCGCGGACTTATCCGTTTTCGCTGACATCAGGCAATTCCTTTTCGGTAGAGCTTTGCGGCCGAAGCAGTTCGACCCTGAACATTCTCGCAGTAAAACAGTTTTAACTATAATCCAATCAATGTCTTCCAGCGAATATCCCTGGTAATGAATTTACCGTTGGCCGGCGTATCATTCCCCCTACGCCGGCCAGACCTGCTTTGCAAAGGACGCCCCATGACCCAGCTTGTATGGTTCCGTAACGACCTCCGCCTCGCCGACAACCCAGCCCTGACTGCGGCCTGCAAGGCCGGCGGGGCCGTGAAGGCCTGCTTTATCGTCACCCCCCACCAATGGCAGGAACACGACTGGTCCCCCGCCCGGGTACATTTCGTCATCGCCCACGCCAATGCCCTGGCCACTGAACTCGCCAAGCTCGGCATACCGCTGACCTTTATTGACGCTCACACATTCAGCGACAGCATTGATTCACTCGCCGACCATTGCCGCGACAACGGCATAACCGCGCTGCACTTCAATGAAGAGTACGGCATCAACGAGCGCCACCGGGACAAAGCCATCAGGGAACGACTGACCGCCAATGACATCAAGGTCAACAAATACCGCGATCAGACCGTGGCCCCGGTCGGCGACATCCTCACGCAGCAGCAGGAACCCTACTCGGTTTTCACCCCCTTCTCCCGCCGCTGGCACAGCTGGGTGGAAGAGACCCAACCCAGCGTCTTCCCGATTCCCGAGCCCCAAGACAAGGCCGTAAAACCCGAGCAGTACCACACCCTCCCAGAGGGCTTCACTGACGCACCCCCGGCCCTGGTTGAAACCGGAGAAAACGCGGCCCACGACCAACTCGACGCCTTCCTGGGCGAACACGGCGGCCACTACAAAGAACAACGTGACTTCCCCGCCCTCGACGGCACCAGCCAGCTCTCACCGTACCTGGCCAACGGCGTCCTCTCCGGCCGGCAATGCCTGATCGCCGCCCGCCAGGCGCAGGGAGGCGGCGGTAACCAGGAAGGCCTGAGCACCTGGGTCAACGAAATTGCCTGGCGCGACTTCTACATCCACATTCTTTACCACTACCCCCGGGTCAGCATGCACCGTGCCTTCAAACCCGAAACCGAACACCTCGACTGGAACAGCCCAGGCGACCACTTCCAGGCCTGGAAAACCGGCCACGCCGGCATCCCCATCGTCGACGCGGCTATGCGCCAACTCAACCAGACCGGCTGGATGCACAACCGCCTGCGCATGGTCACCGCCATGTTCCTGACCAAAAACCTGTTCATCGACTGGCGTCTCGGCGAAGCCTACTTCATGTCCAGACTGGTCGACGGCTTCCTGGCGTCCAACAACGGCGGCTGGCAATGGAGCGCCTCCACCGGCACCGACTCCGCCCCCTACTTCCGCGTGTTCAACCCGGTGACCCAGAGTGAGCGATTTGATCCGAAAGGCGAGTTCATCCGCGAATGGGTACCGGAGCTGCGGAAGCTGGACAACAAACGCATCCACGACCCCGGCGGCAAAGGTGGCGTAATTCCAAAGGGTTATCCACGACCGATTGTGGATCTAAAGGAAAGCAGAAAGGAGGCCATCGCCAAGTTCCAGGCATTAAAGGACTGACTTAAAAGTCGAGAGTAGCCTTCGGCCAGTCCCTGCCCAAAACCCTGCGGAGCCAGGGATGGCGGAGCGGAGCCTACAGGGATGTATCCACGGCGTGTTTTGGGCAGGGACTGGTTGACGGCTACGCCCTACTCCAAAGCTGCAGAGTCAGGGGCAAGAACACACAGGACAGCCAGGGTCCCGCGCCAGCTTCATCTCCCGCCACTCCATCCGCCAGGCATCCAGAATCAACAACCGCCCCACCAGAGAACGACCAACCCCGGAAATCACCTTCACCGCCTCCATCGCCTGACTCGCCCCGATCATACCCACCAAAGGCCCGATCACACCCGCCTCCGAACAGGACAGATCCTCATTGCCCTGCTCCGGGTACAAACAGTGATAACAAGGGCTTTCCGGATCACGGGAATCAAAGACCGACAACTGCCCCTCACCGCGAATCGCCGCGCCAGACACCAGCGGCACCCTCGCCGCCACACAGGCCCGGTTCAAAGCGAAACGGGTACTGAAATTGTCCGTGCAATCCACCACCAGGCTCGACTCGCCCACCTGCCGAACCAGCGCCTCGCTCTCCAGGCGATAAGCAAGCGCCTCCACCGACACCTGCGGATTCACACACCCTACCCGATCCGCCAAGCGCTCCGCCTTTCGCTCGCCAAGCTGATCCTGACTAAAGGCAATCTGGCGCTGAAGATTGGCCAGCTCAATGGCGTCATCGTCTACCAGCGTGAGATGCCCCACTCCGGCGGCTCCAAGGTAAAGCGCGACGGGGCATCCCAGGCCACCGGCACCGACCACCAGCACGCGGGCAGATTTCAGTTTTTCCTGCCCGGCGATATCAAACGCCGGCATCAGAATCTGCCGGCTGTACCGCATCAGCTCTTCATCGCTGAGCATAGCCTATCTCCCTTTCACGTCGCTGATCTCCGAGCATTCAAGCCGGCCACTGCCCCAGCGTTAACCGGTCGCGGTCGCCATAATCCCTGCGGGTTTCAACCGCGACCAAACCCGCCTGTCCGAACAGCCGGCGCACCGCGTCACCCTGATCATAACCGTGCTCAATCACCAGCCAGCCACCGGCGTTCAGCCACGTCGGACTGGCCGCCACGATCACCCGGATATCGTCCAGACCCTCTTCTCCGGAAATCAGTGCAGACGCCGGTTCAAACCGCACATCGCCCTCACCCAGGTGGTGATCGTCACTGGCAATATACGGTGGGTTGGAAACAATCACATCAAACCGGCCAGCCGGCAGCTGGTCAAACCACTCGCTCAGCACCAGGGTCACCGGCAGATTCAGGCGCAGCGCGTTGTCAGTGGCAAGCTCCACCGCCGATGCCTCGGCATCGCACGCCAATATTTGCCAACCACGGCGCTCATTGGCCAGTGCCAGAGCAATGGCACCGGTGCCGGTTCCGAGATCCAGCACTCGCGCCGTATCCGTTACAGCCAACCCCAGCACCGCCTCTACCAGGCACTCGGTATCCGGCCGGGGAATCAGCGTTGACGCATTTACTTTTAAAGGAAGCGACCAGAACTCCTGCTCACCCAACAGGTGGGCGACCGGGTGCCCGATAGCGCGCAACTGAACCAGCGCTTCGAAGCGCCTCGCTTCGGTGGCGGTAACCTGCCGTTCCGGCCAGGCCCGGAAACTGGTGCGGGACAAACCGGTAACCTGGCCAAGCAACAATTCGGCGTCCAGCCGCGGCGACTCCCCGGCGATGGAGATGGTTGCCTTTCGCAGCAACGAGTCACAGGTAAGCGATGGTTCACTCATCGGACAACGTCGCCAGCAATTCGGCCTGGTGCTCCTGTTGCAGGGGCACCACTACAGCGTCCAGATCACCGGAAATCACTTCATTCAACTTGTACAGCGTCAGGTTGATACGGTGGTCGGTCACCCGGCCCTGGGGGAAGTTGTAGGTGCGGATACGTTCGGAGCGATCACCACTGCCCACCAGGCTCTTGCGGGTTTCCGCCCGGGATTTCTGTTGGCGCTCAATTTCGTCATTCTGCAGCCGCGAGGCCAGCAGGCTCATGGCCTTGGCGCGGTTCTTATGCTGCGAACGCTCTTCCTGGCACTCCACCACAATGCCCGTCGGCAAATGGGTGATGCGGATAGCCGAATCGGTCTTGTTGACGTGCTGACCACCCGCCCCGGAGGAGCGGAACGTATCGACCCGCAGGTCCGCCTTGTTGATCTCGACGGCCTCGGCTTCGTCCGCTTCCGGCATAACGGCGACGGTACACGCCGATGTGTGGATGCGGCCCTGGGACTCGGTTTCCGGCACCCGCTGTACCCGATGTGCGCCGGACTCGAACTTCAGCGCACCGTACACACCGGTGCCAGCCACGAGGGCAATCATTTCCTTAAAGCCGCCGTGTTCGCCCTCGCTTTCATTGAT
>NZ_JBBDSR010000113.1:0-2501 GCF_040904845.1 Marinobacter sp. | reverse complement strand
CTGTCTCACGGTTGGCCGGTGAAACCTGTACAATGCCGGCTTTTCTTCGCCGGCTTTTCCGGCCATCACATACACAGGTCTGTTTCTTGATTTCCACCGCCAATATCACCATGCAATTCGGGGCCAAGCCCCTGTTCGAGAACGTCTCCGTCAAATTCGGCAATGGCAACCGTTATGGTCTGATCGGTGCCAATGGCTGCGGCAAGTCCACGTTCATGAAGATCCTCGGGGGCGACCTGGAGCCGTCTTCCGGGCAGGTCATGCTGGAGCCCAACATCCGCCTGGGCAAGCTGCGCCAGGATCAGTTTGCCTATGAAAACTGTTCGGTCATAGACACCGTGATCATGGGCCATGAAGAACTGTGGAACGTCAAAAAAGAGCGAGACCGTATCTACTCGCTGGCAGAGATGAGCGAAGAAGACGGCATGGCGGTGGCAGATCTGGAAGTGCAGTTCGCCGAGATGGACGGCTACACCGCCGAATCCCGAGCCGGCGAGCTGTTACTGGGCCTGGATATTCCGCTGGGGCAGCACGACGGCCCGATGAGCGCGCTGGCACCAGGCTGGAAGCTGCGAGTGCTGCTCGCACAGGCGTTGTTCTCCGAGCCAGACCTACTGCTGCTCGACGAGCCTACCAACCACCTGGACATCAATACCATTCGTTGGCTGGAAAGCATTCTGGTTGCCCGCAACAGCACCATGATCATCATCTCCCACGACCGCCACTTCCTGAATAGCGTGTGTACCCACATGGCGGACCTGGACTACGGTGAGCTGCGTCTGTTCCCGGGTAACTACGACGAATACATGACCGCAGCCACTCAGGCTCGCGAGCGTATGTTGTCGGATAACGCCAAGAAGAAAGCACAGATCGCTGAGCTGCAGCAGTTCGTCAGCCGCTTCTCCGCCAACGCGTCCAAGGCCAAACAGGCTACATCCCGCGCCCGCCAGATCGACAAGATTCAGTTGGAAGAGGTCAAACCTTCCAGCCGGGTGAGTCCGTTTATCCGGTTTGAGCAAGGCAAAAAGCTGCATCGCCAGGCGGTGACTCTGCACAAGATGAGCAAAGGCTTTGACGACGAGCAACTGTTCACAAATCTCGACCTGAAGGTTGAAGCCGGCGAGCGCGTGGCCATCATCGGCCCCAACGGCATTGGCAAGACGACCCTGCTGCAATGCCTGGCGGGTGCCTATACGCCTGACAGTGGCGAAGTGAAGTGGACGGACAGCGCGGAAGTCGGCTATTTCGCCCAGGACCACACTGCGGATTTCGCCGATGACGACACCCTGACTGAGTGGATGGCCCAATGGACCACCGGCGGCGAACAGCTGATTCGCGGCACTCTGGGCCGGATGCTGTTCTCTGGCGATGACATCGCCAAATCCGTCAGGGTGATTTCCGGTGGTGAGCAGGGGCGGATGCTGTTCGGCAAGCTGATCCTGCAGAAGCCCAACGTGATGCTGATGGATGAGCCAACCAACCACCTGGATATGGAATCCATCGAGGCGCTGAACCTGGCGCTGGAGAATTATCCGGGCACACTGATTTTCGTTAGCCACGACCGGGAATTTGTTTCTTCTCTGGCGACGCGGATTATTGAGTTAAAGCCGGATGGGATTACGGACTTCAGTGGGTCTTATGATGATTACCTCAGAAGTCAGGGGTACTTATAAAAAATTGATTCTGGCTTTGGTGGCGGTGGCCGGGTGGGGCGGCCTTTCCAAAAACCGCTCCTTCGGCACATCCATGTGGCGCTTCTGCTCCGCCATCCATGGCTGCGCAAATTTTTGGAAAGGCCGCCCCACCCGGCCACTCCAGCCTATTAGCGGGCTTCAGGTTTTAAAGAGATAACTGCATGGATGAGATCGGGATCATTAACGCAACCCAAAAATGGGTCGAAGACGTGGTCGTCGGATATAACCTGTGTCCGTTTGCCAAACGGGAACTGGTCCGGAATCGGGTTCGGTTTGTGGTTTCGGACGCACAGACCGAAGACGAGCTGTTGCAGTCACTGCATGCCGAACTTCAGCGTCTCGACGACGAACCCGATGTCGAAACCACGCTGTTGATCCATCCGGGTGTATTGCAGGCATTTGATGCCTACAATGAATTTCTGGACGCAGCAGATGGGTTGTTGTCTTATCTGGACATGGAAGGCGTGTACCAGATCGCCAGTTTCCACCCGGATTACCAGTTCGCAGACACCGAGCCCGGCTCGGCGGAGAATTACACGAATCGTTCTCCATTCCCGATGCTGCATCTGTTACGGGAAGCGAGCCTGGAAGCGGCGATTGACAGTTATCCGGATGTAGACGACATCCCTCAACGGAACATTGAGTTGATGGATAAGCTGGGCGAAGAGAAAATGCGAAACACACTCGCAGCCTGTTTCGGAAAGAGTTCCACTTCCGCAGAGCGGCCGGGGGAGTAGAACAAGGAGCCGGTGGGCAGGGCCGTCCAAAACTGTGCGGAGCCATGGATGGCGGAGCCCAAGCGTCACA
>NZ_JBBDSR010000112.1:0-15324 GCF_040904845.1 Marinobacter sp. | reverse complement strand
GTCCCCAAAACAGTCAGGGAAGCCACGCTTTCCGTTTTGGGGACTCCCCCCGACCACACTCCGAGCCCCAAACACAATTTGGAAAGTTTCATAAAACCCCGCCTTTTCATTAACCTGTAACAGCCCTCAGCGTACTTTTAGTCCGTTGTTATACTAAGATCTTAACCAGAACGTCATAAAAACTGGTATTCTTGTAGGTCTATCAAAAGTTCCCGTATCAGTCATAGCTCAGGTCGGGCGTTCACAAGACCTCTGACCTCGCCATGGCCGTCCTGAACTCATAACCAGCCTGAGGACGAAAATGACCACATCGAAAGCCAAGATTATCTACACCCTGACCGACGAAGCCCCCGCGCTCGCGACCCGGTCACTGCTACCCATCCTGGAAACCTACGCCAAGCCGGCCGGCATCGAATTTGGAACCAGCGACATCTCGCTGGCGGCACGTATTCTGGCAGGATTTCCCGATTACCTGGACGAAGACCAGCGAGTACCGGATGCGCTGGCAGAATTGGGCGAATACACCAAGGACCCGGACGCCAACATCATCAAGCTGCCGAATATTTCCGCCTCCATCCCGCAGTTACGCGCAGCCATCAAAGAATTGAACGACCAGGGTTACAAGGTTCCGGAGTACAAGGAAAACCCTGAAACCGAGGAAGAGACAGAAGCACAGACCCGCTACGCCAAAGTGCTCGGCAGTGCGGTCAACCCGGTGCTGCGAGAAGGCAACTCCGACCGCCGCGCTCCGGCAGCGGTCAAGGCATTTGCCCGCAAACACCCGCATTCCATGGGTGATTGGAGCCCGGCGTCACGCACCCACGTGGCCCACATGCGCGGTGGTGATTTCTATTCCAATGAGCAGTCGGTAACTCTCGACAAGGCCACCAACGCCCGCATCGTCTTCGAAAACGCCGACGGCAAACAGACCGTGCTGAGAGCGGAACTGCCCCTGCAGGAAGGTGAAGTGCTGGACGGCATGTTCATGAGCAAGACGGCGCTGATCAAGTTCTTTGAAGACGCCATAGCCGACTGTGAAAAGACCGGCGTGATGTTCTCCCTGCACGTCAAAGCCACCATGATGAAAATCTCCCACCCGATTGTATTCGGCCACGCGGTGAAGGTTTTCTACAAAGAGCTGTTCGACAAGTACGGCGAACTGTTTGATGAGCTGGGCGTGAACCCCAACAACGGCCTGTCGAGCGTGACCGAAAAGATCAAGCAGTTGCCGGAATCCAAGCAGGAGCAGATTCTTGAAGACCTGCACGCCTGCTACGAACATCGTCCGGAAATCGCCATGGTCGATTCGGTGAAAGGCATCACCAACCTGCACGTACCCAGCGACGTGATCGTGGACGCGTCCATGCCGGCGATGATTCGCAATTCCGGCAAGATGTGGGCGCGGGACAACAAGCTCAAGGACACCAAGGCGGTGATGCCCGAGTCTACTTACGCCACCATTTATCAGGAAGTGATCAACTTCTGTAAGACCCACGGCGCGTTCGATCCCACCACCATGGGTACCGTGCCGAACGTTGGCCTGATGGCGCAGAAGGCGGAAGAATACGGCTCTCACGACAAGACCTATGAGATCAAGGAAAGCGGCGTTGTTCGTGTTCTCACCGAGGACGGTGCTGTACTGACCGAGCACAAGGTAGAGACCGGTGATATCTGGCGCGCCTGCCAGACCAAGGATCTGCCGATTCGTGACTGGGTCAAACTGGCGGTCAACCGTGCCCGCGCCACCGGCATGCCAGCGCTGTTCTGGCTGGATGACGAGCGTCCACACGATGCGCAGCTGATCAAGAAAGTCGAAATGTACCTGAAAGAGCATGACACCGACGGCCTGGAGATCATGATCAAGTCCCCGGTGCGTGCTATCCGCTGGACCATGGAGCGCCTGATTCGCGGCATGGACACCATTTCCGTCACCGGCAACGTGTTGCGTGATTACCTCACCGACCTGTTCCCGATTCTGGAGCTGGGTACCAGTGCCAAGATGCTGTCCATCGTGCCGTTGCTCAACGGCGGCGGTCTGTACGAGACCGGTGCCGGCGGTTCCGCGCCCAAGCACGTGCAGCAGTTGCTGGAAGAGAACCACCTGCGCTGGGATTCGCTGGGTGAGTTCCTCGCCATTGCGGTGTCGCTGGACGAGCTGGGTGAGAAGCATGGTAACGAACGTGCCCGCCTGCTGGGTCAGACGCTGGATAAGGCCACCGAACGCCTGCTGGAAAACAACCAGTCGCCCTCCCGTGTGACCGGTGAGCTGGACAACCGTGGCTCCCACTTCCACCTGGCGCGGTACTGGGCGGAAGGGCTGGCCAAGCAGGACAGTGACAAGGAGCTGAAGGAGTTCTTCGGCAAGCTGTCCAAACAGTTGGAAGAAAACAAGGACAAGGTCCTGGAAGAAATGAGCGTCATTCAGGGCCAGGCGGCAGACATCGGTGGTTATTTCCACCCTCCCGCGGACAAGGTCTGTGGCGTGATGCAGGCAAGCGAAACCCTGAACAGCATTCTTGCGGACGCACGCGCGTCTGTGAAGTAACGGCTGGGGTTTAAGGCTTGAAGGGAAACCGGGCAGCTGTATGGCTACCCGGTTTTTTTGTGTCTCAGATCCGTCAGGCTTGTAGAGGTGCGAACTTTGCGGCCGTCAGCGTGGCCAGATCCTGCGGCGACAGTTCGATTTCCAGACCGCGCCGCCCGGCGCTGACGTAGAGGGTGTCGAACTGCTGCGCCGAGGTGTCGATGAACGTCGCCAGGCGCTTTTTCTGGCCGAGCGGGCTGACACCGCCGAGAACATAACCGGTGCTGCGCTCGACATCCTGAATGTTGGCCATGGTCGCTTTCTTGCCACCAGCGGCCCGGGCGATCTGCTTCAGGTTCAGCATGACAGTCACGGGGACCACGCCAACGGCCAGTGTCTTGCCATCGATGGCGACCACCAGGGTTTTGAAGACCCGGGCCGGCTCAACGCCCATTTTTTCTGCGGCTTCGGTGCCATAGGATTGGCTGGCGGGATCGTGAGGGTATTCGTGAATTTTGTGGTTGATTCTGGCCTTGGTGGCCGCGTTAACGCCTGGGGTCATGTTGAGTTCCGGTTCGGATCTGTTATCAATTGCAAACTGCCCTCGACGAATGACCGGGGAGTGACTATTTTTCAGACCGTATTCTAACATTCATGAACCAGGAGTCGTCCACGTCCGAATGAATAGCCCTAAACAGCGGCATATTCCGTTACTGTGAACCTTGTGGGTCTGGGCGCGCGGCAGCAGACAAAGCCATGGACCAGGCCAAGGACGCGGGCCGGAATTGTGTGGCCATAGCGTCCCTGTCCGAAGAGGCCCATAATTCGCTGTAATGGCGGTTGGATAGACTGACAGCGTTGCCGTTGCCCGCCGGCCAATGATCCGCTCACGCCAAACAGTGATCATAAAATAAAAACAGCACCCGGAAACAAGGCTTACCGATGAACCGAATTGCCCGTCATGCATTGCATACCTGTGCGGTACCAAAAGACCTTTCCACCATTACTCACCGGGATGCCGCCGGTGAGAACCCTCAGGCGGTTGGCGTGTCGCCTGAGGTTGTCGAGGATATCTGGCGGGGTGTCGAGCGGCTCTATCGTACCGGGGTGCATCCTGGCATCCAGTTGTCCATCCGTCACCGGGGCGAGCAGATTCTTCATCGTGCCCTCGGCCACACCAGTGGCAATGGCCCTCACGACCCGTCCAGCGCGAGCAAAACGCCGATCACCACGGACACGCCCATCTGTTACTTCTCAGCCTCCAAGGCGGTGACCGCCCTGTTGATGCACATGCTGGCGGAACAGGGGCTGATCAACCTGAGCGATCCGGTGTCCTATTACTGCCCGGAATTTGCCGCAGCCGGCAAACGCACCATCACCATTCACCAGATCCTGTCTCACCGCGGCGGTATCCCGGGCATTCCCCGGGAAACTCCGATCGACGTGTTGTGGGACCGGGATGAAATCTGGCGGGTTTTGTGTGCGGCAACACCGATAGAGGTCGACGGCTCCAAAGTGGCCTACCACGCCATCACTGGTGGCTTTGTGCTGCAGCGGGTGTTGGAGAAAGTCACCGGGGACTCCATCGAGAACTTCCTCGACCGTCACCTGCGCCAGCCTATGGGCATGCGCTGGTTTACGTACGGCATGGCACCGGAGCGCGCCAGGGAGCTGGCCACCAATTACGCCACCGGCCCAACCCCCCGGTTCCCGGTCTCCTGGATCGTCAATCGCGCACTGGGCGGGGATATCCGCACCGTGGAACGCGTAGTCAACGACCCCCGTTTTCAGGATGCGGTGATTCCGGCAGGCAACCTGTGTGGCACCGCGGAAGAAATGGGAAGGTTTTTCCAGATGATGCTCAACGGCGGGGTCTGGAATGGTCAGCGCATTTGCAGCGAGATGACCGTTCGCCGTTCGATCCAGCAATTCGGGTCACTGCAGATTGACCGCACCATGATGATCCCCATGCGCTTCAGTGCCGGGATGATGCTGGGCGGTAATCCGTTTGGCCTGTGGGGGCAGCAAAGCCGTTACGCGTTTGGCCATATCGGCCTGATCAACAAACTGTGCTGGGCGGATGCCGCACGGGATATCTCCGTCAGCCTGCTGAACACCGGCATCCCCATTGTCGGGCACCATTTGCCCGCGCTGGCGAAGTTTGTCTACACGGTGTGTGACCGCTTTCCGCTGGTTCCCGAGAGCCAGCGCCCGATGATTGCAGCCTGAGCACTTTCCTCAGAGTGTTCGGAGCTGCGCCTCCAGGATGCCCTGTACCGACGACAAGATGTCGCGGAAATCCGTCAGTGTCTGGGTTCGCTGGATGACGTCCTCGCGATATTCATCCAGCCGTTCCAGCTTCGGCACGACCCGGCGGATGCCTTCGGTAATGACCTCGTAGGGATAGTGGTGATCCATAATGCTGAGTTTATTGATCTCCGCGACTTCCTGGCTGAAGATGCTGATGATGTCGTACAACATGTCTTTGTGGTGAATGTTGCTGGCCTCCCAGTAGGCATCGTCAAGAAGCTCGAGGAGGGAGAGGTATTCCCGGAGAGTGTCGGCAACAGAGGTCTGGGTCATGGCAGGTCGTCCGGTTGGCAAATCGGTTCGTATAACTCGAAACTATAGCAGGAGATTGGGCAGGAGATCGTTGCGCTATTTTTGCTGGGGCCATAGCGCACCCGGTAAAATATGAAACTCTATTCATTTTATTGAATTTTGTCTGACAGTTGTGCAGAATTCGTGGGTGCATTATGGAGATGCCTCACTCAATGGAAGAGATGCGTGATGGAAGAGCACCCTCACACCGCAATTGATACAGATTACCCGCGCCCGGTAAAACTTGATCACCATGAGAGCGTACGCTCCCACGTTCGTGACCAGGTCAGCCTGGAAGTGGATCGGTTGGAACGTCGTATCGAGACCCTTCGGCTCACCCGGGGCCCCCATGCCGCAATCATCATTTCTGCCTATGAACGCATGCTGGAGCGCAAGCGGGGCTTTCTACTGAACTGGGATTTGCGCGATGGCAGCGGTTACTGACGCTGATCGATCACCACCGTGTCATAGCTGATGGCTTCATCGTTCCGTTGGTTGCCGCAATGTTGCGGATTGGCGGTGCGTTCGTCGTCTTCTTCAATCGTGGCCGGTTCATCGGTTGAGGTGAACACGCGGGCAAGTGCTTCTTCGTAATTCTGTACCACCCGGACGCAATCCGGTTCCTCGCCGTTGATCGCCAGGCCCTTCACGTTGGTCAGAGTCAGCGTGTCTCGCTGGGTGCCGATGAACTCCTGCAACAATTCCACATTGCCCAGGGTACGGCCGGTATAACTGGTCGCTGAAAATTCAGGCCGGTTGAAGCCGCTGGTACCGAATGTGCTGGCGCGGTAACGGCCGCTCCAGGAAGCGCTGGCCACTTCGTGTGGGTTTTCTTCGCCGTCAGCGGGTGCCCGGGCAACAAACTGGGTGGCCCGGAACACTTTTCCCAGATCCGTGTTATAGGTCCAGTCCAGCATGACGTAAATCCAGGTGCGGTCAGCCGGCGGGGTGGTCTCGCTGCTGTCGGTCTCCGTGAAGCGTACCAGGGCGTCATTGGCGGGTGTGTTGTAGCTGGCGGCTTCGTCTTTCTCGATGCTGTCCCGCATCAACCGTCGCCCTTCGTTGAAGTTATCCACCATACCGGAGCGAATGACCTCGTTCATCAGGTCCAGCGGGTTGCGCACACTGGTGTAGTCGCTGCCGTCGTCAGTCGGAGTGGCCCCGAGAAAAGCATTGAGGTGGTCCCGCAGCGCCTCGGCGCTGCCGTTGTCTTCGCCGGCCGTGGCCGGCTCAATGCCACGGTAAAAATCCCGGAACGCGGTGTATTGCAGCGCCGGCTCCAGCCCCTGCTGGTCCCTGAGCCGGAAGGTTTCCATTGGCAGGTCGACATCCGTTGCCGGGTTCAGGTAGCCATCGTCACTGGAGCTGTCCGGCACGCATCCGGTGAGAGCAAGGGCCGCTAGGGAAAGTGTAGCGAAAAGGCAGGAAGGTCTCATTTATAACGGTCCCGGGGTACGAAAATGACGGTTAAACGCTAAAGTGACGGTCTGCGGCGCGGTAAAATTCCGCCCCGGCCTGACTGCTGACAATAAACCATAAAGCAGGCATCTGCCCTCGTGGAGATCACATTTTGCAGCAATGGCAATCCCTGAATCACCGTTGGTTGATGCCGGTGCTTGTTATGCCTGCCTGGCCTGGTATCGGCCAGCGATCAGTGTCAGCACGACGAGGTCATACTCAATAGCGTAACCACCAGCGTTCGCGACCTCGGCAGCTGCATTTGGTTCCTGGAGGACCCGGACCACGCCTTCAGTTTCAGCGAGATCGCTGACGAAAATCTTCACGCTTTCACCCGCCATGACGGCGGTGTGCTGAACTTTGGTTACACCGAACCTGCCTACTGGGCCCGTTTCGACCTGAGAGTGGGGGCTGAAGCCGCGCTGTCGGACTGGATTCTGGAGCTCGCTCTGCCCCTGGTGGATGAGGTGGTGCTCTATGTGGTGAATAACTACGCCATGGTGCATAGCGGCGATCTGGCCAGGGTGGAAGGCCTGAACCGTCGGCACTGACCGGTCCTGGCCTCCGTCGCCCCGTCACTTGGTGGATCACGCTACCTGACGGGCAATCCACGAGTCATAACGGGTAGCCAGCGCTTTGACGTAACGTGATTCGCTGTCGCCAAGCCTGCACAGCACGCCATTGAAGATCCAGCCTCGCTCATAAAGTCCAAGCACTCGCGGTTCATCCTCCAGGTCGACCCGTTGGTTCAGTTTCTTACAGATCGCATCCAGCAGTGGGAGCTTTGCAGGGCGCTTGATGGGGCCACGCTGGTTGCCGGCTGCGTGGGGTGCTGTTCGTGTTGATGACTGTCTTCTCATGATGTTCTCCTTGTCGTTCTGCGGCTGCAAAAACAAAAACCCCGGTGCTTTGGCAACCGGGGTCTGACGGAGAGGCTGACCCGGTCGCTCGAATGGCTCCCGGGACTGACCGAAAGCCGTTAGCTGTCTTCCACCATAACAAGCACGCACTGGCGGGCAATACGGCCCGTGCCGGTGTCAGTGGAGGAATGTCGGATAAACTGTCGCATGGTTTCTCGCTATTTGCCGGCGGGGTGGAGCGCACCCGAGTGGCCGGCTGATTCGGCTTCGATACAGTGATTAGTGTATAGGCTGCCAGCGGGTTTGCAAGGCCGAAAGCGCTTCGGCAAACGCGTACAGACCAGGGTCTCGGAACGGACCATACTTTGCTTGTCACGTGTTTTACGTTGTGCGATCCATAGCTTGGCCTTTATGTAAGGCAGCTTCTGGATCTCTCCTTTCGACGCAGCCTTCGGGCTGCGTTTTTTTTTGCGCAGGATTTTTCCCGCGCCCGGGTCAGGCCTGGTGGCTATGGCCGGGTGAGGATGGCTGTGAGCTGGCGTGTTGAGTGATCTGTTGCCAGGTTTTGTGCAGTATCAGGGCGTCGTTCGCGGCGCGGTGTACGGGCAAACCAAGTTCGCTGATGACGTCCTGCCGCGTGGCTGACCAGTGTCGAACCTGGGTGGAATCGAGCAACACGGAAATCGATTCGAGCTGGAAGGCGGGTACGATACCGGCAATCCGGAACAGGCGGTGAAGCCAGAAGCTGTCAAAGGTCCAGGCGTCACAGAAGACCTGGTCTGATAGCAGTTGGTTCAGATTGTGGGCCACTTCAGCCGCCGGAGTGCCTTCGGCTTCCAGGGTTTTGCGGTCAATGCCATGGATTTGCTCGGCACTGTCTGACCAGTCCTGCCAAAGGACATGAGGGCGAATCAGCCAACTGTGCAGCTGTCCGTCAGGCAGGCAGACACCGACCTCAATCGGGTAGCTTGCGATGAGATCAAGGCTGGACGCCTCGAAATCGATGAATGCTGGACTGATTTCGGAATTCATTCTTCCCGGATTTTTATTGGTGTGCCATGGCAGGAGTTTACCCGCCCCTCCATTGAGACGCGAACCCATCGTGTCGTTCCACTGTTACAATATACTTATTGAATGTAAAAGCCCGATGACAGCCAATACGTTGTCACGGCACTGACGGGAAATACCGATGTCTGAAACTGTTGTTGTGATCTATTCCGGCGGCATGGATTCGTTCACCTTGCTGCACCTCGCCCGCGCTCGCGGTTATAACGTTCATGCGCTGTCTTTCGATTATGGCCAGCGCCATGTCCGTGAGCTTGAGTGCGCTCGCCGTGTCTGTGAAGACGCGGCCATTCCGCATCAGGTCATTGATATACGGGCGTTGGGTGCGGTGATGGCGGGTTCCGCCCTGACCTCAGAGGTGGCGGTGCCGGAGGGCCATTACCAAGAGGATTCGATGAAGGCCACGGTGGTTCCCAATCGCAACATGATTCTGCTGTCGCTGGCCACCGGTTACGCCGTGACCGCCGGTGCCAGTGCCGTCTGGTACGGGGCTCATGGCGGAGATCACGCTATCTATCCGGATTGCCGGCCGGCCTTCGTCGAGAAGATGGACGCCGTCTGTCGTGTTGCCAATTATGAACCAGTGGGTATCGAAGCGCCGTTCATGGCCATGGACAAGTCTGAGATTCTGGCTGAGGGCCTCAAGCTGGCGCTCGATTACAGTCAGACATGGACCTGCTACAACGGCCGGGAGCGGGCCTGTGGGGTGTGCGGTTCCTGCGTTGAGCGCCGCGAGGCGTTTGATGCCCATGGTCTGACGGACCCGCTACCCTATGAGAAGGAGGCCTGATGTATCGAGTCAAAGAGGCGTTTTACACGCTCCAGGGCGAGGGTGCCCAGGCAGGTCGTGCCGCTGTTTTTTGTCGCTTCAGCAAATGCAACCTGTGGACCGGCCGGGAAAAAGATCGGGCCGGTGCCGTCTGCGATTTCTGCGATACTGACTTTGTCGGCACCGACGGCCAGAACGGCGGTACTTTCGCTACCGCCGACGCCCTGGCAGCCCACGTGTTTGCGCTCTGGCCGGACGCACCCGGTCGACCGTATGTGGTGTGCACCGGAGGCGAGCCGCTGCTGCAACTGGACGCACCGTTGATTGCGGCGTTCCATCGCACCGGTTTCGAGGTGGGTGTGGAGACCAACGGCACCTTGTCGGCCCCTGCAGGCATCGACTGGCTGTGCGTCAGCCCTAAATCCGATGCTGCGGTGGTGATTGACCACTGTGATGAGCTCAAGCTGATCTATCCGCAACCCAAAGCCATGCCCGAGCGGTTTCTCAACATCCGCGCCAGTCACTATTTTCTGTCACCGATGGCTTCACCTTCGGTTCCGGAAGCGGGGTGTGATGCCATAAAACAGAGCAACACCCGCAAAGCGACCGAGTATTGCCTGGCCCATCCCCAGTGGCGGCTTACCCTTCAGATGCACAAGATTATCGGCATCGACTGAACGCCTGGCCGGCGGTTTCAGACGGTCGCACCAAAGGTCGGGGCCAGCGCTTTTTTAGGTGGCTGCAACGTCTGGCTCCGGTAACGGCTGGGGCTGGTACCGGTCCAGCGCTTGAAGGCGCGGGTAAAGTTGGCGGCGTCGGCGTAGCCCAGCGCGTCGGCAATCTGGCTCAGGTTCATGCCGGTGTTTTTCAGCAGTTCCCCCGCCCGCTCCAGCCGCACATCATCCACCAGGTTCTGGAAGCTGGCCTGTTCTTCCTGCAGGCGTCGTTTCAGGGTCCGTTCAGAGACAAACAGCGTGGCCGCCACCCGCGCCAGCTTGGGGGGGAACGGATGGCTGGTCTCAATCACCCGGCGTACGCGGCAGGCAAACCCGGCATCTTCGGTCAGCTGTTTGAGCGCTTCTTCGCATTGGGCGCGGGACGAGGCGGCGAGCTGCGCATCACTGAAACGCACCGGCAGGGTCAGTTGGGCGCGGGGAATCAACAGGGCGTCTTCTGCGGAACCGTAGCGCACGGGTATCAGGACCTGCTGTCGAAAACGGTGAAAGTAGGCAGGTTCTGTGCCGCGCCGAAGGATGGCGGAGCCGGGCACGGGGGAGCCGGTCAGCTGGGCACCCATGGTGACGCAGCCAAACAGCATGGCATCCATGATGAAACCTTGCAGCGGGCCCAGATCGACCCCGCAGGATACATTGAACAGCACATTGTCGCCCTCCTGGCGGCGGGTCACTGCCAGGTGAGGGGCCCGCAGGGTCAGGTAGCGGGTCATCAGGTCCAGCGCTTCGTCCAGTGAGCGGCTGCTCATCACGGCGGTACCCAGCGCCCCATGAAGTGGAAGTTTCAGCTCCCGAGCCAGCATGATACCCAGACCGGGCTCACCGCTTTCGATGATGGCACGGGTGACGAACTCGCTGGCCTGGGCCTGGCTGACCCGAAGGTCGGTGGACTTTAGCCGGGCCGGGTCGAGGCCGACCCGGAGCAGCAGGGAGCGGTCATCGACACCGATGGTGTGAAGCAATTCTGCCAGCAAATGCAGGTAAATGGCCGGCATGCCCAGATCTTGAACGGTCGATACTGAGGCGCGCATGGTTTTTCCTCGTTGTATGCTGTTTTTGTTATGTAAGGGAAGACATATGACAACGATTATGACCGCTATGACGGCGTGGCCCCATGACTTGGCTGACGGGTCAAGAGGCCATGGGGGCCAATCATTGCAGGTGACGCCGGATGAAACGGGTCAGCGTGGCCGCTGAACGGCCTGGATTCTCCAGCATGGGCAGGTGACCCACACCGCGAAACACGTGAATGTCGGCCTGCGGTGTGGCGGTCCGGAACCAATCAACACAGCGGGTCGGCGTGATCACGTCCCGGTCGCCCCATTGCACCTGGAGGGGCGGCGTGTTCGTGCCGAGGTGGCGGGCCGGGGCCAGAGCATCGGCCAGCATGTCGTTAAAGATGTGACGCAGCGCGTTACGGCGCTGAAGCAGGTCCGGCCCCAGTAGCCCGGTCATGGCGAGCCCCATGGCGGTTGGCTTGCCATTGCCGACGCTGTTGAACATGCGATAAACGCCGGCCCAGTCGTGGGGGATCAGAATGTCATCCCGGTCGGATTCAAACGGGGCATCAATGTCCACGCCGTCGTGTTCCGGAATGCCGGCGCTGTTCAGCAGCGTCACGGTGCGTGGTGCCGGCTCCATTCGATGCGCCAGCACGGCGGCAATGGCACCACCCATGGAGCTGCCAGCCAGGTGAATGTTGTCGGTGGGAAAGCCGGCCAGCCAGTCCCTGAGTCGCAGGGCCTGGGTTTCATAGCGATAACTGGCACCGGGCTGGTAATCGCTTTCTCCCAGCCCTGGCACATCGGGTACCAGTATGTGCCAGTCCCGTGGCAGCTTCTGTAACCACAGTGCCCAGTTCTCTTTCATCGCGGCAAAGCCATGAATCAGAACCACGGTGGGTGTGTTGGGTGACGGTTTGCCGCGTTCCAGGTAGACCAGGCGGTGGCCATCAATCTGCGTTTCTCGTCGTTTAGCCTTCACCAGCCAGCGCTGGCTGGTTCGCGCCAATGGCCATAAATTCGGGATTGGTACCTTCATGGAATTCCGTCCGCAGTCTTTGATGGCCCGTCAGTGTACCGTTCCTGAGGTGTCGGGCGATGGCTTTGCCGCCCATTAATGACGGCAGCCCGGCAACCGCGGCGGGCGCAGGTCAGAGCGCGAGATCGATGATAACGGGGTTGTGGTCCGAGGAGCGCCAGGGTGACGTGCTCACCGATGTATCGGCCTCTTCATAGCCTAAGAATGACGGTTCCTCGGCATTGACCGGCCAGCTCCAGGCACCGGTAACTCGCGGGATTAATTCGCTGGACGCGAGGGCGTAATCCAGGCTGCCGTGGCGGCCTTTATAACGAAAAGTGGTCTGGGGGCAGGCCCGTGTCGTGCAGGGATGGAATCGGTGGACCATGCTGCGAAAACCGGCCTGTCGCAATAGCGTGAGTGGTGCTTCCATGGCGTAGCTGTTCAAATCACCGGTGATCAGTGTGCCGGCGATCTTCTTTGCGTCAGGCTCGTTAGCGATCCACTCCACCAGCGCCCGGGCGGCGGATTCCCGGCGATGGCTGTAACAGCCCTGGCCATCCTCTTGATCGCGATCGGGGCCGCTGGCACCCCGACAGGCTTTGGATTTGAAGTGCGGCACCACAATGCGTAGGGCGGTTTCCCGCTCCAGTGGTCGCAGAACCTGCATCAGGGGGCGTCGGCCCCGTTGCCGGTACGGCCCCGCCATCAGGCGTGACGCCGGGCCGTCCAGGGCAATCCGGTCGGCCCGGTAAAGCAGAGCGGTCTGAATGGCGTCGCTACCGCTGTCATCGCCAGCGCGAACGGGGTGCCAGTGCGGGCCGAGGGCTTGGGCAAGGCTGGCTAGCGCGCTGTGTTCATGGTGACCGTCATTTTCAATTTCGGACACCGCGATCACGTCGGGATCGGGCGCCTGCAGGGTAGCCGTCAGGCGGGCGGTTTGTCGGCGAAACTGTTCCGGTGTTTGGGCACCACGTGCGGTAGGGAAGCCTGCGCCCTGGCCGTTGCCATTGAAATAGTTTTCAAGGTTCAGGGTCATCACCCGGACCGTGGCATCCGGTGTGCGGGCGGGTACCACCGGTCGCCAGCTGTCGGCACGGAAGTCCGGCACCGTGGAGGGCTGGATTCTCCAGGCCCCGAACCGGTAGTCGAGAACACCTGCCAGCCCGGTGACGGTATCCCCGGTTCGTACCGAATTCGGTGCTCTGAGGGCGGCGGGCGGCCAGGGGAGCGGATCGGGATAACGCAGCCCCCGGTTGTCATCCAGCAGCAACCGCTGCCGGTCTTGCTGTTGCTGTCGGTCGAAAGCGGCTGGCCCTGGCGGCATGATCTCGGTGGGTATTGGCTGCGGCTCGGCGGCGAGTGTCAGTTCGCCGTAACGGGCGAGGTTGTAGGTGTCGATCACCGCCAGCCGGTTGGCGACGCGGACCCGCATGTTCTCGAGGTGTTCCGGTGTGCCATCGCCGTCGGGCCACGGCAGGCGAATGGGCACGGGCTCTGGGTATTGGGCGGGACCACAGTCAACGATGCGCTGCACCCCGGTCAGTTCGGTCAGGCCGTGAAACTCCTTGACCCTGCCCTCTACCCGCACCCGGTGGCCAGCCTTGCCCGTGGCTCGAGCGGTGTGAATGAACAGTGCTTCGGACGTGGAGGGGGTGTTGTCGGTTTCGCCATCGGCCTGCTGCAGATAGAAACCGCGGAAGCCACCTTGCTGGCGGGAATCGAGCGTGATTATGCCCTCAACGGTGACCCGTTGGCCCGCCAGAGGTGATTGCTCCCCACTGCCCTGGACCTGGGATACCGGTGTGGCGGGAGCATGACAGGCATCAGCCTGCGCCTTGCCTGCCAGACCTGAGGCAAGAAGTGCAAGAATCGACGGGATGGCGGCGTAGAGAGTCACCCGTGGAGTCTAGCAAAGCCCGGCCACCGCTTTCACCGTTTTCTGCGCGCGCGGGTTGATCAGCCCGGCCTGTTCGGGGTTCGCCAGTTCCAGTTGCTGAACCAGTGGGTCGGGGTGTGGCGCGCTCACCGCGATGCCCATACGGGATAGTAGGTACGGTGCCAGTGCCGCCCGCGTGGTAATTTCCAGCCGTTGATCGGTCATGCCGTAATCGGTGGCGATGATGTCACGGCAGTCTTTGCTCAGGCGGCTGTCCGGCGCAAGCACTAACGTCACATCCCGGTTCCACTCGTCGTCCTGGTGGATGGTATGGTGCGCGCGCTGGCGGATGACTTCGGGCTCGCCGCGGAAGCGACTCAAGGCAAAATCACTGTAGCCACCGGTGGCTTCACACCAGGCCCGCAGGTACCAGTCGCGGTCAACACACACCAAAGTGTGGGGTTCAAGCAGGCGCTCGCTGACGCCGGGGTGTGACAGCGAGGCATATCTGCCTCGGAGTTGGCGGCCGTAGCGCGTGGCAGTCACCACGGCCCGCATGACGTCAGGTTGCACCACTCGATGCGGCCCCTGAACCACAGTGCTGTCCGGCAGGCTGATGTTCAGTGATTCAAACGTGTCGCTCAGGTGCTCCTGGCGCGAGAGCAGGTCCAGGTACTCACTGGCGTGACCGCGGGTGACCACCGGGCGGAACCCCGCTGCCGGAACATAGCCCTTCAGGTGCCGGTCGTAAAACAGGTTGTCGGGCGCAAGCTCCCGCAGATAGGTGTTGATATCCTTGGAGGCCTGCTGCCGACCAATGCCGAAGCTGTGACAGATGTGGTTGGTCGTCAGTCGTCCTTCCCACAGGGCAATAATCTCAATCAGGCGGTAGCGAAGCAGCAGGTCCCACCGGATAGGCCAGTCCGTTTTTTTCATAACAGGCGCTCACGGGTTTGGTGAATATCTGGGATAATGTTACCCGCTCCTTGCCGGCAGGTGTGTTACGTCACCTTAATGTAAAACAATGTCAAAGCGAGCCATGCCGCGCACTTCAGCGCGGTGGTCGAGAATTTTTCCACCACCACTGAGCCTAACTCTTTCAAGCCCGGAGCCTTGCCGATGACCCGAATGGTCACATCCCTGTCTGCGTTAATTCTGAGTATTGTTCTGCTGGTCAGTGGCAACGCCTTTTTGATGACTTTGTTGGGCATCCGGCTGAGTATCGAATCGGTTCCGGCGAATATCATTGGCTGGGTGCTGGTGTGTTATTCCATTGGTTTTGTACTGGGCACCCTGTACGTTCAGCGAATCATCGCCCGGGTTGGCCATATTCGCGCTTTTGCCGTATTTGCCGCCGTGGCCGCGGTAGCTGCGATGATGTACCCGATGGCGGTATCAATGATCTTCTGGGCGTT
>NZ_JBBDSR010000111.1:37319-72035 GCF_040904845.1 Marinobacter sp. | reverse complement strand
GAGCGGTAGAGCCTTCCTCGAGCTTCTTGGCCGTTGCCTGCTCCAGAAAATCCAACGTTTTCGGGTCCGGCTCTATGCCGCTGCGGCGTTGCTTGTCCTCCGCTACGATGCGCATCACTTTGCCGGCCTGGGCCGGGCCCATCACTGCTGTGCGGCTGTTGGGCCAGGCGAAGATAAATCGAGGGTCCAGACCGCGACCACACATGGCGTAGTTACCTGCGCCATAGGAACCGCCGATCACAATGGCGACCTTCGGCACCCGGCAGTTGGCCACGGCCTGAATCATTTTGGAGCCGTGTTTGATGATGCCGTTCTGCTCCGAGTGAGTGCCCACCATGAAGCCGGTGGTGTTGTGCAGGAACAGCAGCGGTGTGCCGGCCTGGTCGCAGAGTTGAATAAACTGCGCGGCTTTCGCAGAGCCGGCGGGGGTTATCGGGCCGTTGTTGCCGATGATGCCAACAGAATGGCCTTCAATACGGATGGTGCCACAGACAGTCTGATGGTCGAATTCGTTCTTGAAGTCCATGAACTTCGAGCCATCGGCGATGCGCGCCAGTATCTCACGAACGTCGTAGGGCTTTTTGGAATCCGCGGGGATGACACCCAGCAGCTCTTCCACCGGTGACAGCGGCTGGTCCCATTGCAACTCACGCCTGGGCGGCAACTGCTCGTTCCAGGGCAGGGCTTCGAGGATATTTCTGGCCTGGCGGATGCCATCGGCGTCGTCTTCGGCCAGATACTCGGCGGTGCCGGCCACCTGGGCGTGCATTTCCGCGCCGCCCAGTTCCTCATCGATGGCGACTTCACCGGTGGCGGCCTTCAGCAACGGCGGGCCGGCCAGGAACATTTTGGCCTGCTTGCGCACGGCGATGACGTAATCAGACAGGCCTGGCTGGTATGCACCACCGGCCGTGGCGTTGCCGTGAACCACGGTGACTTGTGGAATACCGGCGGCGGACATTCTGGCCTGGTTGGCGAACCCCCGGGCACCCTGCACAAAAATATCCGTGGCGTAATTCAGGTTGGCCCCACCGCTTTCGGACATCGAGACGACCGGCAGTTTGTTTTCCATGGCGATTTGCTGCAAACGCAGGGTTTTGTCCAGGCCTGCGGGCGTGATGGTGCCGCCCTTGATGGCGCTGTTGCTGGCGACGACCAGACAGCGGATGCCGCTGACGGTGCCGATACCGGCGATGATGCCGCCGCCGGCCATGCTGCCGTCCTTGTCGTCGTGCATTTTATAGCCAGCGAGTGAGCACAGCTCCAGAAACGGCGTGCCTCGATCCAGTAACCGGTTGATGCGGTCCCGGGGCAACAGTTTGCCTCGCTTGACGAACTTTTCCCGCGCCGCTTCCGCCAGATCGAGAACCTTCTGTTCCACCTCACGGGCGGTGGCGATGTGGGTTTCCATCGCTTCCGTGTTGGCGCGGAAGTCGTCGGACTGAGGGCTGAGGGTGGATTCCAGTACCTGCATGGTGTTTTCCTCAGTCCTCGCTCAATACTTTTGGTGTGACCGCGCGGTGAAAGCCATTGTAGGGTTCGTTGTTTTTGGCTTTCGGGAATGGCCAGACACGCCCGCCCTGGGATGCGGCACCGTCAATGCGCAGGCAGTCACCGCTGACGAACGCTGCCCCCGGGCTCAACAGGAAACAGATCGCGGAACTGATCTCGGATTCCGTCCCCATGCGTTTGAGCGGTACGTTGTCCCCCAGGCTGCGAATCCACTGCTTCATGTCTGCCGGGTAGTTGTCCATGCCGCTGGAGGCAATCCAGCCTGGCGCGACGGCGTTGACGCGAACGCCGGAGGTGCCCCATTCCACGGCGGCGGTCTGGGTGAAGTTCACCATGCCGGCGCGGGCAGCACCGGAGTGGCCCATGCCGGGCATACCGCCCCACATGTCAGCGACAATGTTGACGATGGAACCACCGGTTTTCGACAACGCCTGGGTGTAAGCCTCCCGCGCCATCAGAAAACCGCCGGTGAGGTTGGTGCGAACGACCGTTTCCCAGCCTTTCTGGTTAATACCAGCTAATGGAGAGGGGAACTGGCCGCCAGCGTTGTTGACCACGCCGTTGAGTCCGCCGTGTTCCTCGATAATTGCAGCCACTGTGGCTTTTACCGAATCTTCCTCCCGGATATCGCAGACATGGGCGGTTGCGATTCCACCGTCCTCGGTGATCTCGGCTTTCACGGCTTCCACTTTTTCTGCTTTGCGACCGACCAGCGCGACACGGGCTCCCAGGGCGGCCAGTTCGTGGGCGGTACAGCGGCCAATGCCGGAGCCGCCACCGGTCACAATAAAGGTTTGGCCTTTAAACAGGTCAGGATGAAATATGGATTGGTAACTCATGAGCGTTGTCCTTTTTCCAGAGCAGCCCGAGTGACGGGCACAGGGAATTCCAGTAGTTGCTGGGCAAAGGCCTTGCCTTGCGGATCGATGCGCAGGCTGGCGACGCCTCCGCCACCAAGGCTGTGTTCCAGCAGGAAGTTGAAGGCGTGGAAACCGGGCAGGGCCCAACGGGTCACCCGGCCTGTTTCGGGGTTCAGGGTGTGCGCCATCCACTCGGCCACGGCGGATTCGGTCAGCGCTGCTTCAATAAAAGGCACGAAATCAGGGTCTCGGGCAATGACGCCGATATTGCTGTGATCGCCTTTGTCGCCGCTGCGCGCCCAGGCCAGGTCAATCAGGGGAACGGTGATGTCGGTAATCGGCATGGCGGCGTGTTTGGATGGTTCGCGCCTGGACGGATAGGTAAGCAGGCCCGGATCGAATCCGCCCGAGGTATCCACGCTTACCGGCTGCCTGTCATCGTGCAGGTCAACATCCACGGTTATTTCCGATTTTTGCACCAGGCAGGAATACAACCGGATCTTTGGCCACACCGTCGGGCGGCCACCGACAATGCCGGTAATGCCCGGAGCCATGCCGGTGGCCGCCTGGGCGATCTCCCGGGAAAACAGCACCAGCGCTTCCTTTTTGGAGTGAGCGGTGCTGATCTTCACCACCACCTCGCGACAATCCTGCCGTTGGCCGTGGGCACCGTAAGTCGCTTCGGTCCCCAGCAATTCAACGCTGGTGTCGGTGTAACCCGGCAGGCCGCGTTCGCGGAACATGCGGGCTGTTTTGGCCAGAATGGCATCCGCCACCGATTGCGCCTTGGCTTTGGCGTTCATGCCGGCAAGCAGGAAAGTCACTGTGCACTTGAAACCGTCCGGCCAGGTGCCGGATACCTTGTAGCTGTCCGTTGGCGGCAACCCACGCGCCCCGCGCACGGTGACCTGATCCTTGCCGGTTTCGATCAGTTCCACGTTGGTAAAGTCGCAGGTTACGTCTGGCAGCAAATAGGCGCGGGGATCGCCGATTTCATACACCAGCTGTTCGGCTACAGTGCCACGGCTGACCTTGCCGCCGGTGTCGTCCGGTTTGGTGATCAGAAAGTCGCCATTGTTGCTGACTTCGGCGATGGGAAAGCCCATGTCGGCGTATCCGTTTGCCACATCCTGCCAGTCGGTAAAGTTGCCGCCAGTGGATTGCGCACCGCATTCGAGGAGGTGGCCGGCCAGGCTGCCCTGGGCCAGTTTGTCGTAATCGCTCCATTGCCAGCCAAATTCATGGACCAGCGGTGCCAGTACCAGGGCGCTGTCCGCCACGCGGCCGGTGATCACAATATCGGCACCCTGTTCCAGAGCGGTAACCAGCCCCGGGGCACCCAGGTAGGCGTTCAGGCTGACCATCATTGGCGGCATGGGTTGGCCCGTGGTCATTTCAGTGATGCCGGCGTCGGCCAGCTGCTTTTTCTTGGGCAACAGGTCGTCGCCAAGCACCAGGGCAATCTTCATATCCACGCCGGCTTTGTCACACAGTGCCTGCAAAGCGTCGCGGCAAGCCACGGGGTTGACGCCACCGGCGTTCGCTAACACGCGAATGCCTTTCTGCTTTAGGTCACCCAGAAGAGGGCCCATGACGGTCTGGACAAAATCCCGGGCGTAACCCTGGGAGGGGTCTTTCATCTTCTGGCCCGCCATGATGGACATGGTGATTTCAGCCAGGTAATCCGCCACCAGATAATCGATATTGCCTTTATGTACCAGCTGGGCCGCCGCGGTTTCGGTGTCGCCCCAGAAAGCGGCGGAGCAACCGATGCGAACGGTTTTTCGTGAGTCTGCCATGGTATCTGCCTTGTGACCGTTGGCCGCTCGGGAACACATGGAGTGCCCTGACGGAGGTTGGCTTACGATAAAGCGACGATACCAAGCAAGCGCTTGGTTTGTAAACAGGCAAATTGCGGGTAGAATTACCATCCTGATTCTTTACCTGGGAAAGCCCGTGACTCAAGACGCCATCCTCCGCGCCCTCATTGCCGATAATCTGGTTTCCGATCCTGCAGGTGCCCGCGGACGGTTGTTAAAAGAAGCCGCGCGGCTGTTTCGGGATAAAGGCTATGAGCGAACCACGGTGAGAGACCTGGCGGCGGCTGTTGGGATTCAGTCCGGCAGCCTGTTCCACCATTTCCGCACCAAAGAAGATATTCTCAAAGCGGTCATGGTAGAAACCATCCGGCTAAACACCGCGCTGATGCTGTCGGCAATGGATGCGGTGCACACGCCCCGGGATAAGTTGCGGGCATTGATTCGCGCCGAGCTTGAATCGATCAACGGTCAGACCGGCGAGGCCATGGCCGTGCTGGTGTTTGAATGGCGCAGTCTGTCAGAGGCGGCGCAAACCGAGGTGCTGGCGCTCCGGGACATCTACGAAAACCTGTGGCTGGATGTGCTGGGCGCTGTGAAAGAAGACGGCGGCCTTAATGCACAGCCGTTTGTGGTGCGCCGGATGCTGACCGGTGCACTGAGCTGGACGGTTACCTGGTATCGGCCAGATGGCGGGATGAGCCTTGATGGGTTGACGGATCAGGTGGTGGCGATGATGGGCCTGGCGAGTTGAACGAAGAAAAGGGGAGCAGGAGGCAAATAGAACACTGAGCCAAAATGTCTCACTAATGGTACAGATGTACTCTGATTAAATCTTTTCCGAACTGCTTGTTTTTAATCGATATAACCCAATGATTTTCCTTTCTTGCCGGGCCATTGGCCCGATCGGCATGACCCACTCGGCATTCGAGCCATTTTTGTCCGGGAGGATTCACCGCATTCTTGCAGCCGTCAAAAGTGTATGGGGTGCCGAACTCCTGACTTATAAAAACAACGTGGAACACAAGGCGAATTATGATCTCTTCACTGGTAAAACCAATTGTGTGCATGGCTGCCATGCGCACCAAGCTGCTCACTCTCGCTGCGTTGGCCTTGCTGGCCGGTTGTTCGGCGAATCCCATCTACACCACTACCGGCATAGTGCTCTCCAATTACTCAGAAGGGGAGGCGACACCCTACGTACTGCAAATGTCTGACCCGGAAATGGCGTGCGCTCTGGGCGAAGGCATTGACCCGCTACTGTATTCTTTCTCCCGCGTCACCGACGCTCCGGAGAGCACGGGCTCTCTGATGATGCTTCTGGCCGGTAATTGTGTAGAGTACCGCGCGTGGGAAGCGGAACTGGAATACCTCCGTGAAGATTACGCTGGCAATGTGCCCGCAGCGAAAGATGCCCGCGAGCGCTCCAAGCGCCTGAACGCGGAAACCGCCAAGCGCCGCTACATTGCGTACCAGCGGGCGATGGCTGCCTACGATTTCGATCCTGGCGCGGAGGAACTGGAGTGTCCGTTCCTGTTTACCGAGCAGGAAGAGCTGACGTTCCTGATGGGCCTGCTGACCGGTTTGCAAGCCATTGTGAACGATGCCAACTCCGGTGCCATGGCGGGTGTTCCCCGCAACATTGCCCCCCAGGCTGAACGCGCCGCTCAGTGCGTCGATAACGAAAAGTGGGGTGGCATACCCAACGCCATTCGCGGTCTGGTCTGGTTGCTGCTTCCGGATACCCGTCCCAATCTGTCACCTGATCCCTGGGAAGTGCTTGAAGACAGCTCCGAGCTGGGCATTGCCGCCGGTTTCCGCGCATCCATGGCGCTTGAGGCTGTCGCCGCTGAAACGTTTGGCAAGCCAGAGGTTCTGGAAGATGTGATCAAGCGCTTTGCTGAAGCGGATAACACCATTGTGGTCCGGGACGATTATCGCCTGGTGGATGAAGTGGCCCGCGACGTTATCCAGTTTTCTTCAGATAAGCACTGGACTAAAAATTATGGCTACCGCACGCCGCGTCGCCACTTTGGCAAGATGAGCCCGGAAAGTAACAACGAAGAAGTTGAAACCATGGACCTGGATGACCTGCTCTGAGCAGGCATCCGCCCATGACTAAAAAGCCCCTTACAAACACAAGAACGACCCGGAGGTCAGTTATGATCCGTAAATCCCTTGCTGCCTTGTCACTGGTTGCGGCTGCGCCTTTCGCCGCAGCGGAACCGATCAAAATGTGCGTATTCGATGTCATCGGTGCCAACGGTGACATGTTCAATATGGTTGAAGACTACGCGCTGGAAATGAAAGCCCATGGTGTGGATTTTGATCTCCGGCCCTACACCGATGAGGGGGTTGCCGTTGGCGATTTCAACTCGGGCCAGTGTGACGCCGTTGCTGCCACCGACCTGCGTACGCGCCCGTTCAACAAGTTCACAGGGAGCATCAGTGCGGTTGGTGCACTCCCCACTTACGACGACCTGAAAACCGTTCTGGCTACGCTGGCGCAGCCGAAGGCCGCCGGCCTGATGCAGCAGGGCGACTATGAAGTGCTGGGCATTGTGCCGGTCGGCGCTGGTTACCTGTTCGTGAATGATCGCAGCATCGACACTGCCGGTGAGTTGGCGGGCAAGCGGATGGCCACACTGGATTATCAGAAAGACGCCATTCACATGGTAAACCACGTTAAAGCCACGGTTGTGCCTTCGGACATCACCAACTTTGCGGGTAAGTTCAACAATGGATCAGTTGATACCGCCTACGCGCCAGCTTTCGCCTATGAGGCGTTGGAGCTGTACAAAGGCCTTGGCGACAACGGCGGCATTGTTGACTACCCGCTGGCTCAGTTAACCGTTCAGGTTATTGCCCGCAAGGGTGCCCTGGACGCAGACACCGCCCAGCAATCTCGTGAAGTGGCCTGGGGCATGTACGGCCAGGCAATGAACCTGATCCGTGGTCAGGAAAAAGCGATCCCGGACGAAAAGTGGATCAATATTCCCGATTCCGATGTTGAAGGTTATCAGGAAATGTTCCGCGAGAATCGCCTTCAGCTTCGTGACGGCAGCAATGGTGCCGACGAGGTCTACCATCCCAAAATGATGGGCCTGCTGAGCAAGATTCGTTGTTCAAGCAACCCGTCTGCGTCTGAGTGCACCGCAAGCGATCGCGAATAATAACCAAGGCTGATCCTTCATGAACTGGCGAGCATTATCAGTGGCAGATGCGACAACCCAATACCCCGTGCAGCGAACGCACGGGGTTATTCTCCTGCTGCTCCTTATCTTCACACTTCTTCTCGGCATGGGAAACTCCCTCCACTCCAGAATGCTCTGGGTGGGGGAGCAGACCTGGCCGAATTACTACCTCCTCGATCCGGACGCGACTGAACCCACCTGCAACATGATGGTCGATGTTGACGCTGAGGTTCAGAAGCGGATTGACGAATACCAACCCGACCCGGATGCGCTGTTCAGTTCGCCGCCGGATGAAGGCTCAGTACGGCAGTCTCTGGAGCGCAACCTGGCACTGTGCGAGCAGAAATATCGGATGTTCGCGGAGAACCAGAAGCATGCCACGGCTGCCCTGGCGGTGTTCAAGACTGTGGAGCAGGGGTTCGCCTCGTTTCTGCTGGATAACATAGCACTCACCAAGTTCCTGTTCATTGCCATGTTCGCCATGGCCGCGGCCATTTCCGCACTCAATACGGACCATATTGCCCTGCGTCTGCCTCGGAATCGTGCCGAGTGGCGGCTGAGTCAGGGCGTCCAGTTGGCGGTCAACGGCCTCATGGTGTTTTCACTGCTCTCCTATGTGGGGAGGCTGTCGAATGCGCCCGGGTCCGAAGATAACATCATACTGCAGTATGCCTGGGCAGCGGTGTTCGGAGTGTTCATAGTGATCAATCTGGTGCGTTTCGTGAACGTCCCGGATCGCATGAAACCCGGATCACTGAGCGCATCGTCAGGCCTTGTGGTGCCGCTATACTGCGCCATGGGTCTGATCGCCATGAGCTATTTCTTCTTCGTGGATGGGTACTCCTCGGGGCTGGCGATCTACTTCGGCATGATGACCAACCTGTCGTCAATGTTCATCAATATCGGACTGTACGTTCTGGTCGGCATGGTGCTGAAGCAAACGCGAATTCCGGAGTTGCTGCTCAACATCATCAAGCCCTATCAGTTGCCGGCTCCGATGCTGGCCTCGGTGATGATCTTCGCGACTGCGTTTCCGACCGCCTTTACCGGCGCATCGGGTATTTTCATCCTTGCCGTGGGCGGCGTTGTTTACGATGAAATGCGCCGTGCCGGTGCCGGGCGCCAGCTGTCACTGGCGACCACCGCCATGTCAGGCAGCCTGGGTGTGGTTCTCAATCCCTGCCTGTTGATCGTGGTGGTTGCCGCGCTGAACAAGGAAGTGACGACGTCCGAGATGTATGGCTGGGGCTTCTGGGTGTTCATGTTCTCCGCCACGTTGTTTTCAATCGTTGTCTGCAAAACCCAGGGCAACTGGCGGCCACGGCCTGCGCCCGGTGCTTTCCGTGAGTCCATGCGGCAGTTCCGGCCGCTGGTGCCCTACGCGGCGGTCGCACTGGCAGTGATTCTGGGGATCTGGGTCATTCTGGGGCTGGGCTTCAATGAGTACAGTGCGCCGATGATTCTGCCACTGGTGATGCTGGCGCTGGTTTATCTGGATGCTGGCAATGCAAGTCGTGACGATGGCCAGAGCCGTGCCAGAGCATTCTGGACTCGCAGTACGGCCGCGGCGAGCGATTCCGCGGTGCACATTGGTGCGCTGCTGGCGCTGATCGGGTTTTCGATCTGCCTGGGCGGTATTCTGGAACGCTCGGACATCGTCCACTCCCTGTTCCCCGAGGACTTGACCAGTCCCTGGATCGCCATGTTGGTGATCGTGGTGATGCTGACGATCATTGGCATGGTGATGGACCCGTTTGGTGCCGTCATACTGGTGTCGGCCACCATTGCCCAGCCGGCTATTCAGTTGGGCATTGATCCGCTGCACTTCTGGATCGTGTGCCTGGTGGCCTTTGAGTTGGGTTATCTCAGCCCGCCGGTGGCACTGAACCACCTGCTGACACGGCAGGTGGTCGGGGAAACCGAAGTGTTGGCCGCCGAACGAACCGGCACCTTCTGGCACCGTTATGAGCGGCTGTTGTTACCGCTGGTGGTGATGGGGCCGACATTGCTGCTTACCGCCTTCGTGCCCATGTTGTTCTACGCCCTGTAAGACGGGTGTAGTTAACACACCTGAAACCGCCGAGGGGGTAACCTGTCGGCGGTTTTTTGCATCCACGAAAAGAAAGGGAACGTAAAGACAACAGAAAACGTCAGATTTTCCGTGAGGCAGTGTTATATCCTTGAGTACCGGCAAACAATAGAAACTGGGATCGGGTAGATGCAGGCATTAAAAACAGGGCAGGGCGTGGGCGCGCTTCTTTTATTGAGCGTGATGGTCTCTGGGTGTGGTGGTAGCGGCTCTTCTGAAGAGCAGGCGGTACCCGATCTCGCCGGTGTCATTTCCCTGGAAAGCCGCACCCGGGTGGACCTCGACACTGCAGACGATTTCCGTCTCGGGGTCGCCGGTAACAACAACAGCGGCAGCGCCGCCCAGATTCTGCCGAATACCGCGGTGGTTGGCGGTTATCTGAGCGCCTTTTCGGCCCGGTACATCACCGGAACGGCTGATGCTTTTGACTATGTTGAAGACCGGGTGGATGTGTATGCGGCGACCTTATCGGAGGGTGACCGTTTAAATCTGCAGGTTTTCGGAGCTCCACAGGAATTTTTCCCCGACGGAGCCCAGCCTCCCCAGCGCACTTTGAAAGTTACTGATCCCGACAGCGGTGCGGTCCTGGCGGAGCAATCCGGGTCGTCAGATTTTATGCCCGTTTCCATAACTCTCCCCGAGGGATTCCAGGAGGAGGCCTACCTTGTCGAGGTCAGCACCTCCGGCGGCATACCTTTCCGCTATGTTTTCACCCTGGCCCCTGAGGGTGCCCTGAGCGTGATGAATACCGGCTACACAGAGCCGGATTTCCTGCTGGACGAAGCAATTGTGAGCTTCCGACCGACGACGATGTCTGCTCAGGATGCTGGCTCCGTGGCGCGGTCCATGTCAGCGAGCCATGCCCGCAAGCTGGGCGGCAATTCCTGGCGTGTACGCCGCACTGTTGCCTCGCCGGTAACGGCATTGTCCGCGCAAGTCTCCGGGCAAAACCGGAAGGAGACTGTGGAGTGGATACAGCAGTTGCGTCAACGCCCCGATGTTGCCATTGCAGATCTGAATTACCTCTACAGCACGCAAGCTATTCCCGCGGGTGACAATCCGCTTTACGACCGTCAGTGGAACTACCCGTTGATCAATCTGCCTCTGGCCTGGCAGGTGGCTCCGGAGGGTGGTGATGACGTAGGCATTGCTGTGATGGATACCGGGCTGTTCAGCAACGATCCCCGTTCAGGTGGCGACTGGCACCCCGATCTGCTGGGCAACGTCAGGCTTGTGCCCGGGCAGGATATGGATTACGTATCCGCCGGGCTGGATATCGACAATGAGCCGGGACCGGATGCCAATCCCGCTGACCCGGGAGACGGCCAGGCCCGCAGCAGTAATTTTCACGGGACCCACGTGGCAGGTATTGCCGGCGCCGTCGATAACGACATAGGCGTAATCGGTGTCGCGCCCAATTCCAACATACTGCCGGTGCGGGTGCTGGGGGAAGGCGGTGTGGGTAACTCGGCAGACCTGATTGCCGCCATCAACTGGGCGGCGACCCGCCCGGAAATTGACGTGATCAACCTGAGCCTTGGTGGACTGGGTCCCAGCCAGAGCATTCAAGATGCGATTGACCGTGCTTGGGATGGTGGTAAAGGTAAACTAGTGGTAGCGGCTGCTGGCAATCAGGGCACAGACGAACCGACTTATCCCGCCGCTTTCACCAATGTTGTGGGTGTCGGCGCGGTGGATGGTGCCGGAGTGCGGGCGTCCTACTCGAACGTCGGGCTTTCAGTCAATCTGGTAGCGCCGGGTGGTGATGCCAGCCGGGATGCCAACCAGGACGGCGTCGCCGATGTGATTGCCAGTACCTGGGGCACAGATGACGGCGGTGCGTTTATCGCCAGTTACGCCGGTCTGCAGGGTACATCCATGGCGGCACCGCATGTCTCCGGGGTTTACGCGCTGATGAAATCCGCTGAGCCAGACATGACTCCGGACAAGTTCTATAGGTTGCTGGCGGATGGAGAGCTTACGCAAGAGCCGGCCAACCGCCCAGAATACGGAGCAGGCATGATTGATGCGCTCAAGGCTGTGAATGCGGCGTTGGAAGGGGACTTTGCCACAGTGCTTGCGGCAAGCCCGTCGGCCCTTCAATTCAATGGTATCGTCAATTCGCAGGTGCTGGAGTTGGCCAAGTACCCCACCGATCCGGGCATCGAAGTCAATATTCAGAATGTGTCGTCTGAGGTGCCCTGGCTCACCTCGGACCTAACGTCGGGCACACTCGTCCTGTCTGATCCGGTGACGGTTTCAGTTGATCCTGCCGGTCTGGATCAGTCGAAGTCGTATAGCGTTGAGCTCTCCATAGATTACAATAGCTCGGATGACCCTGCAGTCAGAACGTTATCGGTTCCCGTCACCCTACAGTTCGGTGGTGCCCGGGACGACCTGAATGCCGGCAGGCACTATGTTTTGCTAGTAAGCACAGACGACAACCGGGATACGGTCGAACAAACCGTGGTGGAAGCCGCCGATGGCCAGTACCGCTATGCTTTCGATGACGTTCCGCCAGGCGAATACTTTCTGGTGGCCGGCACTGACATGGACAACAACGGCCTGATCTGTGAAAACGGTGAGGCCTGCGCCGAGTATCCGGTGAACGGTCTGCCTGAAAAAATCGTCATTGGTGACGAACCGCTCTCGGGTGTCACACTGAACACCAGTTTCAGGCGCCCGACCATTGCTGCGATGGGTTTGCCGCGTTACGGATTTGAAGGCTATCGCCTGAAACCGGACACCACTGACAACCAGCAACCCGAAAGAGCACTGGAGACGGACCGTTGAAGTTATTCTGGACCGGCGTGACCGCCCTGATCGCAGTGGCCCTGTTTCTGGTGGGATGTGCCGTGAACCGTTCAGCAACACCGGAAGGAGCCCCACTTGCCCGGCAGCTGACCCAGTCCGACCATTGTGGGCTGACCGCTCCCGGACTGGTCTATGTCGATCAGGCGGACCAGATAGCGCGGCTTGAGCATCTGCCCGCCCGTAACCTGCCACTGGATGCCCTGAAAGCCGTGGATTTTGACCGAGAGCATCTGCTTCTGATCGGCCTCGGGCAGAAACCGACCGGGGGCTATGGCGTAACTCTGGAAGGCGCTGAAATCCGTGAGGGCGCACTGGAAGTGGCGGTCAACGTCCGGCAGCCAGCCACTGATGCCATGGTCACCCAGGCGCTGACGACACCGTGCGCAGTGATTGCGGTATCACCGGCAGACTGGGAAGAGCTGAAGGTATCCGGAACCGGCATGGATACCTTGACCCGAAAACGCTGAACTCCCGCACAAAACAACCGTTGATCTTTCTCCGTGAATCCCTAAGCTATGGGCCAGTTCTACAAAAACCCTGCGGAGTTCCTTCCCGTCTATGAGCCAGCAACAATACAACGCCGATGCCATTGAAGTCCTGAGTGGTCTGGACCCGGTCCGCAAGCGCCCGGGCATGTACACTGACACCAGCCGCCCCAACCATCTGGCGCAGGAAGTGATCGATAACAGCGTCGATGAGGCACTGGCCGGGCACGCCCGCCGGATTGATGTGGTGTTGTACAGCGACGGCTCGCTGAGCGTTGAGGACGACGGTCGCGGTATGCCCGTTGACCTGCACAAGGAAGAGGGGCTTTCGGGCGTGGAGTTGATCCTGACCCGGCTGCACGCCGGCGGCAAGTTTTCCCAGGGCAGTTACGCCTTCTCGGGTGGTTTGCACGGGGTCGGTGTGTCGGTGGTCAATGCGTTGTCTACCCATCTTGAAGTGACCATCAAACGAGATGGCCAGTTGCATCGCATAACTTTCGCGAACGGTGAGAAAGCCTCGGAGCTGGAGGTGATCGATACGGTTGGCAAACGCAACACCGGCACACGCCTCAAGTTCACCCCGGACATCGGATATTTCGACAGCCCCAATTTCTCCGTCAGCCGTTTGCGCCATAACCTTCGGGCAAAAGCCGTATTGTGCCCGGGGCTGACCGTGGTGTTCACCCAGGAGAAAACCGGAGAAAAGGACGAGTGGTGTTACGAGGGCGGTTTGCGCGATTACCTGCGTACCGCGCTGGCGGACATCGAGGCGGTTCCGCTGGACCCGTTCACCGGCAGTTTTTCCGGTAACAAAGAGGCGGTGGACTGGGCGATCCAATGGCTGCCGGAAGGTGGCGAGGCGGTGATGGAAAGCTACGTTAACCTGATACCGACTGCTCAGGGTGGTACGCACGTCAACGGTTTGCGCACCGGCTTGCTGGAGGCGATGCGGGAATTCTGCGAATTCCGAAGCCTGTTGCCGCGGGGCGTAAAGCTGTCTCCAGACGATATCTGGGAGCGCTGCGCCTATGTGCTGTCCTTTAAGATGCAGGAACCCCAGTTCTCCGGCCAGACCAAGGAGCGCCTATCTTCCCGGGAGGCGGCGGGCTTTATCTCCGGCGTGGTGAAAGATGCGTTCAGCCTGTGGCTGAACCAGCACACCGATGTGGCCGAAGTCCTGGCGGAGCTGTTTATCAACAACGCGCAGCGCCGCCTGCGGGCCTCAAAGAAGGTCGCCCGCAAGAGAGTAACGTCGGGCCCGGCGCTGCCTGGCAAGCTGGCGGACTGTTCCGGCAGCGATACCGCCCGCTCAGAACTGTTTCTGGTAGAAGGGGATTCCGCCGGGGGTTCCGCCAAACAGGCGCGGGATCGCGAATTCCAGGCGGTCATGCCGCTGCGGGGCAAAATTCTCAACACCTGGGAGGTCGACTCCAGTGAAATCCTGGCCTCCCAGGAAGTGCATGATATTGCCGTCGCCATCGGTGTGGACCCGAGTTCCGCCGACCTCGCCGGGCTGCGCTACAACAAGATCTGTATTCTGGCGGATGCGGATTCCGATGGCTTGCACATCGCCACATTGCTGTGCGCGCTCTTCGTGAAGCATTTCCGCCCGCTGGTGGCAGCGGGGCACGTGTTCGTTGCCATGCCTCCGTTGTACCGGGTGGATCTGGGCAAGGAAACCTTCTACGCCCTCGACGAGCACGAAAAGCAGGGCATCCTTGATCGTCTGGCCGCCGAAAACCGGCGGGGCAAGATTCAGACCACACGCTTCAAGGGTCTCGGTGAGATGAATCCCCTGCAGCTTCGTGAGACCACCATGGCCCCGGACACCCGGCGGCTGGTGATGCTGACCATCGAAGACGGCGACGATACCGATAGCCGGATGGACATGCTGCTGGGCAAGAAACGCGCCTCGGACCGGCGGGTGTGGCTGGAAACCTACGGCAATATGGCCGACATTGACGTTTGATATTGCTGAAAGTGCTTTAAAAAGCATCCTTTATTCTTTCTAAGTATTCGATAAAGCCGTTATCCTGCCCCCTTCTTAATCAGGATGCAGGATCTATGGATTGGCAAGGCTGGTTTGCGCTGAGCCTGGCGGGCGTGGCGTTGATGCTGATGAGCGTTGGGCGATTTGGCCCCCATCTGGTGATGATGGGCGTGCTTGTCGTGCTCAGTGCCAGCGGCATCGTCACCGCTGACCAGGCCCTGGCGGGTTTCAGTAACAGCGGCCTGATTACCGTCGTTGCCATGTTTGTGGTGGCGGCCGGCATTCACCATTCCGGTGGCGTCGACCTTATCGTTCATCACCTGCTTCGCACACCCCGCAGCGTGCGCTCGGCTCAGGCTCGTATCGCGCTGCCGGTGGCGCTGCTCAGTGGCTTTCTTAACAACACCCCTGTGGTTGCCACCATGATCCCCGCAGTGCACGCGTGGTCGCGGAAAATTGGCATTGCCCCCTCCAAATTAATGATCCCCCTCAGCTACTCGGCCATTCTCGGTGGCACGCTGACGCTGATTGGCACCAGCACCAACCTGGTGGTCAACGGCCAGTATCAGCAGCTGACCGGCGAGGCCGGCTTTTCGATCTTTTCCATCACGGCGGTCGGGTTGCCGGTGGCCGTGATAGGGCTGGCGGTGATGCTGTTGCTGTTGCCACGATTCCTGCCGGACCGCAAGGATCAGCAGAAGTTTGGTTCCATGCGCGAGTTTACGCTGGAGGTGGCGGTTGCCTTTGGTGGCCCGCTGGTCGGGAAAAGCGTAGGTGAGGCCGGCCTGCGGGAGCTTGAGCGTTTGTACCTGGTCGAGATCGAACGTGACGGCAGCGTGGTCACCGCGGTGCCCTCCGAGGAAAGGTTGCAAGGGGGTGACCGGTTGGTGTTCGCCGGAGACACTCAGGCAATTTCAGATCTGCTGCGAATAAACGGCATTGTGCCCTCGGTTCACGACGAGGAGTCCAGCTTGAGTAAGGATCGTGCGGAGCGCCGGCTGGTGGAAGCCGCGCTGTCGCCACAGTCGGAAGTGCTGGGGCTGACCATTCGCGATGCCCGTTTCCGTGATCGCTACGGCGCGGTGGTGCTGGCGGTGGCTCGAGGCGGCGAGCGAGTGTCCGGGAACCTCGGCAACATCCGGCTGAAGCCGGGTGACGTTCTGCTGCTGGAAGCCCGCCCAGCGTTTGTGACGCGCCAGCGTTACAACAAGGATTTTTTGCTGATCAACGATCTGGAAACCGAAACCCCGCGGCACGATCGCGCGTGGTTGTCCTGGGGTATTTTGCTGATCCTGGTCGGAGCCGCCGCGTGCGGGATCTTGAGCATGCTCAATGCGGCATTGCTTGGGGCTGCGCTGATGATTCTCAGCGGTTGCTGCTCGGTCGGCCAGGCCCAGAAGGCGGTTGATGTGCCGGTGGTGCTGACCATAGCGGCGGCGTTTGCGCTCGGTGCCGCGCTTGAGCAGACGGGGGCCGCCGGGTACGTCGCCGAGGGGATACTCAGTGTCAGCAGTGGTCACCCGATGCTGACCATCCTGCTGGTTTACCTGACGGTGTCGGTGCTGACGGAAGTCATCACCAACAACGCCGCCGCGGTGCTGGTTTTACCGGTCGTGCTGTCGATGACCCATTCCCTCGGCGTGCCGGCCGAACCGTTTGTTATCGCGGTGATGATGGCCGCATCGGCCAGTTTTGCGACTCCGCTGGGCTATCAGACCAACATGATGGTGTTTGGCCCGGGGGGCTATCGGTTTTCCGATTTCGTCAAGGTGGGGTTGCCCATGAATATTTTCATTGGCTTGCTGACCGTGGCGGTGATCAGCGTGGTGTACGGCATCAGCCCAGGCGTCTGATCCCGTCAGTCGGGTTCGCCAGTATATCGCAGCACAGCACCCGTAATTCGCCCTGGTGGTAGTATCCCAGCGAGAGGGTTACGCACATGTAGGCACCGGTAATGCACAAATAAGGCGCTGTTACTTGCAGGGTCTCGGGTTGTGCCAGCGCCTCGCGCAGATATTGCTGTCGGTACCAGTCAGCGCTGGTGGTGCTTTCCAACGGCTTGAACCGTGGGTCAAGACTGCCGGCCATGGCCTCCGAAATCAGCGTGTCTTCAACCTGTACGCCCTTGTCATTCACCAGGTAGCAACGGGATACCGCCGGGTGTCCGAGCAGTTGCGCGCATGCCTGCCCCATCTCTGCGCCATCGGCCATCCTTTTAATGCTGTCCTGAAACAGCCCCGAGAAGAATTGAGTCAGTTGCCGGGTTGGGTCCCGTTTCACCTGGCTCTGGCTTTTGTATTCGCTGAGCAAATGATCGAAATCCGCTGCTTCAGTGGGAATCTCTGACAGTTCGATGCTCGGTTTGCGGAAATAGAAACCCTGAACAAAGTCCACGCCTGCATCAATGGCGATTAACGCCTGGTCTCGTGTTTCCACACCTTCCAGGAGTACCAGACAGCCAGACTGATGAAGCAACGACACAATGCCGTTGAGGATCTGCCTGGCGCGGTGATCGTCCGTTGCCCGGGTCAGTAACTTGCGATCAAGCTTGACGATATCGGGGGAGAGGTTCCAGATTCGCTCGAAGTTGGAGTGGCCCGCTCCGAAGTCATCGATGGCGGTAAGGCAGCCGAGTTTCTGATAGTAGGCGACGGTTTCCTTCAGTCGGTCGGCATTGTCGGTTGGCTGCTCAACGATCTCCATCACGATACGGTGGGGCGGCAACCCCGTTTTCTTCAGAAGTTCTCCAAAAAAAGCATCGGCCTGAGTGCCGCTGCTGACAACCTGTGGCGAGACGTTGAGGAAGAGCCAGTTCAGTTGGTCATGGAAGCCAGTGTAATTGCGGAGGTGCAGGTAGCGGCACAGCCGATCGAGCAGAAGGTTTTCCGCGCCGGATGTCGGTAGCCCGAAAAGGTGTAACGGTAATACTGCGGAATTGTCATTATCGAAGGCCCGGATCAGCGCCTCATAGCCGACTACCCGCTTGTGAGAAATGCTGTAGATCGGTTGTAACGCGGTCCGAAGGGTCAGCCCCTGGTAGGCCGCCGTCCATGAGTTACCTTCCTTGTTAAGCATGGGGGACAACACATCAACATCGGGTGCTGCCAACTTTTCAGGAAAGTTTTGCGACATAGGCGGTTCTGGGTCTATAGACGAAATCGACGACAACAGCCTAAGCTGGCCGAACTGTACATAGAAATTACAGGTACCTTTTCAAGAAACGCTTTGTGGCCCTGATCGGAGGGAAGATTGCCAAAATCGGGGCTGTATTACTACCGATTAATGCAAAAAAAGGGAATCACCTGCATTGCGCAATGAGGGGGCGGCTGGGGCAGAGCTTCAGCGGCCGTTGGGTGACCGCTGGATTATCAGTTGTTGCTGGGAACAACAACGCTTTCGTCGAATTCAAATTCCATGCTCAATCCTCCCAATCAATGGGTTAGTCAGTTGCGTTTTAAAGTTGGAACAATTCTATCGTGGCCCGGGTATTCAGCAATCCGTAAAACCCCTATCAGACCTTCGGTATAAGGGGTAACCGAAGCTCGAGCAAGCCCGTTGGTCAGATAAACTGACCTTAGTGAACAAAACATTTCGGTTGGCTTTGGGGGCAGGGCTTTCTATGCTTTGCTCAGGATCTGACATAAATCAGGGATCGAGGTTGCCCAACCCATGCAAATCCGTAATTCGCCCAGCCGGTTTGGTGCCATCAGCATTGTTGTTCACTGGTTGGTGGCCTTTGTGGTGTTCGGTCTTTTTGGCCTGGGTTACTACATGGTGGGGCTCTCTTATTACGACGAGTGGTACAGGCTGGGCCCGGACATTCATCGTAGCCTCGGTATTCTCCTGTTTATGGTGGTTATATTTCGCGTTCTGTGGCGTCTGTTCAACCCGGTTCCGCGGCCCCTGCCCAGTCACCAGCGCTGGGAAGTGGCGGTGGCTCACGTGGCCCACGCCGCGCTTTACGTGCTGCTGTTTGTGGCAATGGTGAGCGGCTACCTGATTTCCACCGCCGACGGCTCATCCATCAGTGTGTTTAACTGGTTTGATGTGCCTTCGGTGACAGGCCGAATCAAGGGCATGGAAGACATCGCAGGTGAGGTCCACTACTGGGCCACATGGGCCATCGTTATTCTCGCCGGCGTTCACGCCCTGGCGGCCATCAAACACCACATTCTCGACAAGGACGATACCCTGCGCCGGATGCTGGGCAGGGATCGTTAGAATTGTAGTGCGTTATTCGCGTTTTAAAGTGCCCTACATGGGCTTTTCACTCAAAGGAGTATTGTATGAGAAAATTACTGCTGGCTTCCGCCATTTCCGCATCTCTGGTCGGTGCCGTTCAGGCCTCTGAGCACAGTGGCACCTATGCCTTTGACAAAAAAGATGCTCACCAGTTTGTCACGTTCAAAATTTCACACCTGGGCTACAGCTGGCTGTACGGTCGCTTTAATGACTTTGATGGCCAGTTCGTGTATGACGCGGAAAACCCCGAGAACAGCTCTGTGGAAGTGACCATCGACACCAGCAGCGTGGACTCCAACCACGCCGAGCGCGACAAGCACCTTCGTAGCGAAGATTTCCTGTACGTAGACGAGCACGCCGAGGCGACGTTCAAGAGCACCCGCATTGAGCTGGATGACGACGGCAACGAGGCCGACATCATTGGTGATTTCACCCTGCGTGGCGTGACCAAAGAAATTACCCTCGAAGCGGAGCTGCTGGGCCATGGTGACGACCCCTGGGGTGGATACCGGATGGGCTTTGAAGCCGAAACCGAGCTGAAACTGGCGGACTTCGGGATTCCGATGGACCTGGGTAAGGCCTCAGAAACCGTTCACATCGAAATTTCTGTGGAAGGCATTCGCCAGTAACGTAATGGTTTTCTGAGATCATTGGCCGGCTCTGGAGATGCCCCGGGCCGGCCACATGGGAAGTCACTCTCTTGCACTTCCCTCCCTGCACTTTCCTTTCCTCCTTACACTCCCCTGGCTTTTCAGGTCAGGTCTGAAGCTCCCCCGATATTTTTCGTTACCGGCCGATCATCGGTCCGGCAAAGGTGTCGTTGGCGCCAGAACTGCGCGACAAAAATCACCAGCCAGATCAGTGATCCGGCCCACAGATAGGGTTTGGCTACCTGAAAGGTGCCACTGATCGCAAACTCCACGAGTAGCATCAGTGCCAGGGCGAGAGCGGCGTTGACCATAGCGGTGACCATGGCTTGCCCGCAGGCTTTGATCGTCGGTTTCATAGTGGTCCGCTTGCTCAGGTTGAAAAACGGTCATCTATTCACTGTAAGCGAGCATACGGCCAGCATTGCAGACTCTCCATGCGGGAATTCCGCTATTGGAAATGGCTATTGAGGGCATTTGGATTTTTCGGGGTGGGAACTATTGCAAGGTGGTTGTTGGTGTATCAGCGCCTGCGTCCATATAATGTGCCCTCTGCAGAATTCACAACAGGTAAAAGAGGCATCCATGCCAGAGTTTCAGACGACGGACGAAGGCTTTGAGCGGGTTTCGCTGAGGGACTACACGGAAAAGGCCTATCTTGACTATTCCATGTACGTCATTCTCGACCGGGCGCTCCCCAATGTGGGAGACGGCCTTAAACCGGTTCAGCGGCGTATTGTGTACGCCATGTCCGAGCTGGGTCTGAAGTCCACGTCGAAGTATAAGAAGTCGGCGCGGACGGTGGGTGATGTGCTGGGTAAGTTCCACCCCCACGGTGACAGCGCCTGCTACGAGGCCATGGTGCTCATGGCTCAGCCTTTTTCATACCGCTACCCTCTGGTGGATGGCCAGGGAAACTGGGGCTCTCCTGACGACCCCAAGTCGTTTGCGGCCATGCGTTATACCGAATCCCGGCTTGCCGCCTTTGCCGATGTACTGCTGAGTGAACTGGGGCAGGGCACCGTAGACTGGGTGCCGAATTTCGACGGCACGATGGATGAACCCTCAGTATTGCCCGCCCGGCTGCCCCATGTGCTGCTGAATGGCACCACCGGCATTGCCGTGGGTATGGCGACGGACATTCCGCCCCACAATGTCCGTGAAGTGACGGCGGCCTGCATCCGCCTGTTGGACCAGCCCGACGCGACCGTCGACGACCTGTGCGAACACGTCAAGGGGCCGGACTTTCCCACCGAAGCGGAAATCATCACGCCGCGCAAGGATATCCGTCAGATGTACGAGACCGGTCGTGGCTCCTTGCGGATGCGTGCGCGCTGGGTTCGTGACAGTGGCGAAATTGTCGTCACTGACCTGCCGCACCACGTATCGGGTGCCCGGGTGCTGGAGCAGATCGCTCAGCAGATGCAGACCAAAAAGCTCCCCATGGTGGCGGACCTGCGTGACGAATCCGATCATGAAAACCCGACCCGTCTGGTTATTGTTCCTCGCTCCGGCCGGGTGGACCTCGATGGCCTGATGACGCATCTGTTTGCCAGCACGGATCTTGAAAAGACTTACCGGGTGAATATCAACGTCATCGGTAACGATGGCCGGCCGGCGGTCAAGGGGCTGAAGACGATGCTCACGGAGTGGCTGAGCTTCCGCCGCACCACCGTTACCCGTCGTTTGCAACACCGTCTTGACAAAGTTCTGGCGCGTCTTCATTTGCTTGAAGGTCTGCTGATCGCCTACCTGAACATTGATGAGGTGATCGAGATTATCCGCACCGAAGACAAGCCCAAGGCCGAGCTGATTGCCCGCTTTGGCTTGTCCGCGGATCAGGCCGAAGCCATTCTGGAGCTGAAACTGCGCCATCTGGCGAAGCTCGAGGAAATGAAAATTCGCGGCGAGCAGGACGAACTGGCCGCCGAGCGCGATGAGTTGCAGTCCATACTGGGCTCCGAAGACCGCCTGCGTGAACTGATTAAATCTGAACTGCTAGCCGATGCGGAAACCTTCGGTGATGATCGCCGCTCCCCGATCGTCGAGCGGGAAGAGGCCCGCGCCTTCAGCGAGCTGGATCTGGTGTCCAACGATCCGGTCACCGTGGTGCTGTCCGAGAAAGGCTGGGTGCGTGCTGCCAAAGGCCACGATATCGAGCCGGAGGGCCTGAGTTACAAGTCCGGTGACCGCTTCGCCATGGCGAGCAAGGGGCGTAATAATCAACCGGCGCTGTTTCTGGACTCGACGGGGCGCGCATACGCCCTGATGGCTCACAGCCTGCCGTCGGCCCGTGGCCAGGGTGAGCCGCTGACCGGGCGGATCAATCCGCCGTCGGGCGCTACGTTCGCCGGCCTGTTGATGGGGGAGCTCTCGCGCAAGGTGCTGCTGGTCACCGACGGCGGCTACGGATTTGTCACCTCTCTTGAGGACATGATCAGCAAGAACCGCAACGGTAAAGCGGTGGTGAGTGTGCCCAAGGGGGCTCAGATCATGTCGCCAGTGATGGTGCCGCCAACGGACAAACCGCTTTTTCTGGGGGTGATTTCCAACGAAGGCCGCATGCTGGTCTTCCCTCTGAACGAACTGCCTGAGCTGGCCAAGGGCAAGGGGAATAAGATCATCAGCATCCCGTCCGCCCGGGTGCAGAACCGTGAAGAATACGTGGTGGCGGCAGCCGTGTTTGCCGCGGACGATAACCTGGAAATCCGTGCGGGCAAGCGCAAGATGGGGTTGCAGTTCAGTGACCTGGAACATTACCTCGGGGAACGTGGGCGTCGTGGTCACAAACTGCCCCGTGGACTGCAGCGGGTCGATGCCATTGAGGTAATTCCGGCCGCCGGCACCGCCCCCGAAGAGGAGGTTGCTGACAGTGAGTGAGCTGGTTCTCATCAATGTCTCCGGTCGGGACAAGCCCGGCCTGACCTCGGAAATCACTGGCATCATGGGGCGGTACGATGTGCGGATTCTGGATATCGGCCAGGCGGTCATTCACGATCACCTGACGTGGGGCATCCTGATCGAAATTCCGGATGCCTCCAAGTCTTCCCCGGTTATCCGCGACTTGCTGTTCCGGCTCCATTCGCTGGACTTGCAGGTGCGCTTCGCGCCGATCACCGAAAAGGAGTATCAGACCTGGGCGGCCGCCAGAAACCGCGCCTGTTACATCGTCACGCTGTTGGCCCGAGACATTCAGGCCGAACAGATTGCCCGGGTGTCGGCGATCACTGCCCGCCACGGGCTGAATATTGACAACATCAGCCGCCTCTCGGCGCGGCCATCTCTGAACCCGTCCGGAAACAAAATCGCCTGCGTCGAGTTTTCGGTGCGGGGCACACCGTCCGATCTGGAAGAGTTGCGGGCGGATTTCCTGCAGATTGCCGGTGAAATGAACGTGGATATCGCCTTTCAGGAGGATTCGATCTTCCGCCGTAATCGCCGGCTGGTGGTCTTTGATATGGACTCGACCCTGATTGAGGCCGAGGTGATCGACGAGCTGGCCCACGAAGCCGGGGTCGGTGACCAGGTGGCGGAGATTACCGAGAGAGCGATGCAGGGTGAGCTGGACTTCAGCCAGAGCTTTGCCGAACGGCTGGCGCTGCTCAAGGGGTTGGATGAGTCGGTTCTGGAAAGGATCGCGGCGCGGCTGAAAATGACCGAAGGGGCGGAGCACCTGATTCGCAGTCTGAAATCTCTGGGGTATCGCACCGCCATACTGTCCGGTGGTTTCAGCTATTTTGCGCGGCACCTGCAAAGCAAGTTGGGCATTGATTACATCTACGCCAACGAGCTTGAAATCGAGAATGGCAAGGTGACAGGGCGCGTGTCAGGGCAGATCGTGGACGGCAACCGGAAGGCTGAACTGTTGCTGGAAATCGCCAGGAAGGAGCACATTTCACGTGAGCAGGTAATTGCCGTCGGCGACGGTGCTAATGACCTGCCAATGCTCAGTCAGGCCGGGCTGGGCGTGGCCTTCCGTGCCAAGCCGCTGGTCAAGGAATCGGCCCGGCACTCGATTTCCACTCTGGGGCTGGATGCAATTTTATACCTGATCGGTTTCCGGGAGAGTGAAACCAATCAGGAAAGGCAGGGGGTTGGGGATCAGTGATCCCCGAAGTCGTAATTCATTTCCGGTACGGGTGCCTGCAGATAGTAGCCCTGAATGTAGTTCACGCCGGCCTGCCAGAGTGTTGCCAGCATCCCGGCGTTCTCGACCAGCGGAATAATGGTCAGTTTTCCTGAGCTCTGCAGGGTCTTGACCATTTCTTTGACCTGTTCCCTGGCTTCTTCGTTCTTCTGGATCTCCTCGGTGAAGGAGCCGTCAATTTTCACGTAATCCACGTCAATGTGCTTCAGGGTGTTGAATGGGTTCAGCGCACATCCGAACTGGCTGATCGAGACTTTGCAATGAAGCTCATGGACGGCTTTGGCAAACTCTTTTGCCTGCTTCATGAAGTTGTTGGCGTCACCTTCACGAACCTGGAAAATCAGCGAGTCACCGGGCAAGCGGGCGGCCTTGAGTGCCACGCTCAGCCAGGGTGTGAAGGTTTTATCCTCCAGAGTTTCCGCCGTAATGTTGAGGAACAGGCGGGTGTCGTGCCCACGGGAGCGGTGGCTGGAAAGCTGCTTGATGGTTTGCAGAATCACCCAGCGGTCGATTTTGATCGACATGTCCGTTGGCCCGGCAGGAGGGAGAAAGTCGTAGGGCGAAATCTCCTCGTTGTCCTTGTCCAGCATGCGCACGAAAGCTTCGTAGTGTTCCTCGCCTTCACCTCGAAGGTTAATGATGGGCTGGAACAGCAACCGGAACCGATTTTCGTCCAGTGCTTTCTGGATCGCTTCGGCTGAGTTGCTGTCGTCCAGAGCTTCGTAGTCGGAGGGGTTGTATATCAGTACCCCGTTACCCTGGGCGTGGCCCTCTTTCTTCTTGAGTTCTGCCGAGGCCGTGTGGGCTCGCCCCATGACGTCCGGTGCCTTCGGAGCGTTTTCAGTGATGGCGGCTATACCAATGCTGAGCGTGAGCTGCAGTGTGCGGCCGTTGATTTCAAACAGGTGATCTTCAACGGTCTTGCACAGACTTTCGCACTGACTTCCCAGCGCCTTGTCATCGCCCGGCTGACAGAGAAGGCAGAAGGCATCATCGCTCAGGCGTGCCAGAATGGCGTTTTCCGGTGCATGCTCCCGCAGGATGTTTGCCAGGTCACCCAGCAACAGGTCGGCTCCGGCAATACCCACCTGACCCTTGAAGCCCATGAAATTATCCAGCGCGATGTAGGCCAGCGCGCCGTTTTCGTTGTCTTTGCCAGCTTTGGCAACGGCCTGTCCCAGCGCATCCATCAAATGCTGACGGTTATACAGGCCCGTTAACAGGTCCTGGCTGCTGATCTGTCTCAGCTTCTCTTCCAGCTCGCCATCGCTGTGTTCAGGCTGAAGAACGATCTGGGTACAGGCTTCCCCGTCGTAGGTGGCGGCGCACACCGACATCACCACGTTGAGTTCCTGGTCGTCACTGCGGCGGGCGGAGCACGTCAGCGACATAACGTCCTTACCGCTTTCCGTGAAGGCCTTCATGAATTCTTTGTATTTATCCTGGCTCTCGGAATTCAGCGTGTCGAGCACGGGAATGCAGATCAGGTCATCGATATCGTCGTAACCGAGGAATTCCATATACGACTGGTTGGCGTAAACGTGCATGCCATCGTTGATGTAGGCAATGGCGTCTTTAGAGCTTTCCAGGAGCAACTGGCAACGTTGTTCTGCTTCCCTCAGATGGGATTCGAGAGTTCTTCGCCGGCGGCGATCTTCCAGTGCGGCCAGTTCCCGGTTGACCACCAGGACTAACTGATCAGAGTATTCGAAGGGGACGGTGTCCTGGGCACCCACGCGCATGACGGACACCGTTCTTTCGCGGCCGTACTCTTCCGTCAGGAGAATAAACGGGATGTCCTTGTCCAGACGGCGGATCATTGCGAGGGCATCGTCGGCACCGAATTCCTGTTCGGTGTCCCGCGCAAGTAACAGGTCCCAGCTTCCGCTTTTGAGGGTTTCTTCCAGATCTTCTTCCGACGTGATGCGATGGGCCCGGGTGGCTTTGCCGGAGTTCCTCAGCAGGCTGACCAGTGATTCTGCGTCATTTTGTGAGGGATCAAGAATCAGAAGGTGTACGGTCGTCTTTTTCTGCATTCGTCAGAGGTCTCGTGATACACGTTGGCAGTGCCTCCCCGTCGATGGCACCGGAGGTGCTGAAGCTACAGGGAGGGCCACAGTGAGTCAAATTCATCCTCGTTGGTGCCTGGCGTGGGCGGTGGTGAACCGGCTGCCAGCGCATCGGCATTGTGCAATTTAAGCTCAAACTGACTGATGCTGCCTGTGGCTGACAACTTACGCAGAAGTTGGCCGTTGTCTTCACGGCCTTCGTGGAGCAGGGAAATGCGACTGCCGGACTGGAAGGGCAGCCGCGGCGTAATGAGCGTGGCTGCCTGATTTACTACGCTGATCTCCGGCAGCAACAATCCTCGCAGGTATTCGCTGCTGTTGCCTACTTTTTGAATCAATCGTACGCCACAAGGCGAGGCACTGGGGGCCAGCAACTCTATGCCAATCTCGGTGCCCTGATTTCGCGCCTGGCGAATCCAGCGGACGACCGCAATGCTCCAGGGGTGGCTGGATTGTTCACGCACACCAAGAATTTCCCCTGTCTGCAGGGACGGTGGAACATTGCTCTCCCAGGCCACACAGTAACCACCGGGGCTGGTGTTGATCAGCAGGGCATGGTGGGCTTGCGGGCGGGCTTTGTCGCTGGCGGCCGAGACTGATTGCCCGTGGCTGCTTCGGAAGTTAATGGGGGTATCAGCCGCGTAGAGGCGATCTTCCGATGGGCCAGCATCGTGAGCTCCGGCCCAGGCGTCCTCCCTCTTTCTGGCGGAGCGTATAAACAGGTTTTCCTCATCTTGATGGCCGCTGTCGTTGCCACTGACAAACTCATTGAACTGTTTTTCACCCGAGATGAAATAGTGGGTTGCTGTCAGGCCTACGCAGACTTCCAGGGTGCCCTGGCTTGAGATGCGGTTGAAATTACGCTTCGCGAGAATGCCAAGTGCCTGGCACAAGTGCGTCAGCAGGGTTTCGCTGACCCGCGACGGGAGTTGCAGTTGTGCAGGCTGTTCCTTGTTTCCAGTTCCGGCATGCAGGGTGTCCGCCAGCAATTTCGACAGTTGGCGGGTGTCAAAACCGAACGTATCCGGGCCTGCTTTCTGCTCCAGCAGGCTGCGGTAAATCGGGGACGTATCGCGTTCCATGTTGACCGCGAAAAGGCTGTCTTCGCCAAGTTCCGGATCGCACTGTGTGTGCTCTGTCCAGGTTTCAAACAGTTCGTAGGTTTGCAGTAACTCGTTCTGGCGTAGCTGGTTGGGGCGGGCGCAACCCAAAAGCAGTATGCGCTTGTAGCTGTCTTCCACCGTGCTGCTGAGGCGGTGCACCAGAGTGTCATCGTCCACCGTCACGGAAGCCAGGTTGTTGCGGTGGGCGAACCGGAACAGCCGGTGACATTCAAGCCAGCTCTGGGCCGGGCTGGGGCAGTAGAGCTGGTGAGCGCGCACAATGGTGGCTGCCAGCTCTGAAATCGCCCGGTGCACAGACATCGCCACCGGCTTTCGGTTTTTGACGAGGCCACCATTATCCAGCAGTTCCAGCACGCACAGTTTGTAGCCGCTGGCGCAGTGCAGTTGAAGTGCCTGGGACAGGTTGGCAATTTTCCGCTGTTTCTCCGGAAGTGCGATCGCCAGGCCAAGGTAGTGGCGGGACAACTCCGAGCACACGAAATGAATCTTGGGGCGAATCAGCTCCAGAAACTGCAGCCGTTGCTGAGGTGCGATGAACAGATGATTCAGCTCGATTATGGCGTGATAGAGCTGGCGGGAGGCCTCTCCGGTATTGGCCATCGGCAGCTGTTTGATCCAGTCCCGGAAGGCTTTTGGGGAGGTCTCGCAGAATGAGAGGCTCGCTGTTTTCTGATCAGGAACCCGAAGTTCTGGTTTCAGAGTCTTTCCTTCCATGAGTACACGCCAAGTAAGTGGGTCGTAGCTGATACCCAAAATGTGGTGATATCCGGCGGCAGGTACGTCGGCACATGGACCTGCATTCTTGGAAAACGCCGTAAATACATATTTTTATCGTAGTATAAGCTGAACTCTAAAATAGAAAAAGCAGAACAAAAAGCGAGAAAGTCACGTGTTGACAAGTTTTTACAAGTGATTTCGGGCCCGCTTTGCCAAGCCGGTCACGCGAACAGGTCGATGGGCGTTTTCCCCGCTTTGCCGGGGACCTCCCGCACCAGCCGGGGTACCAGGAATCCGGGCAGCTCTGCCAGCAGGGTTCTGACCAGTTGCCGGGCTCGTTCATCGCTTACATCAAAATGGTGCGCGCCAGCGACCGGATCGAAGGCGTGAAGGTAGTAGGGGAGTACGCCGGATTCAAACAGGGCTTCGCTCAATTCACCAAGTATAGAGGCGTTGTCGTTGACGCCCTTGAGGATGACACTCTGATTCAGCAGTGTAACGCCAGCTGCACGCAACCGGTCAAACGCCTCACGGGTTGATCGGTCCAGCTCGGCAGGGTGGTTGATGTGCAGCACCATGACCGTCTGTAAGGGCGTTGCAGACAGCCATGACAACAGCGAGTCGCAGACTCGCTGGGGGATGACCACCGGCAGGCGGGTATGGATTCTCAGGCGTCGTATGTGAGGAATGGCGGCGATGGCCTCTGCCCAGGCACCCAGCAAGCGGTCATTGGCAACCAATGGATCGCCACCACTGAAAATGACCTCGTTAATGCGGGTATCCTGGCTCAGCGTGCTGATGACCTGGTCACGGTCAGCCGGTGACAACCGGTGCTCGTCGTAGGGAAAGTGCCGGCGGAAGCAGTAGCGACAGTTGATGGCGCACTGGCCGGTGACCATGAGCAGGGCACGGCTGCGGTACTTGCGGATGAGTCCGGTGGTTTCCGTTGCCTCCGCCTCCTGCAGCGGATCAGAAACATACCCCTCTGCCTGCCAGCCTTCCTCGGTGAGCGGCAGAACCTGACGAAGCAGGGGGTCTTCCGGGTTCCCGCGCCCCATCCGGTTCAGGTAGGGTTCCGGTACCCGAACCGGGAACAGCCGATGGCCCTCCTGGGCCCCGTCAAGCCAGTGTCGCGGATCGAGATCCAGCCGGGTCAGCAACGCCTCCGGCGTCGTCACCGCCCCGGCCAGCAGCTGCTGCCAGCTGCGGGTGTCGTTATCGGCCGAGCGGGCTTCTATACGGGTGGGGGTTCGCTGTATCATAGCGACCTTTGAAATTTTAATTGCATCTTTTCAGGTGGACAGTTCATGGCTTCATATTCTACCAACGAATTTCGCGGCGGTCTTAAGGTTTTGCTCGATGGTGACCCCTGTGTGATTCTTGAGAACGAATTCGTCAAGCCCGGTAAGGGCCAGGCTTTTAACCGGGTAAGACTCCGCAACCTGATGAGCAATCGGGTCTGGGACCGTACTTTCAAGTCTGGCGAGAGCCTGGAATCCGCGGATGTCATCGACCAGGACATGGAATACCTGTATACCGATGGCGAGTTCTGGCACTTCATGCTCACCGACGGTTCCTTCGAGCAATACCCTGCCGATGCCAAGGCCGTTGGCGACTCACTGAAATGGTTGAAAGAGCAGGATGTCTATACGGTAACCCTGTATAACGATGCGCCCCTGTCTGTGTCGCCCCCCAATTTTGTCGAGCTGGAAGTGGTGGACACCGACCCGGGAATGAAAGGCGACACGGCGCAGGGTGGTTCAAAACCCGCTACCTTGTCTACCGGTGCCGTGGTCAACGTTCCGCTGTTTATCACTATTGGTGAGGTGCTGAAAGTGGACACCCGCTCCGGCGAGTACGTCAATCGCGTCAAGAGCAGCTAGGCAGGATCGTGAGCAACGCACCCGAGTGGCAGCCCAGTGCTTCCCTGAGTGCCCTGAAAAGCCGTGCAGACCAGTTAACCTGGTTGCGCGGCTTTTTTGCGAACAGGGGTGTTCTGGAGGTGGAAACGCCGGTTCTTGGGCGTCATGGCGTTACTGACCCGAACCTGGATGGCATCTCCGCCAATCATTCATCGGTGGCGGGTGGGGCTCGCGGTGGCTGGTTACAGACGTCGCCCGAGTACCACATGAAACGCCTGCTGGCGGCCGGAGCCGGACCAATCTATCAGGTTGCCAGAGTGTTCCGGGACGGTGAGCGGGGTCGCCGCCATAACCCGGAATTTTCGCTGCTTGAATGGTATCGCCCGGGCTACACCGACACCGATCTGATGGCGGAAGTCAGTGATCTTGTCTGCGGCTGGCTGGGCTGTGACCGGCCAGTTGTGCTGCCCTACCGTGATGCACTGCAACGGTTTGCGGGGCTGGACCCGTTTCTGGCAACCGACCACGAGCTGATGCGTCGGTGTGCGCAGTGGCTTGAACCAGAACAGACCAGAACGCTGGGTAGGGATGGGTGCCTGGATCTGCTGATGAGCTGTCAGGTGGAGCCGGCACTGGCGGATTTCGGGCCGGTCTTCATTATCGGCTACCCCGAATCCCAGGCTGCGCTGGCCAGGGTCAGCGAGTACGACGGTGTGCGCCTGGCGCACCGGTTTGAGCTTTACGTTCAAGGTATTGAGTTGTGTAACGGCTATTGGGAGCTCACCGATCCAGCGGAGCAGCGCGCGCGTTTTAACGCAGATAACCGGCTTCGCCGCCAGTCCGGCAAGTCCGAAATGGCCGTTGATCTGGCCTTCGTGGCGGCACTGGAGGCGGGTATTCCGGATTGCGCCGGCGTCGCACTGGGGCTAGACCGGTTGTTGATGCTCAAGCTGGGCAGCAGCGATATCGCCGATGTTCTGGCGTTTCCATTGGAGCGGGCCTGACGTTCGCCGGCAAATTCTGTCTGGTGTCAGCCTCCGCCACTCACAGATCCGAACGCTTCGCCCATTTTTACGGTTGCTCCCGGCGTTTCGTCGTCGTTCCAGGTAGCGGCACCCTTGGGCATCACCAACACGACGGTGGACCCGAGGCGGAAACGACCCATTTCTTCGCCTTTTTCAAAGCGTATTTCCGGCTGGTCATCGTCATAGCCTGTGGTGGTGACCTGGCCTGTCCCCGGGGCCACCACGCCGCCCCAGATGGTTTCGACACTGCCAACAATCATCGCGCCGACCAGCACCATGGCCATAGGGCCTGCGTCGGTGTCAAAAATACAGGCGACCCGCTCGTTACGGGCGAACAGGTTGGGCACATTTTCCGCCGTGACGGGGTTGACCGAGAACAGCTTGCCGGGAACATAGACCATTTCCCGAAGCCGCCCGGCCAGGGGCATGTGAATTCGATGATAGTCCTTGGGGGACAGGTAAATGGTGGCAAACTCACCTTCGGTAAAGGCCTGGGCCCGCTGTTCGTCGCCACCCAGTAACTCAGTCAGACTGAACGACTGGCCCTTGGCCTGGAATACGCGATCCCCCGTGACCTGTCCTAGCTGGCTGATCGCACCGTCCACCGGGCTCACCAGCACGGACTGACCCTCAGCGACCGGGCGCAAGCCTGGCTTGAGCGCGCGAGTAAAGAAGGCATTGAAACTGGGGTAGGCTTCGGGGTCTGATTCTGCCGCTTCGCTCATGTTCACGCCATAGCGGTCGATAAACCAGCGAACCACACGATTCTTGAGCGCCGGCGCGTGTTCATTGTCGGCGAGACGACCAGCCAGACGCGAAACCGCCAGTTGCGGGGTGACGTACTGGCTCAGAACAAAAAGTTTGTTGAACATGAAACGGGTCCTTTGCGCTCAAAGTCGCGGAGTTTACCAAATACCGTCGTGTGTATAGAAATTGTTTCACGCCTTCGCGGTTGGCATCGGTGCTTGCTATGATCAGGCCTGTCCTGGCGGTGCGATCCCGGTATCGGGTTTGCGGCGATGGCTGTTTGCAATTGCTTTTATGTGCAATCATTACTAAAAAAGGCGTGTGCTCATCCCATGTTGCTGATTATCGGTACAATTGTAGTCATCGCGAGTGTGCTCGGCGGATACGTTCTCCATGGCGGCCACCTGATGGTGCTGTGGCAGCCCACCGAAATCCTGATCATCGGGGGCGCGGCAGTAGGGTCCTTCATCATCGCCAACCCGCTGCATACGGTCAAAGATGTCGCTCAGGGCGTGCTGCGGTTGTTGACCGGCTCCCCTTACAACAAGGCGTTTTATGTCGACCTCCTCAGTCTTCTTTACGATATTTTTGACAAGTCCCGCAAACAGGGGGTAATGGCCATTGAGGAGGACATCGACAACCCGGAGTCCAGCCAGATATTTGCACGCTACCCCGCTGTCATGAAATCAAAGCAGTTGTTGGCGTTCCTTACCGATTACCTGCGGATCATCAGCTCCGGCAACATGGCGACCCATGAGCTTGAGGGCATGATGGAAAACGAAATCGACAGTCGCCAGCACGAACTGGAAGAGCCAGCTCACGCGGTCAATAAGATCGCCGATGCGTTGCCCGGGCTGGGTATCGTGGCGGCGGTGCTGGGCATCGTGATCACCATGAACTTCCTGACCGAGGGCCCGGAGAAAATCGGTCTGAGCGTGGCGGCGGCGCTGGTGGGGACCTTCCTTGGTATCTGGATGGGGTATGGCTTTGTGGGCCCAACCTCCATAGCCCTCGAACACGCCGCCAAATACGAATTGAAGGCGTATGAATGTGTCAAAGCATCGGTGGTCGCCACGGTTTCCGGACAGGCACCGCAGATGGCGATTGAGTTTGGCCGTAAAGCGCTTCCGACCGATAAGCGGCCGGAGTTCCAGGAGCTCAACGACCACGTACGGTCGAAATAACTAACCCCGGGACTGCTGGAGCAGGTCAGTGGAAGCACAACCGATCATCGTCAAGCGTAAAAAAAAGGTCACCGGCGGGCACCACGGTGGCTCCTGGAAGGTCGCTTTTGCCGACTTCGCCACTGCGATGATGGCGTTTTTTCTGGTGCTTTGGTTGACCGCGACCGCCTCACCGGAGCAAAAGCGGGCCGTGGAAGGGTACTTCAAGGACCCGGTCGGATTCACCGAAGGTGGTTCGCCGAATCCGGTCGATCTGGAAGGCAGCGCCTCGGTTGTTGAGGAAAGCACCCAGGACATTGAGCGCAGCGACATCCAGATTGAGGACGAGGTGGTTGAAGAGCTCTCAGAAACTCTCGAGCAACGGCAAATGGAAGAGCTCTTCCAGGACCTTCAGGAGCAGATTGAACAAAGCGAGACCCTGCAGGAATTCAAAGATCAGCTGTTGATCGACATTACCAGCGAAGGGCTCAGGATTCAGATTGTCGACCGGTCGCAGCGCCCGATGTTCGACAGCGGGCGGGCAGAACTCAAATACTATTCTCAGGACATCCTGTTTGAGCTGGCCAAGCCGCTGGGGGCGGTCGCCAACAAGTTGAGCATCACGGGTCACACGGATTCGACGCCGTTCAGTGGCCGGCCGGGATATACCAACTGGGAGCTGTCCGCCGATCGCGCCAACACCGCCCGCCGCGCTTTGGTCGCTGGCGGTGTTGGTGCCCGGCAGATTGCCCGTGTGGTGGGGTTCAGTGACTCGGTCCTGTTTGACGATGACGATACCACCGCCCCGGTTAACCGGCGTATTTCCATTATCGTCCTGAACAAGAAAACGGCTGATGGCATTCAGAGCAACGCGAGCCGCAGTGACGAGCCATTGATCGATCTCACCCAGCCCTCAGAGAGCGAGCAGGAAGAAGCGATGGACAGTCTCGAGCAGGGTAACTGGCTGAAAGAACGCGAGGAGCCCGAAGAAGGCGAGCTGAACTGGTAACCGCGGGCACCGCGATTAGTCCAGCTTTAGCCCCCGGGATTGTTGTTCCGCCATGTCTGAGAGTATGCGGTGAAAACTTTTCAGCCGTGCCTGGCTGATACGGCCCTCAGAGGCGGCACCATCAATGGCGCAACCGGGGTCGCCGAGATGACGGCAGTTGCGAAAGCGGCAATGGCCGATCAGGTCTCGAATTTCCCGGAATCCGTATTCGATTTCCCGGGGCGTCATGTGCCACAGCCCGAACTCACGAATGCCCGGGGAATCAATCAATGCACCGCCGATCGCAAGGTGGAACAGTTTGGCGGTGGTGGTGGTGTGGGTGCCCTTGCCAGTGCTTTCCGACAAGGCCCCGACTCGCAGCGACTCATCCGGCAGCAGAGTCTGGATGATGGACGATTTGCCGACCCCGGACTGGCCGACAAACACACTGGTCTGATTCCTGACCAGGTCCTCCACCTGCGGCGATGGTGAGCTGCCCGATTCCGTCGCCGAGGTGCGTGCTACCTGATAGCCCAGTGTCTCGTACCGTTGCAGAAGCTGTTCGATGTTTTCGTGGTTTTGATCCGTCAGCAGGTCGGTTTTGTTCAGCAGAATCACGACTGGAATGTCGGTGCCCTCAGCCGCGACCAGGTACCGGTCGATCAGGTTGTCATGGGGCTCCGGCTCCGGCGCGATCACCAGGATAATGTGATCAATATTCGCCGCCACCGGCTTTAGTGCGCCGAAATTGTCCGGGCGCTGCAGCAGGTTGGTGCGTTCACAGCGGGCGACAATGACGCCGGTTTCGCTTTTGCCCGGTCGCCAAATGACGGTGTCACCGGTCACCAGGCTGTCGATGTTGGCGCGCACGAAGCAACGCAGAACCTGCCCCTGATGTTCACCCTCCAGTGCCTCAACATCCAGCTGTTGGCCGTAATGGGCGATGATCAGACCCTGCTGTTCGGCACCCAGTTCTCCGGCTTCCGTTTGTGCTTCAATGGCCTTCTCTTTACGGGAAGCCCGCACGGCCCGTTCCGCCTGAATTTTCTGGATGCGCCATTGCTGCTGCTTGTTCAGTCGCCGTTTTGCCATAAAGAAGTTGCTGAAATCCTGATGAAGGGTAGGTTTTGCTGTGTCATCATACGCTAACCTGAGGATCTCAGCCCGCACGATCGGCATCAACCTCTGAGAATGTATCAGACTTTACGGGCACTGGCGGGGGGG
>NZ_JBBDSR010000111.1:0-37309 GCF_040904845.1 Marinobacter sp. | reverse complement strand
TCCATGTGCGCTTGATCTCCGGCCATCCATGGCCTCCGACAGTCCCGGATCGTGGCACCCGCCAGCGCCCTGCACCAAACCGACAGTTTTGAGGAATTACGCATGGCGGACGTGAATAACCTGGTATGGATTGATCTGGAAATGACTGGGCTGGATCCGGAAAAGGAAAAAATTATCGAGATGGCGGCCATCGTCACCGATTCGGAACTGAACCTGGTAGCGGAAGGGCCGGTGATCGCCATTCATCAGCCGGACAGTTTGCTGAGCGCCATGGATGAGTGGTGCACACGAACCCACGGTGAGAGCGGTCTGACCCAGCGGGTGAAAGACAGCAAGGTGTCTGAGCAGGAAGCCGAGCAAGCAACCATCGAATTTCTGAAACAGCATGTGGAGCCAGGCAAGTCGCCCTTGTGCGGCAACAGCATCGGCCAGGATCGGCGCTTCCTGGTGAAATACATGCCCGAGCTGGAAGACTTTTTCCATTACCGCAATCTGGACGTCAGCACTATTAAAGAATTGGCGCGGCGCTGGCGGCCAGATGTGCTGGCTGGAGTGAAGAAGAAGGGAAGTCACTTGGCGCTGGACGACATTCGTGATTCCATCAACGAGCTGCGCCACTACCGGGAAACCTTCTTCAAATTATAAGCCGTGCTGCCTTAGTGCCCACTGGACGTGCTCCTGCACCATCTCCGACGGGTGGTCGGCGCGTTTTTTCAGGGCTTCGATCACCGGAATGGTGGAGGGTGCGTTGCCCAGACCAACGGCCAGGTTCCGTAGCCAGCCCTCGTACCCGGTGCGGCGGATCGCGGAGCCTTCGGTGCGTTTCAGGAACTGCTCCTCGGTCCACAGGAACAGCTCGGCCAGTTCGCTGTTATTCAGGCCATGCCGGGGCTGAAAGTCGGGCTCTTGGGTGGGTTTGCTGAATTTGTTCCACGGACACACCAGTTGGCAATCGTCGCAGCCAAACACCCGGTTACCCATTGGAGATCGTAGTTCCTCCGGAATGCTGCCTTTGAGTTCGATGGTCAGGTAACTGATGCAACGGCGTGCGTCCAACTGGTGTGGCCCTACGAAGGCGTTAGTGGGGCACAGATCCAGGCAGGCGCTGCAACTGCCGCAATGGTCGGTTTCAAACGGCTGGTCGATGGGCAGAGGTGCGCTGGTGAAGATCTCCCCCAGAAAAAAGAACGACCCCGCTTTGGGGTGAATCACCATGTTGTTCTTGCCGATCCAGCCCAGGCCGGCGCGCTGGGCCAGGGCTCGTTCCAGTACCGGTGCGCTGTCCACAAAGGCCCGGTAATCGTGACCGCTGACGGCTTCGTCAATGCGTTTGGCCAGGGTTGCCAGGCGTTTGCGGATCAGCTTGTGATAATCACGCCCGAGGGCGTAGCGCGTCACATAGGCGTGTTCCCGGTTAGTGAGCGCTTCTTTCGGGCTGTCCGGTGCCGCCAGGTAATCCATCCGTACTGAGATCACCCGCAGTGTGCCCGGTACCAGAGACGTCGGGGTGTAGCGTTTATCGCCATGGTGAGCCATGTACGCCATTTCGCCGTGATAGCCCGCTGCCAGCCAGTTCTTGAGGCGATCGCCATGAACGCCTGTGTCGGGCAGGGTGATGCCCGCATCGCTGAAGCCCAGTTCCCGGGCCCAGGTGCGGATCGATTCCGGCAGTTTTTCAATGGCTTCGGTCGGTTTCGCGGTCATGTCCATGCAAGCTGGGAGAACGTACGGAATTGTAATTTGATTAAGTTATGACCTTTTTCTGTATTTTGCTATGCTTTACAGACATCTGGCCAATGGTCTTAAACTGATTTCTTTGTCTGGAGTGCGGGTGTATGCCGCAGGCTGATCCTTACAGTCTACCAGAAGACCTCTTCTCCGCGGATGCTGTGCGGGCGATTGATCGCTTCGTGATTGACCAGCAGGGCGGTGACGGGTTCGAATTGATGCAGGCCGCGGCTGCCTCGGTCTTCCGCCGACTGGTGCATCGCTGGTCCGATCCTGGGTCGATTCTGGTGTTGTGCGGTGCGGGAAACAACGGCGGTGACGGCTATCTGGTAGCGGCCGCTGCTCGTCGGCACGGGCTGGCTGTGCAGTGCCTTGCCGTGGCACCCGTCGACAAGCTTGCCGGAGATGCCCGGCGGGCCTGGCAAAAAGCCAGCCGCGATGGCGTTAGCGTGTTGGATCTGCAGGCTCTCTCAGGCGCTGAGCGTGATGAGATGTTCGCTTCCGCTGGCCTGATTGTTGACGCCATGCTGGGCACCGGTGTTGAAGGCGCTCCCCGTGAGCCTTTCGGAGAAGTGATACGGCGTTGCCAGGTTACCGGTGCACCGGTGGTTGCCGTGGACCTGCCCTCCGGGCTGAACGCCACAACCGGTGCCGCTGCGGGTGATGTGATCCGCGCGGATCTGACCGTCACTTTTATCGGTTTGAAGGCCGGGCTGTTGACGGGGCAGGGCCCCGAAGCCTGTGGTGATCTCTGTTTTGAATCCCTGGGCACGGGCGGCGAGGTGGAGCACGCCGGGCAGGCCCCGCTGGCAAAGCGGTCTGACTGGATGTCGCTGCAGGCACAGCTGCCTCGTCGGCCAGTCACGGCCCATAAGGGGCGGTTCGGGCATGTTCTGGTGGTGGCGGGTGATCGCGGTTTCGGTGGCGCGGGCATTCTCGCGGCGGAGGCCGCTGCTCGTAGTGGGGCCGGGCTGGTGACGCTGGCAACACGTCCTGAGCACGCCGCGCCAGCGCTGGCCAGGTGCCCCTCGATGATGGTTCAGGGGGTGATTCATGGTTCTGAACTGGCCCCGTTATTGGGCGCGGCGGATGTCATTGTGTGCGGGCCGGGGATCGGTCAGGGGGCCTGGGGGCAGCAAATGTTGCAGCAGGTTGTCGCCAGCGGTAAGCCACGGGTGATGGACGCGGATGCCCTGAACCTGATGGCCTCGCGAGTGGCGGTTCAGGACGGAGGGCATATACTGACGCCGCATCCGGGAGAAGCGGCCAGGCTACTCGGGTGTCCGGTAGCAGACATTGAAACGGATCGTCTCAGGGCGGCCACCAAACTTCGTCAGGTTTACGGCGGAACAATCGTACTGAAAGGTGCCGGCACCGTGGTTGCCAGCGCAGAGCACTTACCCAATATCGTTAGCGGCAGTAATCCGGGTATGGCGACCGGGGGCATGGGTGACGTGCTATCCGGTATTCTCGGGGCCTTTTACGGGCAGTTTTCAGACCCTGGGCTGGCGGCCCGGATGGGGGTGGCCGTACACCTGGCAGCCGCTGACCAGGTCGCCAGTCACAAGGGCTATATGGGACTGTTGCCGATGGACGTTATTGATGCTCTGCCGCAGGTATTGGCCGAGGCAGAGCAAAGGCGAGTCAATCATTGAGTGGTGGGTTAAACGTGGTCGAACAGCCAACACAGACCGATCTCCGGCTTTTTCTCGCCGATGAGATGGAAACCGAAGCGCTGGGGCGGCAGCTGGCGGACATCGTCAAAGCGGCCGGCCAGGGTGTGACGATTTTTCTCGAGGGCAATCTCGGTATGGGAAAAACCACACTGAGTCGTGGGGTGATGCGAGGGCTTGGCCATGAAGGTGCGGTTAAGAGCCCGACGTACACTCTGGTGGAGCCTTACGAGCACCTGGTTCCGCCGGCTTACCATTTTGATCTGTATCGGCTGGGTGACCCGGAGGAGCTGGAATACATGGGCATTCGCGATTACTTTGCCAGCGGTGCCCTGTGCCTGATCGAGTGGCCGAACCGGGGCCAGGGTGTTCTGCCTGAGCCGGACTTGATCGTGGCGCTGACGGGGGAGGGCGAAGGACGATGCGCGCAAGTGGATGCAGGCACGCTCGCTGGAGCCAGGTTGCGGTTGCTTCTGAACGAGGTTGCGGCGAGCAGGTTTACGCGTTTGTGCGACCAGGATAATACGTAGGTAACAGGTAAGTGGTATGACAAGCATCACGGCACTAGGGAAATGGTTTGCCGCCAGCTGCGTGGTCGCGCTTCTGGCGTGGCCCTCATTGCTTTCAGCCAGCACCGGGGTGGAGGGCGCACGGCTGTGGCCGGCTCCGGACCATACCCGGCTGGTACTGGATACCGCCTCGAAGGTTGAGCACAACGTCTTTTCGCTGAGCAGTCCGGCGCGTCTGGTCATCGACCTGAAAAATGCCGATCTGAAAGCCGATTTCGCCAACCTGGACCTGTCGGGTAGCCCGATCAAGCGCATACGCAGTGCCCCGCGCAACGGCAGTGATCTGCGTGTGGTGCTGGACCTGAAAAGCAATATCAAACCTCGCAGCTTTCAGCTCGAACCAAATCAGCAGTACGGTCATCGACTGGTGGTTGATCTGATTGACGAGGGCGGGCTAAAAACCCAGAAGGCCCTAAAACCAAAGGTCACGCAGAACCGGGGTGGCCAGCGTGACATCGTGGTCGTCATCGACGCAGGCCATGGTGGGGAAGACCCGGGTGCTATCGGGCCACGGGGGACCCGCGAAAAGGATGTGGTACTTGCCATGGCCAGGACCCTGAAAAACCTCATTAACCAGAAGGCTGGTTACACCGCCGAGTTGACCCGCACGGGCGATTACTACATTGACCTTCGCAGCCGCACGTTATTGGCGCGAAAGCACAATGCCGACCTCTTTGTGTCGGTTCACGCCGATGCGTTTCGAACGTCGCAGCCAAGTGGCGCATCGGTGTTCGCTTTGTCCCAAAGTGGTGCAACCAGTGAATCCGCGCGATGGCTTGCGAAAAGTGAAAATCGTTCGGACCTGATTGGCGGAGCTGGCGGCGTATCGCTCAATGGGCGTGACGAAATGCTGGCCGGCGTTCTGCTGGATCTGTCCATGACAGCGAGTATCAACTCGAGCCTTGGGGTTGGCAGCTCAATTCTGGGCAAACTTGGTAACGTTACCAAGCTCCACAAGCGGGGCGTTGAACAGGCGGCGTTCGTGGTGTTGAAGTCGCCGGATATTCCATCGCTACTGGTGGAGGCGGGCTTCATCTCCAACCCTCAGGAGGAGCGTAACCTGGCGTCGTCGGGTTATCAGCGAAAGCTTGCCACGGCCGTGTTTGACGGTATTCATGATTACTTTTCCAAGACACCGCCGCCCGGCACTATGTTGGCTTACCAGAAAGCGAACGGACGAGGTGGCAGCGCGACGGACCGGTACCGCATCCGTCGTGGCGATACTCTCTCCGATGTTGCGCGGGAAAACCAGACCACCGTCAGCGAGCTTATGCGGTTTAACGGCCTGAATAACGACCGTGTTATGGTAGGGCAAACCATTCGCATTCCCGCATCCTGAATAAGAGGTTTTCCCGCCATATGCCCGCCATACGTCTGCTGCCACCACGACTTGCGAACCAGATTGCCGCAGGTGAAGTGGTGGAGCGCCCCGCGTCCGTTGTCAAAGAGTTGGTGGAGAACGCCCTCGACGCAGGTGCGCGCCGGATTGATATAGATATCGAACAGGGCGGCGTGAAGCTGATCCGGGTACGCGATGACGGCTATGGTATTGGCGAAGCCGACCTGCCCCTGGCGCTCAGTCGCCATGCCACCAGCAAGATAGAAAGTCTTGACGACCTCGAGGCAGTCGCATCGCTGGGGTTCCGTGGTGAAGCCCTGGCCAGTGTCAGCTCGGTGTCGAGGCTGTCCCTGACATCCCGTACGGAGGCGCAGGAAGCCGCGTCCCGCGTGGAAGTCGAGGGGCGTGATATGGATGCGCGGATTTCACCGGCAGCCCACCCGGTGGGAACCACCGTTGAGGTGCGGGACCTGTTCTTCAATACGCCGGCGCGTCGCAAGTTTTTGCGCACCGAGAAAACCGAATTCAACCATGTTGATGAGTGCGTGCGGCGTCAGGCTTTGAGCCGGTTCGATGCGGGCTTCACGTTGCGCCATAATCAGCGGGTGATTCAGAGCCTCCGCCCGGCTGCCGACTCGCTGGACCGCGAACGCCGTATCGGTGCGCTGTGTGGTCAGCAATTCATTGATAATGCAGTGGTTATCGACGCTGAAGCAACCGGGCTGCGTCTTTGGGGCTGGGTGGCATTACCCACATTTTCCCGCAGTCAGTCGGATTTGCAGTATTTCTTCGTTAATGGCCGTGTCATTCGCGACCGGCTGGTGGCCCATGCTGTGCGTCAGGCGTATCGGGACGTGCTGTATAACAATCGCCACCCGGCATTTGTGCTCTATCTGGAGGTTGACCCGGCCTCGGTGGACGTCAATGTGCACCCCACCAAGCACGAAGTGCGGTTCCGCGACGGGCGGCTGGTTCACGACTTTATTTTCCGCACCTTGCACAAAGCCCTCGCGGACGTGCGTCCGGATGATCATTTGCGGGGGGCGGCTGCCCAGTCGGCCCTACGGGAAGAGGTTGGGAACCCTGGTGTTGCTGGTGGCGGCACCGCACCCATAACCGATCAGACCCTATCCCGCAGTTGGGGTGAAACCGCGTCGGTATTTCCGGCCCAGGCAAACGGCGGCCACCAGCCGAGCCAGGACTGGCAGGCCAGGGATCAGATGGGGTTTTATCAGTCCCTGAATGAGGGCGGCGGCCTGGCAGGGCGAGAGCAGAGTGCGCCAGACCCCGGGCTTGCCATGGGGCAGCCCACGCCCCCGGCAGACGGAGAGGCCGAGCCGCCACTAGGGTACGCGATTGCACAGCTCCACGGGATCTACATTCTGGCTCAGAGCCGTCAGGGCATGATTGTGGTGGACATGCATGCCGCCCACGAACGTATTACTTATGAGCGTATGAAGCGGGCGCTGGCCGCACAGGATCTGAAAAGCCAGCCGTTGCTGGTGCCGGTTTCACTGGCGGTCAGTCAGAAGGAGGCCGCGTTGGCGGAAACCCATGGCAGTGACCTCCAGCAGTTGGGGCTGCAGGTGGAGCGTATTGGTCCGGAAACCCTGGCTATCCGGCAGGTGCCGGCGCTGTTACGGGGTGCCGATACCGAACAGTTGGTCAGGGATGTGCTCGCGGATCTGATTGAAAATGGCCAGAGTGATCGCGTTGAAGCCGTTACTCACGAACTGCTGGGAACCATGGCCTGTCACGGGTCGGTCCGCGCGAATCGCCAGCTGACGATTCCGGAAATGAACACCCTGCTGCGGGATATGGAAGCGACCGAGCGCAGCGGCCAGTGCAACCATGGCCGCCCGACCTGGACCCTGGTTACCCTGTCCGAGTTGGACAAGCTGTTCCTGAGAGGGCGTTGAGCTTGCCATGACTCATTCCCAGCCCCGGCCAGGGGCGCTTCCACCCGCCATCTTTCTGATGGGGCCGACCGCCTCCGGCAAAACCGATCTGGCCATGTCGCTGTGCGAACAGTTGCCTTGCGACATCATCAGTGTGGATTCCGCGATGATCTATCGGGGGATGAACATCGGCACGGCCAAACCGACGGCCAGCGAGCTTGCCCGCGCACCTCACAGGCTGATTGACCTCTGTGATCCGTCAGACCGGTATTCCGCCGCGGATTTTCGCCGGGATGCGCTGCGGGAAATGGCCGCAATAACCCAGGCGGGCAGAATTCCGCTGTTGGTCGGTGGCACCATGATGTATTTCAAGGCATTGCTTCAGGGCATGTCTGATCTGCCCCCGGCTGACCCGGAGTTGCGACGTATTCTGCTCGAGGAAGCCGAATCAAAAGGGTGGGCGGCCCTGCACGAAGAGCTTCAAAGCCGGGACCCGGTGGCAGCACAGTTGATTCATCCGAATAACCGGCAACGTGTGATGCGGGCACTGGAGGTGATTCGCCTGACGAACAGGCCAATCTCCGAGCTTTGGCAGCACCAGGGTGCGGACACCGCAGACCGCGAGCCGCCGGCGCTAAATGTCGAGGATTACACCTATTTCACGCAATGGCAGGCAGACGAATCCACGTCGCTTCCGTATACTGTGGTGCAGCTTGCTGTTGCTCCGTCCGACAGAACAGTCCTTCATGAAAGAATCCGCCAGCGCTTCATGGCAATGCTGGAGGCTGGTTTTCTCGATGAAGTCCGGGCATTGATGGCTCGGGGGGATCTGAGTGTTGGCCTGCCTTCCATGCGCTGCGTTGGTTATCGACAGGCCTGGCATCACCTTCAGGGTGATGACGACTATGACACGATGGTTAACAAGGGTGTGGCAGCGACGCGCCAGCTGGCGAAGCGGCAGTTAACCTGGTTGCGGAAGTGGACCGATGTGATCTGGCTGAGCAGTGAAGACGAATATATTGCAGACGCAGCCTTGAAAAATATCAGACTTCGCACCACATTTGATTCTGAATAATGACGATCTGCACTTACTTATAAACAGGAGAAAACATATGTCAAAAGGGCATTCTTTACAAGACCCTTACCTCAATGCCTTGCGCAAGGAACGCATTCCGGTTTCCATCTTTCTGGTCAATGGTATCAAGCTTCAGGGCCAGATTGAATCATTTGACCAGTTCGTGATTTTGCTGAAAAACACTGTCAGCCAGATGGTCTACAAACACGCTATCTCCACCGTGGTTCCGGCACGGAATGTTCGCATTCCGCCGCAAGCGCCCGGCGGCGAAGATGATGTAGAAGACTGAGTTGCCCGGTTTTTCCCGGCATTACCACCCGCGTTTCCAAGGAGCCTTTCGAGGTTCTGAGGGGCGCGGGTGTTTGTTTATGGCTCTCCCTCATTGATACTGACAGGTAAGGAGTTTTTGCGACTTGTTTGAGCGTCCCGACGTTGGCGAAAGGGCGATTCTCGTCCACATAGACTTTTCCTCGTATGAAGAGACCGAAGATCCGGATGAATTCCGCGAACTGGTGACGTCTGCCGGCGTTGAACCTGTGGGGCTGGTGAATGGCTCGAGAAAGCAGCCAAGTCCCAGATTGTTTGTGGGTGAGGGCAAGCTTGAGGAAATTCGTGACGCCGTGGCTGCCAATGAAGCTGATGTCGTGCTGTTCAATCACGCGCTGAGCCCCTCTCAGGAGCGGAACATTGAGCGGGAACTCAAATGTCGGGTCCTTGACCGGACGGGTGTGATTCTCGATATCTTCGCGCAGCGGGCGCGAACTCACGAGGGCAAGCTTCAGGTCGAACTGGCCCAGCTTGAGCATATGTCTACCCGACTGGTTCGTGGCTGGACACACCTGGAGCGCCAGAAGGGCGGTATCGGTTTGAGAGGGCCGGGTGAAACCCAGTTGGAAACAGACCGCCGTTTGCTGCGTGAGCGGATCAAGTCTATTCACAAACGTTTGGATAAAGTCCGCAGGCAGCGTACCCAGGGGCGTCGGGCGCGCAAGCGCGCGGACATTCCGACTGTATCACTGGTGGGTTATACCAACGCCGGTAAGTCAACGCTGTTCAATCACATCACCACCTCTTCCGTCTATGCGGCCGATCAGTTGTTCGCAACACTGGACCCGACCCTGCGTCGGCTGGAACTTCCTGACATCGGGCCGGTCGTAGTGGCCGATACCGTTGGCTTCATTCGTCACTTGCCCCATAAGTTGGTGGAGGCATTCCGCGCGACGCTCGAAGAAACCACCCAGGCCTCTCTGCTGCTTCACATCATCGATTGTCATGACGACCGCCGGGACGAGAATATGGAGCAAGTCGAGGAAGTGTTGGCGGAAATTGGAGCCGATGAGATCCCGGTGCTGCAGGTGTTCAATAAAATCGACCTGTTGGACGAGTTTGCTCCCCGCGTTGAGCGCAACGAAGACGGCGTGCCGGCCAAGGTGTGGCTGTCAGCGGTCAGTGGCCAGGGGATACAGGGGTTGTTTGACGCCATAGTCGAGCGCCTGGCGGAGGATGTGGTTCACTATCATGTCCTGCTGGGTCCGCAGGATGGCAAGCTCAGGGCGCTGTTGCATCAGGCAGGCTCGGTGGTCAGGGAGCAGCATCGTGACAGTGGCGATACCCTTCTGGAAGTTCGCCTGCAAAATCGGGACTGGCTTCAGCTGCTGAGCCGGGCTGATTTGCGTGAACAGGACGTAAAATTGGAATCTGGGGAATTATAAAGAGGCACTACAAATATAAAGAGGCACTATAAACGGTCCCGCTATTGCCGGGGCGCTTATAAATCCCTAGTATTTGCAGCCATTCTATCAGTTAGGAACGGAGAGCATTATGGCCTGGAATGAACCGGGTGGTAACCGTAACGACAATGATCCCTGGGGAACCGGTGGTGGTCGTCGCGGCAATGATCAGGGTCCACCAGACCTGGATGAGGCGTTGAAAAAAGGCCTCGACAAACTCAACAAACTGCTGGGTGGTAAAGGTCGTCGTTCTGGTGGTTCGGGAGGCAGCTCCTCATCCGGTAGCGGCGGCTTCGGTGCCATTTTGGCGCTGGCCGGCATCATCGCGGTGGGCTACGTTGTGTTCCAGTCCTTTTACACGGTGGATGAGCAGGAGCGTGCTGTTGTATTGCGTTTCGGTGAATTCAGCCGCACTGAGAGCCCGGGTCTTCGCTTCAAAGTGCCATTGATTGACGATGTGACCAAGGTACGTGTCACCAACGTTCGCACCGCTGAATCCAGTGGCCAGATGCTGACTCAGGACGAGAACCTGGTGACCGTGGATCTTCAGGTCCAGTACCGGGTGGGTGATGCTCAGGCGTACGTGCTGAATATTCGTGACTCCAACCAGGCGCTGACGTTCGCCACTGACAGCGCGCTGCGCCATGAGGTGGGTAGTTCCACACTGGATCAGGTGCTCACTGAGGGCCGTGTCGAGTTGGCGGTTCGCGTAGAGCAGCGCCTGCAGACGTTCCTGCGGGATTACGGCGCGGGTCTTGAGATTGTGCGGGTGAACGTGGAAAGCACCCAGCCGCCCGATGCGGTGCAGGATGCCTTCCGCGAAGTTCAGCGAGCTCGTGAGGATGAACAGCGAGTGAAAGAAGAGGCGGAAACCTACCGCAATAAAGTTGTGCCGGAAGCACGAGGTCAGGCGCAACGCATGATCGAAGAAGCCATGGCTTACAAGCAGGAAGTGATTGAAAGGGCTGCCGGTGAAACCTCTCGTTTCCTGGCCATGCTTGAGGTATACAGTGCTTCGCCAGAAGTGACCCGCGAACGTATGTACCTGCAGGCAATGGAAGGCGTGCTGTCGAATACCAGCAAGGTTCTGGTTGATACCGAGAGTAGTGGCAATATGATGTACCTGCCGCTGGACCGGCTGGTGCAAAACCGAATGGGCGGTGCCGGCAACAGCTCATCGGGTGATTCCGGTGGACAGGTCAATGTTCAGACACTCACGGATCAGGTCATCCAGGAACTGCGCGGACGGCAGGATACCGGCATTCGGAGGAGCAGATAATTATGGGTCCCAAAAGTGTAGTGGGCCTCGCAGGTGCCCTCATAGTTGTCCTGCTGGTTTTGTCGAGCGTTTACATCATTCCCGAAACCCACCGTGGTGTGAAACTGCGTTTCGGGGAGTTGGTGGAAACCGATATGCGCGCGGGCCTGCACTTCAAAGTGCCGGTAATCGACCAGATTCGCGAGTTTGATATCCGGGTGCTGACCATGGACCTCCCGTCCCGCCAGTACCTGACGATCGAGAAGAAACCTCTGGATGTGGATTCCTACATCGCCTGGAAAATCCGCGATGTTGACCAGTTCTATCGTGCTACCGGTGGCGATGAGTTGCGTGCTCAGTCTCTGCTGATGTCACGGGTGGATAACGGCCTGCGGAACGAATTCGGTGTACGCACAATGGTGGAAGTGGTATCCGGTCAACGCGACGAGCTGATGCACACCTTGCGTGACCGGGCGAACGAAACCGCAATTTCTGAATTCGGTATCGAAATTCTGGATATCCGTGTCAAGGCAATCGAGTTCCCGGGTGCGGTAAGCGAGAACGTGTATCGCCGTATGGCAACCGAACGTGAGAAACTGGCCCAGGAGTTCCGCTCACGCGGACGGGAGTTGGCCGAAGGTATCCGTGCGGATGCAGACCGGCAACGCACCGTGGTTCTGGCGGAAGCCTTTGCCCAAGCCGAAGAAACCCGCGGTGAAGGCGATGGTGAAGCGGCGCGTATCTATGCCGATGCTTACGGCTCGAATGAAGACTTCTACAGTTTCTATCGTAGCCTGCAGGCATACCAGAACACCTTCTCAAGCAAGGACGACATCATGGTGATCGACTCCAACAGTGACTTCCTGCGATTCCTCAAGAATTCGGAAGGCAATCGCTGAGAGCGTTCTCCGCAGTGCAAAACCGGAATACCTCGGTATTCCGGTTTTTTTGTGCCTGCCAACAGTGTAAAATTCTGCCGGTTTTGGTCCGGGTTTCTTCTCCCGCTCCGGACTTCGCCCTAAATCCTGTGCAATCCCGCCGCCTCTGGCCGACGCGGGGCAGAATGGACAACGGAATCTCATGACAGTATCTGATCGCTGGTTACTGCCGGATGGTGTGGAAGATATTCTGCCCCCGCTGGCCGGACAGATTGAATCCCTGCGCCGGGACGTAATGGACACTTGTCAGCGTTGGGGGTACCAGTTGGTCATCCCGCCGCTGATTGAATATCTGGAATCGTTGTTCACCGGCACCGGGCACGATCTGGAGCTGCAGACGTTTAAACTGACCGACCAACTGACCGGCAGAATGATGGGCCTGCGTGCCGACATGACGCCTCAGGCCGCCAGGATAGACGCTCACACCTTGGGGCAGGACGGTATTACCCGTCTATGCTATGCAGGGCACGTGCTGCACACCCGGCCGCGCCATATGCTGACGGGGCGCACGCCCATTCAAGCCGGTTGTGAACTGTTTGGCAGCGCGTCCGAGTCCGCGGATATGGAAGTGATCAGCCTGATGCTGGACACGCTGCGCGTCTCCGGGCTCCCACGGGTGCATTTGGACCTGGCCCACGTGTCGATATACGAAACGCTGATGGGCGAAGCCGGTTTTGACGGCGATAGCGCCACCGCCATTTTCGATGCCATGGCTCGCAAGTCAGTACCTGAACTGGATACCTTGCTGGGCAACTGCGCGCCGGATTCGGCCGGTGGCCGTCTGCGAGCGCTGGCCCGGGTCAGTGGCGGACCGGAAGCCCTGGAAGAAGCGCGGCGTATTCTGAAGGGAGCTCCGGAAGCTCTGACAGCGGCGCTGGACCAGTTGGGTCGGGTGGCAGAGTTGTTGAAACGGGATTACCCCGAGGTCAGTTTCGGTTTCGATTTTTGCGAATTGCGGGGCTACAACTACCACACCGGCCTGGTCTTTGCGGCTTACGCACCCGGGCACGGTGATGCGGTTGCCAAAGGCGGTCGTTACGATGCGATTGGTAGCGATTTTGGCCGTGCGAGACCGGCAACCGGGTTCAGTCTGGATATTCGCGCCCTGGTGTCGCTGGGTGAACGGGTAGAGCGCAGGGCGTGTGTGATCTGGGCCCCGGCGGATGCCGATTCGTCTCTTGAAGGTGTTATTGCGGGCTTGCGAATGACGGAAACCGTAGTGCGGGCACTGCCCGAAGACGCAGGCGTGGACCCCACCACACGGGGCTGTGACCGAATTTTGGTAAAGCGTGACGGCCAGTGGGTCGTGGATCAACTGGGCTGAATTGAGAGAGAATCATGGGTAAAAATGTAGTAGTGCTGGGTACCCAGTGGGGTGATGAGGGTAAAGGCAAGATTGTTGATCTGCTCACCGACAAGGTGGCTGCAGTAGTTCGCTTTCAGGGCGGCCACAACGCTGGTCACACGCTGGTGATCGATGGCAAGAAGACGGCTCTGCATCTGATCCCTTCCGGTATTCTCCGCCAGGATGTCCAATGTCTGATTGGCAATGGCGTCGTGCTCTCACCGGAAGCGCTGCTCAAGGAAGTGCGCGAACTGGAAGCCAACGGCGTGGCGGTGCGTGACCGTTTGCGCATCAGCCTGGCCTGCCCGATCATTCTCCGCACCCACGTGCGCATTGACCAGGCCCGCGAGCGCGCCAGAGGCATCGACAAGATTGGCACAACAGGCCGTGGTATCGGCCCGGCCTACGAAGACAAGGTGTCCCGCCGCGGCGTGCGCCTGGGCGATTTGTTCAATCCGGTGGCCTTTGAGGAAAAGCTTCGGGAGATCATGTCGTACCACAACTTCGTGCTGACGGAGTATTTCCGTGAAGAAGCGGAAGACATTGACGCGGCGCTGGCTGAGTTGATGCAGATGGGTGAGGAAATTTTGCCGATGGCGGCCGATGTCACCGATCTGCTCCACGATTACCGCAAGCGTGGTGAGCACATCCTGTTCGAGGGTGCCCAGGGGTCTCTGCTGGATATCGATCTCGGCACCTATCCATACGTCACGTCTTCGAATACGACGGCCGGCGGCACCGCCACCGGTTCGGGTTTCGGCCCGCTGTTCCTGGATTATGTCCTGGGCATCACCAAGGCCTACACCACCCGTGTGGGTGCCGGCCCATTCCCGACAGAGCTGTTTGACGACATGGGCCAGCATCTGGCGGTCAAGGGCAATGAAGTGGGTACCACCACGGGCCGATCACGCCGTTGTGGCTGGTTCGATGCGGTGGCTTTGCGCCATGCGATTCAGATCAACAGCGTGTCTGGTATCTGCCTGACGAAGCTCGACGTGCTGGATGGCATGGACACCGTCAAAGTGTGTGTCGGTTATAAGACGCCGAAGGGGGAGATTTTCCGCCCGCCCATCGGTTGCGATACCTACGATGACATCGAGCCGGTTTACGCCGAGCTTCCGGGTTGGCAGGACAGCACGGTGGGTCTGACATCGTTGGAGCAATTGCCGGAAAACGCCAAGGCGTACATCCGTTTCCTTGAGGAACAGATCGAGGCCCCGATCGATGTTATTTCGACCGGGCCGGACCGGGTGGAAACCATCATTCTGCGCCACCCGTTCGGCGAGTGATGATGATTGGCCACTACCAAAAAGCCCGCTTTTAAGCGGGCTTTTTCGGTTTATGGGGCTATGCATCAGGGTTTTTCGGCAATTACCGTGGCGCGTTTGGGGCCAGGGTAGCCTTCGATGGTTTTCTGGTGATCGTGTGGGTCAAGAAAACTCTCCAGCGAGTTGAAGCGCATCCAGTCGGTTTGGCGCTGCTCCTCGACAGTGGTGTCGGTGATGTCCACCACTCTGGCATTGCGGAATCCGGTTCGATCCAGCCATCGCAGTAGGGTGTCGCAGCTGGGCAGGAACCATACGTTACGCATCTGCCCATACCGATCCTCCGGCATCAGGCTGTAGCCTTCCGGACCATCGACCACCAGGGTTTCCAATACCAGTTCGCCGCCGCGGCGAAGGGTGTCTTTCAGTTCCAGCAGGTGGTCCAGCGGCGATCTGCGATGATAAAGCACCCCCATGGAAAAGGTGGTGTCAAAGGTTTCCTGGCCTGTCGGGAGGTCTTCCATGCGGATTGGCAGCAGGTCCACAGGGGCTTCAGGCAGGTAGTTCTTGACGCTCAGGAACTGAAAAAGAAACAGCAAGCCCGGGTCAATGCCAATCACCCGTCCAGCTCCGTCCCCCAGCATCCGCCAGCAGTGATACCCGGAGCCGCACCCCACATCAAGAATGCGACGGCCGGTTAAATCCGCCAGGTAGGGTGCAACCCGGTCCCATTTCCAGTCTGAGCGCCATTCGGTGTCAATGTGGGTGCCAAAGAACTCAAAAGGGCCTTTGCGCCAGGGCATCAGCCCCCGCAAGCCTGCTTCCAGTTGCTCGCCCTGGGCGTCGGTCAGTGGCAGGTCGGTGCTGAGGGTGACCGCGGAGGTGTCCAGGCTGGCATGCGGGGCCGCCAGGTCCGGGAGCTGATCAAGCGCCGCCATCCAGCGGGTGATGTCACCGTGGGGGTTGTCTTCGAACCGGCGTTTTAACTGCTTCGCCAACACCTGGCACCAACGATCCAGGCCCCGGCCGGACAGTTCATCAAGAAGTGGCTGGTAGCAGTGCTGCCAGTCAAACATTGCCATGGTGACTCCTCAGGCTGCGGTTTTGATTGCAAGCATGGACACAAAATTGAAGCACTGGTACCAGACAACTACCTGCCCAAAGCCCGCCGCCAGCAGTCTCTGGCGATGCTCGTCGAGACTTTCGGGGATCAGTACCTGTTCTATGGCCGAGCGTTTCTGGCTGATTTCCAGATCGGAGTAACCATTGGCGCGTTTGAACTCGTGATGCAGGTGGGTTTGAACGTCCTGGTCCCGGGGTGAGTCAAAGCGGATTTTTTCGGAGAGGATCAGCACGCCGCCGGGCCGTGTTGCGGTGGCAATCCGGCTCAGCAGCCCGGCCCGTTCGGCGAGGGGGACAAACTGAAGTGTAAAGTTCAGCGTGGTCACCGAGGCGTTCTCGAGCGGTGTGGCCAGAATGTCTTCACAGCGCAGCTGCACCGGCAGCGGGCTGTCATCCAGGGCAATGTAGTGTTGGCAACGTTCGATCATGGCCGCGGAATTATCCACGCCGGTCAGGCTGCAGTCTGTTTCGCCAATGCCATGGCGCATGGCTAACGTGGAGGCTCCCAGTGAGCAGCCCAGGTCATAGCAGTGGCTGCCTGACTGCGCATACTGTTCGGTAATAACCTCGATCATCGGAATGATGGTGGTATAACCCGGCACTGAACGGCGGATCATGTCCGGGAATACCCGTGCTACGGATGCATCAAACCGAAAATCCTCCGGGTTGCGCTCAGTCGCGAACAGGCGATCGGTCTCCTGTGGCGGGGTGGACGGCTTGTCACTCATCGGCACCTGGCTCCTGAGCAGCCTCCGGCTCGGGGGCACGGCTACAACGAACGCCGCGATTTTTATAATCGACAACGATGCCGCGGAAGTCTGGATCCACGTCGGCAGCGATGGCCAGATAGCCCTGCTCGCAAACGGCGTGGAGTTCAGACGATTTCGGCGACATGCGAAATTCCTCGCCTTCGGTGACGTGAATCGCCTCGAATTCGCCGACCGGCACATTGTCCTTGTTGTCGGCGTGGTCAATTCGACCGCTGACCTCAAGCACCACCACGGTGGCAATGACGGCTACAATCGCCGTCGCGATCAGACTGCGGACCGTGTACCTGGCCTCGTTCTCGCTTTTTTCGCCCATCCGTTATCTCCGTGTTTGGGGGTGGCGCTCAGTACTGGCCGGGAATGGCAATGGTGGGTGCCTGAAGTGCCGCAAGCTGCTCCCGCATGGAAAGCACCTGGTCGGACCAGAACCTGGGTTGTACAAACCAGGGGAAGAATCTGGGGAATGCGGGGTCGTCCCAGCGTTTGGCCAGCCAGGCACAGTGGGCGATCTGACGATAGCAGCGCAGCGGCTCAATGAGGTGGCGCTCGCGCCGGTTAAAGTCCCGGAACATTTCATAGCCTTCCAACAGCTCACCAAACTGCGCGCCCCGCTCGATGTCGTCGCCATTCAAAAGCAGCCAGAGATCCTGCACGGCGGGGCCGGTGCGGCAGTCGTCCAGATCAACAAACAGCATTTGTTCCTCGCGGCACAAGATGTTGCCGGCGTGGCAGTCGCCGTGAAGGCGAAGGCTGGATACGTCTCCCGCGTCGTCAATTCGGTGGGCGCAGGCGTCCAGCAGGTCTGCGATCAGGCTGTTCCAGGCGGGAAGAAGGTCGCCTGGAATCCAGTTGCCTTCGATCAGTAACTGATTCTTGCTGCGGATGCCTTCCAGGATTTCCACAGCAGGGCGATGGGCAAAGGGGGTTGTTGCGCCCACATTGTGGAGCTGGCCAAGCCATTGCCCCAGGCGATAGAGGGTGTCGGTAACGCTGGTGTCCGGAGCTTGACCGCCGCGCTGTGGAAACACGGCGAACAGGAATTCCTGCCATCGGCCCAGGGTGTCGCCCGTTGGCAGGCGTACCGGTGCCACCACAGGAATATCCGCCGCGGTCAGCTCAGCGGTAAACGTGTGTTCTTCACGGATCTGCGCCTCGGACCAACGGCCCGGGCGATAGAATTTCACGATAACGGGGGCGGAGTCTTCGATGCCCACCTGGTAGACACGGTTTTCGTAGCTGTTAAGCGCAAACAGACGGCCATTGATGACATAGCCCGCGCTTTCCATGGCGTCCAGAATGGTGTCGGGGGTCAGGGCGTCGTAGGGATGGCTGGAGATTGCGGTCATAGAGTAACGGTCAGCGCCTTGATTCCTGTTTGGCCTGCGTATTGCTGGCCTGCATGTTATTGAGGTGATACCAGTTTTCATCAAGCTCCCAGCGAATACGACCGATGCTGGATGCGCCGAGCACGATATCACCAGCTCTGGCCTGGACTCTGGCAAGATCCCGCTCAGCCTTTTTCCAGCCCCGGTCTCCCTCGCTGAGGTTTCGCATCGCCGGGAAGATGGTCGTCAGTGCGTATTGCGTGGAGGTGTCGTGAGATCTCAAGGAACTCATGACGGCGGTGGAACCCTCCACTCGCAGCACCCGATGCTGGTAGGGGTAATTGGCCACCAGCTCGTCCGCTTTCAGTTTCTGGTTCAGGTCGATGACCTCAAACCCCCGCCAGCCCAGCCAGCCCACAAATAGAGCGGCAACCAGCATTACGGTTAAAAACTGCTTCCTGTCAGACATCCCACACCTGCTTCCTGCAATGACGAGAAGGCCAAGTATAACGTGTTCGGCGCGCTATCGTAATGCGAATACGTCGGCGACATGTTCTATCCAGGCGTGCGTGCCAAGGCCCATACCTGAACGTCTCTGACTCCCGCGTCCAGCAATGTTTCGGTGAGTGCGCGTACCGTTGCGCCTGTGGTAATGACATCGTCAACGATGGCGACCCGCCGTGGCACGGTGCCGGCGATGGTGAACGCCCCCGCAAGGTTCGCCAGGCGCTCCTCCCGGCTCAGCTCCCTTTGGGGGCGGGCGTGCCGGCTCCGTTGCACTGACCGCGCGCACCAGGGAATGTTCAACCGCCGCGACAGGGCCTCGGCGATCTCATCGGCTTGATTGAAGCCGCGCTGGCGTCGCCGTTTGGCGTGCATGGGAGCGGGAATGATCAGCTCGGGTTTTCGCTCGGGGTGGGCGCTGAGGTACTGATCAAGCAACTCCGACAGATCGGCCAACAACGGCCGCGCAAATTTTCGCTGTCCGCGGTACTTGTAGCGTCCGATCATGGCATCGACTGGATACTGGTAGCGCCAGGGGGCCACTGTGCGAGAAAACGGCGGTGCTGTCCGGATGCACTCGCCGCACATCAGGTCGAGCGAAGGAATGGCCAAGGGCAGGGCGCAGGCGCGGCAATGCCATCGGTTAACCGGCAGATCTTCCCGACACCCGGCGCACAAGCCGTTGATTGCATGGCTATCAAGGCAGGCCACGCAGTGGCCGGAGGTTTTTGCGCTGTTAACCTTTTGGCGAACCAAGGTTGACAGCAGTGTCAGTCCCTTTATCATTCGGTTAATCCGTAAACCAGTAAACCTCAGAAGGTTAACAGGCCCATATGATGACCGCTACCAACCTCCGCCACGATTGGACTCTGCAGGAAGCCCGGGAGCTGTTCCAGTTGCCGTTCAATGATCTGCTGTTTCGCGCCCAGGGCGTGCACCGGGAATTTTTTGATCCCAACGAAGTGCAGGTCAGCACGCTGCTATCCATCAAGACCGGTGCCTGCCCCGAGGATTGTAAATACTGCCCCCAGAGCGGTCACTACAACACCGGCCTGGAAAAAGAAAAGCTGCTGGAAATTGAGACGGTGGTCGCAGAAGCAAAAGCGGCCCGCGAAAAAGGTGCGTCCCGGTTTTGCATGGGTGCGGCCTGGCGCAGTCCCACCAAAAAAGACATGCCCTACGTGCTGGACATGGTTCGCCAGGTCAAATCCCTGGGGCTGGAAACCTGTATGACGCTGGGCATGCTCAAAGACAGTCAGGCGCAGGAATTGGCGGACGCAGGCCTGGATTACTACAACCACAACCTGGACACCTCCGAGAAGTATTACAGCCACATCATCACCACCCGCACCTATCAGGACCGGCTCGATACCCTCGACAATGTTCGCAAGGCCGGCATGAAAGTGTGCTGCGGCGGCATTATGGGGATGGGTGAGGATGAAGACGACCGCGTTGGCCTGCTGATGCAACTGGCAAATCTCCCGCACCACCCGGAAAGCGTGCCGGTGAACATGCTGGTCAAGGTTAAGGGCACGCCCATGGAAAACGTGGAAGACCTGGACCCGTTCGACTTCATCCGCATCATTGCCGTCGCGCGCATCATGATGCCCGCTTCCCATGTGCGCCTGTCCGCTGGCCGGGAGGATATGAATGAGCAAATGCAGGCCTTGTGTTTCATGGCCGGGGCCAACTCCATTTTCTATGGCGAGAAATTGCTGACGACCGCCAATCCGGAAGCGGATGCGGATAGGGAGCTGTTTCGTCGTTTGGGGATTCGTCCGGAGCAGCGTGAGCAATGCGCCAGCGAAGAGCAGGAAGAGGAATCGATTGCCGAGGCGGTGGAATATGAGGCGACGCGCCACATGTTTTATGACGCCACGCGCGAGTCCGCGTAAGCCGGGCCTGGCCCTGACCTAGCCCCCAATCAGGATATAATCCGTGCGTGATTTCGCGGCAGAACTTGAACAGCGTAAGCAGGCGGGTCTTTACCGCACCCGTCGGCAGGTTTCCGGCCCTCAGCAGCCATACCTGACCACGGGCGGCCGAAGCCTGTTGTCGTTTTGCAGCAACGACTACCTGGGCCTGGCCAACCATCCGGCCAACCTCGAAGCGCTGCGGAATGCGCTGCCGGCAACCGGTCTCGGCGGCGCGGCGTCTCACCTGATATGTGGTCACCATGATGCCCATCACAAGCTGGAAGAGCGCCTGGCGGCATTTACCCGGCGCAGCGCCGCCCTGTTTTTCTCCACCGGGTACATGGCCAATATGGGGGTCATCTCGGCTCTCGCCGGCCGCGGCGATACCATCTTCTCAGACCGTCTGAATCACGCTTCGATCATTGATGGTTGCATTCTCAGTCGAGCGACCGTGCGGCGCTACCCGCACGCCGACGTGGCGGCATTGGAGCCTATGCTGGCGCAAACATCTGGCCACAAACTCGTCGTCACCGACGGTGTTTTCAGCATGGACGGCGACATTGCCCCGCTCAGGGAACTGGCGGCGGTGTGCAAGGCCCACGATGCACTGCTCATTGTGGATGATGCTCACGGCGTGGGCGTGCTGGGCCCGGAAGGCAGAGGAAGTGTGCCTGCCCATGGATTGACAGAAGTCGACGTCCCGCTTGTGATCGGCACGCTGGGCAAAGCCATTGGCACCAGCGGTGCGTTTGTGGCCGGCCCGGCGGTATTGATTGACTACCTGGTTCAGAAGGCAAGGACCTATATATACACCACCGCCATGCCGCCGTCGTTGGCGGCGGCTACCTGTGCAAGCATCGACCTGATCGAGCGGGACGATGACCGGCGGGCCCATCTGAAGCAACTTGTGGCCCGGTTTCGCAATGGCGCGCGGCAGCTCGGGTACCAACTGATGGATTCAACGACCCCTATTCAGCCTATTCTGGTGGGGGATAACTGGTCCGCCCTTGCCCTCAGTGAGGCGCTGGAAGCCAAGGGGTTGCTGGTGACGGCAATTCGCCCGCCAACCGTGCCAGAGGGTGAGGCCAGGCTGAGGGTTACCTTGAGTGCGGCGCACACCCTTGACGACGTTGACCAGCTTCTGGCGGGCTTGTCCGATTGTCGCAAACACCTTACACCCGAGCCCGCCCTGCAGGCGGATAAGACCGCATGAGTAGGGTACTATTGGATCATTATCCGAAAGCGCCGACCGGGATTGTTAAGGCATCCTATGAGGCGTGCTGGATTTCATACGGTAACTAAACCATGGCCAGAAAAACGTTTTTTGTCACCGGGACCGATACCGGTGTGGGCAAGACAGTTGCGTCCGCAGCCATTCTTGAAGCCGCCAAAGCGCTGGGCAAGCGCACCATCGCCATGAAGCCCATTGCCTCCGGCTGCGACGATACGCCTTACGGCTTGCGCAATGACGATGCCCTGATTCTGCAGGCGGCCATGACGGAGTCTTTGCCGTACGATCAGGTTAATCCGGTTGCTCTCAAGCCGGCCATTGCGCCTCATGTTGCAGCCGAGCTGGCCGGGCGTCAGCTGACCGCTCAACGCCTGGTGGGGTTTTGCCGGGGCCTGCAGATTCAGCCAGCGGATCTGTTACTGGTGGAGGGAGCTGGTGGCTGGCGCGTGCCTCTGAATGACCGGGAAACCTATTCCGCAGTACCGGTCGAGCTGGGCATGCCCGTGATCCTCGTGGTGCCTTTGCAACTTGGCTGTATTAATCACGCCTTGTTAAGCGCAGAGGCGATCCGCAGAGACGGCCTGACCCTGGCGGGCTGGGTCGCAAACCGGCCTGGCCCGGACGATATGAGTTGCGAACAGGAAACCCTCAATTATCTGCTGATGCATCTCGCGGCACCTTGCCTTGGCGTGATGCCCTGGCAGGATAATCCGGTACCGGCCAACCTCGCTCGCTACCTGAATATCGACCCTTTGTTTGAAAATTGACCAAAAATGTGGCTTACTGGTGTCAATTAACGGTCATCAGGTGGGTTGGTCATGATCAATAACACGCTCGGTATCGGTATTCAGGGCATCCAGGACGGAATGATGGGCATGGAAAATGCGGCCCGAAAAATTGCCCGTGGCGGAGCAGATGGACCGCAGGGCACCGCTGATGGTGCAGGCTCTCTGGTTGAACCCATCATCGATCTCAAGCTTTACGAGCGTAGTGTTGAGGCGTCAGCCCAAGTCGTGAAAACAGCGGACGAGACGGTCGGTACGCTGCTCGACATTACTGCCTGAAGACGTCTTCTGGTTTAAGCCTACCCACTGACATTCCAAAACCATGATCGCTGGTGCACTCCCCTCCGTGACGCCTGCCTCCCCCGAGCCCGATCTATAACCGCCTGAAACGGTCTCTTTTTTCTTTGTCCAGCCGCATGATTCTGCCTCCTGCTCGCCCCGCCGGGCCACAATTAGCAACACAAATTTCAGGTCGCGCTATTGACAATTCCGTGCCTCTAAACGTATGTTTCAAACAAGTGTTTAATTTAGACTGTGTTGCATGAGCGTCACAGTGTCTGAGCAAACCCCAAGGCCAAATACTGCAACTTGATTTGCAGATGTGTCCGAAAACCTGAGGTGGATTCCATGCCTGAATACAAAGCGCCCCTGCGTGACATCAAATTCGTAATGACCGAGCTGCTGGACAGCGAGCAGCACTACGCCAATCTGGAAGGTGCCGACGATGCAACGCCGGATATGGTCGATGCCATCATTGGGGAAGGTGCGAAGTTCTGTGAGCAGGTGCTGTCTCCGCTGAACCAGGTGGGTGACAGGGAAGGTTGTACCTGGAGCGAAGACAGTGTGAAAACACCGACCGGCTTCAAAGAAGCGTACCAGCAGTACGTTGATGGCGGCTGGCCGTCCATGTGCGCCGACACCAACTATGGTGGTCAGGGCCTGCCGCACTCCCTGGGACTGGTCATGAGTGAGATGGTGGGTACCGCTAACTGGTCGTTCGGCATGTATCCTGGTCTGAGCCACGGTGCCACCAACACCATCCAGGCCCACGGCACGGAAGAGCAGAAGCAAACCTATCTGACCAAACTGATCGCCGGTGAGTGGACCGGCACCATGTGTCTGACCGAGTCACACTGCGGTTCCGACCTGGGTACCTTGCGAACCAAGGCTGAACCGAATGCTGACGGCACCTACGCCATTACCGGGACCAAGATTTTCATCTCGGCCGGTGAGCACGACATGGCAGAGAACATCGTTCACATCGTGCTGGCACGCCTGCCGGGCGCTCCGGAAGGCACCAAGGGTATTTCCCTGTTCATCGTGCCCAAGAACCTGCCGAATGACGACGGCTCTTCTGGTGAGCGCAACGCGGTTTCCTGTGGCTCCATCGAGCACAAAATGGGTATTCACGGTAACGCGACCTGCGTGATGAACTTTGACGGTGCCAAAGGCTGGCTGATCGGGCCGGAGAACCGCGGCCTGAACTGCATGTTCACGTTTATGAACACCGCTCGTATCGGTACTGCCATCCAGGGGCTGGGTGCGGCGGAACTGGGCTTCCAGGGTTCACTGGTTTACGCCAAGGACCGTTTGGCCATGCGCTCGCTGAGCGGCCCGAAAAATCCGGAAGGCATTGCGGACCCGATCATCGTCCACCCTGACGTACGCCGCATGCTGCTGACTCAGAAAGCCATTGCCGAAGGTGCCCGCGCATTGATCTACCTGACGGCTCAGCAGGCTGACGTCGTTCACAGTGGCAAGACTGAAGAAGAGCGTAAGGCCGCTGACGAAGCCCTGGGCTTCCTGACGCCGATTGCCAAGGCGTTCCTGACCGAAATCGGTTACGAAGCCGCTAACCTCGGCATGCAGGTGTTCGGTGGCCACGGTTTCATTTCCGAGTGGGGCATGGAGCAGAACGTTCGTGATGCCCGTATCGGTATGATCTATGAAGGAACCACCGGTATCCAGGCGCTGGATCTGTTGGGCCGTAAGGTGCTGATGACTCAGGGCGAATCCCTGAAAGGCTTCACCAAACAGGTTCATGTTTTCTGCAAGGAAAACGCCGACAACGAGCAGATGAAGGAATTTCTGGAGCCGCTGGCGGCGCTGAACAAGGAATGGGGTGATCTGACCATGAAGCTCGGCATGACCGCCATGAAGAACCGCGAAGAGGTGGGTGCCGCTTCAGTGGACTACCTGATGTATTCCGGTTACGCCGTGTTTGCCTACCTTTGGGCCCGTATGGCCAAGGTTGCGCTGGACAAGATGGCCGACGGAACCAGCGAAGAAATGTTCTACAACGCCAAGGTCCAGACGGCACGCTTCTACTTCAAGCGTATGCTGCCACGCTCCAAAGCCCATGCCGAGAGCATGCTGGCGGGCGCTGACAGCCTGATGGACATGCCAGAAGAAGGCTTCGTCATTTAAGGCGCGGGCAGGCAGACCCTCAAAAGCCCGCTCTCCCAGGAGGCGGGCTTTTTTCATGAGTTAGGCCTGCCAATAGGGTAGAATATCGTCCTATAAAAATAACCTCGAGCGGACACATAGCCGACCGGCATGCCAATGCACATGGCATCACGCGTGCCGATAGACTGACTGGATTTTTGGAGAGTTTTTAGATGGCTGATTATCAGGCACCTTTACGTGACATGCGCTTTGTTCTGAACGAAGTATTCGATGCTCCGGCACTGTGGGCTTCACTGCCCAAAGTGGCGGAGAATGTGGACCCGGATACCGCTGATGCCATTCTGGAAGAAGCTGGCAAGATCACCAGTGGCGTGTTGGCCCCGCTGAACCGCGAGGGCGATGAGCAGGGCAGTCAGTGGAATGACGGCGAAGTGACTGCCCCGGAAGGCTTCAGGGAAGCCTACCAGACCATCGTGGAAGGTGGCTGGAACGGCCTCGGCGGCAACCCGGAATTCGGCGGTATGGGCATGCCCAAGACGCTGGTGGCTCAGTTCGAGGAAATGATGCAGGGTGCCAACATGGCGTTCGGGCTGGCACCGATGCTGACCGCCGGGGCCTCTCTGGCTCTGAATGCCCACGGCAGTCAGGAGCTCAAGGAAAAATACCTGCCCAATATGTACTCCGGCGTCTGGTCTGGTGCCATGGACCTGACTGAACCCCATGCCGGTACCGATCTGGGCATTATCCGCACCAAGGCCGAGCCCAACGACGACGGCTCTTTCAACGTCACAGGTACCAAGATCTTTATTACCTGGGGCGAGCACAACATGGCGGAGAACATTATCCACCTGGTGCTGGCCAAGCTGCCGGATGCTCCGAAAGGTCCGAAAGGCATCTCGCTGTTGCTGGTACCGAAATTCCTGGTAAATGACGATGGATCACTGGGGGAGCGCAACAGCCTCAGCTGCGGGTCACTCGAGAAAAAGATGGGCATCAAGGGTTCCGCCACCTGTGTGATGAACTTCGACGGTGCCAAAGGCTGGCTCGTGGGCGAGGAAAACAAGGGCCTGGCAGCGATGTTTACCATGATGAACTACGAGCGCCTGGGCGTGGGCATTCAGGGCGTCGGTGCCGCGGAAGCATCACTGCAGAGCGCCCGTGAATATGCGCTGGAGCGTATCCAGAGCCGCGCCCCGACCGGTGCTCAGCAGCCGGAAAAAGCGGCGGACCCCATTCTGGTGCACCCGGATGTTCGCCGCATGCTGCTGACCATGAAGAGCTATGTGGAAGGTGGGCGAGCCTTCTCGACTTACGTGGCGCAATGGCTGGATATTGCCAAATTCGCGGAAGACGACGAGCGCCGTAAACACGCCGAGGGCATGGTGGCACTGCTGACGCCGGTCGCCAAGGCGTTCCTGACCGATCGCGGCCTGGATGCCTGTATCATCGGGCAACAGGTATTTGGCGGTCACGGCTTTATCCGCGAGTGGGGCCAGGAACAGCTGGTTCGTGATTGCCGCATCACCCAGATCTATGAAGGTACTAACGGCATCCAGGCACTGGACCTGATGGGCCGGAAAGTGGTGGGCAGCCAAGGCAAGTTGTTCGAACTGTTCGCCAATGACGCCGCAGCTTTCATCGAGGAAAACAGCGGCGACCAGAATTTGCGCCCGTACCTTGAGCCTCTCGCTGCGGCGATTGAGCGTCTGTCAGACGTAACCGAGCACGTGATCACGCAAGCTGGTGACAACCCGGACGCCATTGGTGCCGCCTCGGTGGACTACCTTGACCTGTTAGGTCTGACTGCGTTGGGCTACATGTGGGCGAAGATCGTCAAAGCGGCAGCGCCGAAAGCCGAGGGCGATACGTCCGGTTTCTACACCGGAAAACTGAAGACGGCCCGGTTCTACTTCGACCGTTTGTTGCCAAAGACGGTGTCACTGGCTGAGGGTATTCGCAGCGGCAGTGACTCGATGATGGCACTGACCGCTGAAGAGTTCTGATCCCTTCGGGTCAGAACCGTGGTTTGTATAAAAAAGGCAGGTCCCCACGGGGCCTGCCTTTTTTTGTGGGTTCATGGCATTATCCGGATTTACAGGTTTTCCAGTCGATTCGGATCTGCCACAAACGGGTTCTGGTTGCCCTGAAGTTTACTGACCTGACGGTGGCGGGTCAGCTCGTTGTCATCGGGAGGGTCTGTGCGACTCCAGGTTTTCATAACCATCGATGTGCCGACCCAGGGTAAATTGTAAGTGTCGACCATGTACGCAACAGTGCGGGCAACATCACCCTTGACGCGGTGGGGTGGTTCAAAAAATTGCGCGCTTTCACGGTTCCCGCACTCGTCTTCCCGGGCACCCGCACCAAGCTGTTCATACCGGGCATTGCGCCGGCGCATTTCCACGCGGCTGGTGACCGGCACCATGTTGTGGAGGTCGGAGGCAATCTGGCGATACCGGTTGTCCTGGTCACATTGGCGGGAGGTGCCGCACCCTAGAGAGCTGCGTACGATGGCCAGGGGATAGATATGGCCTTCTGTCATGGTAAATCCCTTGCTGGTGAACGGAGTCTCGCAGAAAAAAGAAGTACCACCGCCCGCGTGCAAGGTGCCCCAGAACTGATCGCGGGCAACGGTATCGGGATCGCTGAACCGGGTATTCTGACCAGTGACAAACAAAGGCAGGAGCAGGAGAGTAAGAAACAGGGTCGTCAGTTTTGTATTTTTCATGGATTTTTTATACCTCGCAGTGCTGACCAGTGCCTTGGCCGATCAGGCCACCTTTGGATAAATGTTAATCAGCGGTGGTCAAAAAAGTGACACTTGGTTCACTTGCACTGTGAAGTATGGCACAGAGGCTCGGTGAAACAGAGCCTCTGGTGTCGCATTTTGTAGCATTGTGTTAACCGGTTAACGTTTACTTCAAGCGATCGCGGATGCGCTCGTAGCCGGCCCGGACCTCTTCGCCGAGCCTCTTGGCTGTCTGTCTGGCTTCCTGTGTGGCGTCCTCGGTATCATGGAGAACGCTGTCCAGCCTGGACCGAAACTTTTCCCAGTCCTTCTCGAGATCATCCCATTCGTCCTTCACATCTTCCCGGGCCAGGTGGAGCTGGACACGGGCTTCGTCACGATATTGCCTGATTTTTTCCGACAGCTTTTTGAGATCGTCCTGAAGATTCATGCCACGCACCTCCATTGGTTGATGGAGATTCTACAATGCTCCGCATGATAAAAAACTGTCAAGCACGGAAAGGGCCGGGGGACGAGTGGGGTTGATCTGGGTCAGGTTCGAAGGCTGAGATGGGTTGCCATGTCTTCCAGATAATCCCAGGGCGAGAGTGGGTCGAAGCCCTTGGTGGCGCGGTCAATGTTGCTGCAGAGCTCCAGCGCCTTGTGCAGTTGTGGCCGGGCAAGACGCCGGGCTGCCTGCTCAATGGTGCGGGCGCGTTGCGGCTGGAACACGCCGCGCTGTTTGAGGAAACCTGATGGTGCGTCCCGTCGCGCTATGGCCGCACTGAGCTCCATGGTCAGGTGCAGGTCTCGCGTCAAGACCGCCAGCAGCCCCAGAGGGTTTTCCCCTTCCTGCTTTAAGACGCCAATCATTTTGCGTGCATGGGGGGCATGGCCAGCGAGCAGCTCGGAAACCAACTCAAATCCGTTGAAGCGAGAGCTGTCCTGGACGGCCTGCTCGATGACTTCTTCGTCGATGGTTTTATCGCCGCCGAACAGGGCCAGGCGGTCCAGCTCCTGGCTGGCGGCAAGCAGGTTTCCCTCTAGCCGGTCGGTGAGAATGTCGAGTGCGCCCCGGGTCAGTTGAAGCCCTCGGGATTTGGCCCGTTGTTGCAGCCATCCTGAGAATTTGTCGCCATCGACGGGCCAGATCGGGACATGCACGCCTTTGTTCTGGAGTTCCTTGTACCATTTGCGTTTGGTTTCAGCGGCATCCAGCCTGGTGCTGATCAGGAGCAGGATGATGTCTTCCGGAGGCTGCTGAAGAATGCGCTCCAGCACCGCGCGGCCATCGCCCAACTTGCCAGTTGGCAGATGGATCTCGATCCGGCGTTTCTCCGCAAACAGTGATAGCGAACCAAACTCCTCGCCAATGACGCTCCAGTCGAACTGATGGTCGGCGTGAAACGTCAGGCGATCATGGAAACCCGCCTGTTTGGCGGCCGCCCGGACTTCGTCGCAGCTCTCCTGCACCAGCAGGGGCTCATCTCCGGAAATGAGATAAACCGGTGCCAGGGATTTTTTCAGGAGCTGGGGAAGCTGCGCCGGCTGGGTTTTCATGATCAGCGCGCGTCTTCGTTTTCTTCGGCGGCTTTTTTCAGCTCCGTGACACGGGCTTCAGTCAAAGGCGCGAGCCGGAAGATGATCTGTTGGGCAAGCCGTTCATAAAGCTGCTGGCGAAGTTCCTCTTCCTCACGCTGTTTGGCGAGGACGTTGGTGTCATCGTAGCGGTAGGTTTCGCTGCTGTTGAGGCTGGTTTCTGCGATCAGCGGCAGCTCGTCCCGGGTCAGCACATCCATGCGCACGGTCTGGCGCAATGTGTATTCCGCCGCCGAGGCCTGAACGGTTATGGCGCTGGCCCGGCGATCCTGCTCAAAGCCTCGGAGGCGAAGCAGGTAATCCGCTTTCTCCGGGGAGCGCAGGTCAATTTCGCCCAGTTCCAGCTGTTTGTTGACTGCGTCGCAAAGCTCAGCCGGGATCTGTTCGACACAGGAAACCGCCAGCGGTTGCAGGCCCGGGGGCACCGGAGGCGCGCCTCGCAACTGAAAGCCGCACCCCGCCAGAGCGAGCGACAATAGTGAACAGCCAGCGACACTGGCGATTCGGGCCGGGTGCATTTTTCTGGTCATATCAGTTGGCCACCACGTTAACGAGTTTGCCAGGCACTACAATGACCTTGCGAACCGTCTGACCCTCGGTGAACCGCACCACATTCTCGTTTTCCAGGGCCAGCTTTTCGAGGCCTGCCTTATCCATATCCGCAGGCACGTCGGCCTTGGCGCGCACTTTACCGTTGACCTGCAGTACCACCTGAATCTGGCTGCGAACCATCGCGGTTTTATCAGCCGCGGGCCATTCGGCGTCTACCACCGGCGTGTTGTGCCCCAAAGACTGCCACAGGTTGTGGCAGATATGCGGCACGATGGGCGACAGCATCAATACCGCAACTTCCAGTGCCTCGTGGCGAACAGCCCGGCTTTGCGGCGCATCATCGGTCAGTTTGCCCACGTCATTCAGCAGCTCCATGACCGCCGCAATCGCGGTGTTGAAGGTGAGGCGACGGCTGATGTCATCGCTCACCTTGGCAATGGTCTCATGGGTTTTGCGGCGCAGGCTCTTCTGGGCATCGTTCAGGCTGCCCACCTCCAGCGCCGGGATGTCACCGCCAGCCGTCAGTTCACCGGTCATGCGCCACAGGCGCTTGAGGAAGCGATGCGCGCCTTCCACACCGCTGTCCGACCATTCGAGTGACTGCTCCGGTGGGGCCGCGAACATCATGAACAGCCGCACCGTGTCAGCGCCGTGCTGATCGATGATGGCCTGGGGGTCAATGCCGTTGTTCTTGGACTTGGACATTTTGGTGACGCCGCCGACTTCCACCGGCTGGCCGTCGTCATTGTGCACAGCACCTATGACGTGGCCTTTGGCGTCGCGCTCAACGGTGACGTCGGCCGGCGAAATCCAGGTTATTCCGCCATTGGCATCTTCGCGATAGTAGGTTTCGGCCAGCACCATGCCCTGGCAAAGCAAGCGGTTGAACGGCTCGGAACTGGTGACCAGGCCCACGTCCCGCAACAGTTTGTGGAAGAAGCGGGCGTAAAGCAGGTGCAGGATGGCGTGCTCGATACCTCCGATGTACTGATCCACTGGGAGCCAGTAATTGGCGGCGGCCGGATCGAGCATACCCTTGTCGTAGTTGGGGCTGCAGAATCGGGCGTAATACCAGGAGGATTCCATGAACGTGTCAAAGGTATCGGTTTCTCGGGTCGCCAGTTGGCCGTCAAAGGTGGTTTTCGCCCACTCGGGATCCGCTTTGAGCGGCGACTGAACGCCGTCCATTTCCACGTTTTCGGGCAGGGTAACCGGTAGCTGGTCATCCGGCACTGGGCATTCGGTGCCGTCCTCCAACGTCATCATCGGGATAGGTGCGCCCCAGTAACGCTGGCGAGAGACCCCCCAATCCCGCAGCCGGTAGTTGACTGTGCGCTTGCCAATGCCCTCGGTTTCCAGGTAATCCGCAATTTTATCGAAGGCTTCTTCGCTGGTCATACCGCTGTATTTTCCCGAAGAAACCAGGGTGCCTTTTTCGGTAAACGCCGCTTCCTGCACATCTATGTCACGACCATCCCGGGCCGCAATCACCTGTTTGATGGAAATCCGGTATTTGCGGGCAAACTCGTGATCGCGGTCGTCGTGGCCCGGTACGGCCATCAGTGCGCCAGTGCCGTAATCCATCAGCACAAAGTTGGCGACAAACACTGGAATCTCTTCCTGAGTCAGCGGGTTGATTGCCTTGAACCCGGTATCGATGCCTTTCTTTTCCATGGTGGCCAGTTCGGCCTCGGCCACTTTGCTATTGCGGCACTCGCTGACGAATTCGGCAACGTCACGGTGCTGCTCGGCTGCGGCTTTGGCCAGCGGGTGCTCAGCCGCCACGGCCATGTAGGTTACCCCCATCAAGGTGTCCGGGCGGGTGGTGTAAACCTCCAGCACCTCGTCCCGACCCTTGAGAGGGAAGGTCAGTTCGGTACCCACGGATTTGCCGATCCAGTTGCGCTGCATGGTCTTGACCTGTTCCGGCCAGTCTTCCAGATCGTCCAGGTCGCTCAGCAGTTGTTCGGCGTAATCGGTAATGCGGATAAACCACTGGGGAATCTTTTTCTGTTCAACCAGCGCACCGGAGCGCCAGCCGCGGCCATCCACCACCTGCTCATTGGCCAGTACCGTCTGGTCAATCGGATCCCAGTTCACGGTAGACATTTTCTTGTACACCAGGCCTTTTTCATAAAGGCGGGCGAAGAACCATTGCTCCCAGCGGTAATAATCCGGCTTGCAGGTGGCCAGTTCGCGGTTCCAGTCGTAGCCGAAGCCCAGCTGTTTGAGCTGGTTCTTCATGTATTCGATGTTGGCGTAGGTCCACTTGGCAGGGGCGGTCTTGTTGGCGATGGCGGCGTTTTCCGCTGGCAGACCGAACGCATCCCAGCCCATGGGCTGCATCACGTTTTTGCCCTGCATGCGCTGGTAGCGGGAGATCACGTCGCCGATGGTGTAGTTGCGGACGTGGCCCATGTGCAGCTTGCCGCTCGGGTAGGGGAACATGGACAGGCAGTAGTATTTTGGTTTGCCGGGTTCTTCCCTGACTGCGAAGGTGTTGTTCTCTTCCCAGAAAGTGCGGGCATTGTGTTCTACGTCACGTGGATTGTATTGCTCGTCCATTCCTGCCATTACCGAAATTACCTTGTGTGGAAAATAAAACGCTGTATCAAAACGATGTCCGGAGCGGGCCGAACATTCTAACGCACACGCGGCTTAACAGGTAGTCTGCCAAATTCCCGATCCTGTGCCAGACTTAGAGTTGTTGCAGGTCGTCGGCAGGCAGGGCGATCGAGACTTTCACAGGAGCCATTCATGACTGAGCCAGAACGCAGACACCTTTCCGGAAAAGCCCTGGAAGTTTACGACAGGATGCTGGAGCGGGTGCAGTCGCGCCTCGATGAGTTACAGGAAACGTCCTATCAGACACTGGAAGACGAAGTTCGCAAGGCGATTGAGTTTGAATACGAACTGGAGGAAATGACCCGCGAGGAGGCTGACCTGCTGGGAGCCTACCTGCAGCGGGACCTGGGGCATCTGCTGCAATTCGTGGAAGAGACCGGGGAGGGGCTGACTGAGTGGTTGCAGCTGGATATCGCCCTGCTGGAGCATCAGCTTGCCGACCGGTTGCTGTCCGTTGCTGACAGGACACTGATTGACACACTGGAGCTGACGCAGAAGCTCGAGAATCAGGAGGTGGGGCATTACATAGCGGGCGAGGTGGCCACGGCCGGCATGTTCCATTGCCTTAACTGCAGCCATATGCGTTGCCTGACCGCGACCAGCCACCTGGAACCCTGCGAGGCCTGCGGCTCTCATTACTACGAGCGGGTGACCAGCCGCTGGCCCCGAAAATCGGAATAATGCCCTGGATGTAGGTCGGATCAGGCGAAGCCGTAATCCGACAAGTCCCGCCCCAGCGTCGGATTACGGCTTCGCCTGATCCGACCTACGGTTTGGGATGATTCTTTCTCTTACGAAGACGATGAGGATCAGCGCCAGGGTCAATACCGGCCAGGAGCCCGTCAGCATATAGGGTGTGTTGCCGGTTGCGGCGAATACCTCCCCGGTCAGTACCGCGCGCTCGAACTGAGGAATGGTTTCAGCCAGCTGCCCTTTGTGATCGATGATCGCCGTGACGCCATTGTTGGTGCCCCGGAGCATATATCGACCGGTTTCCAGAGCGCGCATGCGGGCGATCTGCAGGTGTTGCAGCGGGCCGATGGAGTCACCGAACCAGCCATCGTTGCTGATGGTCAACAACATGTCGGTGTTTTTAGCGTTACGGGCAACAAAATCCGGATAAGCGACTTCGTAGCAGATAAACGGCATGATGCGTGTGCCGTTGGCCGTCAGTGGTGACTGGTCCGCCGGCCCCCGGCTGAAACTCGACATTGGCAGATCGAAAAAGCCGATCAGGCCACGCAGCCACTGCTGCAGGGGCACGTACTCTCCGAAGGGCACCAGCTTCTGCTTGTGGTACATGCCCTCGCCGTTGCCTATGGCCATGATGCTGTTGTGGAACGTGAAGTCTTCAACACGCTCGCTGAATCCGTACCAGGGAATGCCGGTAATCAGCGTGCTGTCATCGCCCAGTTCTTCGCGGATGTGGTCAATGATCTTCCCCGCCCGGTCCTGGGGAATGGGGATGGCGGTTTCCGGCCATAGAATCAGATTGGTATCCCACATGCCTTCTGTGAGCCTGAGGTAAACAACGATCTGGTCCCGCAGGAAATCGGGGTCCCATTTGATGTGCTGGGGGATGTCGCCCTGCATCGAGGCGAAGGTGGTGGCCTCGTCGCTGACGTCGGTCCATTCGATCTTCGACAGGGCTGGGCCGGTTACCCAAGGCAATAAGGCCAGAACCGCGACTATGCCGGCATTGGCCGTGCGCCGGTTGAGTACCAGCCACCATGCGCCGTAGAGGGCGACACCCGTTGCGGTAATCCAGAAGGTAATGCCATGCACGCCCACCAGAGGGGCAAAACCACCCAGTGGGCCGTCTACATGGGCGTTTCCAAGGTACAGCCAGGGGAAGCCGGTCAACAGCCAACCGCGCACCCAGTCGCTGAGAATCCAGATAGCGGGAAACAGCAGTAGCCGGCGTATCTGGCTTTTTTGAGTGAGTTTGCCCCAGCCCCAGAACCCGATGGCGTGAAACAGCGCCAGGCCGGCGACAAACAAACTCGTCAGCAGGATGGCGACAGGCACTGAGGTATTGCCGTGTTCACTGATGCTGATATAGACCCAGCTGGCACCACTACCGAACAGCCCGATGCCGGTAAACCACCCGGCCCGGAAAAGCTTCTGGGGGCTCAGAGGAACGCAGACCAGCAGGATCAGTGCAATCGAAACCGGCCCCAGCCACCACCACTGCAGTGGCGAAAGGGTCAGGGTTTGCAGCGCGCCAGCAATGGCGAGAACGCAGGCCCCGAGCCATGTGTTGCCGGCCAGGCGCGTATCGGGAAGTCTTGAATGGGTGCCGTTATTGCTCACTTCGAATTACCTGCAGCAGACGGATGACTCGGTTATCAGCGTTCGCAATGGTAAATTGCAGACCGCCAAATGCAACCGATTCGCCCCGCCTGGGCAGGTGGCCGAATTCCTTAAGAACAACCCCACCGATGGTGTCGAACTCTTCTTCATCCAGCTCCGTCTGGAAGAACTCGTTAAAGTCGTCCACCGGTGTGACCGCCTTGACGGCAAAGGTGCCGTCCCCACGGGCCTTGATGTGGGTCTCTTCATCGAAATCGTGCTCGTCTTCAATCTCGCCCACGATCTGCTCAAGCACATCCTCGATGGTGATCAGCCCGGCGGTACCGCCATACTCGTCTACCACAATCGCCATGTGATTGCGGTTTTCCTTGAACTCTTTAAGCAGCTGGTTGAGGCGCTTACTCTCGGGAACGAACGTCGGTGGGCGCAGGATTTCCCGCACATGGTTCCAGTCAAGTTCGTTGTTCAGGGCCAGCGGCAACAGATCTTTGGCAAGCAGCACGCCGATCACATCGTCGGGGCTGTCGCCAATCACCGGGAACCGGCTGTGGGCAGACGAGATGATCTCGCCGAGAAACGCTTTCGGGGCCAGGGCGGCCTTGACCGTGACCATCTGGGAGCGCGGGATCATGATTTCATCGACCCGCATATCAATAACCTGCATGGCACCTTCGATGATGCTCATGGCGTCGGTATCAATAATTTCCTGGGATTCCGCATCCCGCAGGATTTCCAGCACGTCCTCTACGGACTCAGGCCCGCTGGAAAAGGCCTGTGATATACGCTCCAGCCAAGACCTGTTGCCCTGACTGCGACTCGACTGGTCGTCGCTCATGAGTCTTTTTCCGCTTCCTCTGATTCGTAAGGATTGCCAAATCCCAGCTGCTCCAGCAGCCGGGCTTCGAGGGCTTCCATGACCCCGGCATCGTTGTCTTCAATATGATCGTAGCCCTGAAGGTGCAGCATACCGTGCACCACCATGTGGGCCCAGTGCGCCTCAAGCGCTTTGTGCTGGTCCTCGGCTTCCTTTTCAATGACCGGAGCACATATAACGAGATCTCCGGCCAACGGAACCGTTATACCCGCTGGCGCTTCAAATGGGAAGGACAGCACGTTGGTGGGGCCGTTCTTCCCCCGGTACTGGCCATTGAGTTCCGCGCCCTCATTGGTGTCGACGATACGGATGGTCACTTCGGACGGATCATTCCCGAGCCAGGCACACGCTGCCCATCGTCCAAAGGCACTTTCATCGGGGATACCGGGTGCTTCAAAGGCCCGTTGCAGGTCAACTGTCAGCGTGCTCACTGGCCTGGTGTGCTCCCGTCATCAAGGGCGTCATAGGCCTCAACAATGCGCTGTACCAGCGGGTGGCGAACCACATCTTTCGCCTCAAAGCGTGTAAAACCAATGCCTGAGACTTTGCTCAGTACACCGGCGGCGTGGATCAGCCCCGAATTCTGCCCCCGGGGCAGATCCACCTGGGTGGTGTCGCCGGTGATCACCGCGGTGGAGCCAAAACCGATGCGGGTCAGAAACATCTTCATCTGTTCCCGGGTGGTGTTCTGGCTTTCGTCAAGGATGATGAACGAGTTGTTCAGCGTGCGGCCACGCATAAAGGCCAACGGTGCAATCTCGATCACGCTTTTTTCAATCAGCCGGGTCACTTGCTCAAAGCCCAGCATTTCATAAAGCGCGTCGTAGAGCGGCCGAAGGTAAGGGTCGACCTTCTGCGCCAGATCACCGGGCAGGAAGCCCAGCTTCTCGCCGGCTTCCACGGCCGGGCGAACCAGCAGAATGCGCTTTACCTGCTCATCCTTCAACGCCTCCACCGCGCAGGCCACCGCCAGCCAGGTTTTGCCGGTTCCGGCCGGCCCAATGCCGAAGTTGATGTCGTGAGTGCGAATGCTGTGCACATACTTCTGCTGGTTTGCCCCACGGGGCTTGGCCTGCAACTTGGGCGTTTTGATGACCGTGACCGACCCGTCATAGGGGACATCTTCGGGCAGCCGTTCAAAGCCGGTTTCCCGAATGAACAGATGCACGGTGTCCGGCGAGATGTCGTTGGTGGCCTCGGTTTCCCGGTACAGGTGGCGAATAACCTCCACCGCGGCGGCGACATGCTCGGTTTCGCCTTCCACCCGGAAATGGTGGTTGCGGCGGCCGACCTTCACCTGCATGCGGCGTTCAATGTGCTTCAGATGCTCATCAAACTGTCCGCACAGAGTCGTCAGCCGGCTTTGGTCAACCGGGTGCAGGTCAAATTGTCTGGAATCGTTGTCTTTCAAAAGTGCTCCGTTTTGTTTACTCCCCGGGTGTCTTCCGCAGAGCAGGTCTTTCTGATTTGGTGGCAACGGAAGGCGTTCCGGCCCTCTCCCTGATCAATCTATGTGCAGGCCTAAAGCCGAAAAAACAAGTAGGTCGGATTAGACGAAGTCGTCATCCGACAAAGTTCGGCATTGCATGTTTTTTTTGTTGGATTACGACTTCGTCTAATCCAACCTACGCTTTTTCAGGCTCGCGCGCATGCACCGAAAATGTCGGAGGCGAGTGGTGGGAAGCCCCTTCCAAAAATTTCGGAGGCCATGGATGGCCGGAGAGAAGCGCACATGGATGTGCTC
>NZ_JBBDSR010000110.1:0-15519 GCF_040904845.1 Marinobacter sp. | reverse complement strand
TTTTACCATGGTCAACGTGACCAATGGTGCCCACGTTCAAGTGCGGCTTATTACGCTCAAATTTTGATTTAGACACAGTTACACCTCTTCCTGTTTCTTAAGTCCTGGGATCAACCCTTTTTAATGATCGCTTCGGCAATGCTCGAAGGTGCCTCTGAATAACCAGAGAACTCCATCGCGTATGACGCCCGGCCTTGCGTTGCAGAACGCAGGTCAGTGGCGTAACCGAACATTTCCGACAACGGAACCTCCGCACGGATGACCTTACCAGCGGGACCTTCGTCCATGCCCTGGATAACGCCACGACGACGGTTCAAGTCGCCAACAACGTCACCCATATAGTCTTCCGGAGTCACAACTTCCACTCGCATGATTGGCTCAAGCAACGCAGGACTAGCTTCAAGCGCGCCCTTCTTCATCGCCATGGAACCGGCGATCTTAAAGGCCATCTCGTTGGAGTCGACGTCGTGGTAGGAACCGTCGTACAGGGTCGCCTTAATACGCAGAAGCGGATAACCGGCCAGACAGCCGTTCTGCATCTGCTCTTCGATACCCTGCTGAACTGCCGGGATGTATTCCTTGGGAACCACACCACCAACAATCTCATTCACGAAGATAAAGTTTTCGCCATCTTCTTCATCCAGCGGCAGTGGCTCAAGCTTAATCTTGACGTGACCGTACTGACCACGGCCACCGGACTGCCGAACAAACTTGCCTTCCACATCAACTGGCTTGCGGATGCGCTCACGGTACGCCACCTGGGGCTTACCAATGTTCGCCTCAACCTTGAATTCGCGACGCATGCGGTCAACGATGATGTCGAGGTGAAGCTCACCCATACCAGAGATAATGGTCTGACCGGACTCTTCGTCGGTACGGACGCGGAACGACGGGTCTTCCTGAGCCAGCTTGCCCAGGGCAACGCCCATCTTCTCCTGGTCTGCCTTGGACTTCGGCTCAACGGCTACCGAGATAACCGGCTCCGGGAACTCCATGCGTTCAAGAATGATTTTATTATTCTCGTCACACAGGGTGTCACCAGTCGTTACGTTCTTAAGGCCGATCGCAGCAGCGATATCACCAGCAAGCACTTCTTTGATTTCCTGGCGATCCTTCGAGTGCATCTGAACCATACGGCCGACACGCTCTTTCTTGCCCTTAACCGAGTTGTACACCGCGTTACCGGATTCCAATCTGCCGGAATAAACCCGGAAGAACGTCAGCGTGCCGACGAACGGATCGGTGGCGATCTTGAACGCAAGCGCAGAAAACGGCGCGTTATCGTCAGCCTGACGAGTTTCTTCAGTGCCATCCTCATCCACTTCACCGCGGATGGCCTTGACTTCGTCCGGTGCCGGCAGGAACTCAATAACAGCATCCAGCACTGCCTGAACGCCCTTGTTCTTGAAGGCGGAACCACAAGTCGCGACAACGATCTCGTTAGCCAGAGTCCGTATGCGCAGACCCTTTTTGATATCGTCGTTGGACAGCTCACCCTCGTCGAGATACTTTTCCATCAACTCTTCATTGGCTTCAGCCGCCGCTTCCATCATCTGCTCACGATACATGGCGACTTCGTCAACCATCTCGGCGGGCACATCTTTCTCGTCATAAGTCGCACCGGAATCGGCTTCGTTCCAGTAAATCGCCTTGTTCCGAATCAGATCCACGATGCCTGCGAAGTTATCTTCGGCACCGATGGGCAACTGAACGGGAACTGCGTTGGCACCGAGACGGTTTTTGATCTGGTCTACGACGCGCAGGAAGTTCGCACCGGCACGGTCCATCTTATTGACGAACACCATGCGGGGAACTTCATACTTGTTGGCCTGACGCCAAACGGTTTCGGACTGCGGCTCAACACCAGAGGAACCACAGAACACAACGACAGCGCCATCAAGCACACGCAGTGAACGCTCTACCTCGATGGTAAAGTCAACGTGCCCCGGGGTATCGATGATATTGACCCGGTGCTCCGGATACTGCTTGTCCATGCCCTGCCAGAAACAGGTCGTTGCAGCAGAAGTGATGGTGATACCACGCTCCTGCTCCTGTTCCATCCAGTCCATGGTGGCTGCGCCATCATGAACTTCACCGATCTTGTGGGAAATCCCCGTGTAGAACAGGACCCGCTCGGTGGTTGTGGTCTTGCCCGCATCGACGTGCGCACAAATACCAATGTTTCTGTAACGCTTGATAGGAGTCTTACGTGCCACTGTATAAACCTCGGCTGATTAGAAACGGAAGTGGGAGAACGCCTTGTTGGCCTCTGCCATGCGATGTACGTCTTCACGCTTCTTAACAGCGGAGCCTTTGCTGTCAGCGGCATCAAGAATCTCGCCTGCCAGACGCTGGGCCATGGACTTTTCACCGCGCTTCCGTGAATATTCTACGAGCCAGCGCATCGCCAGCGCGTTCTGACGGGAAGGCCGTACTTCTACAGGCACCTGGTACGTAGCACCACCCACGCGACGGGACTTAACCTCAACCATCGGCTGGATGTTCTCCAGGGCCTTCTCGAACATGTCGATCGGCTCTTCCTTTGACTTTTCGGCGACGATGTCGAGAGCACCATAAACAATGCGCTCTGCAACTGACTTCTTACCGCTTTCCATCACGTGGTTGATGAACTTGGCAAGACGTGCACTGCCGAATTTCGGATCCGGGATAATTTCCCGTTTTGCTGCAACTCTTCTTCTAGGCATCGATAAGCCCTTATTTATCTAAAAGGTCTTCAGGAACCCCTGAGATAGCATACTGCTACTCAGCCTTACTCTCACCGTTCTGACAAGCAACGATAAAAGACACCCGTTCGGGACATCAGGACTTGGGTCGTTTAGTACCGTACTTGGAGCGACCCTGCCTACGGTTCTGTACACCCTGGGTGTCCAGCGTTCCGCGAACAGTGTGATAGCGCACACCCGGAAGGTCTTTTACTCGACCGCCACGGATAAGCACAACACTGTGCTCCTGAAGGTTGTGACCTTCACCACCAATGTAAGAGGAAACCTCGAAGCCGTTGGTCAGACGAACACGGCACACTTTACGCAGTGCTGAGTTCGGCTTCTTCGGCGTTGTGGTATACACACGAGTGCAGACACCACGGCGCTGAGGACAAGCCTGGAGAGCAGGAACATCGCTCTTGGCTACCTTGCGCTTACGAGGCTTACGCACCAACTGATTAATCGTTGCCATGTAAGCAAACTCCAAAAAACCATATCAATGAAACTTGCCCCCAGTAAGCTGAGGGCAAAATTTAAGGGACGCAAGTTTAAGCCTGCGCCCCTGCACAGTCAAGATGACTGATCTCTTTTTGACCACCCGCGGCATAAGTAACTACCGGCGGGTGGTATCCTGCTCAACTCAGCTTTCGCGGTTAAGCTCGGCGCTCAGAGCTTCTTCCACATCGGCCGCGGTCACGCCCTGCTCTTCCAGGTCGCGCTTGCGACGACGTTCGTTGTGGTATGCCAGACCGGTACCGGCTGGTATCAGTCGACCGACCACGACGTTCTCCTTCAGGCCGCGCAGGTAATCACGCTTACCGGTAACCGCACCTTCGGTGAGTACCCGCGTGGTTTCCTGGAACGAGGCTGCAGAGATAAACGACTCGGTCGCCAGCGACGCCTTGGTGATGCCCAGCAGCAGACGCTCGAACCGCGCGGGTTCCTTGTCTGCCGCGTCCGCTTTTTCGTTCGCTTCCAGGACATGGTTGATTTCAACCTGATCACCAGACAGCAGCGTGGTATCACCCGGATCGCTGATTTCGACCTTGCGCAGCATCTGACGAACGATAACTTCAATGTGCTTATCGTTGATAACAACACCCTGCAGACGGTAAACGTCCTGGATCTCGTTAGTGATGTACTTCGCCAGCTCCACCACACCCAGCAGACGAAGAATGTCATGCGGGTTGGACGGGCCGTCTGAAATCACTTCACCCTTTTCAACGGTTTCGCCTTCGAACACGTTCATCTGACGATGCTTGGGAATAAGCACTTCGTAGGCGTCACTGTCTTTCGGCGTGATGACCAGTCGCTTCTTGCCCTTGGTTTCCTTACCGAACGACACCGTGCCGCTGATTTCAGCCAGAATAGAGGACTCTTTCGGACGGCGCGCCTCGAACAGATCGGCGACTCGCGGCAGACCACCGGTGATGTCTCGGGTCTTCGAACTCTCTTGCGGAATCCGCGCTACCACATCACCCAATTGAACGTCAGCACCGTTGGCCATGGTGACCAGAGCGTTGGCGGGCAGGAAGAAGATCGCCGTGCCGCCGCCGGGCAACTCGACATCTTCGCCTTTGCTATCCAGCAACTGAATAGCAGGACGAATATCTTTACCAGCAGCAGGACGCTCTTTCGAATCGATGACCTCCATGGTCGACAGACCGGTGAGCTCATCCGTCTGGGTACGGACAGTAATGCCCTGATCCATGTTGACGAACTTCGCGGTACCGCCCGCTTCGGCGATGATCGGGTGGGTGTGCGGATCCCACTTGGCAACCGCCACTCCGGCCTCAACGCTGTCACCATGCTTAACAGACAGAACAGCACCGTAGGGGAGCTTGTACCACTCACGCTCACGGCCCTGGTCGTCGGCGACAGCCAGTGCGGACGAGCGCGAAATGACCACCAGAGAACCATCAGCCTTCTCAATGGACTTCAAGTTGTGCAGACGAACGGTGCCGCCATGCTTGACCTGAATGTTATCCACCGCAGACGCCCGGCTGGCCGCACCACCAATGTGGAAGGTACGCATGGTCAACTGTGTACCTGGCTCACCGATGGACTGTGCCGCGATAACGCCGACCGCTTCGCCGACGTTAACCCGGTGACCACGAGCGAGATCGCGACCATAGCACTTCGAACAGATGCCGTGGCGGGTCTCACAGGTAATTGCAGAGCGCACCCAGACCTCGTCCACACCCGCACGTTCCAGTGCTTCAACGGCCTTCTCATCCAGCAGAGTGCCGGACGGAACCACCGCGTTGTCCTTATCGGTCGGCGTGAACGCATCACGCGCCGTAACACGACCCAGCACACGATCGCCCAGAGGCACAACAACGTCACCGCCTTCGATGTGCGGCGTCATCAGCAGGCTTTCAGAGGTGCCGCAATCTTCTTCGGTCACTACCAGGTCCTGGGACACATCGACCAGTCGGCGGGTCAGATAACCGGAGTTCGCCGTCTTCAGAGCGGTATCCGCCAGACCTTTACGAGCACCGTGTGTCGAGATGAAGTACTGCAGTACGTTCAGCCCTTCACGGAAGTTCGCGGTGATCGGCGTTTCGATGATGGAACCATCCGGCTTTGCCATCAAGCCACGCATACCGGCCAACTGACGGATCTGGGCGGGTGAACCCCGAGCACCAGAATCAGCCATCATATACACGGAGTTAAAAGACTCCTGCATTTCGTCTTCGCCGTTCTCACCTTTAACCGGCTTCCCGTCGGGTCCGATCACCTGCTCTTTTGACAGGCGATCCATCATGGCTTTGGACACTTTGTCGTTAGCACGGGACCAGATATCGATAACCTTGTTGTACTTCTCGCCCTGAGTCAGCAGACCCGACGCGTACTGGGTTTCGATATCCTTGACTTCTTCGGACGCAGCATCCACCAGCTCGTACTTCTCCGGGGGGATCTCAAAATCGTTGAAACCAATCGAGATGCCGGAGACGGTCGCATAGTGATAACCCATGTACATGAGCTGGTCAGCAAAGATAACGGTATCTTTCAGACCGGCATCACGGTAACAGGTGTTGATCAGGTTGGAGATCGCCTTCTTGACCATCGGCTTGTTGACGACTTCGTAGTACAGGCCGTCCGGCACGATATCAAACAACAGCGCGCGGCCAACGGTGGTATCAACGATGCGCATTTCTTCCACGCGCTCGCCGTTTTCATCGTAGGTCACCTGCTTGACACGAACCTTCACGATCGCCTGCAGGTCAACCTTGCCAGCACCATAGGCCCGATGAGCTTCCTGGACATCGGCAAACACCATGCCTTCGCCGAGCGCGCTCTTACGCTCACGGGTCATGTAGTAAAGGCCAAGTACCACGTCCTGGGACGGTACGATGATAGGCTCACCGTTGGCAGGCGACAGCACGTTGTTGGTGGACATCATCAGTGCCCGGGCTTCCAGTTGCGCTTCCAGCGTCAGCGGCAGGTGTACCGCCATCTGGTCACCGTCGAAGTCGGCGTTGTAGGCCGCACACACCAGCGGGTGAAGCTGGATGGCCTTACCCTCGATGAGAACCGGCTCGAACGCCTGAATGCCCAGACGGTGCAGGGTCGGAGCCCGGTTCAGCATGATCGGGTGCTCGCGAATGACTTCGTCCAGGATATCCCAGACCACGCCTTCCTCGCGCTCGACCATCTTTTTGGCGGCCTTGATGGTGGTCGCCAGGCCACGGTGCTCCAACTTGGAGAAAATAAACGGCTTGAACAGCTCCAGCGCCATCTTCTTGGGAAGACCGCACTGGTGCAGACGCAAGTAAGGACCTACCACGATCACCGAACGACCGGAGTAATCCACACGCTTACCAAGCAGGTTCTGACGGAAACGACCCTGCTTACCCTTGATCATGTCAGCCAGGGACTTCAGCGGGCGCTTGTTGGTGCCGGTAATGGCACGACCGCGACGACCGTTGTCCAGAAGCGCGTCTACCGCTTCTTGCAACATCCGCTTTTCGTTACGCACAATAATGTCTGGCGCATTCAGCTCCAGCAGCCGCTTGAGGCGGTTGTTGCGGTTGATCACCCGACGATACAGATCGTTCAGGTCGGATGTCGCAAAACGCCCACCGTCCAGCGGAACCAGCGGACGCAGGTCCGGCGGAAGAACCGGCAGCACGGTCAGCACCATGTCGCCAGGCTTGTTACCGGAATACAGGAACGCTTCAAGAATCTTCAGGCGCTTGCTGAACTTCTTGATCTTGGTTTCAGAATTGGTCTGCGGGATTTCCTCGCGCAGAGTCTCCACTTCTTCCTGCAGATCAATACCTTCCAGCAATTCCTTGACGGCCTCGGCACCCATACGGGCGTCAAACTCGTCACCGAACTCTTCCAGCGCTTCGTAATACTGCTCGTCGTTCAGCAACTGGCCCTTCTCCAGGGTCGTCATCCCCGGCTCAATAACAATGAAGGACTCAAAGTACAGAACGCGTTCGATATCACGCAGCGTCATATCCAGCATCAGACCGATACGGGACGGCAGCGACTTCAGGAACCAGATATGGGCGACCGGGCTGGCCAGCTCAATATGACCCATGCGCTCGCGACGAACGCTGGCAAGTGCCACTTCCACGCCACACTTCTCGCAGATGACACCGCGGTGTTTGAGGCGCTTGTACTTACCGCACAGGCACTCATAGTCCTTGATCGGGCCGAAGATCTTGGCACAGAACAGGCCGTCACGCTCCGGCTTGAAGGTGCGGTAGTTAATAGTCTCAGGCTTTTTGACCTCGCCAAAAGACCATGAGCGAATCATGTCGGGCGATGCCAGCCCAATACGGATGGCATCAAATTCCTTGCTTTGATTCTGGCTCTTGAGAAGATTCAGCAAATCTTTCATCAGTAAAAGCTCCGGATGGCGTTAATCTCGGGCGGGCACGGATCGTGCCCGCTCACGCTGCCAAAAAAACAATTCGGCTCACTCGGATTCCAGCTCGATGTCGATACCCAGCGAGCGGATTTCCTTGACAAGAACGTTGAAAGATTCGGGCATGCCCGGCTCCATACGATGATCACCATCGACAATGTTCTTGTACATCTTGGTCCGACCGTTTACATCATCAGACTTAACGGTAAGCATTTCCTGCAACGTATACGCTGCACCGTAGGCTTCCAGAGCCCACACTTCCATCTCACCGAAGCGCTGACCACCGAACTGCGCCTTACCACCCAGCGGCTGCTGGGTAACCAGGCTGTACGAACCTGTAGAACGAGCGTGCATTTTGTCGTCGATCAGGTGGTTCAGCTTAAGAATGTACATGTAACCCACCGTCACCGGGCGGTCAAACGAATCGCCCGTGCGGCCGTCGTACAACTTGGTCTGCCCGGTGGTATCCAGGCCGGCCAGCTCAAGCATCCGCTTCACCTCGGCTTCCTTGGCTCCGTCAAACACTGGCGTCGCCATGGGCACGCCGGAGCGCAGGTTGCCAGCCAGATCAAGGATCTCCTTATCACTGAACGAATCCAGATCAACCTGGGTCACTTCATCCGAGTGATTGTAGATCTCATCCAGCAACTGGCGTAGCTCCGCAATTTTGCGCTGCTCGTCCAGCATTTGGCTGATGCGTTCGCCCAAACCTTTCGCCGCAGCACCCAGGTGTGTTTCCAGGACCTGACCCACGTTCATCCGTGACGGAACGCCCAACGGGTTGAGAACGATATCGACCGTCGTGCCATGGTCATCGTAAGGCATGTCCTCTATGGGCATGACCGCAGAGATAACACCCTTGTTACCGTGACGGCCCGCCATCTTGTCGCCCGGCTGTATGCGGCGCTTGATGGCAAGATAGACCTTAACGATCTTGAGTACGCCCGGAGCCAGATCATCGCCCTGCTGGAGCTTGCCTTTCTTGTCATCAAAGCGCGCTTCATGCTCTTTCTTGCGATCGTCCAGACCCTGCTCGGATTTCTCCAGCAACTCGTTCAGGCTCTCGTCCTTCATGCGGAGCTTGAACCAGTCGGCCTTCGGCAGCTCGGCAAGATAGGCTTCATCCAGCTTGGCACCCTTCTTCAGACCGGGACCACTGATGACTTCCTGCCCTTTCAGGCCTTGGGTCAAACGCTCGTAGGTCGCGCCTTCAACGATGCGGTACTCGTCTTTCAAATCCTTGCGGTACTTATCCAGCTGCTCTTTCTCAATAGCCTGAGCACGCTGATCTTTCTCGATACCATCGCGGGTAAAGACCTGCACGTCGATGATCGTGCCACGGGTGCCGGTGGGCACTCGTGAGGACGTGTCCTTCACGTCCGACGCCTTCTCACCGAAAATGGCACGCAGCAGTTTCTCCTCCGGCGTCAGCTGGGTTTCGCCCTTCGGCGTCACCTTGCCAACCAGAATATCCCCGGGGCCTACTTCGGCACCAATATAAACGATGCCGGACTCGTCCAGCTTGGACAGCGCACTTTCACCAACGTTCGGAATGTCCGCGGTAATTTCTTCGCTACCCAGTTTCGTGTCCCGAGCCACACAGGTGAGTTCCTGAATGTGAATGGTGGTCAGGCGATCTTCCTGCACCACTTTCTCGGAAATGAGGATGGAGTCCTCAAAGTTGTAACCGTTCCAGGGCATGAACGCGATGCGCATGTTCTGGCCCAGCGCCAACTCACCCAGATCGATCGACGGACCGTCAGCCAGTACGTCACCACGGGCAACCACATCGCCCTGGCGCACGATGGAGCGCTGATTGATACAGGTGTTCTGGTTCGAACGGGTGTACTTGGTGAGGTTGTAGATATCCACACCCGCATCACCCGCTTCGGTTTCGATGTCGTTGACACGGACAACCACACGGGCGGCATCCACGCTCTCAATCACACCGCCGCGACCAGCGGTGACACACACACCAGAATCCTGTGCCACAGTACGCTCAACGCCGGTACCAACAAGCGGTACCTCAGAGCGCAGTGTCGGCACGGCCTGGCGCTGCATGTTGGAGCCCATCAGAGCACGGTTGGCGTCGTCGTGTTCCAGGAACGGAATCAGCGACGCGGCAACCGATACAACCTGACGTGGAGACACGTCCATGAAGTTAACGTTTTCCGGTGGCGTGACGGTAAATTCGTTCTGGTGCCGAACGGTCACTAGCTCATCAGAAAGCCGCTTGCTTTCGTCCATAGCCGCACTGGCCTGGGCGATGATGTAATTGCTTTCCTCGATCGCTGAAAGGTAGACCACATCGTCTGTTACCAGGCCGTCAACCACTTTCCGATACGGGCTCTCAAGGAAGCCGTAGGAATTGGAGCGGGCATAGGTTGCCAACGAGTTGATCAGACCGATGTTCGGGCCTTCCGGCGTTTCGATAGGACATACACGACCGTAATGGGTCGGGTGTACGTCACGAACCTCAAAACCAGCACGCTCACGCGTCAGACCGCCAGGACCAAGAGCCGAGATACGACGCTTGTGGGTCACTTCAGACAGCGGATTGTTCTGGTCCATAAACTGCGACAGCTGGCTGGACCCGAAGAATTCTTTGACCGCGGCGGCAACCGGCTTGGCGTTGATCAGATCCTGAGGCATCAGGCCTTCGCTTTCAGCCAGGCTCAAACGCTCACGAACCGCACGCTCAACACGCACCAACCCGACGCGGAACTGGTTTTCAGCCATTTCGCCAACGCAACGTACACGGCGGTTACCCAGGTTATCGATATCATCAACCTGGCCCTGACCGTTCCGGATATCGATCAGCGTCCTCAGGACGTCGATGATGTCGGGATGGGTCAACGTACCTTCGCCGGTGCTTTCTTCACGACGCAGGCGACGATTCAGCTTCATCCGGCCAACGCCTGAAAGGTCGTACCGCTCTTCAGAGAAGAACAGATTGTTAAACAGGTTCTCTGCCGATTCCTTGGTGGGCGGCTCACCAGGACGCATCATGCGGTAAATCTCGACCAACGCCTCAAGCGGCGTGCGGGTCGGATCGATGCGCAAGGTGTCGGACATGAACGGTCCGCAGTCCAGGTCGTTGGTGTACAGAGTTTCAATCTCAGTAACACCCGCATCGAGGATTTTGGTGACGACCTCTTCGGTCAACTCACTGTTGGCCTCGACCAGCACTTCGCCCGACTTGGTATCCACCATATCTTTGGCCAGCACTCGACCGTATAGATACTCAGTCGGCACTTCCAGCTCGTTGATGTCAGCTTTTTCCAGCTGCTTAATGTGACGAGCGGTAATCCGGCGACCTTCTTCAACGATCAGGTTGCCTTCATTATCTTTGATATCAAACGTGGCAATATCGCCACGCAGACGGCTAGGCACAAGCTCCAGCTTGCACACTTCCGCACCGACGGCAAACTTACTGGTCTCAAAGAACATCTCGAGCATTTGCTCGGATGTGTAGCCCAGGCCACGCAACAAAATGGATGCAGGCAGCTTACGGCGACGGTCGATACGAACGAAAACACAATCTTTCGCATCGAATTCGAAATCCAGCCAGGAGCCACGATAAGGAATTACCCGGGCCGAATACAGCAGCTTCCCGGAAGAGTGGGTCTTGCCCTTGTCGTGATCGAAGAACACACCGGGCGAACGGTGGAGCTGGGAAACAATAACCCGCTCGGTACCGTTGATAACAAAGGTGCCGTTCTCGGTCATCAAGGGCATTTCGCCCATGTAGACTTCCTGCTCTTTGATGTCCTTGATCGCCTTGTTGGACGACTCCTTATCGTAAATGATAAGGCGGACTTTAACGCGCAGCGGTGCTGCGTAGGTTACGCCCCTAAGCTGGCATTCCTTGACATCAAATACCGGCTCACCGATACGGTAACTCACGTATTCAAGCGCGGCGTTGCCAGAGTAACTGACAATCGGGAATACGGATTTGAAGGCTGCGTGAAGACCGGTTTCCCGGCGCTCCTCAGCTGCAGCGTTCATTTGGAGGAAGTCCCGGAATGAATCCAGCTGAATAGACAGCAAATAGGGGACGTCCATCACGGAAGGCAATTTACTAAAATCTTTGCGAATCCGCTTTTTCTCAGTGTAGGAGTAAGTCATCTGCATTCCCCAGCTTTAGACCTGATACCTGGTATCAAGAAGCAACCATTTTCCTGCTTCGGGGCCGAATTGCTCGGCTTATTGCGCCGTCTTGAACAAGACTTGGGCTGTAGGTTATAGAGATAGCTGTCTTTCAATGTAGGAACCACCTTCTCTATAGCATATACAACAGAAAAAGGCCGGTGGCGCATGGCCACCAGCCCTCCCATGCCTATGGCATGGTAGCGATCATTTGAGCGCTATTACTTAAGCTCAACTGAAGCGCCTGCTTCCTCAAGCTTTTTCTTCGCAGCGTCGGCGTCGTCCTTGCTAGCGCCTTCCTTAATAGTAGAAGGAGCACTGTCGACCATTTCTTTCGCTTCTTTCAGGCCGAGACCTGTTAGTTCACGAACTGCTTTAATGACGTTGACTTTCTTCTCACCAGGACCGGTCAGAATAACATCAAACTCAGTCTGCTCTTCAGCAGCAACAGCTTCACCGGCCGCAGCAGGTGCAGCAGCTACAGCAGCAGCAGCTGATACGCCAAACTTCTCTTCCATTGCTTCAACCAGCGCAACGACGTCCATTACGCTCATTTCAGCAATTGCATTCAAAATATCGTCTTTAGACAGAGCCATGACTTTCTCCCAAAAATATAAAAATGGTGTTCAACAGAATCAAGCAGCATCTTGCTTCTGGTCGCGAACTGCCGCTACAGCACGAGTCACTTTAGAAGGAACTTCGTTCAGTGTCCGTGCAAGCTTGGTAATCGGTGCCTGTGTTACGGCTGCCAGCATCGTCAACGCCTCGTGGCGTGTCGGGAGCTTGGCGAGGCGGTCAATCTGATCTGCAGCCATTAGCACACCGCCAACAGCCAGACCCTTGATTTCAAATGCCTCTTTCTCTTTTGCGAAATCCTTCAGCAACCTTGCGGCCGCACCCGGATCTTCCATAGAGAACGCCAGAATTGTCGGACCAACCAATACATCTTTGATGCATTCGAACTCAGTACCCGCAATCGCAAGTTTTGCCAGGTTGTTACGAACAACCTTAAGGCGAACCTGTTCAGCACGAGCCTTCGCACGCAACGCCGTCATATCACCAGAGGTAACACCACGGTAGTCAGCCAGTACGACAGACAGAGCACCACCGGCAGTCTCGTTGACTTCAGCGACGATCGCTTTCTTGTCTTCGAGTCTAATTGCCACTGGATTTCTCCTCGATTTCGCCGGGGTTATCCCGGCAAACCCATCATTACCCTTGCGGGCGCCTTAACGGTGTTTGGGTTCAGAGAGAACGTCTTCACACCGTCTGCGCAGGCGTTGCTTTAACCCTTCCAGACGCTCTTTCAGAAGAAAGAGCACTTCAGGGGCCTGCGGTCTTTGACAGCCTTGGCTTCCGCCTAGACTACAAAGCAACTACCAATCAAAGGATCAGATACTCAGACCGCTCTGATCGATAGTCAGGCCAGGACCCATAGTCGAGGAAACGGTGATCTTTTTCAGATACACGCCCTTCGCCGACGATGGCTTGGCCTTTTTCAGATCCGCCACGAGAGCTTCAAGGTTTTCCTTGATGTTCTCGGCAGAAAATTCAACATTACCCAGCGGAGCGTGGATAATACCGTTTTTGTCGGTACGGTAACGAACCTGGCCTGCCTTGGCATTCTTGACGGCAGTCTCAACGTCCGGGGTAACCGTTCCAACTTTCGGATTTGGCATCAGGCCGCGGGGACCCAGAATCTGGCCCAACTGGCCAACAACACGCATGGCGTCCGGCGTGGCGATAACCACGTCAAAGTCCATGTTGCCTTTTTTAACTTCCTCAGCGAGGTCGTCCATACCCACGATGTCCGCGCCGGCAGCGGTTGCCTTGTCCGCGTTTGCACCTTGCGTGAACACAGCCACACGAACCGTTTTGCCAGTACCGTTTGGCAGAACCGTGCTGCTACGAACCACTTGGTCGGATTTACGTGCATCCACACCCAAGTTCACTGCAACATCGAGGGACTCTTTAAATTTTACGTTCTGACCCAGCTCAACCAGCAGCGCAACCGCTTCGTCTACAGAGTAGGCACGGTTTGAATCTACTTTCTCGCGGATCAGCTTCTGACGCTTGCTCAGCTTTGCCATGTTACAGGCCCTCCACATTCAGGCCCATACTACGGGCTGTACCTGCAATGGTTCGAACCGCTGCATCCATATCGGCTGCAGTCAGGTCCGGCTCTTTGGATTTGGCAATTTCTTCGAGCTGGTCGCGAGTCACGGTACCGACCTTATCGGTATTCGGACGGCCAGAACCGCTCTTAATGCCAGCTGCCTTCTTCAGCAGAACCGCTGCAGGCGGAGTCTTGGTAATGAAGGTAAAGCTACGATCACTGTATACCGTGATGACCGTAGGAATCGGCAGCCCCGGCTCCATATCCTGGGTCTGGGCGTTGAACGCTTTACAGAACTCCATGATATTTACGCCGCGCTGACCCAGCGCAGGACCAACGGGGGGACTCGGGTTGGCCTTGCCGGCAGCAACCTGAAGCTTGATGTACGCTTCAATCTTCTTAGCCATGATCTTTCTCCTGTGGGTTCATGCGCCTTTCGGCTCCCCTGTATTTACAACTGCCAATAGCAGACACAAAAAGCCCGCAGCGACGAAGCGCGCGAGCTTTCAGCATATAGGGCCGTCGATCAGTCTTTTTCGACCTGCCCAAACTCCAGCTCTACCGGGGTTGAACGGCCGAAAATCAGTACGGCAACCTTGACCCGACTCTTGTCGTAATCAACTTCTTCAACCACGCCATTGAAGTCTGCGAACGGACCCTCAGTGACGCGAACCACTTCACCTGGCTCAAACAGCGTCTTGGGCTTAGGCTTGTCCACGCCGCTTTCGACGCGACGAAGAATGGCCTCAGCCTCTCGCTCCGTAATCGGAGCGGGCTTATCCTTGGTGCCACCGATAAAACCAAGCACTCTCGGTGTATTTTTTACCAAGTGCCAGGTGCCATCGTCCATTTCCATCTGAACAAGCACATAACCAGGATAGAACTTGCGCTCGCTCTTGCGCTTTTTGCCATCGCGCATCTCAACGACTTCTTCGGTGGGAACAAGAATCTCACCGAACCTGTCTTCCATCTCGTTGAGAGCAATTCGCTCTGTCAGAGTGCGCATTACGTGCTTTTCGAAGCCAGAATACGCGTGAACGACGTACCAGCGCTTAGCCATTGCCCACTCCTGTTAACCGATAAATCCGGCGACCAGCATACTGATCAGCGAATCCATTCCCCACAACAACAACGCCACAACCAACACAAACACCACCACGATAACGGTGGTCTGTATCAATTCGGGCCTTGTGGGCCATACAACCTTCCGAATCTCAACCCGCGCTTCTTTCAGCAGCGTCGCAAAACGACGACCACGGTCAGTCTGCAGCGCAACAAAAGCCGCCACCAGCGCAAGAGCCACGAGAGCCAGAACACGGTACAGCAGTGACTCGGCATTAAAATACTGATTTCCCACCACACCGATGGCAATCAGAACAAAGACTACCAGCCACTTTACTGGATCGAAACGGCTGGTTGACTGAACGGCTTTTGACTCCATAGGAATCAGCTTATGTATCCGGATGTTAAAAAATGGCAGGCCAGGAGGGAATCGAACCCCCAACCTGCGGTTTTGGAGACCGCTGCTCTGCCAATTGAGCTACTGGCCTGCACCGAAACAACTCAGTGCAACTACATCCGAGTAACCCGAAGGTTACTCGATGATCTTTGAGACTACGCCGGCACCAACGGTACGGCCACCTTCGCGA
>NZ_JBBDSR010000109.1:0-225138 GCF_040904845.1 Marinobacter sp. | reverse complement strand
CCAGGTGCAACCTGTGGTCGTCAATCAGGACCCCTGGAATGAAACCCTGAAGCGGGTCGGTGAAACCGACCACCAGGTACTCGGCATCTGTTTCGTTGACAGCGACACCGCTGAGAAAGGCGTTCCCGGTAGCGATGAACTGGAAACCATGGGGTGCGCCGTTCGGGTTCACCACGCCCAGCAGGAAGGGGGCAAGGTTCAGTTTATCGCCCAGGGCCTGCAGCGCTTTCGCATCGTGCAGTGGTTGCGCCGTAAACCACCCTACCTGGTAGAAGTGGAGTACCCGAAAGAGCCCGAAGAGTCGGCAGATGAGCTCAAGGCTTACACCCTCGCGATCATCAGCGCCATCAAGGATCTGTTGCGCACCAATCCGTTGTATGGCGAAGATGTGAAGCAATACTTGTCCCGGTTCGGGCCGGATGACAGTTCACCGTTGGCGGATTTCGGTGCCTCCATGACCAGCGCGCCCGGCCACGAATTACAGGACGTACTGGATACCGTGCCGTTGTTGCGGCGAATGGAAAAAGTCCTGCTGCTGATGCGCAAGGAACAGGAAGTGGCGCGCCTGCAAAGCGAAATCAGCGAGGAGGTGAGCGAGAAGGTCCAGAAACACCAGCGGGAGTTCTTCCTCAAAGAGCAATTAAAAGTCATCCAGCGCGAGTTGGGCATGGCGAAGGACGACAAAACCGCCGACGCCGAACGCTTTGAAGAACGTATGGCGAAGCTGAACCCGCCGGAACAGGTGCAGGAGCGGTATCAGGATGAGCTGCAGAAACTGCAGGTGCTGGAACAGGGCTCGCCGGAATACGGCGTCACCCGCAATTATCTGGACTGGCTGACCCAGGTGCCCTGGGGTGTGACCTCCACGGATCACTTCGACCTGGCCGAAGCGCGCCGCATACTGGACCGCGACCACGACGGCCTTAATGACGTCAAAGACCGCATTGTCGAGTTCCTCGCTGAAGGCACGTTCAAGGGCGAAGTCAGTGGGTCCATTCTGCTGCTGGTGGGCCCACCGGGGGTCGGCAAAACCTCCATCGGTCACTCAGTCGCGGACGCCCTGGGCCGCAAATTTTTCCGCTTCAGCGTGGGCGGCATGAGGGATGAGGCCGAAATCAAGGGCCACCGCCGCACTTACATCGGTGCCATGCCCGGCAAATTCGTGCAGGCACTTAAGGACTCAAAGGTCTCCAACCCGGTGATCATGCTGGATGAGATCGACAAGATCGGCGCGTCCTACCAGGGTGACCCGGCTTCCGCCTTACTGGAAACCCTGGACCCCGAACAGAATCGGGAGTTCCTCGACCATTACCTGGACGTGCGGATGGATCTTTCAAAAGTGCTGTTCATCTGCACCGCCAACCAGCTCGATACCATTCCACGGGCCCTGCTCGACCGCATGGACGTGATCCGGCTCTCGGGTTACATCGGCGAAGAGAAGCTGGCCATCGCCAAGCACTACCTGATGCCGCGCCTGTTGAAACGGGCCGGGCTGCTGAAAAAACAGCTCAACATCACCGATGCCGCGCTGAAACAGGTCATCGAGGGTTACGCCCGCGAGGCCGGCGTTCGCAGCCTGGAAAAAATGCTGCACAAAATCATCCGCAAAGGCATTGTGCGCCTGCTGGAAAACCCAGACTCACCGGTCAAAGTCGGCGTTGCCGACCTGCTCACCTATCTGGGCCAACCCGCATTCCGTAAGGAGAAATCCCTGAAAGGCACCGGCGTGGTCACCGGCCTGGCCTGGACCGCCATGGGCGGTGCCACCCTGAGCATTGAGGCCTCCCGCATCCACACCTCCCAACGCGGCTTTAAGCTCACCGGGCAGTTGGGCGACGTGATGAAGGAGTCCGCGGAAATCGCTTACAGCTACGTGTCATCGAACCTCAAGCGATTCAAGGGTGACCCCACCTTCTTCGACAAATCCTTCGTGCACCTGCACGTGCCAGAGGGCGCAACACCCAAAGACGGCCCCAGCGCGGGCGTCACCATGGCCACCGCGCTGCTCTCCATCGCCCGCCGGGAAGCGCCACAGCAAAACATCGCCATGACCGGCGAACTGACCCTGACCGGCCAGGTGCTGCCCGTTGGCGGTATCCGTGAAAAGGTGATCGCCGCCCGCCGGCAGAAGATCAACAACCTGATTCTGCCGGAGGCAAATCGCGGGGATTACGAGGAATTGCCGGCATACCTTAAAGAGGGGCTGGCGGTGAACTTCGCCAAACAGTACAGCGATGTATTTCAGGTGTGCTTTGGGGATAAACCGAAACGGGGTTCTTCGGTGCATTGATGGTTGGCTTGTCGGATTACGCTTCGCTAATCCGACCTACGGGTACAGGGCAACTTGGCTAATGCGACCTATGGGTGCTTGTCGGATTACGCTTCGCTAATCCGACCTACGGGTGCGGGGGCAACTCGCTTGTAGGTCGGATTAGGCCCGGAGGGCCGTAATCCGACTCGGTTAACGTCAGGCTTTTTCCTTCCAGCCATCGTCCTTCAGCACCGGCCCCACATCGAGGACCGGCGAGGCGTCAATGTCATCGGCGTCCATCATATTGGCCACTCGCTGCAGCGATGCGATGATCATGGTCTGTTCCCATTCATGCAGGCTCTGGAACTTCTTGATGAAATCCTCCTGCAAAGGTTGCGGCGCGCGAGCGAGGATGTCCACGCCATCGTCTGTCAGGTGAGCATGCACCTTGCGCTTGTCCTGGGTGCTGCGAACCCGGTACACCAGCTTGCGGTGTTCCAGACGATCCAGAATCGTGGTCACCGTGGCCTGGCTCAGGCTGACCTTGTCCGCAACCGTGCCAATGGTCACCTCGCCCAGATCACGGATGCTGCGCATAATCAGTAGCTGCGGCCCGGTCAGGCCGGCGTTCTTGCTCAAACGTTTGGAATGCAGATCCGTGGCCCGGATAACGCGGCGCAATGCCACCAGCACCTGTTCGTAATTATTCACCGTTCCACTCCGATCCGGGTATGGTGCTCTTGCCTGATCCACGTCAGAGGCACTGAGCTGTTTCGAGTCAAGTAATTTGTTTATACCACTAACTATTAGAGGACTTTGCTCCGGCAATTGCAAGTTGAGATTTTTACCCACTTCACCGGTATTACTGCATTTTTTCCAACAACCACTATGCTAAGGTCACTGTCATTTGAAACCCCGCACACGGACAAGGCTCAATGATCACCCTAACTATCCGACACACGCTGTTTTCCGGTTTTCGACTGCTTCCCCTATTGAGCGGCTTCTTTCTCACGCTGCTGATTGCGACCAACAGCCAGGCGCAACAAACTGACGGCGCAACAGAAGACGCCACCGCGGAAGATGTGGCGCAACGGATCAAGACGCTCGAAAAGCCCATGTACACACCCTTTGTCGAGCTCTATCTGCTGGAAGAAAGCAAAGCCCTGCGCAAGGAAATGCAGAACACTCGCGCCGAACTCATCGAGAAGGTCGTCGACAAAGAATTGTCCGTTGCGGACAAGACCATGTCCTACGCTACCGACACCGTCACCTACTTCTTCTATCTGATTGCCGGTGCCACCTCGATACTGGTGATGTTAGGCTGGAATTCCATCCGCGACATGCGCAACCAGCTCACCAGCCTGGCGGAAAAGCGGGTGAACGAACTGGTGGTCGAATACGAAAAACGCCTCAAATCCATTGAGGAACAACTCCAGCAGAAATCCGACATTATTCACCAGAACCAGGCGGAGATTGAACGCACCAACGAGGTGCACTCACTCTGGCTGAAAGCCAGCCAGGAAACCTCGCAACAGAACAAAATCGGCGCTTACGATCAGATTCTCGATCTACGCCCGGACGACGTCGAAGCCCTGAGCTACAAAGCCGACGCCGTGCTGGAAATACAGGAACCGCTCTGGGCCATCAGCCTCTGCCAGCGCGCCCTCAAACTGGCCCCCGAGAATGGCCACGCGCACTATCAGCTGGCGTGCGCCTATGCAGAAATCGGGCGCTGGGACGATGCCGTGGCCACGCTGCAAAAAGCCATCGATATTTCTGAAGCCTACCGTGATGATGCCTCTGTCGACCCGAGCTTTGAGCAACTGCGGGAGCACGACCGGTTCTGCGCACTGATTTTCCCGGACACCGACGAAAATACTGAAGACACTTGATCAGACACCCGCCCGGTTTTGCTTTTGAGCAAAGACTGGCCCGATATGCTTGACAAGTAGCGAGGTGTGGTGTTTGTTTAACTGTCTGAGAACATAAGAATAACCCTGAACAGAACAGGACAGACCCAATGACAATTTTCGTAAAGAAACTCGTAACCGCAGTTAGCGCCTCCGTTGCACTCATGAGCGCCGGCCACGCCGCCGCTGAAATCAAGATTGGTATCGCCGGCCCCATTACAGGCCCTGTCGCCCAGTACGGTGACATGCAGTTTTCCGGTGCCCGCATGGCCATCGAACGCATCAATGCCGATGGCGGTGTTGATGGCGAAATGCTGGAAGCGGTAGAAGTCGACGATGTCTGCGACCCCAAACAGGCCGTGACCGTTGCCAACCGTTTGGTGAATGACGGCGTTCGCTTTGTGGTCGGGCACCTCTGCTCCAGCTCTACCCAGCCCGCGTCCGACATCTACGAGGACGAAGGCATTCTGATGGTGACACCGGCCTCCACCAGCCCGGCCATCACCGAACGTGGCTACGAACTGGTGTTCCGCACCATCGGCCTGGACAGCATGCAGGGGCCTGTGGCCGGCAACTATCTCGCCAGCCAGGACCCTGAGCGCGTAGCCGTCGTCCATGACAAGCAGCAATACGGTGAGGGTATTGCGACCGCCGTGCGCGACACCCTCCAGGATGCGGGCGTAGAAATTGCCATGTTTGAGGGCATTACCGCAGGCGATAAGGATTTCTCCTCCCTGATCACCAAGCTCCGCCAGGCCGATGTGGATTACGTCTACTATGGCGGCTATCACCCGGAACTGGGGCTGATCCTGCGTCAGGCGCGCCAGGCTGACCTGGACGCCACCTTCATGGGCCCCGAGGGCGTAGGCAACAAGGATATCAACACCATCGCTGGCGATGCCGCCGAAGGCCTGCTGGTTACCCTGCCACCGGCGTTCGACCAAAAAGAGGAAAACCAGGATCTGGTCAAAGCCTTCAGTGATAAAGGCGAAGATCCATCCGGTCCCTTCGTACTGACGTCCTACACCGCCGTACAGCTGATTGCCGACGGCATCGAAGAGGCTGGCTCCACCGATCCGTTCGATGTCGCCGAAGCCCTTCGCAGCGGTTCGTATGAAACGCCGATCGGCACGGTCGAGTATGACGAAAAAGGTGACATGAAGTCATTCGAGTTCGTTGTGTACGAATGGCATTCGGATGGCAGCAAGACTCCGGTAAACTGAGCCGATATCGTTAACAAACGGTAATCATTAGAGCACCTTCTCACCGCGATCCGGGAGAAGGTGTTTTCTAGGCTCCCGTGGATCCTTCTCACACCCGCGCCGCTACCCCGGCGTGTCCGTGTGGCCAGTGGAGGGGGCAGGCTTTCGGAGTCCCAAAACAATGCAAGATCTCCTATATTTCTTTCAGCAGCTCATCAACGGGCTGACGATTGGGAGCGCCTACGCCCTGATCGCCATCGGTTACACGATGGTCTACGGCATCATCGGCATGATCAACTTTGCCCATGGTGAGATTTACATGATCGGTGCCTACACCGCGCTGATTGCCATTACCGGCCTGACAGCCCTGGGGATTGTCTGGCTGCCGTTGATACTCATCGTTGCCCTGGTTTGCGCCATGATCGTATCCAGCACCATGGGCTGGGCTGTCGAGCGGGTTGCCTATCGACCGGTTCGCGGTCGTCACCGCCTGATCCCCCTGATTTCAGCCATCGGCATGTCGATTTTCCTGCAGAACTATGTCCACCTGGCGCAAGGTTCCCGCAATATTGGCTTTCCCGCACTGATTGAAGATGGCTTCCGTTTTGGCAGCACCGACTCGTTTCAGATTTCCATCTCCTATATGCAGATCACCATATTCATCACCACCCTGATTTGCATGACGTTGCTGTCGCTGTTTATTTCACGGTCACGCATTGGCCGCGCCTGTCGGGCGGTGTCCCAGGATCTGGGCATGGCGAACCTGCTGGGCATCGATACCAACCGCATTATCTCAGCGACCTTTGTCATCGGCGCTGCGCTGGCGGCCGTCGCTGGCCTGTTGCTGGGCATGTATTACGGTTCCATTGATCCGCTCTTTGGCTTTATAGCCGGGCTGAAAGCGTTCACAGCCGCAGTACTCGGGGGCATTGGCAGCATACCGGGCGCCATGCTTGGCGGGTTGATCCTTGGCGTTGCCGAGAGCATGACCTCAGGCTATCTGAGTGGCGAATACAAGGACGTCGTCTCCTTTGGCCTGCTAATCCTGATCCTTCTCTTCAAACCCACCGGGTTGCTCGGTAAACCGGAGGTGGAGAAGATCTGATGGCTGCACATAATCTGAAACACGCGCTTTTCTGCGCAATCGTTACGGTCGTAATCGCCTACCCGATCCTCGGGTTTAACCTGGTCGCATCGGGCACGAATATTATTCTCGAAGGTGCCAATACCGCCACGGTGGTCTCCGTCCTGTTGGCCGCCGTTGTCGTTTTCCTTTTCCAGTTGTTTCGCGACAACATCATGGGCTTGCTTGCCAGAGCTCCGGCACTCAGCCCGCTGGCCAACCGCCAACCCATGGAACAGAGCAAGCGGCTCAGGTTGGAATCCACCGTCCTGACCCTGATCATCATCGGCGCACTGTTCTGGCCGTTCCTGGTTTCCCGTGGCTCAGTCGATCTGGCCACGCTGGTCCTGATATACGTCATGCTGGCCCTGGGCCTGAACGTGGTGGTCGGGCTCGCCGGCCTGCTGGATCTGGGGTACGTCGCCTTCTACGCCGTTGGTGCCTATACGTTTGCCCTGCTCTCTCAATATTTCGGGCTGTCATTCTGGATGGCGCTGCCCATCGGTGCCCTGCTCGCTGCGCTCTTCGGGCTGGTGCTGGGCTTTCCGGTACTGCGTTTACGGGGGGACTATCTGGCGATTGTGACCCTTGGGTTCGGGGAGATTATCCGCATCCTGCTGAACAACATGACCAGCCTGACCGGCGGCCCCAACGGCATTGGCGGCATTCCGGACCCGACCCTGTTCGGCATGGAATTCGGCCGCCGGGTCAAGGAGGAAGGCAACACGTCCTTTCACGAAACCTTTGGCATTGCTTACGCCAGTGAACACAAGATTATCTTCCTGTACCTGATTGCACTGGTGCTGGCGGTGATTACCGCGTTGGTGATCCGCCGATTGATGCGCATGCCGGTCGGGCGCGCCTGGGAAGCACTGCGGGAAGACGAAATCGCCGCCCGCTCCCTGGGCCTCAACCGCACCTCGGTGAAACTCTCTGCGTTCACCATCGGCGCGTTCTTTGCCGGCTTCGCCGGTACCGTGTTCGCTTCCAAGCAGGGCTTTATCAGCCCGGAGTCGTTCGTTTTCCTGGAGTCCGCCATCATTCTGGCCATTGTGGTACTGGGCGGCATGGGCTCGCAGATCGGCGTTATTCTTGCGGCCATCGCGGTTACCATCCTGCCGGAGCTGGCGCGGGAATTCTCCGAATACCGCATGCTGATTTTCGGTGCGGCCATGGTGCTGATGATGGTGTGGCGGCCGCAGGGCCTGCTACCCATGCGCCGGATTCACATTGAACTGAAACAACAGGAGTAACGGACGATGCTGGAAGTACAGAATCTGTCCATGCGCTTTGGCGGGCTCCTGGCTGTGGATCAGGTATCGCTGGACGTGCAGGAACACGAAATTGTCTCCATTATTGGCCCCAACGGGGCCGGAAAAACCACCGTATTCAATTGCATGAGCGGTTTCTACAAGCCAACCGGGGGCAAGATCGTCTTTGAGGGCGGCGAGGTTCAGGGCAAACCGGATTACAAGATCTCCCGTTTGGGCATGGTAAGGACGTTTCAGCACGTCCGGCTGTTCAGCCGGATGACGGTGGTGGAAAATCTGCTGGTTGCTCAGCACCGTCACCTCAACACCAACCTCATATCTGGCCTGATAAAAACACCCAACTATCGGGCCCGGGAGGAGAAATCCCTGGATCGCGCCTGGTACTGGCTGAAACGGATCGGCTTGCTTGAGCTGGCCAATACCGACGCTGGCAACCTTGCCTACGGCCAACAGCGTCGTCTGGAGATCGCCCGTTGTATGGTTACGGAGCCGAAACTGTTGATGCTGGACGAGCCGGCGGCCGGCCTGAACCCGTCCGAAACCCGTGACCTCAACCAGCTGATTGTCAGCCTGAAGGAGGATTACAACGTCTCGGTGGTGCTCATTGAACACGACATGAGCCTGGTGATGGACATCTCCGACCGCATTAACGTCATTAATCAAGGTCGCCCCCTGGCCAATGGCACTCCGGACGAAATCCGCAACAACGACGACGTCATCAAAGCGTATCTGGGTGAGGCCTGAACCATGTCAATGCTAGTACTAGAGGATGTCCATACCCACTACGGCAAAATCGAAGCGTTGCATGGCGTGTCCGTTGAGGTGAACAAAGGCGAAATCGTGTCCCTGATCGGTGCCAATGGCGCGGGTAAAACCACCCTGCTGATGACCGTCTGCGGGACCCCCCAGGCCACTTCTGGCCGGGTCATTCTGGAAGGCCGGGACATCACCCGGGACCCAACGGCCAGCATCATGCGCTCGGGCATCTCGATTGTGCCGGAAGGCCGGCGGGTGTTCTCCGGCCTGACCGTGGAGGAAAACCTCCACATGGGTGGCTTTTTCAACACCAAAGCCGAAATTCGCAAGAGCCAGGATCACGTATACGATCTGTTCCCCCGGCTCAAGGAGCGGGAAGGCCAGCGCGCAGGCACCATGTCCGGTGGTGAGCAGCAGATGCTGGCCATAGGCCGGGCACTGATGAGCAAACCCAACATGATCATCCTCGATGAACCTTCCCTGGGGCTGGCACCGCTGGTGATCAAACAGATCTTCGAGATTATTGGTCAGTTGAGAGAAGAAGGGATTACCGTCTTTCTGGTCGAGCAGAATGCTCATCAGGCACTGAACCTGGCGGACCGGGGATACGTGTTGGAAACCGGCAGAATCCGCCTGCACGATACCGGCAAAAACCTGCTGGCCAATCCGGATGTACAAAACGCCTACCTCGGTGGCTGACGTTTTTAGAGTCCTGTAACTGAAAAGCCGGAGCCACAATCACGTCTGCGCCAGACGCAGAGATGGCGTTATAAGCTGCAGCCGGTCATTGCGCCGGCCAGCAGCAAGCTGGATACGATAAGTGCTTTTTTCACCGATAAATCTCCAGGTGTTGTGGATGAGCCTTCATGGCCGCGCGCACTATACCGAACACTCAGGCATATAAAAATAAGAGATATAAAATATATTTATTCATCAATTATGGAATATGAAAACATGATCGTTTTTGTTCTTTTCCGGATAAATCAATAACTCACAACCCGATTGACTTGCCTTCCCGTGAATTGGACTATACTCAACGGAACGGTCAACCTGTCTCCATGGGAAACCAGTCAGGGCCGTTACCGTGACCCTGCCACCAAAAGTGGCACACGACAAGCGACGAGAGCTAGACCACAACAAGGAGTGAATAATGAAAAAACTGATCGCAGGTGCAATTCTTCTGGGCGCTTCATCCATGGCTTTTGCACAGCCTGGCTGCGGCGTGGGTGCCATGATCTGGAAGGGCCAGTCCGGCATTGCCCCTCACGTTCTGGCAGCAACCACCAACGGCACATTCGGTAACCAGACCTTTGGCATGACCACCGGTACACTGGGTTGCCAGACCAACCAGTCCGTTCAGTCCATGGCCATGTATATGGACAGCAACATCGACAAGGTTGCCCGTGACATGTCTCGTGGTTCCGGCGAAAATCTCGACACCCTCGCGGTGCTTCTGGGCGTAGACGAAGCGGATCGCGGTGACTTCCGCCAGATTCTGCAGGACAACTTCGCCACCATTTTCCCAAATTCTGAAACCACCTCCGGCGAAGCGGTCGACGCGATCGTAGCGCTGCTGGAAAAAGACGAGTCGCTCAGCAAGTACGTAGCGGCCTGATCTTTTAACCATAAGGGACCCACTGCGCCAGGGACGGCGCAACTCCCGACGACTTCCCTCCGCCCAACCCGGATTCGACTGACTATTCATGCGCACCATGCTTCAGTACGCGCTGGCCCTGATCTGGCTGGCTTCAGGCACACAGGCTTCGGCCCTGACCCTTGCCGAGACAGGACAACTGCACGAACACCCCGACTGGCTGACCCTGATGCACTATCAGCCCAACCGTTATGCGGATGGCTACACCAGCCAGGCAGACGATGACGACTATTTCCTGAGCGAACATGGCAAGCATTCGCCCAGCGCCGAATTACAGGCTACGCTTGCGGCAATTACCAAGCCCGGTGGCGATAACGATCACGCCAGCTGCCGGTTTCCGGCCCGAGATCGCTGGCTGAGAGAACACATGGACCTGCCCCGGTCCGAGGCGGAATGCACCGAGTACGACGACTGGAAAGACACTCTCAACACCGAAACCGTCACCCTGGTGTTTGCCGCGTCCTATCTTAATAGCCCTTCGTCCATGTTTGGCCACACGTTTATACGTCTCGATCCACCCCAGGACGACGAAGAGGCTGACCTTCTGCTCGCCAACACGATTTCCTACGCGGCGGATGCCGAGGCTCACGACAGTGAAATTCTGTTCGCCTACAAAGGTATCTTTGGCGGCTACCCCGGCATAACGGCCATCAAACCCTATTACGAGATGGTCCGCCTGTACTCCGACATCGAGCACCGGGACCTATGGGAGTACCAGCTCAACCTGACCCAGGACGAGGTTGACATGATGATCGCTCACGCCTGGGAGCTGAGAGAGATCAACTTCGACTACTATTTTTTCGATGAGAACTGCGCCTACCGGCTGCTCGCCCTGCTCGATGTAGCACGCCCCGGCACCGATCTGCTCGACGAAGTCAGCACCCACGCCATCCCCTCAGATACTGTGCGATGGGTTGTCGACAAGGATCTGGTGGGCGAGGTGAAATACCGCCCCTCGGCAGCCACCAGTGTGACCCATTCTCTCGACACCCTGCCCTCTGACCACCAGACACTGGCGGCGGCCATCGCCAACGGCTACGTTGCCGTGGATTCCGAGGAGGTGACCCGCCTTCCCGACCGCGACCAGGCACACCTGCTCGACGCCACCTACGATTATGTGCGCTACCAGAGCGAAGCCGACGCCTGGCCACGGGAGCATGCGGCACCGCTATCGCACGAGCTGCTGAGTACCCGCAGCGAGATACAGGATGCGCCCGCCCCGGCAAAACCATCCGAGCCAGACGTACGGGATGACCAGGGCCATGACACCTTCCGCTTCAGCCTGGCTGGCGGCCGACAAGGCAACCGCAACTTCAGTCAAGTAACTCTGCGGCCCGCGTACCATGACGTGCTCGACCCACCCGCCGGGTATCGGCCGGGTGCGCAATTGCAGTTTCTGAGACTGGACGCCCGCTACTACACCGACAACGACGAACTGCAGCTGGAACAACTCGTTGGCGTGGAAATCCGCTCGCTGTCCCCTCGCAACCAGTTCTTCTCACCGCTGTCCTGGCAGGTCAGCTTCGGCGGACGCCGCACCGACACTGACACCAACCGGGTCTTCACCCCCTATCTCGAAGGCGGCGCAGGCGGCAGCTGGCAGATAGGACCGCTGCAGGCCTTTGCCCTGGCCACCGCGGACCTGGAAATCGACGACGACTTCAACAAGGGCTATGACGCCGCCCCGGGTGCCGACCTGGGGCTGCTGCACCAGAACAACCGCTTCAGCCTGCTGGCCGGGGTGAAAACCAAGGCCTGGGTCGTCGGTAACCAGCATCGTCAGGATCAGCTCTACACCAAGGCCAACTGGCACTTCGGACGGGACGTCAGCCTGTTCGGAAAACTTAATCGGGAAGACCACTACGACAGGTACCGCACGACATGGCAACTGGGACTGCACGCTTACTTCTGAAAACCCTCGCCGGTGCCGGTCTGCTGCTGCAAGCCGGCTGCAGCAGCGTGTTCTTCTACCCGGACAGGGTCAGCTACATCACCCCGGACCGACTCAACCTCAAGTACGATGACGTTTTTCTGGACACTGCCGATGGTGAAACACTCCACGGCTGGTGGCTGCCGTCAGAAGCCTCTGAGAGCAACGCCAAGGGCACCGTCTACTTTCTCCACGGCAATGCCCAGAACATCAGCAGCCATCTGATGAACGTCGCCTGGCTGCCGCAGAAAGGCTATAACGTCTTCCTCATCGACTATCGGGGCTACGGCCGTTCAACCGGGGCACCGGACATAGAAGGCACCCTGCACGACAGCGAAACCGGCCTGCGCTGGTTGATGGCACAACCGCAAACCGACGGCGGGCCGGTTTTCCTCCTCGGTCAGAGCCTTGGTGGTGCCCTGGGCATTGCCCTGGCCAGCGAATGGGTACAGCGCGAAGAAAAGCCTTCTCTCGACGGCGTCATCCTCGACGGCACCTTTTCCGGCTTCCGCGGCATCGCCCGGGAAAAGCTGGGCAGCTTCTGGCTGACCTGGCCGTTCCAGATTCCGCTGAGCTGGAGCATCACCGACGATTACGAAGGCGTGGACCACATTGCCGATATCGGCCCAGTGCCGGTGATGGTTATTCACAGCGTACGGGACGGGATTATTCCGTTTCATCATGGGGAGGCACTGTTTGAGGCGGCGGGGGAGCCCAAACGCTTCTTGCAGACGGATACACCTCATGCGGCTACGTTTGTGATTCCGGCATACAAAGACGCTGCGACCAAGTTCATGGAAATGAGCACCAAACACAACTAAGTCCCAGCGAGTGTGCAACGCCCACAATACCCACGGCCAAAAAGCTGAGTGCCACAAATATACACATATATGTATTTGAAACATTCATAAAAAATCGATAATTTCTCGTGGCACCTATCACTAAAAGAAATAAAGGATCGCATTTTATGGGAAATAAAATCAAAGGACTCATTCTCGCCAGCGCCCTGATTGCCGGAACGGCCTCTGCCGACCTGCGCTACACCTACGCAGAGGGTGGCATAGCGATTGTTGACGCAGACTATAGCCAAACCTTCCTAGGCTTTGATCTGCGTGGTTCGTACCTGGTAAACGAGAATATCTTTGCGTTTGGTGGTCTCCGCATGCTGACAGACGATCTCGACTACACCAACTGGCACCTGGGTGGGGCCTACCGCCATGCGCTGGATGCGAAAACTGATGTCTGGGCCGGTGCCAGTCTTGAATATCAGGAAATAGACGGGGGCAAAGAGTGCTTCGCCACCTTCTCCGGTACGGAATGCCATTCATGGTCGTTTGACGATACCGCGCCGGCCATCAGGGGTGGCATCCGTCACCAGTTTGACGAAAATATTGAACTTGGCGCAAGCGCCCGTATTGTGACCGGCGATCTGGACTACGTTGGCCTGACCGGCCAGGGTCGTTACCGGATTCAGGATGATCTAAGCGTCACAGGTGAAGTCGATCTGCAAGACGGCAATTTAGGCCTGTTTGGCGGCGTAACCTATTTCTTCTAAGGGCTCGCCATCGAGTAGGACGGTAGGCGCACATGGATGTGCTCGTAGCGTGTTTCGAAAAGAGTCTTCCAACGCCTGCCGCCCCCCAATCCAGAAGACCAGAAACAAAAAACCCGCCAATCCAGGGGAAAGGCGGTTTTTTTTCAGGCCTGAAAACTATCAGGCAGAGAAATCGGTCGGCTGATCGCCTTCCTTGATTTCCTTCATGGACAGCTTAACGCGACCACGGTTGTCGACGTCCAGTACCTTGACCAGAACTTCCTGACCTTCGCTGAGCTCGTCAGTCACGTTCTCGATCCGCTGATCTGAGATCTGGGAAATGTGCACCAGACCATCCTTACCAGGCAGGATGTTCACAAAGGCACCGAAGTCCACAATGCGCTCAACACGGCCCTTGTAGATGGCACCCACCTCAATTTCCGCGGTGATTTCCTTAACCCGGTTCACTGCCGCCTGGGCAGCTGCCTGGTTGTCAGCGTAGATCTTCACGTTGCCGTCGTCATCCAGATCAATGGACGCACCGGTTTCGTCACAGATCGAACGGATCATGGAGCCACCTTTACCAATCACATCACGGATTTTGTCCGGATGGATCTTGATGGCCGTGATGCTCGGAGCACGATCCGACAGCTCGGCGCGCGGCGCGGAGATCACCTTGTTCATCTCGCCAAGGATATGCAGGCGCGCTTCGTGGGCCTGCTCCAGAGCGATTTCCATGATCTCATCGGTGATGCCGTTGATCTTGATGTCCATCTGCAGCGCGGTGATACCGTCTTTGGTACCGGCTACCTTGAAGTCCATATCGCCCAGGTGATCTTCGTCACCCAGAATGTCCGTCAAGACCGCGAACTTGTCGCCTTCTTTGACCAGACCCATGGCAATCCCGGCTACCGGTGCCTTGATCGGCACACCGGCGTCCATCAACGCCAGGCTTGAACCACAAACAGACGCCATGGAGCTGGAGCCGTTGGATTCAGTGATCTCGGACACCGCACGAATGGCGTATGGGAATTCTTCCATCGTTGGCATAACCGCCAGTACGCCGCGCTTGGCGAGACGACCATGGCCCACTTCACGACGACCCGGTGTGCCCACGCGGCCCGCTTCGCCAACGGAGTACGGAGGGAAGTTGTAGTGGAACAGGAACGGGTCCTTGCGCTCGCCTTCGAGGGCGTCAATGGTCTGCACATCGCGGGAGGTTCCCAGCGTCGTGGTTACGATCGCCTGAGTTTCACCACGGGTGAACAGGGCGGAACCGTGAACACTCGGCAGAATACCCACTTCGATTTCAATCGGGCGTACGGTCTTGGCGTCGCGGCCATCGATACGCGGTTTGCCATCGATCACCTGCTGACGCACGACGGTCTTTTCCACCTTGCCGAAGTATTTCTTAACGTCATCGGCAGACGGCTGGCCTTCTTCCTCACCCGCCAGCTTTTCAACCAGCGCCGTTTTGATTTCGCCCAGACGAGCGTATCGCTCCATCTTGTCACGGATGCTGTAGGCTTCTTCGATAGAAGAGGCTGCCTCAGCCTTCACAGCTGCCAGCAGGTCAGCGTTCTCCGGTGCCGGCTCCCACACCCAACGAGTCTTACCGGTTTCGGCAGTGAACTCCTTGATGGCGGTGACCGCTGTCTGCATTTCCTGATGAGCGAACAACACGCCACCCAGCATCTGGTCCTCGGTCAGGCCCTTAGCTTCGGATTCCACCATCAGAACCGCGTCTTCGGTACCGGCAACCACCATGTCCAGCAGGGACGTTTCCAGCTCTTCAAAGGTCGGGTTCAGGAAATAACCACGCTCGTTGGTATAGGCAACCCGCGAAGCACCAATGGGGCCGTCGAAGGGAACACCAGAAATGGAGAGCGCGGCGGAAGCTGCGAGCATGGCCGCAATGTCCGGGTCCTGGGTTTTACTGGACGACATGACTGTGAGAATAACCTGAGTCTCGTTCATGAATCCTTTCGGAAACAGCGGACGAATCGGACGGTCGATCAGACGGGACGTCAACGTCTCTTTCTCAGACGGGCGGCCTTCACGCTTGAAAAAACCACCCGGAATTTTGCCCACGGCGTAAGTCTTTTCGAAGTAATTGACGGTCAGCGGAAAGAAAGGCTGGCCTGGCTTGGCGTCTTTGGCACTGACAACGGTACCCAGAACCGAGATGTCGTCGATAGTGACGAGAACAGAACCAGTCGCCTGACGGGCAATACGACCAGTTTCGAGGGTGACGGTCTTGCCGCCGAGTTCAAACGTTTTCTTTACGGGATTCAGATCCACGGTAACTCCTGAAATTATCTTGTCCAATATGACTCAGCCACTCCGCCCCTGCGGACCGGCCGTTACCACTGCAGGGCTTTCATACTGTGATCTGAAGGGCAACCCGCCTGAAAGCTAACAGGCTGTTGCAAAACCCCGGGGCAAACGTGACAGCTCAAAGCCATTCACAAGGCCGGGCTTTTCAACAACCTGCTATCAATTCCGGCTTTCCATTACGACAGGGAATTCCCATTAATCACCGACAAACCTACTGCAGCACTGCGCTTTTAATCACTATACAACGGCTTTTTCAACAAACACACAATTGGCTCGAAAAAAGCACAACTGGCGAGGCACACAAGGCACCTCGCCAGTTGATCGCCAGCCGGCCCCCGGAAGGGAGCCGCTGGCCGTCAGGTCGTTTGACGACCAGATCAGCGACGCAGACCCAGGCGCTTGATCAGCTCCAGATAACGGTCAGCGTTCTTACGCTTCAGGTAGTCCAGCAGTTTACGACGCTGGTTTACCATCCGGATCAGACCACGGCGGGAATGATGATCCTGCTTGTTGATCTTGAAATGACCCTGCAGCTTGTTGATGTTGGCGCTCAGCAGTGCTACCTGAACTTCCGGGGACCCGGTATCGCCATCACCTTGCTGATAATCCTGAACAATCTGTGCTTTCTCGTTGGCAGAAAGTGCCATAACTCACCTCATGGTTTGCGATGCAATTGGATACAGCCGAACCACGCATCTCTACAGCTCGGCTATCCGGCTTTCGCGGCAACCGCCGCTCAGCCGTTCTTCACCAGCCGGCGAGGCACCAATCTGGTGACCTCCCCTTCCGGGAAAGCTTCTGCCAGCCCGACGAAGCGCTCGTTGCCATAAAGACGAACATAGCCTTCCTCAAGCTGGCCTGACATTCTAACGGGTTGGCCATTAATTATCGACATCAGTGACGAGCCACTCAGCACCTGCTGCGGGAACATCGACAACGCAGCATCGGGGGCGACCAGCAAGCCATCGAGACTTTCATCCCGTTCGCGCATCGCCTCAAGCTGATCGACAGAGCAGGCGTCCGCCAGGGTGAACCCCGACGCCATGGTTCGGCGCAGAGCCGAAACATGAGCACCACACCCAAGCGCCTCGCCAATATCCTCAACCAGTGAGCGAATGTACGTGCCCTTGGTACAGCTGACAGCGATGTCCAGCTCATTGTCCCGAACATCCAGCAACGTCAATTCGTAGATGGTCACCGGACGGGCTGGACGCTCTATTTCAATGCCTTCCCGGGCGTATTCATAGAGCGGACGCCCCTTGTGTTTCAGCGCCGAGTACATCGACGGCACTTGCTGGATATCTCCACGGAAATTTTCCAGAACAGGCTCCAGGGTGGCGGCATCCAGGCCCGCAGGCACGGACTTTTCTTCCACCACGGCACCTTCACTGTCACCGGTTTCGGTACGCACACCCAACCGTGCCGTGGCAATGTAGGCCTTGTCGCTGTCGAGCATCATCTGGGAAAACTTGGTGGCTTCACCAAAACACAGAGGAAGCACCCCTGTCGCCAACGGATCAAGGGCACCGGTATGGCCAGCCTTGGCCGCACCAAACAGGCGCTTGACCTGCTGCAGAATGCCGTTGGAGGTTATATCCATCGGCTTATCGATGACCAGGATACCGTTGACATCACGGCCTTTGCGTCTGCGACTCAAGCGTCTCGCTCCGAATCATCTGCGGCATTGTCGTCCTGCGAAACCGGCGGCGTCTCACCGACCGCTTCACGGATCAGGTTATCCATTTTGCGGCTATAACCCTGAAGGGTGTCGAAGTGGAAACGTAGCTGCGGCATTACCCGCAGCTTCATTGCCCGCCCCACCTGGCCACGCAGGAACCCGGCAGCCTTGTTGAGCGCCGCCAGGGATTCCTTGACCTCCGGAGATTCTTCCGTCAGCTCTTCGGTGGACAACAGAGACACATAAATGTCTGCGTAACCCAGGTCACGGCTCACCTTAACGGCGTTGACCGTGACCATACCAACCCGCGGGTCTTTGACTTCCCGCTGGATCAGCTGAGCCAGTTCACGCTGCATCTGATCACCGATACGATCTACACGACTGAACTCTCTAGGCATCAGGCTCCCCTTAATCTCTCGCGCATCACGCGCCGGAGGACTCGAGCTTACGCTCGACCCGGATGCGATCAAACACTTCGATCTGATCACCGACTTTGACATCGTAGCCTTTCACGCCGATACCACATTCCATGCCATTACGCACTTCCGGTACGTCATCCTTGAAGCGACGCAGAGACTCCAGCTCCCCTTCAAAGATCACCACGTTGTCACGCAGCACACGGATCGGCTTGTGACGGTGTACGTTGCCCTCGGTCACCATACAACCAGCTACCTGGCCGAACTTCGGTGAGCGGAACACCTCACGCACATCGGCAATGCCCACGATGTCTTCGCGGAACTCCGGTGCCAACATGCCCGTAAGGGCGGCTTTCACATCGTCAATTAGGTTATAGATGATGCTGTAGTAACGCAGATCCATCCCTTCCTGTTCGACCAGACGTTTCGCTGCGGTGTCGGCACGAACGTTGAAGCCGAAGATAACGGCGCTGGTGGCGACCGCAAGACTGATGTCTGTCTCGGCGATTCCGCCGACACCGGACGATATAATCTTGACCTGAACTTCATCGTTACCGAGATCCTGCAGGGCCTTGGAAATAGCTTCCAGGGAGCCTCGAACGTCGGTTTTGAGGACCACGTTAAGGGTTCGGACCTCGTCCTTACCCATGTTCTCAAACAGGTTCTCCAGCTTGGCCGCCTGCTGACGCTGCAACCGCTGCTCACGCTCACGCGTCTGGCGGAACTCAGCCAGCTCTTTCGCCTTGCGCTCGTCAGCCACCGCAAAGAATTCATCACCGGCATCCGGTGTGCCGTTCAGGCCGAGAATTTCTACGGGAATCGACGGGCCGGCCTCTTTGCTCTGCTTGCCAGCTTCGTCGGTCATGGCGCGGACCTTACCGAAGAAAGCGCCCGCAACAACCATGTCACCCTGGCGCAGGGTACCGTTCTGGACCAATACGGTCGCAACAGAACCACGGCCACGCTCAAGGCTGGACTCAACCACAACGCCCTTGGCGGGTGCATCAGGAGAGGCTTGCAGCTCAAGAATCTCAGACTGCAATACCAACGCTTCCAGAAGGTCATCGATGCCCAATCCGGTGTGCGCAGACACCGGAACGAACTGAACGTCACCACCCCAGTCTTCCGGAATCACTTCCATGCCGGCCAGTTCGGTCTTGATGCGATCGGTGTCGGCACCCTCTTTGTCCATCTTGTTGATCGCGACAACGATGGGTACGCCAGCGGAACGTGCATGCTGCACCGCTTCTTTGGTTTGCGGCATAACGCCATCGTCCGCCGCCACCACAAGCACGACAATGTCCGTGCACTGAGCACCACGGGCACGCATCGCGGTAAACGCTGCGTGGCCCGGAGTATCCAGGAAAGACACCATGCCCTGATCGGTTTCTACGTGGTAAGCACCGATATGCTGGGTAATACCACCGGACTCGCCGTCAGCTACTTTGGTACGGCGAATGTAATCCAGCAGCGAGGTCTTACCATGGTCGACGTGACCCATCACGCTGACCACTGGAGCACGCTTGACCTTCTCTTTACCTTCGAAGGCAAATTCGCTCAGAACCTCTTCCTCGAACGCATCTTCGCTGACCAGTTTCGGAGTGTGCCCCAACTCTTCGGTGACCAGAACGGCTGTCTCCTGATCCAGGGGCTGGTTGATGGTGGTCATCACACCCATGCCCATCAGCGTTTTGATGACGTCTGCCGCTTTGACTGCCATTCGCTGGGCAAGGTCGCCAACGGTAATGGTCTCTGGGATCTGTACTTCTCTAACCATTGGTTTGGTCGGTCTCTCAAAGGCGTGGCGTTTTTCTTTCGGCTTCTTTTTCGCTCGAAGCGGCTTGCGCAACGTGGTGTCTTCCTCGTCCTCATTGATAATCTGAGGTTTTTCCACCGGGCGACTGCGAGGACCACGATGGCCGGCCGACTTCTTCTTCGGCTTGCCATCATCCGCCTCATCACCGCGCTCACGCACTTTTTCTTTCTTTTTCTTAGCCTTGCGGTCTTTGCCTTCGCCTTCTTCAGGCGGCGGAATGGGCATGTCCTCCGGTGCGGGAATGGACACTTCCTCTTCCTTTTTAGCCGGCTTGGCTTCGGGCTTTTCTTCCACTGCTGCCTGCTCGGCAACGGGTTCGTCCGCCGGAGAGGTCGCCTGGGTTTCGGCCTGCGGTGCCTGCTCGGCGGTCACCGCCGGTGCCTCGCCAGTCACAGGCTGCTGAGCCGGCGCTTCTGCTGCGGATTCTTCCGGTTGCGGAGCTTCCGCTTCCTGATCAGCGCGCTTGATATAGGTGCGACGCTTGCGAACTTCTACATTGACTGTTTTGGCGCGGCCAGCTTTCAGAGTCGTGGTGGTTTTACGCTTCAGAGTAATCTTGTTCGGCTCTGCGTTTAGGTCACCGTGATTCTTTCTCAGATAAGCCAGCAACTGCTGCTTCTCATCGCTGGACACAGAGTCGTCCTCAGAGCGGGCCTTGAGCCCAGCTTCGACGATCTGCTTCAGCAAACGATCCACGGGAGCGCCTACGTCTGCGGCCAGTTGTTTTACCGTTACTTCAGCCATACAGGTCCTCCTCCCGAATTAGGCCTGGTCTTCAAACCAGGGGGCGCGCGCAGTCATAATCAGCTGTCCTGCACGCTCTTCATCCATACCTTCAATATCGAGCAGGTCATCAACTGACTGCTCGGCGAGATCTTCCATGGTACGAACCCCGATACCTGCCAGCTTGAAGGCAAGGCTACGGTCCATACCGTCCATATTAAGAAGATCTTCCGCGGGTTCTGACCCTTCAAGCGCCTCTTCACTGGCCAGGGCCTGGTTCAACAGGGCATCCTTGGCACGGCGGCGCAGCTCTGTGACGGTGTCTTCATCAAAACCGTCAATGGCCAGCATTTCTTCCATGGGGACGTACGCCACTTCCTCAATGGACGTAAACCCTTCCTCGATCAGTACGCCGGCAAACTCCTCATCCACATCCAGATTGCTGGTGAAATGCTCAAGCAGGCGATTAAGCTCCTGCTCCTGGCGCTCACCCGCTTCTTCTTCCGTCATTACATTGAGAATCCAGCTGGTCAGCTCGGTCGCCAGACGCACGTTCTGACCGTTACGACCGATGGCCTGGGCGAGATTATCTTCGGCAACGGCCACTTCCATGGTGTGACGGTCTTCGTCCATCACAATGGACGCGACTTCGGCCGGTGCCATGGCATTGATGACCAACTGTGCCGGATTGTCGTCCCACAGCACAATATCAACACGCTCACCGGCCAATTCGTTCGAGACCGCCTGCACACGGGAGCCCCGCATACCGACACAGGCACCGACCGGATCAATACGGCGGTCATTGGTTTTTACCGCGATCTTGGCACGGGAACCGGGGTCTCGGGCGGCACCGCGGATCTCAATCAACTCTTCCGCGATTTCCGGCACTTCGATGCGAAACAACTCGATCAACATCTGCGAATCGGTGCGGCTCAGGATCAGCTGCGGGCCGCGATGATCGGTGCGAATTTCCAGCAGCAGTGAGCGAACGCGATCGCCCATGCGGAAGGTTTCGCGGGGAATCAGGTGCTCACGGGGAAGCAGCGCCTCAGCATTGGCACCAAGGTCCACAATCACGTTGTCCCGGGTAACTTTTTTGACGGTGCCGGAGACCAGCTCACCAACACGATCACGGTAGCTGTCAACAATCTTGGTGCGTTCCGCTTCGCGGACCTTCTGGAAGATAATCTGCTTGGCGGCTTGCGCGCCAATGCGACCGAAGGCGACCGACTCAACTTGCTCTTCATGGATATCGCCCGGCTTCAGTGCCGAATCGATGTCTTCTGCTTCCTGAAAAGTGAGCTCGGTGCCCAGAGCCGGCACGGCGTCATTATCAACCACCAGCCAACGGCGAAAGGTATCGTACTCGCCGGTATGGCGATCGATAGCTACCCTGATGTCAGCCTCTTCCTCTTCGAAACGCTTTTTGGCAGCGGTGGCAAGCGCCAGCTCGATTGCTTCAAAAATCACATCCTTCTCGACACCTTTCTCGTTCGAGACGGATTCAACCACCAGCAAGATCTCTTTACTCATTGGATTGCCCTGCCCTTAAAATAAACTTTGCGTCCACCGACTTATTCAAAAACCGGAACGATGTTAGCTTTTTCAATACTGTCGAACGGCAACAGATACTCGTGGTCGTCGACTACGATCACGACGTCATCGCCCTCTACGCCCTTGATCAGGCCCTGAAATTTACGGCGCCCATCAAAAGCCATTCGCAATTTCAACTGAACCTGGTGTCCGACAAATGCTTCGTACTGCTCAAGACGAAACAGCGGCCGATCCATACCCGGGGATGACACCTCCAGGGTGTATTCGGTCTGGATGGGGTCTTCCACATCCATGACGCCGCTGGCCTGCCGGCTGACTTTTTCACAATCATCGACGCCAATGCCATTTTCGACATCGTCGATAAAGATTCTTAATAGGGATTGATGGCCCCGGGAGCGAAATTCAATGCCCCAGAACTCGAACCCCAGGCCTTCAACGACCGGCCTTACTATGTCTTCCAGTTGCTTTAGCTTGGCTGACAAGGCTGTACTGTCTCCATCTCTTGATTTCCTGAACCCCAGAATACCCCGGGACTCGAAATTTTCGGACCCCGGAAACAAAAAAAGGGCTGTTTATCAGCCCTTTTTATGCACCAGGGCCTGATGCGCCAGGCCCCTTAATCAAAAAGCCCCGAACGAGTGGGGCCTTTTGTTGCAAGAACTCACAGGAAGCAAACCCAACCAACACGCTTCCCGCTGACAGACACCTGGCCTGCCAGAAGCTGGCCCGATAAACCGGAGCCCGCCTCAATATCCGCCGGAGTATAGAGACGCCGGCAGGGCTGGTCAAGGACTGACCAAAAAAAACGGCCTGGAAAATCCAAGCCGTTTTTCTACTATATGGTGCCCAGGGCCGGACTCGAACCGGCACGGCTTTCGCCACTACCCCCTCAAGATAGCGTGTCTACCAGTTCCACCACCTGGGCAACACTCTTACTCGAACTCGGGAAGCTCGTCTTCACTTGAGGACTCCCCGCTTTCGGTTTCGCCTTCTTGAACATCCACCGGGTCAGACGCTTCGGAACTCTCCTGGACCACCGGAATTCCGGCTTCTCCAGCGACTTCCGCGCGCTGCTTGGCGAAGATTGCCAGCGAAAAACTCGTTACGAAAAACACAACCGCCAGCAAGGTGGTCATGCGAGTCAGGAAGCTGCCACTGCCCTGACTACCAAATACTGTCTGTGACGCACCGCCGCCACCAAACGCGGCACCTGCGTCGGCGCCTTTGCCATGCTGGATCAGCACCAGACTCACCAGCGCCACGGCGATAACCACGTGCACAACGACTACCAGTGTTTCCAACCAATCCATAACGACTCTCTAATGACTCTTGCTAATGGCTTTCGAACCCTTACCTTCCAGTACCTGCCGGCATTGCCTGGCAGATACTCATAAAATCTTGTGCGACCAGCGATGCGCCGCCGATCAACCCACCGTCTATATCCGGCTCTGCGAAAAGAGCGGCTGCATTATCCGCTTTTACACTGCCGCCGTAAAGCAGGGACATTGTGTCTGCCGGCGCTCCCAGATCCTTCAAAACCTGCCGAATCGCTTGGTGCATGGCCTGCGCATCACCGGCAGTCGCGGTTTTTCCGGTCCCTATTGCCCAAACCGGCTCATAGGCGACCACAACGTACTGCCATTCAGCTCCGGAAACACCCGCAAGCGCTTTACGCACCTGAGCCGAGACTGTCTCTTCGGCCTGCCCCGCCTCCCGTTCAGCGAGCGTTTCGCCGACACAGACGATGGCATTCAAACCCTGCGACATCAGTTGTGCCACTTTGTCGGCGACTGCGGCATCGGTCTCACCAAACAACTGCCTGCGTTCGGAGTGGCCAACCAGGGCGTAACGACAACCGCAGTCTTTCGCCATCGCCGCAGACACCTCACCGGTGTAGGCCCCGGACTCCCAGCACGCGACATTCTGCACGCCGACTGAGAGCTCATCCCCCGCCAGAGACTTCACATCCCGGACATACAGAGCGGGAGGAATAATAACAGCCTCTACGCCATTATCAAGGCATGACACTTCTGACCGGACATAGCCAACCAGATGCTCAACCAGGCCTGTCGACCCGTTCATTTTCCAGTTTCCGGCTACGATTTTACGGCGCATAACAGCCCCCGAATTCAAGGGAGGGCGAACTATACAGCAGTCCACCCGACCAGACAACACTCCCCCACCACAAACTCAGGCGCGCGAGTTCCCGACAACCGATGCCAGCTCTTCCGCTACACGGGTGATTTCAGCGGCATCCTGACCTTCCGTCATAACGCGGATCAATGGCTCTGTACCGGAAGCTCGCAATAACACCCGACCAGTCCCGCCCAGACGCGCTTCCGCCTTGTGTACCGCGCTGGCGATATCTTCGCGCGCGAGCGGATCAAAACGCCGATCAACCCGCACATTGATCATGGTCTGAGGCAGCTTGCTCATGCCCTGGCGCACCTCAGCCAGGGTTTTGCCGGAGCGCCGAATGGCAAGCAGTACCTGCAGCGCCGACACAATGCCGTCACCGGTAGACGTGCAGTCCCGAATAACCATGTGCCCCGACCCCTCGCCACCGAGCAGCCAGTCATTGTGCAACAAGCGCTCCATCACGTAACGATCGCCCACCTTGGCTCGCTCAAACGCAATGCCCTGTTCTTTCAAGGCCAGCTCTACGCCCAGGTTGGTCATCTGAGTGCCGACAACCCCGCCACCCAGGGTGCCCGCAGCGTAACGCTGGGACGCGATGATATAGAGCAGCTCGTCGCCGTCTACTTCGGTGCCGTCCTTATCCACCATGAGCACGCGGTCACCATCGCCATCGAAGGCTATCCCCAGATCCGCCTGCTTGGCGAGCACGGCACGGCTGAGAGCATCCAGATGCGTCGAGCCAACCTCTTTATTGATATTCAGACCATCCGGATCGCCACCGATGACGGACACCTTTGCACCGAGCTCACGGAACACGGTGGGTGCCACGTGGTAAGTCGCACCGTGGGCGCAGTCCAGAACAACGTGCATGTTTTCCAGCGTGAACTCGTTGGGCACCGTACTTTTGCAAAACTCGACGTACCGCCCGGGGGCGTCGTCTACCCGGAACGCCTTACCGAGATCGGATGATTCGCACACATGAATTGGCTGATCCAGCCAATGCTCGATATCCGCCTCAAGGGCATCGTCCAGTTTGGTACCGCTGGCTGAAAAGAACTTGATGCCATTATCGTCATGCGGATTATGGGAGGCACTGATCACAATGCCTGCGGAGGCCCGAAAGGTACGGGTCAGATACGCTATCGCGGGCGTCGGCATCGGGCCCAGCAACTTCACATCCACGCCGGCCGCAGAAAGACCAGACTCAAGGGCGGACTCAAACATATACCCTGAAATCCGCGTGTCTTTACCAATCAATACACTGTTACGCTGGCCGGCCTTTTTAAACGCCTGCCCGGCAGCCCAACCCAGGTGCAACATGAATTCCGGGGTAATCGGATGCTCACCTACACGGCCACGAATGCCGTCCGTGCCAAAATATTTTCTGTCGGTCATCGACCTGCCTCCTTCATCGCCGTCACCACGCTGACGGCATCCACCGTTTCCCTGACATCATGGACGCGCAGAATCGATGCGCCCTTCATGGCTGCTATTGTCGCGGCAGCGAGGCTGGCCGGCAACCGCTCATTGACCTCGCGGCCGGTAATATGGCCAAGCATGCTTTTGCGGGACATTCCCACGAGCAGCGGATGGCCAAGCAGCTGCAACTGCTCCAGCGATGCCAGCAGATCAAGATTGTGCTCCAGCCGTTTGCCGAACCCGAATCCCGGATCAAGAAGGATGCGTTCCGGCTTGATCCCGGCGGCTTCCGCAACGCGTATTCGCTCGGTCAGGAATGCGCTGACGTCCCGGCGTAGGTTGCGGTATTCCGGATTTTCCTGCATGGAATCCGGCTCACCCTGAATGTGCATAAGGCACACGGGGATCTCCGCCGCTGCGGCGGCCTCCGGGGCCCCGGCGCGCTGCAGAGCCCGCACGTCGTTGATCAGACCCGCCCCAAGCTTTGCCGCTTCCGCCATCACTTCCGGAGCGCTGGTGTCGACAGACACCACGGTATCCAATTCGCGGGCAATCGCCTCAACCACCGGGCACACCCGGTCAAGTTCTTCCGCCACCGACACCTCTTTGGCACCGGGCCGGGTGGACTCGCCACCCACATCGATCAGCGCAGCACCATCAGACACCATCTGTCTTGCCTGTGCCAGCGCTGCGCCAGGGCTGTTGAACTGACCGCCGTCGGAAAACGAGTCGGGCGTCACGTTGAGAATGCCCATGACATGACATCGCGACATATCCAGCACCCGACCGGCGAAATTCATCTCCATAATCAACCCTTGAAAGCCTGTACAAACACAAACGCCGCCCGAAGTGGGCGGCGCCGTCAGATCTGAAGAAATATAGCAGGTAAGCCGTCAGTGCTCGCCGGCCGGGCGGCCGACGCCGGGCTGATGCCCGTCATCAGAGCCTCGCGGTGCCGGGGCTGCTTCCGGCTCTTCCGGCGTCACGCCGCCGGTCGGACCACTGTCACCCCACCCCTTGGGCGGACGAGGCACACGACCTTCCATGATGTCATCGATCTGGAATCGATCAATGGTTTCGTATTTCATCAGGGCGTCTGCCATCAGATCCAGCTTGTCACGATTATCGATCAGCAATTGCCTGGCTTTCTCGTAACACTCATCAATGATGTTGCGAACTTCTTCATCGATACGCTGGGCGGTTTCCGGCGAATACACAGTTTGCGCCTGGCCCGCAGAGCGACCGAGGAATGGCTCTTCGCTGTCTGTATCGTACTGCAGAGGACCCAGCTTTTCGGACAGGCCCCAGCGGGTAACCATGTTGCGGGCCAGACTGGTGGCGCGCTCGATGTCGTTGGATGCACCGGTGGTCACCCCATCAAAGCCCAGAGTCAGCTCTTCTGCAATACGGCCACCGAACAGGCTACTGATGGAACTGGTCAGGAAGCGCTTGCTGTGGCTGTACTTGTCCTCTTCTGGAAGGAACATGGTGACACCCAGGGCGCGACCACGAGGAATAATGCTGACCTTGTAGACCGGATCATGCTCGGGCACCAACCGCCCGACAATGGCATGGCCGGATTCGTGATACGCGGTGTTCCGCTTTTCTTTCTCGCTCATCACCATGGATTTGCGCTCGGCACCCATCATGATTTTGTCTTTGGCGAGTTCAAATTCTTCCATCGACACCAGGCGCTGGTTACGACGGGCGGCAAACAGCGCCGATTCGTTAACCAGGTTAGCCAGGTCCGCACCGGAGAAGCCCGGCGTACCACGTGCGATCAGCGAAGGCTCAACGCCATCCGCCAAAGGCACTTTTTTCATGTGCACTTTGAGAATCTGCTCTCGACCAATGATATCCGGCAAGCTCACCACAACCTGGCGGTCGAAACGCCCCGGACGCAGCAGTGCGGGGTCCAGCACGTCCGGACGGTTCGTGGCTGCGATGACGATGACGCCTTCGTTGCCTTCAAAGCCGTCCATTTCAACCAGCAACTGGTTCAGGGTCTGCTCACGCTCGTCGTGACCGCCACCCATGCCAGCGCCACGATGACGACCAACGGCATCGATTTCGTCGATAAAGATGATGCACGGGCTTTGCTTCTTGGCCTGCTCAAACATGTCGCGAACACGGGATGCACCCACACCCACGAACATTTCCACGAAATCCGAACCGGAAATCGAGAAAAACGGCACTTTCGCTTCGCCAGCAATCGCCTTGGCCAGCAACGTCTTACCGGTACCCGGCTGACCCACCATCAGCACGCCTTTCGGAATGCTGCCACCTAAACGCTGGAACTTGCTTGGGTCCCGCAGGAAATCCACCAGTTCTTTCACATCTTCCTTGGCTTCATCCACACCGGCAACGTCGGCGAACGTGGTCTTGATCTGATCCTCACTCATCAGCCGAGCTTTGCTCTTGCCGAACGACATGGGGCCTTTGCCGCCGCCACCGCCCTGCATCTGTCGCATGAAAAATACGAACAGCGCGATGATGATCAGAATGGGGAACGCAGCCACCAGTAACTGGGTCCAGATACTCTGACGATCCGGCTCCTTACCAATGACTTCCACACTGTTGGCGAGCAGGTCATCCATCAATTTATTGTCAGAGACCTGTGGGCGAACGGTCTGGAACTGGGAACCGTCTTCACGGGTGCCCTCGACCTGCAGGCCGTCAATCGTGACCTGACGGACCTGTCCGTCCTGCACCATCTCGACAAACTGCGAATAATTGACCTGTTGTCCGCTGGTGGTGGGGGAGAAGTTCTGAAACACCATCAGCAGTACGGCGGCTATGATTAGCCATAAAACCAGATTTTTTGCCATATCGTTCAAGGATCGTCACCAATGAATTGAAAGGTTGACCGCCTTCACGGAAACCTTTTTGAACACCTTACACCAATTGTACGCCGATCCACCAGAATCGGCCCATCCGTATCGGCCGGCATACTACGTATATTGGGCACCATAACCGGGATTACAACGCCGGTGCCGTAAAATCGCGATAGGTGGTAATGGCCATTTCTCCACCCTGCCAATCTGTTACAATCCGTCGATTATACGGCTTTGACGGCAACAGCGCCGCTGACGTTTTGTTAATCGCACCCATTAAGAGATTACATCATGAGTCTTTCACCGGAACAGCGCCGGGAATACCGGGGCATCGCCCACAACCTGAAACCCGTCATCATTGTTGGCGACAAAGGCCTGTCGGAAGGACTTCAGGAAGAGCTGGAGCGCGCCCTGAACGACCACGAACTGATCAAGATCAAAGTGGCCAGCCCCGATCGTGAAGTTCGCCGGGAAGCCATCACCGAACTGTGCGACAGCGCTGGGGCCGAACTGGTTCAGACCATCGGCAAGATTGCGGTTATTTTACGCCGGGCAAAAAAGCCCAATCCCAAACTGTCCAATCTGCTTCGGAACAAGCAGTAAGCCGACAGCTGATGGCTTCATCACTCTGAAAGCAAAAAACCGGCTAGCGAATACACGCAGCCGGTTTTTTGTTGGCCGGAACAAGCCCGGCCCGAATCAGAGGTATTCGACTTCCTCGACTTCGTACTCCACCGTACCCGACGGTACGCGGATCGCAACCACATCTCCTTCGCTTTTACCGACCAGAGCGCGGGCGATAGGCGACGAAATAGACAACTTGCCAGACTTGATGTCAGCTTCGTCTTCGCCAACAATCTTGTAAACCACCTGCTCGTCGGTGTCCATGTTGAGCAGGTGCACCGTCGTCCCGAAGATCACTTTGCCGGTGTTCTCGATCGTGGTGATGTCGATCACCTGCGCCGCCGACAACTTGCTTTCGATCTCCTGAATACGGCCTTCAATGAAGCTCTGCTGCTCACGAGCGGCATGGTATTCCGCGTTTTCTTTCAGGTCACCGTGTTCACGGGCGTCGGAGATGGCCGCAATCACCCGGGGCCGATCCTGGGACTTCAGTTTCTGAAGCTCCTCGCGGAGACTGGTTTCACCCGCCTTTGTCATGGGTACTCTGTCAGCCATAATCTTACTTCCCTGCGTGGAGGTCCTGGAGGCGACGAACCGTGCGCTCCGGACCAAATTTGATCGCACGGCAGAAGGCTTCGCCACCTGCCAGTGTCGTTGTATAAGTGACCTTGGTCTGCAGGGCAGACTGGCGTATCTGTGCCGAGTCGGAAATAGCCTTGCGACCTTCAGTGGTGTTGATGATCAGCTGAACCTGCCCGTTCTTGATAGCGTCCACAATGTGCGGACGGCCCTCGCGAACCTTATTCACGCGGTCCACCTCAATGCCTGCTGCTTTCAGCGCCTTGGCGGTACCGGTGGTGGCAACCAGTTTGAACCCTGCGTCCACCAGGTCCCGCGCCACACTGGCCGCGCCGGGCTTGTCAACATCACGAACGGACATAAACGCAGTGCCCTGGGTCGGCAGGCGCTCACCAATGGCCAGCGCGGCCTTTGCAAAGGCTTCGTCAAAGCTGTCACCGATCCCCATCACTTCCCCGGTGGATTTCATCTCGGGACCAAGAATCGGGTCCACCGCCGGGAATTTGTTGAACGGGAACACCGATTCTTTCACAGCGTAGTATGTGGGCACGATTTCCTGAGTAAAGCCCTGCTCCGCCAATGACTTACCAGCCATCACGCGGGCCGCCACTTTGGCCAGCGACACACCAATGGCCTTGGACACAAACGGCACTGTCCGTGACGCGCGGGGGTTCACTTCGATCACGTAAATCTTGCCATCCTGCCACGCCAGCTGAACGTTCATCAGACCGATGACATCCAGCTCGATGGCCATTTTGCGAACGGCTTCGCGCATTTCATCCTGTACGTCTTTCGGTAGCGTGTAAGGTGGCAGCGAACAGGCCGAATCGCCGGAGTGCACGCCCGCCTGCTCAATGTGCTGCATGATACCGCCGATGACCACATCCTTACCGTCGGAAATGGCATCGATGTCCACTTCAATCGCGGCGTTCAGGAAGTGATCGAGCAGCACCGGGCTGTCGTTGGAGACCAGCACGGCATTGCGCATGTAACGAACCAGTTCGGCCTCGTCATAAACGATTTCCATGGCCCTGCCACCCAACACATAGGAGGGCCGCACCACCAGCGGATAGCCAATCTCGCGGGCTGCCACAATGCCTTCTTCGTGACTGCGCACGGTGGCGTTCTCTGGCTGCAGCAGGCCCAGACGGCCGATCATCTGCTGGAAACGCTCACGGTCCTCAGCTCGGTCAATCGCGTCCGGGCTGGTGCCAATAATCGGTACGCCAGCCGCTTCCAGGCCACGAGCCAGCTTCAGCGGCGTTTGGCCACCGTACTGAACGATCACCCCCTTGGGCTTCTCGACGTTGATGATTTCCAACACGTCTTCCAGAGTGATCGGCTCGAAGTACAGGCGATCGGACGTGTCGTAATCCGTGGACACGGTCTCCGGGTTGCAGTTGATCATGATGGTTTCGTAGCCATCTTCACGCATCGCCAGGGCGGCGTGAACACAACAGTAATCGAACTCGATGCCCTGGCCGATGCGGTTGGGGCCGCCACCAATGACGACAATCTTGTCGCGGTCCGAGGCATCCGCTTCGCACTCTTCCTCATAGGTGGAGTACATATAAGCAGTATCTGACGCAAACTCAGCGGCGCAGGTGTCCACCCGCTTGTAGACGGGGCGAATGTCCAGATCGTGGCGCAGCTTGCGCAGGCTCACCTCGGAAATACCCAGCAGCTTGGCCAGACGGGCGTCGGAGAAACCCTTGCGCTTCACGCGAAACAGGGTGTCACGATCGACATCAGCCTTGCCCGCCGACTTCAGCGCCTGCTCCTCGCGGATCAGGTCCTCGATCTGCACCAGATACCAGGGATCGACGTGGGTATTGTTAAACACTTCCTCGACCGTCATACCTGCACGGAAGGCATCGCCGATGTACCACAGGCGCTCTGCCCCCGGCACGTTCAACTCCTGAGTCAGCGTTTCCTGACCATCGGTGGTCGCAAGATCGACTTTTTCTTCAAAGCCGTCAGAGCCCACTTCCAGACCGCGCATCGCCTTTTGCAACGACTCCTGGAACGTGCGGCCAATGGCCATCACCTCACCCACGGATTTCATCTGGGTGGTCAGGCGCGCATCGGCCTGGGGGAACTTCTCAAAGGTAAAGCGCGGGATCTTGGTGACCACGTAGTCGATGCTCGGCTCAAACGAGGCCGGAGTCACACCACCCGTGATTTCGTTACGAAGCTCATCGAGGGTATAACCCACTGCCAGCTTGGCCGCCACCTTGGCGATCGGAAAGCCGGTGGCCTTGGACGCCAACGCGGAAGAGCGGGACACCCGCGGGTTCATCTCGATCACCACCATGCGACCGGTGTCCGGGCTGATGCCGAACTGCACGTTGGAACCACCGGTTTCGACCCCGATTTCACGCAGCACCGCCAGCGAGGCGTTCCGCATGATCTGGTATTCCTTGTCCGTCAGGGTCTGGGCCGGCGCGACGGTGATCGAGTCACCGGTGTGCACGCCCATGGCGTCAAAGTTCTCGATGGCGCAGACGATGATGCAGTTGTCGTTCTTGTCACGGACAACCTCCATCTCGTACTCTTTCCAGCCAATCAGCGACTCATCAATCAGCAGCTCGTTGGTCGGCGACAGATCCAGGCCCCGGGTACAGATTTCCTCGAACTCGTCGCGGTTGTAAGCGATACCGCCGCCGGAACCACCCATGGTAAACGACGGGCGGATAATGCACGGAAAGCCAATGTCGTCTGACGCTGCCCAGGCTTCTGTCATGGAATGGACGATCGTAGCGCGCGGGCATTCCAGACCAATCTTTCTCATCGCCTTGTCGAAGCGGTCGCGATCTTCGGCTTTATCAATGGTATCGGCGTTGGCACCGATCATTTCCACGCCGTGCTTTTCCAACACACCGTGCTTTTCCAGATCCAGCGCACAGTTGAGCGCGGTCTGGCCGCCCATGGTGGGCAGCAGCGCATCGGGCTGCTCTTTCTCGATGATCTTCTCGACGGTTTTCCAGGTGATCGGCTCGATGTAGGTGGCGTCTGCCATCACCGGATCGGTCATGATGGTTGCCGGGTTGGAGTTAACCAGAATAACCCGGTAACCCTCTTCCCGCAGGGCTTTACAGGCCTGGGCTCCGGAGTAGTCAAACTCGCACGCCTGACCGATCACGATAGGACCGGCGCCCAGGATCAGAATGCTGTTAATGTCGGTACGCTTTGGCATCTCTTGGTAAACCTGTCAGCAACTTTAAATTTCTTGCATCGCAAAGTGCGGCGCCTGTATGACTCTGAGGCTCGTCTTCGGGCCTATCGGGCTTCCATCAGCCGGACAAACTGGTCGAACAGCGGTGCCACATCGTGGGGTCCCGGGCTTGCCTCTGGGTGCCCCTGAAAACTGAACGCGGGTTTATCGGTACGGCGAATGCCCTGCAACGAGCCATCGAACAGGGATTTATGAGTGGCCTGCAGGTTGTCCGGCAGGCTCGCCTCATCAACCGCAAAGCCGTGGTTCTGGCTGGTGATCATCACGGTGCCGTCAGACAGATCCTGCACCGGATGGTTAGCACCGTGATGGCCATGCCCCATCTTGATCGATTTTGCACCACTGGCCAGAGCCAGCAACTGATGGCCAAGGCAGATGCCGAATACCGGAATGTCGGTTTCCAGCACCTCGCGGATGGCGGTGATGGCGTAATCGCAGGGCTCGGGATCGCCGGGGCCGTTGGACAGGAATATGCCGTCCGGGTTCATCGCCAGCACGTCGGAGGCCGGAGTCTGGGCGGGCACCACCGTAATGTCGCAGCCGCGGGCTGCCAGCATGCGCAGGATATTCAGCTTGACGCCATAATCCCAGGCAACCACTTTAAACCGGGATTCAGTGCGCTCGCCATAGCCTTCGCCCAGAGTCCACTCGCTCTGGCTCCAGCTCCAGGTTTTGGCTGAGCTGACCTCTTTCGCCAGATCCATGCCTTTCAGGCCCGGGAAGGCGTTGGCCAGCTCCAGTGCGCGCTCGGCGGTTGCACCTTCACCCGCCACAACCGCACCATTCTGGGAGCCCTTGTCGCGGAGAATGCGGGTCAGGCGACGAGTGTCGATGTCAGCAATGCCCACAATGTTGTTTGCACGCAGGTACTCGTCAAGGGTGCCGGTGCTGCGCCAATTGCTCGCAATCAGCGGGAGGTCACGGATGATCAGGCCAGCGGCCTGGACCCGGTCTGACTCTACGTCTTCCTCATTCACACCGGTGTTGCCGATGTGTGGATAGGTCAGAGTGACTATCTGGCGGGAGTAGGACGGATCGGTCAGGATTTCCTGGTAACCGGTCATCGCGGTGTTGAACACCACTTCGCCGCTGGCTTCTCCTTCAGCGCCAATGGCGGTGCCGTAAAACAGGCTTCCGTCTGCGAGTGCAAGGATTGCAGGTATGCTCAAGGCTTGTATCCTCATCGAGTGGCGTATCGGTTCGTCACGAACAGGAACGCAAGCGCAAATTCAGGTTGCAAAAAAGCGAGACGGAGTCTGAACTCGGTCCCGCTTTTTAAAAACGTCTTCAAAGGTACGCTTGGTGCAGTTAAACCGCCTTATTGTAAAAAATATGACGGTTTATGTCCATCTGAAATCCACCCTCTTAACAAAGGGCCATGCCACGAGATCGGCAGATCAGATTGGCGCAGGTCGGATTAAAGCCATCAGCCTCGTAATCCGACAACCCAGGCTCATTTCAACCCCAAAACATCCTGCATATCATACAGCCCGGCCGGTCTGCCCTGCAGCCACAACGCCGCCCGCATGGCACCCTTGGCAAACGTCATGCGGCTGCTGGCCTTGTGGGTCACCTCGATGCGCTCGCCTTCGGTGGCGAACAGCACGGTGTGATCACCGACTACGTCACCCGCACGGATGGTCTCGAAACCGATTTCCTGGCGAGTGCGCTCGCCGGTGAAGCCTTCGCGACCATAGACAGCACACTCCTTCAGATCACGACCGAGCGCATCGGCGACCACTTCGCCCATGCGCAACGCCGTACCGGAGGGGGCATCTTTTTTGTGGCGGTGATGGGCTTCGATGATTTCCACATCGTAGTCGTCGCCCAGGGTGGCCGCAGCCGTACGCAGCAGGTTGAGGACAACGTTCACACCAACACTCATGTTGGGCGCAAACACCACCGGAATCGACTCTGCCGCCACGGCCAACTGTTCTTTTTCGGCGTCGGTCATGCCAGTGGTGCCGATGACAATCATCTTGCCGCTGGCTTTGCAGAACTCGGCGTTTTCCAGGGTCAGGTCCGGAAAGGTGAAATCGACAAGCACGTCAAAATCGCCCTTCACCTCGGACAGGCTACCGGCCATTCTGATACCGGTTTTGCCGATGCCGGTCATCTCGCCAGCGTCGGCACCAATAAGCGAACTGCCCGGCTCGACAATCGCCGCTCCGAGTTCAAGGCCTTCGGTGCCGTCAACGGCTTCGATCAACACTTTGCCCATGCGCCCGGCGGCGCCGATGATTGCTACCCTCATGGTGTCTGTCCTCAGAATTTCATTTCGTCGAAGAAGCTTTTAACACCTTCAAACCAGGACGTCTTCTTCGGCGCATGATGGGTGCCATTGGTGCCGTCCAGGGTTTGCTGGAACTCATCCAGCAGCTCTTTCTGGCGCTTGGTCAGGTTGACCGGAGTTTCCAGGGTCACCCGGCACAGCAGGTCTCCGGCAGGACCACCACGAACCGGACTAACGCCTTTGTTGCGCAACCGGAACAGCTTGCCGGTCTGGGTTTCCGGCGGAATCTTCAGCTTCAGGCGGCCATCCAGCGTAGGCACTTCCAGCTCACCACCCAAGGTAGCATCGATGATGCTGATGGGCACTTCGCAATACAGGTTGCGACCATCCCGGGTAAAGATGGAATGCTCGCGAACGGCAACTTGCACGTAGAGGTCGCCCGGGGGGCCACCGTCCATGCCCAATTCACCCTCACCTGACAGGCGAATGCGGTCGCCAGTGTCCACTCCGGGAGGCACTTTGACAGAGAGCGTCTTCTCTTCTCGCACCCGACCCTGGCCCTGGCACGACCTGCATGGGTCTTTAATAATCTGACCGGAACCCCGACAGGTAGGGCACGCCTGCTGCACGGTAAAGAAACCCTGCTGCATGCGCACCTGCCCCATACCTTTACAGGTACCACAGGCTTCGGGGCGGGAGCCCTTCTCCGCGCCACTGCCATCACAGGTCTCACATTCCCGGTGACCGGGGATGCGGATCTGGACGGTTTTGCCTTTCACGGCTTCTTCCAGGTCCAGCTCCAGGGTGTAGCGCAGGTCGGCACCACGGGCAGTACGGCCACGGCCGCCTCCACCGCCGAAGATGTCACCAAACACATCCCCGAAAATATCGGAGAAGCTGCCACCGCCGCCTCCGAAGCCACCACCGGCCTGACCATCAACGCCGGCATGACCGAACTGGTCATAAGCCGCACGCTTGGACTGATCCGCCAGTATTTCGTAGGCTTCGCTGGCGTCTTTGAACTTGTTCTCGGCGTCGGTGTCGTCCGGATTACGGTCGGGATGATACTTCATTGCGAGCTTGCGGTAAGCTCGCTTGACTTCCTTCTCGTCCGCATCCCGGGAAATCCCGAGAATCTCGTAATAATCGCGCTTGGCCATGCTTTAAAACCCTGTTATTAAAACGCGGAAAACGCGGGAGAGGTCCCGCGTTTTCCAACTGCCTGATGTACGTCAGAAATTACCGCTTGTCGTCTTCTTTGACTTCCTCAAACTCGGCATCGACTGCTTCGTCTGCGGACTTGGCCTGGGCACCTTCTTCCCCGGCAGCCTGCTCCGTCTCAGCCTGATCTGCATACATCTTCTGGGCCAGCTCAGAGGACACTTCTGTCAGCTTCTGGGTCTTGGCTTCGATGTCGTCTTTATCGGAACCGGTCAGCGCTTCTTCCAGTTCCTTGACAGACGCCTCGATAGACTCTTTCTCGCTGTCACTGACCTTGTCGCCGGCCTCTGTCAGAGTCTTGCGAACCGCATGCACCATGGCATCGCCCTGGTTGCGGGCCTGCACCAGCTCTTCGAACTTGCGGTCTTCGTCGGCGTTGGCTTCGGCGTCACGCACCATCTTTTCGATTTCGTCGTCGTTCAGGCCAGAGGAGGCCTTGATCACGATGGACTGCTCCTTGCCGGTCGCCTTGTCTTTCGCAGACACATTCAGAATGCCGTTGGCGTCGATGTCGAAGGTGACCTCGATCTGCGGCACACCGCGCTGTGCTGGCGGAATGTCAGCCAGGTCGAACCGACCCAGGGACTTGTTCTGCTGCGCCTGCTTGCGCTCACCCTGTACCACGTGAATGGTCACCGCGGTCTGGTTGTCATCCGCAGTCGAGAAGGTCTGCGACTTCTTGGTCGGGATGGTGGTGTTCTTGTCAATCAGCGGTGTTGCTACGCCACCCATGGTTTCAATGCCCAGAGTCAGCGGAGTAACGTCCAGCAGCAGAACGTCTTTTACATCACCGGAAAGCACAGCGGCCTGGATAGCAGCGCCCATTGCCACGGCTTCGTCCGGGTTAACGTCCTTGCGGGTTTCTTTGCCGAAGAAATCTTTAACCTTTTCCTGCACCAGCGGCATACGGGTCTGACCACCAACCAGGATAACCTCGTCGATTTCAGACCCTTTCATGCCAGCGTCCTGCAGGGCCACTTTACATGGCTCGAGGCTGCGCTGAACCAGGTCTTCCACCAACGACTCCAGCTTCGCGCGGGTCAGCTTGACGTTCATGTGCTTGGGGCCGGACGCATCGGCGGTAATATACGGCAGATTCACGTCGGTTTGCTGGCTGCTGGAAAGCTCAATCTTGGCCTTCTCGCCGGCTTCCTTCAGACGCTGCATGGCCAGTGAGTCGCCACGCAGGTCAATGCCGCTGTCTTTCTTGAACTGATCGGCCAGGAACTCGATGATTTTCAGGTCGAAGTCTTCACCACCCAGGAAAGTGTCACCGTTGGTGGCCAGCACTTCGAACTGGTGCTCACCGTCCACATCCGCGATTTCAATGATGGACAGGTCGAAGGTACCACCGCCCAGGTCGTATACCGCGATGGTGCGATCACCGGTCTTCTTGTCCATGCCATAGGCCAGGGCAGCGGCGGTCGGCTCGTTGATGATGCGCTTCACATCCAGACCCGCAATCTTGCCTGCGTCTTTCGTCGCCTGGCGCTGGCTATCGTTGAAGTAAGCCGGAACCGTAATGACCGCTTCGGTGACTTTCTCGCCCAGGTAATCTTCTGCGGTCTTCTTCATTTTCTTGAGAACTTCAGCGGACACCTGCGGCGGTGCCATCTTCTCGCCCTTCACTTCTACCCACGCATCACCGTTATCGGCTTTGGCGATTTTGTAGGGCACCATCTTGATGTCTTTCTGGACCACATCGTCTTCGAAACGACGACCGATCAGGCGCTTGATGGCGTACAGCGTGTTGTTCGGGTTGGTGACCGCCTGGCGCTTGGCGGACTGGCCTACCAGCGTTTCACCATCGTCAGTGTAGGCGATGATGGACGGCGTGGTGCGATCACCCTCCGCGTTTTCGATCACTTTGACCTTGTCACCATCCATGATGGCCACACAGGAGTTAGTCGTTCCCAGGTCGATACCGATAATCTTGCTCATTGATTCACTCCAATTCGTTTGTTCAATCTGATTACGGCACCAGCAAACTGATGCCTTATGCCTATTCTGGCGCTGGCTGTTAACTGCCTATATTGGCGCCTTAATTAACTTTTCAAGCCTGTTCGTCGATGTTTGGTGCTTCACCGGCCTGAGCTACCATCACCATGGCGGGCCTGACCAGCCGATCATTCAGCGTGTAACCTTTCTGAACGACCGCAACCACGCTGTTCGGCTCGGCATCCGGCGCAGGCACCATGGACATGGCTTCGTGGACCTGTGGGTCAAATGGCTCACCGACCGGATTGAGCTGCGCAACATTGAATTTCTTCAGACTGTTCATGAACAAATTCAAGGTCATCTCCACGCCCTCGCGGATAGAGGCAACCAATTCCCCGGCCGCTTCCTGACCTTCCGTGCTCTCGACCGCTTTTTCGAGGCTGTCGGCGACCGGAAGCAGTTCCTTCACAAACTTTTCCAGAGCAAATTTGTGGGCCTTTTCCACATCCAGCTCAGCGCGGCGACGCACATTCTGCATTTCCGCCTGGGCCCGCAGCATCTGCTCCTGAAATTCCTGAGCCTGCGCCTGCAGCGCCTCGGTTTCCGAGAGCTCGGCACCCTGCTCTTCCCCGGCGGCTTCCGCCGATTCATTTTCGGCAGAGGTGTTCAGCTCTTCTTCTACCTGTTCGTTGCGATTTTCATCAGCACTCATGGCTACTCCTGGTAATCATCCACGGCCGCCAAAACGACCGGTTAAACATGTCACCCGCCCGCAGGGACGGATCAAATAGCGTTGCGAACGAATATGGGGCCCGATACGTCGGTTTCAACCTCAATCAGTGCATTTATGCACAATTTACCCTTCCCGAATTTGCAAACCACCAAAACCCTGTATATATTCACAGTCACTGTATGAAACCACAGTATTTTTCAGAGCGGAGGTCACCAGCATGCTCACACAGCTCACCGTTTCCAATTACGCCATTGCCGAAAGGGTCGAACTTCAGTTCAGTAAAGGGATGTCCGCGCTGACTGGGGAGACCGGGGCGGGCAAATCCATCGTGCTGGATGCCCTCGGATTGGCCATGGGCGGTCGCGCCGATGCCGGAGCCGTTCGCCATGGCGCGAAGCGCGCTGACATAACCGCCTCCTTCGACGTATCACGCATCACCGAGGCCCGGGCCTGGCTTGAACAACACGAGCTGGACGATGAAAACGACTGCATCCTGCGCCGGGTGATCAGCAAGGATGGCCGCTCCCGCGCCTACATCAACGGCCAGCCCTGCCCGCTGGTGCACCTGAAAGAGCTGGGAAGCCAGCTGATGGACATTCACAGCCAGCACCAGCACCAGTCCCTGTTACGCAAGGAAACCCACCGCAAACTCCTTGACGAGTACGCCGGCGTGGAAACCCTGGCCGATGAAACCCGTGACGCCTGGAAAACCTGGAGCAAAACACGCCAACGCCTCACTGAACGCCAGCAAAACGCCGACGAGGCCGAAGCCCGGCTGCAGCTGCTGCGCTACCAGGTGGAAGAGCTGGATCGCATGGCACCGGATACCGGCGAGCAGGAACGCCTGGAACAGGAACAGGCACAGCTGAGCCACGCTGACACGGTGCTGCACAACAGCCAACAGGCGGCCCTGCTCTGCACCGAGGAAGACAACAGCGCCGCTGAGCTGGTTCGACAGGCCCTGCAGCAACTGGAAAACCTGCCCACCGACGTGCCTGCGCTCGCCGATACCATTCAGATGCTGAACGAAGCACAGATTCAGATCAGTGAGGCCGGGGACAACCTGCGCCGTTTTGTCGAAGATTACGAAGCCGACCCGGCCCGGCTGAACGAAGTGGAAGAGCGCCTAAGCGCGATTTACCAAATGGCCCGTAAACATCGGATTACGCCTGAGGAGTTGCCGCAACTGCACCAGCGGCTAAGCGCGGAACTGGCATCACTGGACGATGGCGAAGGCAGCGTTGAGCAACTTGAGGCCGAGCTGGACACTCAGCGCGGCAACTTTGAACAACTCGCAACGCGGCTGTCCGAAGCACGCCAACAGGCGGCCGCGAAGCTTGATCAGAAAATTGCCGAAGAACTGACGCAACTCAGCATGCCTGCGGTTCAGTTCGTCACCCACCTTAACCGCAATGGTGCCGGAGAACCGTCACCTCACGGGCTGGAAGAAGTGGAGTTTCTGGTCAGCGCCAACCCCGGCCAGCCGGCACGACCGTTGGCAAAAGTAGCGTCTGGCGGTGAGCTGTCACGGATCAGCCTGGCCATTCAGGTGGTCGTCGCACAAACATCCACTACCCCGACCCTGGTGTTTGACGAAGTGGACGTTGGTATCGGTGGCGGCACGGCGGAAGTGGTGGGTCGTCTGCTCAGAACGTTGGGCAACGATGGTCAGGTGCTGTGTGTGACACACCTGCCGCAAGTAGCCGCTCAATGCCATCAACACCTGTTCGTCAGCAAATTCACGGAACAGGACGCAACCTTCTCGAAAATCGAAACCCTGGACGATCACGGGCGCATCAGTGAAGTGGCAAGAATGCTGGGTGGCGTTGACATGACAGAGCACACCATCGCTCATGCCCGGGAAATGTTTACCAAGGGCCAGGCAACCCATCACTGAGAAAAGAGCACATTCCCCTCTCGATTCCGAGAGCTGTTGGGGCGGGCTAATACCCGCCCCTTTTTTGTCACATCATTGAGATGTGTGAGGTAGGCGTTTATTTCTTGATCGGCTTCACGTAGAGAATCAAGCTATGATCAACGATCTCGTAGCCGTTTTCTTCGGCGATTTTCTGCTGTCGCTGCTCAATTATCGGGTCCACGAACTCAATAACTTCACCAGTCTGCGTACAAACCATGTGATCGTGGTGGTCATCGCCGGCCATTTCAAACACCGCGTGACCACCCTCGAAATTATGGCGCAAAACCAGACCTGCGGCCTCAAACTGAGTCAACACCCGGTAAACGGTTGCCAGCCCCACGTCATCGCCTTGCTCCAGCAGCTTCTTGTACACATCCTCCGCACTGAGGTGGTGCTCCTCAGAACTCTCCAGAATGTTGAAAATCTTGACTCTCGGCAGAGTCACTTTGAGACCGACTTTTCGTAATTCGGCGTTTTCAGATGACATGTTACTATTCACTCGTTGGTGTGCCTCACGGCTTCCGGTATGATGAAGCCGCATTCAGACGGTAATACCGTGTCACACCTGCCCTAGGCAGGCGATTTCAAGATAGAGGATTTCCCCCGGCGATGCAAAAGCTCACAGCTCTTATTCTGACTCTGATCATGTCCGGCTGTGCCTTCCCTGGCGTTTACAAAATTAATGTCCAGCAAGGCAACATTCTGACCGATGAAGAGCTGACCTCACTGACCGAAGGTATGTCCCGCAGCCAGGTCCATTCGTTGTTGGGAACCCCGCTTATGCTTAACCCGGTAGACCCTTCCCGGGAGTACTTCATTTACACGTTCCAGCGTCGCGGTGGCGACATCGAGGAACAGCGGGTCATTGTTTACTACGACAACAACCAGTTTTCCCACTACGAAGCGCAGCTCCTGGAAGAAACACCGGCGTACTGAGACCGGTCTCAGTCTTTTTTCTTCGCCCGATTGAGCCTGGCCTGCTTGGGGTCTATGAGCAGCGGGCGATAGATCTCCACACGATCACCGGCGCGCAATTCATGGTCCGCCGGTGACTTGATGATCTTGCCGAAAATTCCCATGTCGTTACGTTCCGGATCAATCTCCGGAAACACATCAACGATGCCTGACCGCTTGACGGCCTCCAGCGCGGTGGTGCCCTCCGGTACCTGAAGGCTGATAATTTCCTGCTTTTGCGGGCGGGCGAAGGCCACTTCAACATCCATCATCCCGCGTATACCTCGTCGGCACGACGGCAGAATGCGTCCACCATGGTATTGGCTGCCTGGCTGAACACCGGCCCGAACGTCATTCGCGACAGCGAACCGGAGAACTCGAATTCCAACGTGAGGATCACCTTACAGGCGTTATCGTCCAGCGGCTGGAAGTGCCAACGGCCACTCAAGTTGCGAAACGGCCCGTCGACCAGGTTCATGTCAATGGTTTCTGGCTGCTGTAGCTGGTTCCGCGTGGTCAACCGTTGCCGGATGCCGCCCTTGGCCACCTCCAGCGACGCTGTGATCTGCGCCTCATCCTGCTGATGAATTTCTGTACTTGCGCACCATGGCAGGAATTCAGGATAACGAGCGATGTCGTTGACCAGATGAAACATGCGCTCGGCGGAATGCATGACCAGGGCCGTTTTGTCGATCTGATGTGGCATTGGAACCGGGTGTCCTGCTGACAAACTCACTGAAAAATGGCAAACGCGGGTCTGAAAAAAGCCCGCGGGTCTCAGGCGCTATGATAAAGGATATCATCCTGATTGGGGGCTTTTTCGCCAGACGCTACCGGGTCCACCTGACGGCACCAACTGACCTCCTCCTGATGGTTGTCACACAGGTTATCCAGCGAATGGAGCGTGTAAGATACCCCGATAAAGGCCGCCACGGTCGGAAGCACCACACGCATAACCCAGAACCAGATACGGCTGAACAGCCACGGCGTATTGCCCAGAATACTGAACGACAGCGAACGGGTCAGGCACCAACCGGTAAACAGCGCAATCAGAATGGCCACCAGCGGAATCAATAGCCCTCCGGTAATCAACTCCAGCCAGCGGAACACCGTGCCCCCGGCCAGGCGCATCTCCGCCCAAACGCTGAACGAGAGCAGCGTGCCAAGCCCGGCCAGCCAGACCAGCGCCCCCATAATAAAGACCGACCACCCGCGAGGAGCACCTGTCCACTCGCGGAACCACCCCACCACGGGCTCGAGCAACGCCAGCGAGGTCGTCCAGACCACCAGAACCACCAGCAGAAACGCCGCCGCTATAATGAATTGACTGCCCGGCAATGAAGCCAGAGACACCGGCAAGGACACGAACAGCAGGCTGAAACCCCGCTCGCCATCGAAGCCACCAGCACTCGCTGCGGTGGCATAGATCAGCACACCCGCCAGAATTGCCACCAGGGTATCCATCAGCACGATGGCCAGCACCGACCGTTTGAGTTTCACCCCGGCCGGCGTGTAGGCACCGAAAATCGACCATACCCCCATGCCCAGACCCAGAGTAAAGAACGCATGAAACAGCGCAGCCTTGAGGCTGTCGAATCCGACATTTTCCGCTCTGAAGTCCAGAATTACTGAAACCGCGCCATTCAGGCGACCATGCCACCCAGCCAGGGCAAACAACCCCAGAAGAAGCAGGAGCGACGCCGGCACCAACGCCCGGAAGACCCGCTCAAGCCCCTTGACCACCCCCTGCACGGAGACCCAGACCACCAACACCAGAAAGAACAGGTGCCAGGCCATGAAGACCTTGTAGTCCCGGGTATCCGACACCAGGTCTGCAAGCACCGCAGTCGCATCCGATGGGCGGGCCTCGGTGAACACTCCGAGAGCGCCATAAAACACGTAGGCCAGTGCGATGGAGCCGAAGACTGCGGTGTAGGAAAGCACCAGAAAAGCGGCAATCACACTGAGACGCCCGGCAAACATCCACCAGCGGGAACACCGTGCGCCGCGAATGTAGCCGTCCAGCGCCAGCACAATGCCATGGCGCGAATGCCGGCCCAGAGCGGCCTCCGTCACCATCACCGGGAGGGTCACAAGCAGCAGACACGCCAGGTACAGAAGGATGAACAGCCCACCGCCGTGCTGGCCGGCCAGATAAGGGAACTGCCACAGGTTGGCGAGCCCTACCGTTGCCCCAACAGCGGCCCAGAAAAAGGTCGACTTGCGAGTCCAGGACCCGATTGCAGTCTCATAGGGTGCAGGCATTCACGTATCCATAAACACTGAGCCTGGCATTGTAGCGGATACCGCCGTTCCCCGACGACCACCAATCAGTCCATCTCGCTGATTTCGTGACCGGTCTGGCAGTCCTGGGCTACAATGCGCGTTTTCCCGGCGCAGAACGCGCCTGGCAAATCCTTTATCCGACCCCGGATTATCGATTCATGAGCAAAAAGAAACCCGCACCCCAGAGCAGTACCATTGCCCTGAACAAAAAGGCAAAACACGAATACCATATTGAAGAGCGCTACGAGGCCGGCCTCGCTCTGCTGGGCTGGGAAGTGAAGTCGCTGCGTGCTGGCAAGGCCCAGCTGACAGACGCCTACGTGCTGCTCAAGAATGGCGAAGCCTGGTTGTTGGGCGCTCACTTTACCCCCCTGATCGCGACCTCCACCCACGTCATCGCCGACCCGACGCGAACTCGCAAGTTGCTGCTGCACGCCAAGGAAATCGCCAAAATCGTGGGCAAGGTCAACCAGGATGGGTACACCTGCATTCCACTGGCGCTGTACTGGAAGCAGAACAAGGTCAAATGCGAAATTGCCCTGGTAAGAGGCAAGAAAATGTTCGACAAGCGCGCCACCGAAAAAGAACGTGACTGGAACCGCCAGAAACAGCGGATTCTGCGCGAAACCAACGTGTGATGTTCCGGCAGGTGCGACGCTTACCTATGTCGCATCTGCACGCTCTTCCGCCCCCATTCTGATCGGCCTATACTTTTTGACCTGATCGCCGACCGGCCCCTACCGGGTGGCCACGTTGTCCGTTCGGCAAAAGGATTGCTCCAGAACGGAGGCCCCATGTCCGCAAGTAAAACACCCATGTCCGCCGTGGACCGCTCCTGGCTGCGCATGGACAGCCCCACCAACCCGATGATGATCTGCGCGGTGCTGGTGTTTGAGCAGCCCATCGTCATCAACCGCCTGAAACGCACTCTTAACGAACGTTTCCTGTGCTTCCAGCGCTTCCGCCAACGAGTGACCCAGGAGGGCGACCGCATATACTGGCAGGATGATCCGCTGTTCGATATTGACAACCATATCCGCCGCATTGCGCTTCCGGGCGAGAGCGACAAAGAAGAACTGCAGGCTCTGACCAGCAACCTGAACAGCACATCGCTGGATTTTCGCCGACCGCTCTGGCACATCCACTACATTGATAACTACGACGGTGGCTGCGCCCTGCTGATCCGCATTCATCACTGCATTGCGGACGGCATATCCCTGGTGCGGGTGCTGCTTTCCCTGACCGACACAACGCCAGAAGCCAAACTCAGCCGGTTGGCGACCAAGCCACTGCCCCCACCCGCCAATGCAGGCAACCGCCTGCGACGCTTTACTCATCGCATTCTCGACAACGGACAAACCGCCGTAGAGCAAGGCCGGCTGTTTTTACAGTCGATCCGCAAGGAACCGGATTACCCCCTCAAACTGGCAACGGCCGCCGGCAACATCGTGGTGGACCTGATCAAACTCGGGCTTGCGCCGCTTGAACCCCATACCGGACTGCGCTCCCCCCTGTGCGGACGCAAACAGGTTGCCTGGGCCGACCCCATCAGCCTGGCCGAGGTGAAGCTGTGCGGGCGCGCCTTGCGTGGCAGCGTGAATGACGTACTGCTATGCGCAGCGACCGGTGCCTTGCAGCGACATTTCCGCGGGGCCGGCGAACACATCCCGGAGTGCGGCATCCGCGTTGCGGTGCCCTTCAACCTGCGCCCACTGAGGCAGCCCATCGGCACCCTGGGCAACCAATTCGGGCTGGTACTGGTGTGCCTGCCCGTAGAGGTTCCGGACCCCATCATGCGGTTCCGTCAGGTGCAGGAAAACATGAACCGGCTCAAACGTTCCTACCAGGCGCAGGTCACCTACAGCCTGCTGGACCTGTTTGGCCGTGGCCCGGACATATTGGAACGGCGCGCCCTGGCCTTGCTGAGCAACAAAGCCTCGGCCGTGCTCACCAATGTGCCAGGCCCCAAAGAAGCGGTTTACCTTGCCGGAGCCAAACTGGTGCAGCCCATGTTCTGGGTACCCCAGAGCGGCAACATCGGCATTGGCCTCAGCATTTTCACATACGCCGGCACCGTGCAATTCGGCATCACCGTGGACCGAGGCATTGACGCAGATCCCAGCGCCATCATGGGGTATTTCCGCGAGAGTTTTACCGAAATACGAGACGCCGCCCTGCAACGAACGGAACACCGGGTCGCCGCCAACGCTGACTGACTAGGTACAAATCCCCGGCGGCCCGACAAAACTTCACCAATCTTCCCTTGAAGTCGCCGGAAGGACCCACATATACTGTGAGTGAGGGGACGACATGGCTTCGACGCTGGTGGCGAACCCTTGGGTGCATGTCGAGATGGCAGCCAATCTCGTTAATCCAAAGCTGCAACGCAATAGTCGCAAACGACGAAAACTACTCACTAGCAGCGTAAGCTGCTAGTCGTCCTGACTGGGTCGCCCGTAGCCCAGAGCTACATCTCAGGACGTCATCGCTTACGGGATGCTCCGTTATCCAGAGTTCACTGGCTAACGGCTAAGATCTAAAGAACTCGGTTCTCGCACCCTGGCTCTCGGGTCGCTTGAACTTAAATCAATAGAGAGACGCTAAACATGTAGATCTCAAGGCTGAGTGCTGGCGGACGCGGGTTCAATTCCCGCCGTCTCCACCAACCAAGAGTTTCAGGAGGTCCAGCGAGATCCACTGAAACGCCCCAAAGCCCCGGAAACGGGGCTTTTTTATGCCTGTTACATCCATATTGAACTACGGGCATCCGATGGCAAGAATACCTTCCGCACACTCTGTGAAGATTGGCACATGTAGTTCGAAATTGGACAAGGCTGGAGATATACACCTTTCCTCAGCTGGCTAGGCACCCTGTCCGCTCTATTCAACCCGCAAACTGAACCGCCCCGGATATTGCGGAGGCCCGTTGGTTTAAGTCACGTTGCTAAATTAGCGGAATGCAGAAACCTTTCAGGAGGCTTTAAACCAGGGGGCGTCGCTTATGCTGAGTCAGCCGCACATAGCCCCCTCACCGGTAAGTTATCGTCAACCGTAGTCTCTGTGACCTTCACCATTTTCAGGATCATGGTGATTGTCATCACCCAGGCTGCGCATGTCTGCAGATTTCTCGCGCAAAATGCGGCGCTTTTCTGAATCCGCAAACCGCTTAAGGACCTGGCGGATGAGTGGCTGATAGCCAATGCCGTTGATTTCGGCAATCCTCTTGAAGTCCTCGATGAGTGATTTCTGCAGGCGGATTGAAATTGGCTGCAAGTCAGCCGCATCATTCAGGGCAGCATCATCGACGTTTTTTGATACACGAACGAACTCTTCATCCCGGCCCAGGGAACCATCTTCCCAGGCTTCCGGGGTGCCTTCTATTTTCTTTGCCATGTTGCGTGCTCCCCGCCGCTTTCGTTCTTCTGGTTCTTTATCTGCGACTCATTTGAATTAAAATCCATACTTGGTGTAGATAGCTTCTTCTTTCGGATTGGGGCCGTATGCTGTTTTCAGCAGTATATCTCCATCTTTGAGAATGAAGGCAACCTTGAGGCGGCGGCCGTAGTCCGTTTCAGCAATAAACCACTGAGTTGGAGGATCTGTCTTATGGTCCTCTCTGGTGTCCTCCAATAGGCCACCCTCACGGTTTCCAAAACATTGCTGAACTTCTTCCGGACTGACACCGTGTTTCTCAGCCAGCTTCTGCTTCACTGCAGATGAACATTTCAGCGTCATCGTATCCCTCAAGCCTTTTGTATATACAAAGTATATACGCCACTGAGACCCCTATCAACAAGAACTAAGTGTCTACGGGCCCGCCGCCTCACCGGTCACCGACCTTACCAAGCGCCCCATATACCGCAGCGTGAAGAAGTTCAGTGCACTCAGGGCAATGGCGATTTCGAGATGGTGGTAAGCCACGGCAACGCCAATCGCACCGCAATTCCAAATGCTGGCAGCGGTGGCGGTGCCAATCACGCGGCTGTTGTCTCTCAGGATGGCACCGCCACCGATGAAGCCGATACCGGTGATGATGCCTTGCAACACGCGGCCCTGTTCGCCCGGGGAATCGATCACGGCGCGGCCAACCAGCATGAAGCCGCAGGACACCACGGCAACCAATGGGAAGGTTCTCAGGCCGATTCTCGGGCCCTGTTCTTCACGGTCAAAACCGATGGGGAAGGCGAGCAGGTAAGCGATGGCCATGAGGGCCAGATGGTTGAGGGTGAGCATCCAGTCGACATCAAAATGGTTTTCCATTCGCTACCCCGGGGTGGGTGAATTTGGGTATTCGCTGTCGGCAGACTAGCCGGTGGCGCTGATTGCCACCGCGTTTACCGGCCTGACCTTCTGGGTGATTTTCACTAATTTAATTTTGTGACCCCTGCCTGCAGATTATCGTGGCTGTTCCTCAGCCGGCTACAGGCGGCAGGTCAGCTCCGCCAGCTCTTCGTCGAATACCCGTTTGTTTTCGCTGTAATCCACGGGCACGTCCACCAGATGAACGCCGCCTGCCGAGAGGGCGGCCTCAAGGGTCGGCCGGAGATCTTCGGTGCGCGTCACGCGGTGTCCGGTGGCTCCATAGGCTTGGGCGTAGGTCACAAAGTCTGGGTTAGAGTAGTCCAGTCCAAACCCCGGGAAACCTTCCTGAGCCTGCTTCCATTTGATCATTCCGTAGGCGCTGTCATTAATGATCAGCACCACCAGGTTCAGCTTCAGCCGCACAGCGGTTTCCAGCTCCTGACTGTTCATCATGAAACCGCCGTCGCCGCAGACCGCCATCACTTTCAACTGTGGGTAAAGCATGGCCGCCATCATCGCGCTGGGCAGGCCAGCGCCCATGGAAGCCAGGGCGTTGTCGAGCAATACGGTGTTGTTGTCGTAGGCGGGATAATTGCGGGCAAACCAGAGCTTGTACATGCCGTTGTCGAGCGCAATGATGCTGTCTTCCGGCATTACCTGGCGAACGTCATGGACGATACGCTGTGGGATGATCGGAAACCGTGGGTCTTCGGCGCGGGACGCCAGATGCTGGTCGACCGACGCCTTCACGTCCATAAACCGGTCGAAATCGTGATTGGCGCAAGGGCCGCAATTCGCCGCCAGGTATTCCACGCTGTTGGCGATATCGCCCACCACTTCGTGCTGCGGGAAGTACACAGGGTCGACATCGGCACCACTGAAGTTAACGTGGATTACCTGCTTGCCACCGGGCTTCATGAAAAACGGCGGCTTTTCCACCACGTCGTGGCCGACGTTAATCACCAGATCCGCGTGATCGATGGCGCAGTGCACGAAGTCCCCGGCGGAGAGGGCGGCGTTGCCAAGGTATCTGGGGTGGCGCTCGTCCACCACGCCTTTGCCCATCTGGGTCGTGAAAAACGGAATGTTGCTGTCATTAACCAGATGGATCAGCGCCTGAGACACTCGCTTCCGGTTGGCCCCTGCCCCGATCATGATCAATGGGTGGCGGGCGTTGCGGATCATCTCGCAGGCTTTTTCCAGGCTTTTGGTGCTCGCGGTTGGCCGGCGGGCGTCACTGGGTTCGAAGATGTGGGTATCCGGTGCGGTGGTCTCGGCGGCGATGTCCTCTGGCAACTCCAGGTGCACAGCACCGGGCCGCTCCTCCGAGGCCAGGCGGAACGCTTCCCGTACTTTGGCAGGCACGGTGTTGGCGTTGCTAATCTGGCGGGTGTACTTGGTGAGTGGCCGCATCAAGTCCACTACATCCAGAATCTGAAACAGACCCTGCTTGGACGACTTGATGGGTTTCTGGCCGGAGATCATCATCATTGGCATGGCACCGAGCTGGGCATAAGCCGCTGCGGTGACCAGGTTGGTCGCCCCGGGCCCGAGGGTAGACAGGCACACGCCGACTTTTCCGGTCAGGCGACCGTAGGTGGCCGCCATAAAGCCGGCCGCCTGTTCGTGCCGGTTCAACACCAGTTGAATATCGGATTGTCGCAGTGCTTCCAGAAAATGAAGATTCTCCTCGCCGGGTACGGCGAAGATGTACTTCACGCCCTCGTTCTCCAGTGCCCTGACCAGTATGTCGGCACCGTTCAGGGGAGTGCTGGCTGCGCCCGTCATAGCGTCTCCTGATTCACCGTTTGCTCTTTAAGGGCTGCTACGCCTCCTACGCCGGCGGCTCGGCTTGCAGACCAATGTCAGCGGGCACGCGATCACGCCCCCAGCTGTTGTAGACACGATCAATCACCCGCTGCAGCTCATCCTGCCCGACATCTGCCGGCTCGCCGCGTTCGAGCGGGTCGTAGTGGTAGATGTACAGCCGGGAAGCAAACTGCTCAAGCGGCAGGGATGCCTCACCAAACCGCTCGCCTTTTCCCGCCGTGCTCACGATGACGGCGTCACCCCAATTCTGGCCACTGTCGTTGTTGGGGTTGAAGAAATACACCCGCATGACATCTTCCGGGTCCAGCGCGACGCGCAGAATGGTAATGGCATGCCAGCCTATAAACCGCGCGGCACTGTCAGTGACAGCTACGCCGGCGGGCTGCGGGTGGATCAGCGGTTGGTTACCGTTGTAGTAAGGATGATAACTGGCGTAAAAATGCCGCAGAAAATCTTCCAGGTCCTTCAGGTGCCCGGTTTCGACTTCCACATTGATACTGAATCCGCGGCCAGCGGACCAGCCATGAAATTCCGGGTTGACCCATTGATGAGGATCGCCTGGGCGACCAACACACTGCCGGCCCATCTCCGCATAAATACGGTCAAGATGCGGAACCACCACCAGCGAGACCGGGTCGAGGTCGAGGGTAATCTCCGAGGCCACACCGCCTTCACTTTTGGCGGACGAAATCGGCTTGCCTTCAAAGTGCATGATGATTTCGTTGTCCCGCGCGGCCCACGCGACCATTTGCAGCAGGTAGTCCGGATCGTTGTAGGCCCACATGGACAGTGCCCGCGCCGACTGACAGGTCGGGTTGTTGCCCTGCCCCACACCCAGCGGCTGGCCGAGCATGTTCATTACCCCCTGGATCAGCCAGGCCTTGGGATCCGGGCTGACACCATAAGCCAGTTGCAGGCGTTCCCGGGCAGCCGGGCAAATGGTCAGTAACACCTGACGCCACAAGGCGGGTGCGACCGGCGGTTGATAGAGAATGCCCCGCTCCAGCATCAGAGCCAGGCCGTAAAGGCCCTGAGCCGTCTCCGGAAAGACCCCTTCGGTCACCAGTGCATGGGCCAGTTCCTGATAGCACAGCAGGCAATCCCGACCGGTACTGGACAGCCCCAGCGCATCCGTCAGCAGAGTATCCTGCTTCTCCAGGATGTGCCGCACAAAGGTGGCGTGGTAAGGCGAAACCAGGCCGGTGTCGTGCATCGAGCGGGCAAAGCCGGTGGCTTCGCTCTGCAGGGCTCCGGAGTCCATGGATTGCAGCCGTTCCTGATAGACCGCAATGCCCGGGTCTTCACGGCAGGCCTGTGTGGGGCCGTACAAACTGGAAATAAGGCGCTCCGCCCCCTGCCCCGCACCACCAAGATCGATGGCCGGGTCAATTCGGCACAGCGCAATCTGGGTAATCATCTGGCGCACGCTGGTGACCTGAATCGGGCGTTGTTGGAGAATGCGCCAGATTTCTTCTATGAGCCGGTCAATCACATGCTCATAGCCAATTTCATGGGCAACGTGCTGGATGACCCCGCGACTGATCCGGGCGAGCTTGCCTTGCTCACGCTCGGCTTCGCTGACTTCACCAAATAACAGGCTCAGGTTGATCGCAAGGACCTGAGTCAGGTAGTGGTGAGCCTGTTCCGCAGAGACTGTTGGGTGCTGGTAGTCACCCTTCGCCACCGCCAGCAGCCGAAGTTCGCTGATGGTTTCGATGACGACGGTATCCGCGTTGGGGCTTTGCAGGGCGCTGGTGGTCAGGTACGGCAGCAGGATGGACGGTTCCGCCCAGTCCGTGCCGAGAAACACACCCGCGTTTTCCAGGCTTTCTGCCCTCGCCTGCATCGCCGCGTAGCCCTCGGGCTGCAGCAGTACACGCCGGGCAATATCAAACAGCCGGGGTAGCTTGCCCACTTTGGCGAAGGAGCGGCTGTCTGCCAGCGCCCCTATCGCATCATCCAGCCGCTGCACCAGCTTATCGAAATTCACAACCAGACCAGCGTTGCCAGCGTCGGAGTCGCTCAAACTGTCTTCCTCAGGGTCTGGACCAGACCCGTGTTAGTTATTCCTGAGGGAATTATACATAGAAATCCAGTTCTTCCTGATGTTTGAGAAGATCCCTCAACACGTAAGGGTCTTCCCCAAAGAAGTAAATCAGGCCCCAGTGCGTCCCGAACGCAGTACGTTTGGTGACGGTTTCCTCGACCGGCGGCGTCAGCTCGTGGGTCTCGAAATACTCGTGATTCTCGGTTTCCTCGGGCATTTCCAGCTTGCTGACCACCCGACGGCGGGGGTACACACCGAAGCACCCAGCGTATCCCTTGGCATCCACCACTTCTTTCGGGAAGAAGGCTTTCACTTCTTCTGCCGTCGTCTTCGGATCGAACGCCATGATCATGCCCTGGTAGGCGTTGAAACCGTATGACCGCTCAAGCAATTCGAACACTTTGAAGCCGGGCGGACGGTAGGCCACCTCACCAAAGTACATGGTGCCATCGCTGGTCACGAAGTACTCGGGATGAATGAAGCCGAACTCAATGTCGAACGTTTTAACCAGCTTTTCGATCTCGGCAGTGATCTGCGCACGGTATTTCTCAAGATCGGGTGTAGCGGGGACAAACACCGAATAGCCCAGGGTGACGTATTCCGAAATATTGAGGAAGGCCACTTTCCCATTATGAATCCAGGCTTCCACCGCGAATTCCCAGCCATCAAGGTGGGATTCCATCAGTACCGGAAACTCCTCTTCGGGAATGGTGTCCACTTCGTCGGGGGTGCGGATAACCCGGTGACCAAGGCAACCGGCCTTGTCGAAGGCTTTCAGGTGGATGGGGTCATTGGGGTCGCCGTCGAGTTTCAGCAGCGTCTGATTGACCCGTTTGAGGAAGCGAACAACGTCTTCCTTATCGTGGGCTTCTTCAAAAATGCCCACGCGAATACCACCCAGCTGTGCCCGACGCTTCATCAGAGCTTTGTCGCGCAACAACATGGCTTGTCCGAACAGCCGGGGGTTGTCCATCAGCACAGAATTGATGGCACCGGCCCACTCTACGGTTTCCTCGAACAGCGGGATGGATACATCCACACCCATCTCTTTCAGGGTTTGAGCAATCTCAAACGATCGGTCGTTCAAGCGCTCGAAGTTCCAGGGAACGTAGGGAATGTCGTGTTCTTTGCAGTAGGCCTCGGCCCAATCGGGGGCAACCACCACGTAGCGGCGGTCGAATTTGTCGGCAGCCTCAATGGCATTGAGGCTCCATCCCAACAAAGCAATATAACCTTTTTCCGGATTGAACGTTTGCTCAGTCACAGGCGAACTCCTTTCAGGGGATGTGCTCCCTAACCTATAGAGTTTGATGCAAATCGCAAATAATCCCAGCGAAAATCCACAAAAAAACACCATGAAGACAGGCGGTAAGGCCAGTATTCATAGTGCTTTCGTAGTTCTTAGATCAATTAGATATATCAGCCCAATTTCAGGGTTGTCAGCGTCCGTTCGCGCACTTTTCTGAGCAAGGGTTCATCATCAACGAGTGACTGACCGTAGGAGCCCACCATCTCTTTCATGCGCGCCTGCCATTCATCGGTTTTGATTTTCTCGGGGAAACAACGCTCGATCACATTGATCATCGCGTGAGCCGCCGTGGACGCACCGGGCGACGCCCCCAACAAGGCTGCCAGGCTGCCGTCTTTAGCGGCGACGATTTCGGTACCAAACTCGAGCTTGCCACCACCACCTTCGGCCTGTTTGATGATCTGAACCCGCTGACCGGCGCTTTGCAGCCTCCAGTTCTCTTCTTTCGCATCCGGGAAGAAGTTGCGCAGCGAGGCTACCCGCTCTGAATGGGACTGGAACACCTCACCGATCAGATAGCGGGTCAGATCCATGTTGCTTTTGCTGACCGACAGCATCGGGCGCAGGTTGTTTGACTTTACCGAACCAAACAGATCAAACACCGAGCCCTGCTTCAGGAAGCGCGTGGTAAAGCCTGCGAAAGGCCCAAACAGCAGTGCCGGCTCGCCATTGATAATGCGGGTATCCAGGTGTGGTACCGACATCGGAGGCGCGCCCATGGGGGCCTTACCATAAACCTTGGAGTCATGCTGCTCGACGACCTCGGGCTTCTGACACACCAGCCACTGGCCGCTGACCGGAAAGCCACCGTAGCCTTTGGATTCTTCAATGTTTGATTTTTGCAGCATTGGCAGCGCACCACCGCCAGCCCCGAGGAAGACGAAGCCGGCTTCAAGCTTTTGCGTTACGCCGGTTCTCTGATCCTTTACCCGAACTTTCCAACGGCCATTGTCACGCTTGGCCAGGTAATGAACCGGGCTGCTGAGCATCAGTTCAAAATTCGGCGTGCTCTGCAGATATTTGACCATGCTGCGGGTCAACGAGCCGAAGTCCACGTCCGAACCATGGCGAATGCGGGTGGCGGCGACCGGCTGCATGGGATCACGGTGTTTCACCACCAGCGGCATCCACTCAGCCAGGTCAGCCGGGGACTCGGTGTACTCCATTTCCCGGAACAGGTGGTGGTTACTGAGTTTTTCAAAACGGCGCTTGAGAAACGCCACGTCTTTCTCGCCCCACACGAAACTCTGATGCGGCGTGCGATTGATAAAAGAGGAAGGTTCCGGCAACTTGCCCTGCTCCACAAGGTGGGACCAGAACTGGAGAGACTCTTCAAACGACGCGTTGATCTGCAGCGCGCGGTCGATGGTGACATCGCCATCGTCGGATTCGGGGGTATAATTCAGTTCACAGTAGCCGGCGTGGCCGGTGCCTGCGTTGTTCCATCCATCGGTGCTTTCATGGGCAACGTGATCGAGACGTTCCACCATAACGATGTCCAGTGATGGGTCCAGTTGCCTGAGCATCACGCCGAGGGTAGCGCTCATGACGCCCCCGCCGACCAGCACTACATCTGCCTGTCTTACGGCCATTGATTTTCACCCTGCTTGGTTTAGAGCCTGCACCTCTCCACGATCAGCAGAGAGGTCTTTGAGAAGCCTGCAGAGCGAATGAGGTCGAGAGCCCGGCAGTGGCTTCCTGTCTGAATGTGCGGCGCGATTATCCTTGTTTTTGCCCCAGGAATAAAATGCGATAGGCAATAATCCGCTGTCGCCGCCTTGCGCTGGGTCATTTGCGCCAACTACCTGCATGTGCGAACAGTAGCCGGCAGCGGGTCAAAGGTCTAAAATCCGCCCGCAACACCCATTACCCGTTGTCAGGAAGCCCCATGTTCAGTCTAGAGCCTGTATTGATTATTCTGGCCCTTCTGGCGCTGTTGGGCGTGATCTTCGAGGAAGTCATTCACGTCAACAAAGCCAAGGTTACGCTGTTTTTCGGCACGCTATGCTGGATGCTGCTGTTCATATTCAGTGACGATGCCACCGAGACATCAGCCATCTCCGCTGGTCTGGCTGAAAGCATTGCTGAAGTCGCCGGGCTCTGGCTGTTCCTGGTCGCGGCCATGACGTTTGTCGCTTATCTGAACAAGAAAGGGATGATCGAGAACGTCATCTACCTGATCATGCCGCAACAAGTCAGCGAGCGGAAACTGCTGTTTTTAACCGGCCTTTTCTGTTTTATCTTCTCGTCTTTGGCGGACAATATCACCGCCACGTTAGTCTCATGTTCGCTGATCCTGTCGCTGGATCTGGAGCTGAAAAAGCGCATCCAGTTCATTACGCTGGTGGTGTTTGCCGTCAATTCGGGCGGCGTGTCGTTGATCACCGGCGATGTCACCACACTGATGATCTTCCTGGCTGACAAGGTCGAAATCCTCACCTTGCTGACCCTTGCCATTCCGGCGTCCATCACCGTGTTTCTCCTTGCCCTTATCATGTCGCGGGGGCTGAACGGGACGGTCACTCTGAAAACCAACGTCAATGCCGTCAGACCGGTCGATGCCGTCATCGGCGTTCTGTTTCTGACCACCATCATTGCCACCATCACCGGCAACGCGTTGTTCAGCGTGCCACCGGTACTGACCTTTTTATTCGGCCTGTCGATCATGTTCCTGGTGTCCCGTTTCATGAGCGAAGACAACGATCTTGATCCGATCCTGGAATACATCCGCGTTATCGAATTCGAAACCCTGTTGTTTTTCCTCGGCATCCTGCTGCTGGTGGGCATGCTCAAGGAAATACAGGCGTTGCAATCGCTGGTGGCTATTTACGAGGTATTACCCCCGGTAACGGCCAACTACCTGATGGGAATATTCTCTGCCGTCATTGATAACGTGCCGCTCACTGCCGCGCTGTTGAAATCCGGTATTGAGATGAGCCGGGGAGAATGGATGGGGCTGACCTACGCCGTTGGCGTGGGGGGATCGCTGTTGGTCATCGGTTCCGCCGCGGGTATTGTCGCCATGAGCAAGATTCCCGGGCTGACCTTTGCCGCTTATATGCGGTATCTTGGGCACCTTTTGCTGGCGTACACGCTGGGTTATGCCGGGGTTGTTCTGCTGGGTCGTTTCGTTCACTGAGGTTTATCTATGTTGATGGCAGGTGCAGCCATAGTTGCGGGGTTGGTGCTTCTGGTCTGGAGCGCTGACCGTTTTGTGGAAGGTGCGGCCGCGACCGCCAAACATTTGGGCATGCCGTCATTGCTGATTGGCATGGTCATCATTGGCTTCGGTACCTCGGCCCCGGAACTGGCAGTGTCTGCCATGGCGGCCGCCGATGGCAATCCGGGCCTGGCGTTGGGCAACGGCTATGGCTCCAACATCACCAACATTGCCTTGATTGTCGGGCTCACGGCCCTGATTGCGCCCATCGCAGTGCACTCTCAGGTCATTCGCAAGGAATTGCCTCTGCTGTTGGTACTGACCGCCATCGCCGGCGCATTGCTGCTGAACGGGCAGTTGTCTCGGCTGGATGGCTGGATATTGCTGGCGGTGTTTACCGCGGTCATGGGCTGGTCAATCTTCCAGGGCATACGCGGCAAGGACGACAACCTGACCAGCGAGACCGATGCCGAACTGGTCGCCCACCCGATGCCATTGAAAGTGGCGATCATCTGGCTGGTGGTGGGTCTGATCCTGCTGATTGTCAGCTCGCGGCTGTTGGTCTGGGGCGCGGTGACCATCGCCCAGAGCCTGGGTGTCAGTGACCTGATCATCGGCCTGACCATTGTCGCGATCGGCACATCGCTTCCAGAGCTGGCGTCCGCGCTGGCGGCAGTCAAGAAGAACGAGCACGATCTTATTCTGGGCAATATCGTCGGGTCCGGCATATTCAATACCCTGGCGGTGGTGGGTCTGGCGGCGGTCATTGAGCCACTAACCGTGGACCCGGAAGTGCTTTACCGCGACTGGACACTGATGGCCGCGCTCACCCTGGGCCTGTTGCTGATGGCCGTGGGCATTACCGGGAAGCGCAAGCTGATCAGCCGGCCAGACGGCGCACTGCTTATGATCACCTACATTGGCTATACCGGGTACCTGGCGTCGACCATCATCGTCAGTTGACGGGTCTGACGAGTAATTTAGAGAGTAACCTAAAGAGTACAGCACCCGCACTGGACGCGAAGAACTACCGGTTCTCCCGGAACACCATGGCAATGGAATTCAGGCAGTAGCGCTGCCCCGTGGGTGGTGGCCCATCAGGGAATACATGCCCGAGGTGACTATCACACCGGGGGCAGCGAACTTCGGTACGGGCCATGCCCAGGCTGCCATCTTCAAGATAGCGGATATGGTCCGTGTCAAAGGGCTGAAAGAAACTGGGCCAGCCGGTGCCGGAATCAAACTTGGAATCGGAACTGAACAGCGGCAAGTCGCAGAGCCGGCAGTGGTAAACGCCCGCGCTTTTGTTGTCGAGCAGGGTGCCACAAAACGGATGTTCGGTGCCGTGGTTCAGCAATACCCGCCGCTCTTCCTCCGACAGATCCACCGCCAGCTCATCCACCTGGGAGGGCGTCAGCGGGGTCAGGTCGTATCCGGCTGCAGAAACACTCATACCAACCTCCTCAGGCTGTGTCGTCGTTGCGGTATTCGGGTTTGAGGTAGTCTTCATACGTGGCCACCAGCTTTTCCACTTTGGGAGCCGCCACCGCCATGATGTACGGCTGATGGGGGTTCTGTGCCGCAAAATTCTGGTGGTAGGCTTCCGCCGGGAAAAACTCTGCAAGCGGCTCCAGCGTCGTTGCCAACGGTTGCGGATACACCGTGGCCTCTTCAAGCTGACGAATGTACGCCTCCACCACCCGCTTTTGCTCCGGGTTTTCATAGAACACGGCAGAGCGGTACTGCGTGCCCCGGTCATTGCCCTGACGGTTCAGTTGGGTGGGGTCGTGGGCGACGGAAAAAAACACTTTCAACAACTGGCCGAAGCTGACCTTTGACGGCTGATAAAAGACCTTCACGACCTCTGCGTGCCCGCTCTGGCCGGTGCATACGGCGTCGTAGTTCGCAGTTTCCGGGCGGCCACCGGCATAGCCTGATTGAACCCCGGTGACCCCTTCCATAGCGAGAAACACGGCTTCAACGCACCAGAAGCACCCGCCGCCCAGCACTACGTTAGCTTCCGCCGACGTGTCTTGCAGGTCCTGCTCCGGATCAGGAAAGCGGCTCCGGGGTACATCCAGCCCCGGCACATTGCATGAAGTCGTCATAATCGTCTCTACCTGTCGGATCAAACTTGAATATTACCAGTGTGGCGATCAACCTACGATTTTCCAACCTTTACTGCTGGGCAGGGGTTCAGAACAACAACTGACCCGCCAAAGCACTCACCGGTGCCAGTACCCACACCGGTATGCGCCAGATCGCAAGACACACCCAAGCCACGAGTACGAACGCCAGCCCTCCCGAGGAGTGCACCGCAGACGTCCATAGCGGGTCGTAGAGTGCCGCCAGTAACAGCCCGACCACACCCGCATTCACCCCGGTCAGTGCGGCACGGACCATGGCATGGGTACGCACCCATGCCCACAGGGGAAGACCGGCAAAGACCAGCAAGGTTCCCGGCAAAAACACCGCCAGCACCGCCAGCACCGCACCGGCCCAGCTCCCCTGCGCCATACCCAGAAACGCCGAAAAACTGAACAGCGGGCCGGGCATGGCCTGTGCCACCCCGTACCCGGCCAAAAAGGTGTCGGCCGGCATGGCATGCGAGCCAACGAAACTTTCCTGCAGCCACGGCAGCACCACATGGCCGCCGCCAAACACCAGCGCCCCGGCGCGGTAGAGCTCCGCACCGATCCACCCCAGCGTACCGGCCTGTTGGGGTACCAGGGAGACGGCCAGCAACACCAGAAACACAACGGCAAACGCCATCGGCTTGCGAGATCGTACCGGCACCGTCAAGGCGCTCTCGCCTGAGCGGCCAGGCAACTTCAGCAGCACGCCGGCGGCCCCTGCCAACACCAGTACCAGTACCTGCATCCAGACGACGCCGACCGTCAGCAACACCGTTGCAACCAGCGCGGCAATCGCGAGCCGCGGCCCATCCGGGCACAGGGTCTGCCCCATCTGCCACACGGCCTGTGCGACAACGGCCACCACAAACAGTTTGAGACCCGCCACCCAGCCACCGTCGGCCGCGTTGGGCCAAAACGTCAGGGTGAGGGCAAACAGCGCCATCAACACCGCCGAGGGCAGAGTAAACCCCAGCCACGCTGCCACCGCGCCCCGATAGTGGCCACGCAGGAACCCCAACGTCAGACCCGCCTGGCTGGAGGCGGGCCCGGGCAGTAACTGACACAGAGCGACCACTTCGCCATAGGCAACATCGGAAAGCCAACGCCGGCGGCTGACAAACTCATCGTGGAAAAACCCCAGGTGTGCCGCCGGTCCCCCAAAGGAGGTCAGCCCCAACCGGAGAAACAGCAGAAATATCTGCCAAGGGGAATCGGTGGTGTGACTTGGCGGGGGCTGGCTCATAACGGACAGGCTCCAATAAAAATGTCGCTCAAAAATGTCACCGCGATGACATGGAACATGAACTTGGTGTCAATCCGGTTGCAACACCCTCACAGCCAACCATAATGAACACTGGGGTTTGCCAAAACGTGCAACGCAGGATCAGACATGACCGCCAGGGCACATACACCAGAAAGTCAGGATGAGTTACTGGAGTACCGGCTGAGCCTGAGGCTGGGCCCGGTTCATGCCCGCCAACGGCTGGGTATCGAGCGGGAAGCCGAAGCCAGGGTCTTCGGTACGAACCACGATTCGTTCCATCTCGAAAACTGGGCTTCAGCACCGCGCTTTATCCGTTTTTGCCTGCAACTGGTCGGGCTGTTTCGGCGCGGACAGAATAACAGCCGCCGACTGACCACCGCCAGTAACCACTTTCACCTGCCCAATCTCCCGGCACCCTTTGAAGGGTTGCGCATACTGCACCTGACCGATCTTCACGTCGATATGGACGAGGCCAACCTGGAGGCGGTGATTGATCAGATCACACCACTGGACTATGACCTGTGCGTGCTCACCGGAGATTACCGCTGCCTGACGTGGGGTTCGGTGGAGCCCGCTCTTGAGGGCATGGCCAAACTGAGGGACGCCATTCGCGGCGACGCCTACGCCGTGCTCGGCAACCACGACAGCGTCCGAATGGTGCCGGCGCTGGAAGATATGGGGTATCGGTTGCTGATGAACGAGCATCACGCCATCCACAAAGACGGCGAATACCTCTACCTGTCCGGGGTCGATGACGCCCACTTCTACAAGGTTCACAACCTTCACCGGGCTGGCGATGACATTCCGGTGGGCGGCGTCAGTGTTCTGCTCAGCCACACACCGGAAATTTTTCGTGAGGCCGCCCACGCCGGTTACGACCTTTTTCTGTGCGGCCACACCCACGGTGGTCAGATCTGCCTGCCCGGGGGCATTCCCGTTACCCTGGATTCCGACTGTCCACGCTCTCTTGGCCGGGGCTACTGGCGACAGAACGGCATGCAGGGCTACACCTCTCCGGGCTCTGGAACCTCGGTCATCAACGTTCGCCTGAACTGCCCGCCGGAAGTGACCCTACACACCCTGACCCGGGGACCGGAATAGACGATTGCGCCAAGGATCAGTGCGGATGGCGCCGAATCCCCAACCGGAACAGCAGCGGCGACAACAGGATGTTAGATAAAGTAAACAGAACCACCACCGCCAGTGCCAACAACCATCCCAGAGGTAAACAGAACAGGGCCAGAATAATCGGCAAAGCCGCCTCGGGAATCTGATCCAGCCCAAGCGCCCGAGCGCTGGATGGCATGCCTTTCCGGCGTTTGATGAAGCTGCTGATCATGTCGCCAGTCAATCCCAGGGCTCCAAACAGACAACCAAACACCAACCCCAGCCCGACAGCCATCGCAAACAGGCCGCAGCTCAGGGTTCCGAACACCACGCCACGCCAGGTTTTGCTTTTGCCCAGCATCGGCTGACCATCTCGCCAGAGCCTTCCGCCATCCACCGGTGCCGACCAGACCGGGCCAAACACTTTTCGTGCAACCACTGGGGCCCCGTTAGCCAGCACCAGCATCACAAACAACTCCAACGCCAGAATCACGTTCGTCGGCCTCCGGCTCAGGCAACCCCGCCGCGGGTCAGCTTTAGCGGGGCCATCAGTTTTTCCAGGCGGTCCCGGTCCAGCCCGCTGCGTTCCTCGGCCACATCAATCACCGGTCGCCCCGTGCGGTAGGCTTCCTTGGCAATCTCAGCCGCCAGTTCGTAACCGATTTCCGGGTTCAGGGCCGTCACCAACACCGGGTTCCGGCCTACCCCGTCATTCAGGTTATCCGCGTTCACCGTGAAACCCTTGATGGCTTTGTCCGCCAGCATCTGGGCCGCGTTGCTCAACAGCTCGACCATATCCAGAAGATTGGCACCGACCAGCGGCAGCATGACGTTCAGCTGGAAATTACCGGATTGGCCCGCCACGGCAACGGCGTTGTCCAGCCCCATCACCTGCGCACTGACCATAGCGACGGACTCCGGAATCACCGGGTTGACCTTGCCGGGCATGATGCTGCTGCCAGGCTGCAGGGCCGGCAGGCTGATTTCCGAAAGGCCGTGAATCGGACCACTGTTCATCCAGCGCAGGTCATTGGCGATCTTGGTCAGCACAATAGCGACACCCCGCAACTGCGCCGACAAAGCCACCGGGGCGTCTACCGCACTCTGGGCGACAAACTTGTGCTCCAGAGGGCGGAAGTGATACCCGGTGTTGCTGCGCAGGAACTTGGCGAACTGCTCCGGGAATTCGTGCAGGGCGTTGACGCCTGTGCCCACCGCTGTGCCCCCCTGAGGCAATGGCAACAGCTCATCACTGGCCGCCTCCACCCGTTTCTGGGTCGCCAGCAATTGTTCACGCCAGGTGCGCAACTCCTGGCCGAGGGTGACCGGCATGGCATCCATCAGGTGAGTGCGGCCGGTTTTAACCTGTTCGGAAAACAGCGACTCGCGCTCATAGATGACACCGCACAGATGCGACAGCGCAGGCAGAAGCCGGCGCTGTACCGCAGTAACGGCGCTGACATGGATAGCCGTCGGAATCACATCGTTGGAGCTCTGGCTCATATTGACGTGATCGTTGGCATTCACTTCCACACCAGCGCGGGCAGCCAGTGAGGCGATCACTTCATTCACATTCATGTTGGTGCTGGTGCCGGACCCGGTCTGATACCGATCCACCGGAAACTGGTCGATGTGGCCGCCATCAATCACCTGCAGACAGGCATCCACAATTCCATCGCGCAGGTCGGAATCCAGCAACCCGAGACTGGTGTTGGCCTCGGCCGCGGCCCGTTTGATCTTGGCGACGGCCACGATAAACGCCGCAGGCATGGGCTGCCCGCTAACGGGAAAGTTCTCGATTGCTCGCTGGGTTTGCGCGCCCCAGAGTGCATCAGCCGGAACCTGAACCTCCCCGAGGCTGTCTTTTTCCGTTCTGAAGTCACTCATGGCCAGTCTCCTTCTCCAGTGGCTGACGGATTGGACTTATCTCAACCCTACCCGTGGGATCTTAGTCTCACATGGTCGCAAATACCCGTAACCTGTTCAAAATTAAGGACCAGTGTCTGAACGGTGTTGGTGTAGGTATCGTGCAGGTGAAACTTGAAACGACGTTGCTTTTCACCCTGCAGGTAGCCGTCGTACTCTCTCACCAGTTCGCGCACATCGCCTCCGGAATCCTGGGTCCAGGTCGCATTGAACGGGCCAAGGACAGCGCCACCAGCGAGGCAGATGGTGACTTCGTGATTGGTCAGAGCGTTATCAGTTGTGGCCATGGTGCACTCTCCTGAAATTCATTGGTTCTCAGGAATGAGTGTAGACCTTGAATAGACAATACGGTGGGCGAACAGCCGGGATCACCCGGCTGTTCGATGAGATTGGCCTGCGGATCCTAGAAGAAGCCTGGCGGGCTGGTGTCGTAGTTCACCAGCCCGCACTTGGTTTGCTGGTTGTGCGTATATCATCGTCTCAACCTCTTGTCTTGTTGAATAACCGTTCTCAATGTTACCGAACAAAGGTTTCCAGCTCTGCCAGGCAATCCGCCAGGAATCGAGACGGTGACGCCAGCACAGCCTCATCGGCAACCACCCCGAACTGGACGTTTCCGGCGTAACTGACAATGCTCACACCCAGGCCGATATCTCCGGCCTGGGGCACCCAGAACATTTGTTCGGTGATGCGGCAACCTGCAAGATAGCGCTGTTCGCGGGAGCCCGGCACGTTGGACACCACCGCGCTGGCCTTGCGGTAGAACAGGTCAGCCACCGGCTGGCACCAGGGCTCGGGCACCAGTGACGCGCTGGCGGCCAGGCCCCAGGCGATTCCCGGTTGCCAGCTTTTCTTCAGGCGTCGGGTTTCGTGCTTGATCCGGTACAGGCGTTCCAGCGAGCTTTCACCGTCAACAGGCAACGGCACAAAGACTGTGCCAAAGCAGTTGGCCAGCGCACCGGCCTCTGGCTTGATGCCGGCCGGTAGCTGAGCGCGGATATCCACGGGCACAGCGGCGTGGAGAACGGCTTCGTCCACCTCGGTGGCATCCGCAACCAGTTGTTGCCGCACCGCTGCGGCAACACAACTGAGCAACACATCGTTGATGGTGACGCCGGTCGCCTGGGCAATGCTCTGGAACCGGGCCAGTTCCACGGGGGTCGACCAGCAACAGTGTCGCCGACCCAGCAGAGGGCGTTTCAGGGAGGAGGGAGAATCTTCCGGCTCAATCAGGAACTGACTCACTTCGTTGACCAGCTTCAAACCAGAGTGAGCCACCCGCTCAACCACTCGCCCCGCACCCTCAAGACTTCCGGACGCCCCTTCAGTTGAGCCGTCAGTATTGCCTGAGCGGTCGCCGGACGCGGCCTTCACTTCGTCACCAATCAGATTCTTTAGCCAGGTACCGGCCGCAACAGTCCAGCGTTTCAGATCCGCCGTCTCCGGGCTGCCATAAATTGCCGGCTGCTGACAGGGCGACGGCGGGCAGATGCGTTCAAACACGTCAAGCAGAGACAGGCCATCGGCGTAACAGTGGTGCATGCGCAGTATCAGCGCCGCGCCACCCTCAGCGTTGGGCGCGAGCCAGAACTTCCACAGCGGCCGATAAGTGGCCAGCGGCTGGTTAAGGCGTGCCGATACCCAGTCCTGAAGCTCGGCGGCGTCAAACGGCTGTGGCGAAACCTGCCAATGGTGTTTGAGGTCGAATACCGGGTCCTGTTCCCACCACCAACCGGGCGCACGACGAACGGGCAGGTACCGAAACCGTTCCCAGGCCAGCCAGTAGACGGCCAGGAACTCCCGCAGGCGGCTTTCCGTCAACGCCTCCACCCGCAGCATGACGGTAATGGTCATGGGGTTTTCAGGTCGCTCCAGAGCCAGCCATGCCGAATCCGCAGGTAACAGGAGATGTGAGTCCTCTTGGTTCAAACCTGGCTGTCCTTGGGATAGAGGGGGGAGTGCGTACACCGACCGCTTGATAATGGGCGAATTCTGCATTGTGCCAGACAACCCAACCCTTCTCCATACAACGCCCTCTCGACCGTCGTTACAAAAAATTACACGTACGTAACCCTTCACCCCTATACTGGTTATAACAGTTAATGGAATGGTTATGACCAGAAACCAGCGTGTTTTCGGGAAACCAGACAGGCTATTGGCTGCGGACCTTCGTAAATAAAGTATCCAGCGCCAATACCCCGAGCCGGCAATCGCGATACAACAGTCACTATCGGCACACACCCATACCAAGAGCAGTTGTTAACGGTGCTGACGGGAGAGCGGTCATGAAAGCGAGCCACATTCGCAAACTGATAAAACCGATTGAAAGCGCTTACTCCGAGATGTTCTCGGGGCGAGTGTACCGTGTGGGCAAAGGGGCGGTGTCTGTCCGCAATCACAGCGGCCAGGCGGAGCAGACTGTGATCGGGGTTCACGGCTTCCTCGAGAACCATTGCTATTTCACTCAGGCTTACGACGCGCCTACCACCGAACTGATTCTGCTGACCTGTAGCAATTACCACATTCCGGTCAACGGCGTGACGCCGGAAACACCGGATTGGGAAGTGCCGATCAAACACCTTGAAGGCACCATTGAGTATGATGCGTGCATTCTGAATCAGGCCATGGCGAATCTTCCGGGCACTGACAATATCCGCATTCACGGTCACTCCCGAGGCGGGGCTGTCATCCTTGAGGCCATTCATCAGTGGCCGGAGCTCTACGAGAAGGTCGAGGTGGTATTGGAGGCCCCGGTACTGCCCCAGGCCAAGCTCCACGCACTGGTTACCACCATACTGGAGCCGGTAGGTCACGGTATGTGGCCCTGGCTGATCCGCCTGATCAACACCGCACCGTCCTCAGCCTACGGCCAGACGTTTTTTGGCCGCATGAATCCGCGCAAAAAACAGTTGCTGGGCAAACTGTTCTCGGCGACCAAGGATCACCTCACCATCGTACGGAACATCGAAAACATCATGGACTGGATGGAACGCACCGACACCAACGTATACAACAACGTTCGTTACGGTACCTTCCTGATTCCCGGCGTTGATCGCATCCTGGACCGCACCGCCATGCTGGCCAGTGCCCGGCAGAGCCCGACCACCATGCGGATTGTCGAAACCGGGGCCCCCAGCCATTTCATAACCCTCGACAGCAAGGAATGGGTGCCTGACTTTGACACTCTACCGACCGCCGCAGAGGCCTGACACTGCCATCTGACGACCTGCTCCGGTAAACTTTCAGGTTTTCCGACCCAGCTTGACCGGAGCACCCCGCATGTACCGCGAGCGCCTTGTCGCTACCGAAGTCCAGTCAGACAGCGCCCGCAGGCTGCAGGCAATGCTACTGGAATACCACGATTTCCGTCACCGAAGATCGGACCACCCACGCGTCGATGACACCTTTCGGGTGGCCGAATGGCAAGCCATGCGCCTGCGATCCACTCATCAGGACCTATACCGGCACCCCGGCTACCATACCGGGCTGGAATTCCTGCTGACCGATCTTTACGCCCCCGCCAGCATGACTCGCCGCGACGACAACATCGACCGGGTCTTTCCCAGGATGGTGAAATGGCTCCCTGACAACCTGCTGGACACCTTCGCCGGGCTGGTGGAGCTCAACCTGGTCACCCAGCAGCTGGACCTTGAGATGGCGGACATTCTGGCGTGCCGGGGCGTTGTTATCGAGCGGATGTCGACAGCAGAGTACTGCGGGGCTTTTCGCGCCAGCGGGCAGGCGGCGCAACGGGAGCGGCAAATCAGCCTGGTCGCGGAAGTTGGCCACCAGCTCGACCGCTATGTCCGCAACCGCACCCTGGGCTGGCTACTCAGCATGAGTCGGGGACCCGCTGACATGGCGGATCTGGGTGACCTGCACAGCTTTCTGCATCGCGGGTATTCCGCCTTCCGGCAAATGGACGAGGTAGACGCGCTGATTGAGCGGCTGATCACCCGGGAGCGGCAGGTTCTGGCCAACATTCTCAGTCATCACCCGCAACCTTTCCGGCTTCCCGAAGATCTGTAAGCCACCCGCCCAGTGAGTTCCGCAGTGGGTCAGGCTGAAATAATCTGATCCAGCTGGGAGTGAATTTCATGCTCAATGCGGGATTTGAACGGGCGCAGCAGCATCCCCAGCTCAAGGTGGATGTGCAGATCGTCTTCGGTGATATTGAGCTGGCCTTTCACGCCACTGCGTTTGAAGCGCAGTACGTCCCCTTCCCACTGATAATTCACATCAAACTGCTTTGACAGGTCCTCAGCCAGAGTTTCGGCCGCCTGACGGGCGTGTTCTTTATCCATGGAATGGGCACGATGAACATCAATCACTGACATGAATACACGCTCTCTTAAAAAATGGGCGGTTTTATAGTTTAAGGGGGTAATAAGCTTGTAGCTACCCCCCTAACCGTTAGAATACGGGGTTCAGCTTCTGACAGGACACCCCCATGAGCGAGCAACAGACGCCAGCCAATGACAAACAGGCCGGCACCCCGCAGGACGATGTCACCCACTTCGGTTTCCGCAACGTGCCGAAAACCCAGAAAGCCGGCCAGGTGGCCGAGGTTTTTCATAGTGTGGCCGGCAAATACGACCTGATGAACGACCTCATGTCCATGGGCGTCCACCGGCTCTGGAAGCGCTTCACCATTGAGCTCAGCGGCGTTCGCCCGGGCCATCAGGTACTGGATATCGCCGGCGGCACCGGCGACCTGACCATGAAATTTTCCGATCTGGTCGGCACCAGCGGCAAGGTGGTGCTCGCCGACATTAACGCCTCCATGCTGCAGGTCGGCCGTGGCCGGCTGATGGACCGGGGTTATGCCGGCAACATCGACTACGTCCAGGCGGACGCCGAACACCTGCCGTTCCCGGATAACAGCTTCAACGCCGTATCCATCGCCTTTGGTCTGCGCAACGTCACCGACAAGGATCAGGCCCTGCGGGACATGACGCGTACCCTGAAGCCGGGTGGCAAACTGATGGTGCTGGAATTCTCCAAGCCCACCAACCCGCTGCTGAACAAAGCGTACGACATGTATTCCTTCAACGCCCTGCCGCTGATGGGCCAGCTGTTTGCCGGCGACAGTGAAAGCTATAAATACCTCGCGGAATCCATTCGCATGCACCCGGACCAGGACACCCTCAAAGGCATGATGGAGCAGGCCGGGCTGGTGAATTGCAAGTATTACAACATGACCGGCGGCATCGTGGCCCTGCACGTGGGAATCAAGCCCTGATGTTTCCGGGGCCCACCCTGCTTTCTGCGATGACGGCCGTGGTCGAGGGCGCGTTAAATCGCGCCCTCGAGCTAGACCCCGCAGGCCGAAAGGCGCTACTCGGCGCATTGACCGGCCCGGTGCAATTCACCCTCACCGCGCCCCTGCACCTCACGTTTACCCTGATCCAGAACCATGACCGGGTGTGTGTCAGTAGTCAGCCTGCCGAGACCGCCGCCCTGGAGCTTACCGGCAAGCCCATGGCCTTTGCCGCGCTGGCCGGCGGTGACGACCAGGTGTTCCAGCAGGGCAGGATTGACGTCACCGGTGACGCCGCCCTGGCGCATCAGTTTCAGCGCGCCCTCAACCAGCTCGACCCCGATTGGGAGGCGGCGCTGGCGACGCACCTCGGCGATGTGCCCGCGCACTTTATTGGCCAACGCATTCGCGGCGCGGTGAAATGGAGCCGGCAGGCGTTCTCGGTGTTGAACGCCAACATCGAAGAATACGTGCACGAAGAAAGCCGAACCCTGCCCGGCCGCCGTGAACTGGAAGCCACCTTCGAAGACATCGACCAGTTAAGCCTGCAGACTGACAGGCTGGAGGCTCGCCTCAGCCTGCTGGAACGCCCCACCAACGCCGAGCCACCGGAGACACCGTGACCCGCCTGCTACGCCTGTTCCGAATCGCCTGGGTATTTTGCCGTTACCGGCTCGACACTTTCCTGCCGCTGGCGGAACTGCCCGGACCACTCAAAGTGCTGTTCCTGCTGGCACCCTGGCACCTGTTTCCGAAGCCAAAGCTGAGCCGGGGCGACCGCCTGCGCCTGGCGATGGAGGAACTGGGGCCGGTCTTCGTCAAATTCGGGCAGATTCTGTCAACACGGCGAGACCTGTTGCCCGACGACATGGCGGAAGCGTTGAAACACCTTCAGGATCGGGTACCGCCGTTCCCCAGTGACACCGCCCGGGACATTATTGAGCGATCCCTGGGTGCCCCTGTTTCCGAACTGTTTACCGAATTCTCTCCCGACCCCATGGCCTCGGCTTCCGTAGCGCAGGTGCACGCCGCTACCCTGCCCAACGGTCAGAAAGTCGTGGTCAAGGTGTTGCGCCCCGGTATTGATCGGGTCATCAAACAGGACCTTGCCCTGATGTACCTGATGGCGGGCGTGCTGGAGAAGTACTGGTCCGAAGGCAAACGCCTGCACCCGGTTGAGGTGGTGGCCGACTATGACTCCACCATCCACGACGAGCTTGACCTGCAGAGGGAAGCCGCCAACGCCAGCCAGCTTCGCCGTAACTTCGACAACTCCTCGCTGATCTACATCCCCTACATTGACTGGGATTACACCCGCAAAACCGTGTTGGTGATGGAGCGTATTCACGGCATTCCCATTGCCGACGTTGCTGCGCTGCGGGAAGCCGGCGTGAACATGAAACTGCTGGCGGAAAAGGGCGTGGAAATTTTCTTTACCCAGGTCTTCCGCGACAGCTTCTTCCACGCTGACATGCACCCAGGCAACATCTTTGTGGACGTCAGCAACCCGGCGGACCCGAAATACATCGCCATCGATTTCGGCATTGTCGGCACCCTCGCCCCGGACGATCAAAGCTACCTCGCGCGCAACCTGCTCGCCTTCTTCCGCCGTGATTACCGTCAGGTGGCGCAATTGCATATCCAATCCGGCTGGGTGCCGCCGGACACCCGCGTGAACGAGTTCGAAGCCGCCATCCGCACCGTGTGCGAGCCGATCTTCGAGAAGCCGCTGAAGGACATTTCGTTCGGCCACTTCCTGCTACGGCTGTTCCAGACCGCCCGGCGTTTCAACATGGAAGTGCAACCCCAACTGGTGCTGCTGCAAAAAACCCTGCTGAATGTGGAAGGCCTTGGCCGCCAACTCTACCCCGACCTGGACCTGTGGAGCACCGCCCAGCCGTTCCTTGAAACCTGGATGCGGAAGCGCATTGGCCCGGCCGGATTGATAAAATCCTTGCAGACGCACCTGCCCGCCTGGCTTGAGCAATCCCCGGAAATGCCGCAACTGGTGCACGATGCGCTCGTACAGCTGCGCAGTGCCGGTCCCACCGAGGAACAGAATCGCGCTACACTGGCACTTCTCCGGGACAACCAGAAACGGGCAGAAAAACGCTGGCGACGAACCCTGATTGCAGCCGCACTGGTGGCGGGTGCCTGGGTCAGCGCCCATTACGAACTGCCGGCCCTGGCACAAACCCTGCCGCCGTGGGGCTGGGCCATGCTCGCCGTGGCGGCTGGCCTGGTGGCCAGAGGCAGCCGGTAACCTCTTCAGGATTCACAGACATGCAAGATACATCATCCAAAATCGACAGCCCTGACTGGCTGGATACCATTCGCTGGACCGCCGACGGGCTGGTTCCCGCCATCGCCCAGGACGCCGCCACTGGTGACATTCTGATGATGGCCTGGATGAACCGGCAATCCCTGCAACTGACCAGCGAAGAAGGTTTCGCCGTGTACTGGTCCCGCTCGCGGGGCAAACTGTGGCGTAAGGGTGAAACCTCAGGGCATCAGCAGGTCGTGCACGAAATCCGCCTCGACTGTGATGAAGACGTTATTCTGCTGAAGGTGGAACAAAAAGGCGGCATTGCCTGCCATACCGGAAGGCGCAGCTGCTTTTATCGAAAATTTCAGGACGGACAATGGGTCACCACCGACCCGGTGGTCAAAGACCCCCAAAGCATCTACGGACCGGCCAACGGGAGCGAACACAGTGAGTGACGTATTGGAGCGGCTTGCCCAGGTACTGGAAGCCAGAAAAGCGGCAGACCCTGACACGTCTTACGTGGCCAGCCTGCACGCCAAGGGCCTGAACAAGATTCTGGAAAAAGTGGGCGAAGAGTGCACGGAAACCTTGCTTGCCGCGAAAGACTCGGAACACAGCGGCGAGACCCGGGACGTGGTCATGGAAACGGCGGACCTCTGGTTTCACAGCATGGTGATGCTGTCGCGCCTTGGCCTCGGCCCCGAGGACGTACTGGAGGAGCTCGCGCGCCGATTCGACCTGTCAGGTCTGGACGAGAAAGCAGCCCGCAGCGAATGATTGGCAAGCATCCCGGCATGAGTTTCCGCTACACTGGCCCGGTAACGTACAATGTCATGTGACAGACACATTTAAATGAGGACCCCGTCATGGGTATCAGCATCTGGCAACTTCTTATTGTGCTCGGCATCGTCGTGCTGTTGTTCGGAACCAAGAAACTGCGCAACATCGGCAGTGACCTGGGCGGTGCGATCCGCGGTTTCAAGAAGTCCATCGGCGACGAGGAAAGCAAACCCTCTGGCCAGGACTCCCTTGAAGGCAAAGACGAGCCAGCGGCCTACCAGGCCAGCGCGGAAGAAAAGCCCCGGGACAAAACCACTGGCTGAGACTGAGCTGAATGTTTGATATCGGCTTTGTCGAACTGCTGATCTGCGGTGTCATCGCACTGCTGGTACTTGGCCCCGAACGGCTGCCTACGGCTGCCCGGGCGGCCGGGCGCTGGATTGGTGGTGCCCGCCGCATGGTCAGCCAGTTCACCACCGAACTGGACCGCCAGTTAAAGGCGGAAGAGCTGCGGGAAGAGTTGCGCAAGGCTGGCGACATCGGCCTGGATGACGTCGAAAAAAGTGTACGCGGTGCCCTCGACGAAGCCAAAAAGTACGAGCACATGGTTGTACCGAACGATCAGGCCCGCAAGCCCAAGCCAGCACCCGCCATCCGCGAGCCAGCCTCCGGTGGTGAAAGCTCCGAAAACGACGCGCCGGATACCCGTTCATGACCAACAAGCCTGACGGCAACAACCCGGACTCTGCGACCGCCAAACCGGACATGCCCCTGATAGAGCATTTGCTGGAGCTGCGCAATCGCCTGCTGAAAATGGTATTGGCGGTGGTGATCTGCTTTGCCGCCATTTACCCGTTTGCCAACGAGCTTTACCTGCTGCTGTCGCAGCCCCTGCGGGATTTGCTGCCAGTCGGCCAGACCATGATCGCCACGGACATCACCTCGCCCTTCTTCGCGCCTCTGAAACTGGCGCTGGTACTGGCTGTGTTCCTGGCCATTCCGGTCATTCTGTACCAGCTCTGGAGCTTTGTGGCACCCGGGCTCTACGCCCATGAAAAGCGCCTGGCCTTCCCGCTGCTGTTTACCTCGGTACTGCTGTTCTATCTGGGGGCTGCCTTCGCCTATTTCGTCGTGTTCCCGTTGGTGTTCGGCTTTTTCACCGCCATCGGCCCGGAAGGTGTTGTCGAGCTGCCGGACATCACCAGCTATCTCAACTTTGTACTGAAAATGTTCTTTGCCTTCGGGATAGCCTTCGAAATCCCCATCGCGACCATCCTGCTGGTACTGACCGGTGCCACCACCCCGGCGGACCTGGCCGCGAAACGGCCCTACATCGTGGTGGGTTGCTTCGTCATCGGCATGCTACTGACGCCGCCCGACATTATTTCCCAGACCCTGCTGGCGGTCCCGATGTGGCTGCTGTTCGAGATGGGCATTATCTTCAGCCGGCTTGCCGTGCGAAAAGCACACCACCCCGAAACCGGCGAAGCGACCGGCGAATGAACTTGGCATTGCTGTTTGACGAAGACTTCGTCACCGCTGACCGCGCCGTGCTCACCGGCCGACGGCTGACCCACCTCCATGAGGTGCTGAAAGTGGCGGAGGGGGATCTGGTGCCCGTGGGCCGAGTCAATGGCAACATTGGCAGCGGACGGGTGCTCAACCTGACCGCCAGCCGAGCCGACCTTCGGGTAGAACTGATGGAAACACCGCCACCGCCGCTGCCGTTAACGCTGATCCTGGCCATGCCGCGACCGAAAATGTTCCGCCGCGTACTGCAGACCTGCGCCACCCTCGGGGTGAAAGACCTCTGGTTGATCAACAGCTACAAGGTGGAAAAAAGCTTCTGGCAAACGCCCTGGCTGTCCGAGGAGCACCTGCGGGAGAACATGACTCTCGGCCTTGAGCAGGCTAGAGATACGCTGCTGCCCACGGTGAACATCCGCAAACTGTTCAAACCGTTTGTGGAAGACGAATTGCCGGCACTGCTGAAAGGAAAGCGAGCACTGGTGGCTCACCCCGGCACCGCAACGCCCTGCCCCAGCTATCTGGAGCAACCTGCCGTCCTCTGCGTCGGTCCGGAAGGCGGCTTCACCCACTACGAAGTGGACAAACTGGAGGAGGCGGGGTGCGAAAGCGTGCACCTCGGCGCGCGGATTCTGAGGGTGGAAACAGCGGTTCCGGTGCTGGTCAGCCGGTTGTTCGACGCCTGCCGTTAGCTCAGGCGGACCGTGCCTGCCACCATTTCAGTAGCGGCGTGATAATGGCCACCAGTACGCCTCCTGCCAGAACCCCGAACAGGCCGTCCGCGAAGGTCGGAAGCACCGCCCCGGCCCCACCGCCGACACCTTCGGCGACGTGATGAATGGCTTCATACACCGGCGGCAGTCCGTGGGTCAGAATGCCGCCGCCGACCAGAAACATAGCAATCGTGCCCAGCACCGAGAGGGTTTTCATCATCAACGGTGCCAATCGGAGAATACTGTTGCCCACCGCGCGGACTAAAGCGCTGTCCTTGCGACTGAGATACAGGCCACCGTCATCCAGTTTCACAATACCCGCCACCAGGCCATAAACTCCCACCGTAATCATCACTGCCACCACCGTCAGCACCATGAACTGCATACCAAACGTTTGCGTGCTTACGGTACCCAGGGTGATTGCGATGATTTCCCCTGACAGGATAAAGTCGGTGCGGATGGCCCCCTTGATCTTGTCTTTTTCCACCGATTTCAGGTCCACATCGGGATTTTTCAGGGCGTCATGAAGCTCGGCCTTGTGGGCCTCGTCTTCCTGGCTGTGAAAGAACTTGTGAACCAATTTCTCGAAGCCTTCAAAGCAGAGAAAGGCACCGCCAAGCATCAGCAGGGGCGTCACCAGCCAGGGTACAAAGAAACTGATGGCCAGGGCAGCCGGGACCAGGATGGCCTTGTTGATCATCGAGCCCTTGGCAACCGCCCACACCACGGGCAGCTCCCGCGCCGGTTTTACACCGGTGACCTGCTGCGCGTTCAGTGCAAGGTCATCACCGAGCACGCCGGCAGTTTTCTTGGTGGCGGTTTTGGTCATCAGGGCGACGTCGTCCAGCACGGTGGCGATGTCGTCGATCAGTATAAGTAGGCTACTTCCAGCCATGACATGTTCCTATGTCGGTTGTTACGACGCTATGGTCTTTTCCGCGTTTCAGGCATCCAGCCCCATCGCCTCGGCAGCGATCCGGTTTTTCACCGGGCCGAGCTGGTTTAGCCAGCGCATGCCGGTGTTGCGCAACCAGCGCAGAGGTAACTCATCGCGGGCAAAAAGCTGCTTGAAACCTTCCATGGCGGCCATCATGGTGAGATTGTCCGCCTTGCGCCGGCGCTGATAGCGAGCCAGTACCAGCTCATCGGCGGCACTGAGCCCGGTCTTTCTGGCGCGAGACAGCTCGTCCAGCAACGCCCGCACATCGCCGTAGCCCAGGTTCGCACCCTGCCCTGCCAGCGGGTGGATGGTATGGGCGGCATCCCCCACCAGGGCAAATCCGGGGGCAATGTAATTCTTGGCGTGGCGCTGGCGCAGGGGGAACGCAAAGCGGCGGGAAACAGACTCGACAGCGCCAAGCTCACGCTCAATCGCCCGTTCCAGCTCGCGCGCGAAGGCAGTGTCATCCAACGCCATCAGCCGGCGGGCTTCTTCGGTATCCTGAGACCAGACAATCGAGCAGAAATGTTCATCGCCGTTCTCTGCCAGCAAGGGCAGGAACGCCAGCGGCCCGGTGGGCGAGAACCTCTGCCACGCGGTGAACCGATGGCTCTGGGTGGTTCTGACCGTGCATACGATGGCCTGCTGTTCATAATCCCATTCGCGGGTGGGCAAACCCACCCACTGACGTAATCGTGAATGAGCGCCGTCAGCGGCCACCACCAGATCCGCTGCCAGAGCGGTGCCGTCTGCCAGATCGACACCATGTTGCCCCCCGGACCGGCTGTCACCCTGCCGCCAGCCGCTCACGTTTACCCCATCAATCAGCTCGACAGCGCTCTCCGCCAGCGCAGCAAACAATCCCCGCACGATGTGCCGGTTTTCCATGATGGTCCCCAGGGACCGTGCCTGCAGTTCCGCCGCGTCAAACTGGATACGGCCCGTGCCGTCGCCGTCCCACACGGTCATGGTCTGGTAGGGACAATAACGACCAGCCGTGATGGCCGGCCAGGCACCCAGATCTTCCAGCAAACGTTGACTGGCCACGGAAATGGCGCTGACACGGGGTTCAAACTTTTCCACACAATCCGCCGGTGCGGGCGCTGCCAGCAACGCCTGTCTCTCGCTGCCCTCGACCAGGCCAACGTGCCAGCCCTGCCGCGACAAACCCAACGCAAGGGCGGAACCCACCATGCCACCCCCAACCACCAGGATATCGAACGTCCGCGGCTCACTCATGGTTCGTGGGCTCCCTGTTGGCACCAACCGGGTGATCAATCACCGCGCGGCGGCCGCCGATGCCCATGGCCTTGCGGGCAAACCAGCGTTTGGCCCCCGGCAGCAGATCCAGCCCGACCAGGCCGGCATCCCGGGCCGCCGCCAGCGGTGGCAGGGATTCGCCAAAGAGCCGGATCAGTGAGTCGGAGAACTGCACGGTTTGCTGCCAGTCCTGCTGGTGTAGAGTTTGGTAGCGGCTCAGGACGCCCAGATCTCCGATGGGAACCCCCTGCGCCACCGCCAGCCGGAACTGTTCCACCAGCGTCATCAACCCGCGCAGCGCCAGGTTAAAGCCCTGCCCGGCGACCGGATGCAGGGCGTGAGCGGCGTTGCCCACCAGGGCAACACCCGGCCGGACCGGTTCATCCACGGTGGTCAGTTTCAACGGGTAAGAGTTGCAGGCACCGATGCGGGTAAACCGCCCCAGACGCCAGCCGAAGCGATCCTGCAAACGCCGGCATTTGTCGTCATCAGACAGGGACAGGACCTCGTCAAGCGCCTCGTCTGACAAAGTCCAGACCAAGGCAGACTGATGACCCGCACGAGAGGCTGAGCCATGTGGCAAAAGCGCCATAGGGCCCGCGTCGGTGAAGCGTTCGAAGGCGGAAAAGCGGTGACTCTCAGCCGTGGATACGTTGGCGATCAGGGCATTCTGGCCGTAATCGTGAGTGCGAGCCTGGAAGCCCAGGGTTTCCCGCAGGCCGGAGCGACCGCCATCGGCCACTACCAGGCACTGCGCCGTCAGCTCGCGGGTCTCTTCGCCGGATTTGATCAACACCCTCACGCCCTCAGGCAGCGGCATCATATCCACCACCTCAGCGGGCGCTTGCCACTGCACGTTGGTATCCAACAACTCCCGCATCAGGCACAGGCCCATCCAGCGGTTATCCGCGACATAGCCCAGCGCAGGCTGACGGTGCTCAGCGGCATGCAGCCGGGTCGCGCCGAAGCGGCCTCGGTCGGACACGTGGATGTGTTCGATCGGGGTGGCGTGCCGGGACAACCGCGACCATAACCCCAGTTCTTCGAAGATCAGCCGGGACCCCCAGGCCAGCGCCGTGGAGCGGGCATCGTAACTGGGCTGATAACTGTCTGGCAGCGCGTCCGGAGACAACGGAAAAGCCTCCACCACGGTCACCCGCAAAGACGGCACTACTTTGGCCAGCGCCAATGCCAGGGTGGCACCCGCAAGACCGCCGCCAGCGATGATCAGATCGGTATCGGGTCGGGTCACCGGGTCAGCCTGCCATCAACGCTTCAATCTCGGCAATGGTCTTGGGCACCGAGTCCGTCAGCACACGGCAGCCATCTCTGGTGACCACCACGTCGTCTTCAATGCGGATACCAATGCCGCGCCATTTTTTGTCCACATCGGTGTTGTCGGGCGCAATGTACAGCCCAGGCTCCACCGTCAGTGCCATGCCCGGTTCCAGCTGACGCCAGGCTTCACCCACCTTGTAGTCGCCCACATCGTGCACATCCAGGCCCAGCCAATGGCCGGTGCGGTGCATGAAAAACGGCTTGAACGCTTCGCTGGCGATGGCGTCATCCAGCGTGCCCGCTATCAGTCCCAGGTCAATCAGCCCCTGAGTCAGCACCCGCAGTGCCGCTTCGTGGGGGTGGTTCCAGTGGTTACCGGGGCGCACCGCGTCAATGGCGGCATACTGGGCCGACAGCACCACTTCATAAAGGGCCGCCTGCTCGGCACTGAAGCGGCCATTGACCGGGAAGGTGCGGGTGATGTCGGAGGCATAGCATTCCAGCTCACAGCCGGCATCAATCAGCACCAGATCGCCGTCTTTCAGCGGTGCGCGGTTTTCGATGTAGTGCAGGATGCAGCCGTTGGCACCGGAACCCACGATGGACGGATACGCCGTGGAGCGGGCTCCGTGGGCCATGAAGGTGTGGATCAGCTCCGCCTCCAGGTTGTATTCGTGGCCACCCTGGCGCGCGCGTTTCATGGCGCGGCAATGGGCTTGGGAACTGATCTCGCCGGCTTTCGCCATCACCTTGATTTCACTGGCGCTCTTGTACAGCCGCAGATCATGGAGCAGATGCTCGAGGGCAACGAATTCTCCCGGAGGATGGGCACCGGCGCGCACCTTGCTGCGGATGACCTTGACCCAGTCCATCACCTTGGCATCGAAGTTCTGATCTTTGCCCAGCGGGTAATAGACCCGGCTGCGGCCCTCGATCATGCCCGGCAGGATGTCGTCGATGTCCGCTATGGGGAAGGCATCGTCCAGCCCGAACTGTTCGATGGCACCGTCCGGACCCGCCAGGAAACCATCCCACAGCTCTTTCTCGGGGTTGCGCTCCTTGCAGAACAGTACCGATTCGCCATGTTCCCGCCCGGGAATCAGCGCCAGCACTGCTTCCGGCTCACCAAACCCGGACAGGTACTGAAAATCACTGTCCTGGCGGAATGGGTGCAGTACATCCCGGTTACGAACGCATTCCGGGGCGGCCGGTATGATGGCAATGCTGTCCGGAGCCATCCGCTCCATCAGCCTGCGACGGCGATCGGCAAATTCTTTAACGGGTATCATTGACGGCATAATCTCTCCCGCAGGCAGTACCTGCTCAATGCAGTGTCGGAGTATCCGGGGCCGGCTTTTCTGGCGGGTTGAATTCGGTGAACACCGCCAGCGCGCCCAGGCGCACGTATTCCACAATTTCCATCAACTGCTGCTCGCTCTCATCGTCCGGCTCGTCATCCTCGGAGACCTGGCTGATGGCCACCATATCTTCAATCAGCTCGCGGATTTCATCCGGAGCCTCACCCAGGGACGAACCGGCGGACAGCGCCATACCTTCGAGGAAACCGCGCACCCAGGACGTCAGGGCTTCCAGCCGCTGGTCGATGGCGTAGTCATCATCCGGCAGCAGCGGGTGAAAGCTCATGTCGGCTGCTTTCAGCAGCGCCAGGGTCTGGTCGTAGGCGGCCTGCATGAACTCCTTGAGTTCCGCGGATTCATCAGCGGCGGCATCCGGCAGCCCCATGTGTTCACACACCATGGCAAGCCATGCTGGTTCTTCGATACGGGCACCGGCGGCAAGCCGCCCACACAGAATCCCGTGCAGCTCGGAGGGATGGCTGAAAGCTTTGTGGACGGTAAAGACATTGGCCCAGCGCTCAAAGGCAGCGGCTCGGGCAGCACCGGTAGTGTCGGTTTCTGACATGTAGTGAAGCGATCCTGTATGACTGGATTGAGTGGACTATCGTAGCATTGAGGGGCACTGAAGGCACTCGCCCTCTTGATTCCCGGGCCAATCTGATTAAATATGTTATAACATATCAAAACAACCGGAAGTCAGTCACATGAACCACACATCAAACCACGGCTATCCTTACCTCACCGCCGGCTTGTTCCTGACGTCGGCCATTCTGGCTGGTACCGCAGTGGCGTCCGACAACCCCGGGGCCCATCGTCATGGTCATGGCCAGCTTCAGGTCGCGGTTGAGGGTGGGCGTGTTGACCTGGTATTCACATCGCCTGCCTACAACCTGGCAGGCTTTGAGCGAGACGCCAGGACCCCCGAAGAGGAGGCGCAGCTCGAGGACCTTGCGGACTGGCTCGGCACGCAACCGCTGGTCGATACCGACCCCGCCTCCTGCACGGTTGTGGCTGCTCAGGTCCACCATTCGGGTTCCGCCAACGCAGAGCAACATCACGATCACGGCCATGACAGCGACGACCATCACGACGGGGAAGCGGAAAATCACCGGGAGTACGAGGTTTCACAGCAACTTGAATGCGGTGAACTGGCGAACGGCCAGAACCTCAATGCCACCATCATGGGGGAATATCCCGACATTGAAGCGCTGTCCGTCCAATGGGTGACCGAAACCGGGCAAGGCAGCACACGGCTGGAACAAGATGGCAATTCCGGCTTCAGCCTGAACGACTAGAGCCGGCGGTCACCGACTTACTCCTCGTAGCGCGCCACCTTGCTGGCCACCATGGAGTACGAGGAATCGGCGACGTCATTTTCAGTGCGTTCCACGACCAGCTCGCCCTCGATCCAGACCGGGTCGTACAGGGCTTCCAGTGTAAAGCCCTCTTCGTACTTCACATGAATGATCTGGTTGGGTGGCGGTGGTGGCACGTGAATGCAGGCTCCGTAATACGGCACCAGGAAGAACTCGAGAATCCGCATGTCCTCGGTGGTTTTCAGTGGCACCACGAAGCCCGGAATCTTTCCGGACACACCATCCATGCCGGGCACCACACGGCCCGTCATGATTTCATCGGGGAGCGTGGGCGGACCATCTCCCTCGTGTTCAATCTCTGGCATACTCTCGAGCAGATTCAGGTCCTCTTCCGGCATGAGTTCCAGCCAGTCAATTTCCCGGTCTGCCGCGCTGGCGATATTCAGCACGCTGCCGAGCACCAGCACCAGTGCGCCCCGGGCAAACGGGAATCGACGACCGGAAGTAGAGAAAACTGTCAACATCGCCAGAAACATAACGCAACCTGCCTGTGAATTTGTGGGCAAATCATACACCGAATGAGCGCACGCGCACATGACGTCCCAGACACCCGTACACACCGATAGTTCCACGCCGAGGGCACTGGCGGTTCACACGCACAACCTGTCTTATCGGTGGCCTGGCAGCGATGCCACGCTGAGCTTTCCTGACCTTTCGCTGAGTGCGGGGGACCACCTGTTCATCAAGGGGGCCAGTGGCAGCGGCAAAAGTACGCTACTGAGCCTGCTGGGCGGCATGCTGAAACCAACATCCGGCCAGGTTTCACTGTTGGGTCAGGATCTTGGCCCCCTGACCAACGGGCAACGGGACCGCTTTCGCGCTGACCACATGGGGGTCATTTTCCAGCAGTTTAACCTGGTGCCCTACCTCTCCACTGTGGCGAACGTCACCCTGCCCTGCCGGCTGTCGGCCAAGCGTCAGCGCCTGGCGAGACCCGGAGCCCGGGACGAAGCCATGGCCCTGCTGGAGGATCTGGCGATTCCGCAAAGCCACTGGCACCGCCGGGTCAACCGCCTGAGCGTAGGCCAGCAGCAGCGTGTGGCCGCAGCCCGGGCACTGATTGGCCAGCCGGAGCTGATCCTCGCCGACGAGCCCACGTCGGCACTGGATGCGGACAACCGGGACCGCTTTATCGAGGTGCTGTTGACATTAGCCCGGCGCTGCGGGTCCTCGGTGATATTCGTCAGCCACGACCAAAGCCTGGCGGCCCGCTTTAACCAGGAAATCATTCTGGAGGCCAGCTCATGAAAATCCGCCTCGCGCTGTCGCTGGCCGCAGCCAGCCTCTGGCACCGCCGCCGGGTGCTGGCCTTGGTGACGCTCACGCTGACCCTGAGCGTCACCCTGTTACTGGGGGTGCAGTATCTTCGCACCGAGATAAAGCAGTCATTCACCAACACCATTTCCGGCACCGATCTCATCGTGGGTGCTCGCAGCGGGCAACTGAACCTGCTGCTGTACACCGTTTTCCACATTGGTGACGCCACCAACAACATTCGCTGGTCGACCTATCAGAGCCTGACAGACGACAGCCGCATTGACTGGGTGGTGCCGCTGTCATTGGGCGACAGCTATCGCGGCCACCGGGTGGTGGGTACTGACGCAGGCTTCCTGGAGCATTTCCGGTTTGGCCGGGGGCAGGCCCTGGAACTGCAACAGGGCGAGTGGTTTGACGATGTCTTTGATGTGGTACTCGGGGCAGACGTTGCCCGCCAACACCAGCACACCCGGGGCGATGAACTGATCCTGTCCCATGGCGGCGGCCGCACCAGCTTTTCCAACCACGAGGACACGCCCTTCACCTTAACCGGGGTTCTTGCTCCGACGGGCACACCGGTGGATCAGGCCGTCTACATCAGCCTGGCAGGCATGGAAGCAATGCACATCGGGTGGGAATCCGGTGTCGCCATCCCCGGACGTACCGTCACCCGGGAGCAGGCACAGGAACGAGACCTGACGCCCAACTCTGTAACAGCGGCGCTGGTCGGCATTGAGCGCAAAGTGCTGACGTTCCAGGTCCAGCGCCAGATCAACGAATCGTCGGCGGAGCCGCTGTCAGCGGTGTTGCCGGGGGTGGCGCTGAGTGAGCTGTGGCGGATCATGGGGCAGTTTGAGCGGGCGCTGCTGGGCATTACCGGGTTTGTGGTGGTCACCAGCCTGATCGGACTGATGGCGGTACTGCTTACCCTGCAGGCTCAGCGCAGTCGCGAAATCGCCATTCTTCGCGCGACCGGCGCGTCTCCGGCCCTGATTGCGGTCCTGCAGGTGATTGAGTGTGTCGCCCTGGCCATTCTCGCCTGCCTGCTGGCGCTGGTCCTCAGCACCGCAGGCCTGGCCCTGCTCAGCCCATGGCTGCTGCAACACTACGGCATTCAGATCAGCCTGCGCGCCCTGACCGGGCAGGAATGGGCCATCCTCGCCAGTGTTCCACTCACCGCCGGCCTGGTGGGATTGCTTCCGGCCTTGCAGGCATGGCGGCAGGGGCGACACCAGGGCCTCAGTCATGGTACCGGTGAGTGATCGTCGTCACGCATCTGGGGCCATGACAACCCTGTAAATTGACCGGATTGCAGTCCACACTTATAGTTATCCGCATCGATAACAACAGGCGTTGACGCAATCATGGAACAGTCCGAACTACAGGTATTGGCGGACAAGCTGGACAAGCTCATCGAACGCTGCCGCAAACTGGAGCGCGATAACGCCGCGCTCAGGGAACTGCAGGATGACTGGAACCGGGAGCGAGCACAGCTAATGCACAAAAACGATCTCGCGAAAAACAAGATCGAAGCCATGATCGGCCGCCTTCGGGCCCTGGAGCACCACTGATGGCCAAACAGCAGCCCACCACCGTGGAAGTGAAAATACTTGATAAGGAATACCTGGTCGCCTGCCCCGAGGAGGCCCGGGATGCGCTGATGCATTCTGCACGACACCTGGACAGCAAAATGCGGGAGATCCGTGCCAGTGGCAAAGTGTTCGGAACCGAGCGCATCGCCGTGATGGCGGCCCTCAACATCACCCACGACCTGCTCGAGCAGGACACCATGTCCGACGCCGCCAGCGCCATTCTGGACGCCATGGACAGCAAACTGGACGGTGCCCTCGGCGACACCTCCCAGCATTAGCCCGGTTACATTCAGACAGAATTCAGGTGTTGCAATCCGCCCCGCACCTACCCGTATAATGTAAATGACTTCCTGGGCTGTTTGCTGGTCGGATTCGTCCTCGAGCCGATGCGCATTACCCAGGTGGCTACTCTAGGACATTGTGAGCACGTCCCCCACGGGGGAAAGCCTAATATGTCACAGCGGCCACCGACCTTGAACTTTGGGTTCAAGGGCCACATCCGATAACGGCAGCCCGGGAAGCTTTATTTTGAGCCAGCCTATCGCACCCCAACCGTTCGAACCCCACTTTGACGACCTGTCACGCAGCCAGTTGCGCAAACGCCTCCGCCAACAACGTCGGGCCCTGAGCTTTGAGCAGCAGCAACAGGCCGCGGAACACCTTGCTCTGAACCTGCTGAAGAACCCGGACCTGCACCGTGCACGGCACGTTGCCCTGTATCTGCCTAACGATGGCGAAATTGACCCACAGGTCTATCTGGATACCGCCAGGCAGAGGGGCGTCCATTTTTATCTGCCTGTCCTGCACCCCATCCTCCCTGGCCGGCTGGTTTTCAGCCCTTACCTGGACGGCACGGAACTGACCGCCAATCGGTTTGGCATACCGGAGCCGGCGTTCAGCAAAGGGCCAGGTCGCCCGGTGTGGGCTCTGGATGCGGTGTTATTTCCGCTGGTGGGATTCGATGAGTACGGCGGTCGGCTGGGGATGGGGGGCGGTTTCTATGACCGGACATTTGCGTTCACAAAACGTCAACCACGGCTGGCACCCAAGCTGATTGGGTTGGCACACGATTGCCAGAAAGTGAAAGCGTTACCGGTAGAGCCCTGGGATGTGCCTTTGCACAGTGTTGTTACGGATCGACGTTGCTATCGCTTCGGTTAACGGTTTTCGCCACGAATAACGGGCACGACCCGAGCGTCAGCCTGAGAAGCCTCTGAAACCGTTCTCAAACCGGAATCCCGACTGTCGTCAGAGGCCTGAAACGAGGTAAAGCCTGTAATCACAAGGCCAACCGCGAAAATGAGTACAACGGCCGGAAGGATATCAGGCTTGCGTTCCATGGTGCGTTTCTCCAACTCCGAGAAGGGTAAATACTTGACAAATCAGTGAGCTATTATTGTTTTTTAACAATTGGACGAAAGACTAACACGCATCTGAGATTTTACAATTTTTGACAGGTTAAAATTTTGTAAGGCAAGAAATTGCCTGACCATGGTGGTGTCGCCCCGGGGTGTGGGTGGGACCTCCTGACTTTGGCTCTTAGCCCTTGCCATTGCCATTTCCGGCACCGAGGAACAACTGGTAGGCCTCGTCATCGGTCATGTTTTCATAGCGGAAACCGACCTTGTCCAGCATCGCTTCAAAATCGGCCACATCCTCATCGTCCACCTGAGCCCCCAGCAGAACACGGCTGTAGGCCGCGCCGTGGTTGCGGTAGTGGAACATGGAGATGTTCCAGCGGGTGCCCAGTGACATCAGGAATTTTAGCAACGCACCCGGGCGCTCCGGGAACTCAAACTGGAACACTTTCTCATTGGAAATCGACGGCGCATGACCACCCACCATGTGGCGAACATGCTGTTTGGCGAACTCGCTGTCGGTCAGATCCACCACGGCGTAGCCGGATTCCCGCAGATCTTGAACCAGCTCGTCGCGGCCGAGGCCACCCGCCTGAATCTGGATGCCGACAAAAATGGTCGCGCTCTTGCTGTCAGCGTACCGGTAGTTGAACTCGGTGATACTGCGCTTGTGCAGGGCATTGATAAACGTTTTGAACGCTCCCGGCTTTTCCGGAATGGTGACCGCCAGGATGGCCTCGCGCTTTTCGCCGATTTCGGTGCGTTCGGAGATGTAGCGCAGACGGTCGAAATTCATGTTGGCACCACTGAGGGTGGCCGCCAGGTTTTCACCTTCGATCTGCTCACGCTCGATGTACTTCTTCACACCGGCCACACCAAGGGCACCCGCCGGTTCAGCGATAGAACGGGTGTCCTCGAAGATATCCTTGATGGCAGCGCAAATTTCATCGGTCGAGACGGTGATGACCTCATCCACGTAATCCTTGCAGATTTCCCAGGGGTATTCGCCGATCTGCTTTACCGCAACGCCGTCAGCAAAGATCCCTACTTCATCCAGAATCACCCGCTCGCCAGCCTTGAGCGCTGCCTGCAGGCAGTTGGAATCTTCCGGCTCAACCCCGATAACCTTGATTTCCGGGCGCAAATACTTGATGTAGGCCGCCATGCCGGCGATCAGGCCACCACCGCCCACGCAAATGAACACCGCGTGCAGCGGCTTGGTGAACTGCCACATCAGCTCCATGGCGACTGTCCCCTGGCCGGCGATCACGTCGGGGTCATCGAAGGGGGGAATGTAGGTATAGCCGTGCTTCTGGATCAGCTCCTGGGCATGGGCGGCCGCTTCATCAAACGCGTCGCCTCTGAGCACCACCTTGGCACCGTGATCCCGCACTGATCGCACTTTGATCTCCGGTGTCGTCTGCGGCATGACGATGACCGCCTTGATACCCAGGTTCTTCGCCGCCAACGCCACACCCTGAGCGTGGTTACCGGCTGACGCACAGATAACCCCCTTTGCCTTCTGCTCCTCCGAGAGCTGGGCAATCCGGTTATACGCACCGCGAATCTTGAATGAAAATACCGGCTGAAGATCCTCACGCTTGAGATAAATGTGGTTATTGAAGCGTTTGGAGAGGCTGTGGGCCTCGGTCAGCGGCGTCTCGATGGCCACATCGTAGACACGGGCGTCGAGGATTTTCTTGATGTAGCGGTGCGGCATGAGTCCGTCCGAAAAGGTTAAGGGGCGCGTTGGAAAAACCCACAGTGTAGAAACATTGACGGCCTTTCGTCTATAAGCAGGCGCACCGGAAAGGCTATAATGACGACTAACCTGTTCACTTCCCCCAACCGGAGCTTTCCATGACCCAGGACGAACTGAAAAAAGCCGTTGCCAAGGCTGCACTGGATTACATTGCGCCCCACCTTGACCGCAACAGCATCGTCGGCGTGGGCACCGGCAGTACCGCCAACTTTTTCATCGACCTGCTCGGGGAAATCCGCAACGAGTTCAACGGGGCCGTGGCCAGCTCCGACGCCACCGCCGAACGCCTGAAAAGCCATGGCATCCCGGTGTACGACCTCAACAGCGTGGACGAAATCGAGTTCTATGTGGATGGTGCCGATGAAACCAACGAACACCTGGAGCTGATCAAGGGCGGCGGCGGTGCGCTGACCCGCGAAAAAATTGTGGCGGCGGTGGCCAAAACCTTTATCTGCATCGCTGACGATTCGAAACGGGTGGGCATTCTCGGTGACTTCCCGCTGCCGGTCGAGGTCATCCCCATGGCGCGCAGCCACGTTGGTCGCGAAATTGTCCGCCTGGGCGGTGATCCGGTGTACCGCGATGGTTTCACCACAGACAACGGCAACATCATTCTGGACATCCACAATCTGGATATTTCCCGTCCAATCCAGGTGGAAGAAAAGCTCAACCAGATTGTCGGTGCCGTCACCAACGGGCTGTTCGCCCACCGGCCCGCGGACCTGTTGTTGCTGGGCACCAAGGATGGCGTGAAAAGCCTGTCGCGCCAGGGTCGCTGAGCCCTGGTCACAGGAATTCAGGCCGATCAGGCCACCCTGCGGGCATGACACCCGGAACGGTGACCAAGCGCTTGCTTGGTATTTGAGATTGCGAGACACTGCCGCCACGTTTCCGATGTGAAAGGAAGGTTTTGCTGTGTCCAACTATTTTAATGACATACATGATCAGGCGCGCCTGAGTGCTCGCAAGTTCGTGGCCACCCACGTTCTGCCCTACATCGACGACTGGGAAGAAGCCGGTGAATTCCCCCGCGACCTTTATCGCGAGGCCGGTGACGCCGGCCTGCTTGGTGTCGGGTTTCCCGAGGCTCTGGGCGGCAGCGGCGAAGGGGATATTTTCCTGAAAGTTGTGGTCTCCGAAGAGCTGATGCGTTCAACCTCCGGCGGCCTTGTCGCCAGCCTTGGCTCCCTCGACATCGGTCTTCCGCCAGTGGCCAAGTGGGCCAGGCCGGAGATTCGCGATCAGATCGTACCGCCCGTTCTTCGCGGCGAAAAAATTGCCGCGCTGGCCATTACCGAGCCCGGCGGTGGCTCCGATGTTGCCAATCTCCGCACCCGCGCCGTCCGTGAGGGCGACCATTACATCGTCAATGGCAGCAAAACCTTTATCACCAGCGGGCTGCGGGCGGATCATTTCACCGTCGCTGTGCGCACCGGCGGAGAGGGGCATGGCGGTATCAGCCTGCTGCTGATTGATCGTGACATGCCAGGATTTGCCACCGGCAAGAAGCTGCGCAAAATGGGCTGGTGGGCCAGCGATACCGCCGAACTGTTTTTTGAAGACTGTCGCGTGCCGGCCGACCGATTGATCGGTGCCGAGAACGCCGGCTTCATTGCCATTATGAGCAACTTCCTCGCGGAACGGTTAATGCTGGCGATCATGGCGTACATGACGGCGGAGATTGCGCTGGAGGCGTCCATGGCCTACGCCAACGAGCGCCTGGCCTTTGGCCGCAACATCGCTGGCTTCCAGGTCACCCGTCACAAACTGGTGGACATGGCCACCCAGGTCGATGTGGCACGGGAGTATACCTATCGTTGCGCGGCGCTGATGCAGGCGGGCAAAAACCCCATCAAGCAGGTGGCCATGGCCAAGAACTTCGCCGTGGATGTGTGCGAAAAAGTCACGCGCGAGGCGGTGCAGATCCATGGCGGCATGGGATTCATGCGGGAATCGGTCGTCGAGCGGCTGTACCGGGACGCCAAGATTCTGTCCATTGGCGGCGGCACCACGGAGATCATGAAAGAGCTGATTGCCAAGCAGATCAAATTGTAGTGCCGAGGTCTACCAAGGTTTAGTTTCGAACTGCACGAGACTTCCGTATAATTGCGCCCACTTTTTAACCGCAGTTAAACGTACTCTTAAACGCATTCTCAGAACGCACCGTCAGAAAGGATCGCTCATGCAATTCGACAACATCCCGTCAGGTAAGAATCCGCCGGAAGACATCTACGTCGCCATCGAAATCCCAGCCAACAGCTCTCCGGTCAAATACGAACTGGATAAAGACATGGGCGCGCTGCTGGTTGATCGCTTCATGGCCACCCCCATGTTTTACCCAGCCAACTACGGCTTCATCCCCCACACCCTGGCGGATGACGGCGACCCGATCGATGTATTGGTGGTTACCCCCTACCCGGTCGAGGCTGGCTCCGTGATTCGCTGCCGCCCGGTGGGCGTGCTGAACATGGAAGACGAAGCCGGCGGCGACGCCAAGCTGGTCGCAGTACCCCACGACAAGCTGACCACGGCCTATCAGAACGTGAAAGATGTGGAAGATCTGCCGCAACTGCTCCGCGACCAGATCCGCCATTTCTTCGAGAACTACAAGACTCTGGAACCCGGCAAGTGGGTAAAAGTTCAGGGTTGGGGCAATGTCGACGAAGCCAAACAGGCGATTGTGGATTCCGTGAAGGCTTACAAAGGCTGATCACACCACACCCCATGAAAAAACCGGGCGTTCATGCCCGGTTTTTTTTATGCCTGATACCCAGATACTCGCCCAGGACAGCACGCCTGTCAGCCCCGAGACAACAGGTCTCTCATGTCACTGATGGCAGCGCTGGCCCGTGACAAATAAGCCGCCATGGTCAGCGAATGGTTCGCCAGCACGCCAAAACCACTGCCATTAAGGATCACCGGGCTCCACATGACCCCCTGAGCGCCTTCCAGCTCAATGATGATCTGTTTCACGCTGGCCATCGCGTTCTTGTCGGTCAGCACTTTGCGGAAGTCCACTTCAATCGCCTTGAAAATATGCAGCAGCGCCCAGGAACTGCCCCGGGCCTCATAGAACACGTTATCAATATCCATCCATGCCGTTTTGACTTCCTCGCGGGCAGCCTCTTCCATCAATGGGTCGTCGGAGTTGATGGAAGAGACAGCGTCCGAGACCGACGCCTTACCCACACTCTCGCCCAGCGTCCGCGACAGACTACCCAGGCGAGTCTCAAGATCCGCCAGCCAGTTGCTCAGATTGTCCGCACGGGCAAAGAACTGGGCGGAAGGCTGGCCAGCGCGGGAGAGCCGGTCGAGATAGCGGTTGAGAGCATTGATCCCTTGGCGATACTCCGCTTCCGTGGAAGGAATAGCCCAGCTGCCGCTGTCAAAATGAAACTGCGGCTCTGCCACAATCAGATCCGGGTCTTCTGCCGACTGGCTTTGAGAACGGCTGATATCCTTACGCATCGCCCGCGACAGATCCCGCAGTTGCACCAGTACGCCATACTCCCAATTCGGCATGTTATCCATCCACAGCCCCGGCGGAAAAATATCGTTGGAAATGTAGCCCCCCGGCTTGTCCAGCAGCGTTTCCGCGACCCGGATCATGGTCACGGTGGTGGCAAAGCCGGCAACCGGCTCCCGGTCCATGGCAGTAGCGACACTGCGGGTGTGCTCACGAACCGAATAAGGCTCAGGCTCACTACTCCAGTACATTCCCAGAACCACCGCCACCAGCAGGCACACGATCAGCACGATCAGGATGAGTTTGCCAACAACGGCACCGCCACCGGAGTAATCCTGCACGTCGTCTTTGCGATCCCTGAAATATTGTCTGATTCTGCCTGGCATCGGTTAGTCAACTCCCTGGTCGTTATCTTGGTCTGCCCGGAACGGACGCCCTAGATGGTAGCCCATTGCACCATCCACCCCCAACTTATGCAGTACGCCGTACTCCGCAGCGGTTTCCACGCCCGTCGCGAACACCTTCACGCCACGACTGTGCGCTATGGCCACCACGGACTCGAGATAAAAGCGGTTTTCCTCATGGGTGTCGATATTGTGGATAAAGCTGTTGTCGATACGAAGACCCTGGAATCTCAGATTTCTCAGATAACTGAAAGGCACACCACCAACGCCAAATCTATCGACCAGTACGGCCACCTGCAGCCGATTCAGGGCGCGCACCAGAAGCCCAACAGCGGTGCGATGATGATGCACGGTTTGCTCCGAGATACCGACCCACAAACGTTCGCGCACGTCCACTGCCGATTCAAGCTGCCGGAGCAATTCAACACGGAACACCTCACTGGCGACCGACGATGCGCTCAGCGTCAGCGCCAGGCGTCCCCCTGGCTTGCGTCTCATCAATTCGAGGGCCTGGCGTAACACCAGCCGATCTATTTCCTCAATCAGCCCCAGGCGTTCAGCAATGGGCACGAAAGCACCGGCTTTGAGTTCGCCTTCGTCGGAGACAATCCGCGAGAACACCTGGTGATACACCAGTTGGCCGTTGCCATTGAACACCATCGGCTGCAGCCACAACGACACCCGGTCCTGCTGAATCGCCTGGCTGATAATCTTGCGCCAGGTTTCACGGCTGTGATGCCCGTCGCGCTCGGGGTCTGCGGCGTGGCAAGCGGTATGGGGCAGGCTCTGGGCCTGCCGCAACGCTTCATCGGCCGCCGCCATCAACTCACGCGCTTTGCGATCCGCCAGTGCCTGAGCGAGCCCGGCATGCACCATCACCTCCACCGGCGCAGCCAGATCGGAATAGATGCCGTCCAGCTCTTCAACCAGCTGATGACACCAGATGGTGCCATCCGCCTGGGTCACACCGGGCAGGAAGACGGCAAACTCAGCCCCGGTGCGACGGCCGGCAAAGGCGTCTGTGTGTGACCGCACAAACAGGCCAATGGCAGCGGCCACTCTCAACAACAGGCGATCCGCTTCGCTGCGGCCATACGTCTGATTGTAAAGCGAAAAGCTCTCAAGCTGGATCAGCAGTAACACGCCAGGTGCTGCTTTTTCTTCCGACTCCACTTCCACTTTCAGCCGTTGATCGAAAGCACTGCGGCTGGCCAGCCCCGTGACCGGGTCTTCGTTGCTCACCCTGCGCAGGTGCTGGATCAGCTTGGCCTGGCCCTCAAACAGCGCGGCCAGGTCGTCGGCCATCTGATTCAGCGCGCGGGTAACCTGGTTAAGATCCCGTGTCGAATTAATCGTGATGCGCTTGCGAAAATCCCGCTGGCCCAGCGCTTCCGCCTGTTTCTCCATGGCCTTGAGGGGGCTGAGCGTGCGGCGCACCACCCAGAACAACAGAAACAGACCAAGACCGCCGATCAGCAGTGTGCCACCGACCATCCCCAGGGCCACACGCCACAAATCCCGATAGGCTCGCCCGGGATGGCTGACCACCTCTACTGAGCCCAACCTGGACCAGCCTCTCACCACCTCCGCGCGACCGACCGGCAAGGGGAGATTGGTGACCGACACAAACCAGCCCGGCACATTGTCTGCAACATCCGCGGTTTGCCGGCCAGCGATCTGCCGCCCCTGATGATTCAGGTAGGTCACCGACAAATACCGGCCGCTGTCGAACACCGAGTCAATCAACGACGCCGCAGCCACGGGATCACGACCATCAATGGCATTGGAAAGCGACAGGCCAACGGCGGTTGCGCCATCGCGGGCATGACCCTCAAGCTGGTCTGACACATACCCCCGGAAACGATCAAAGCTTAAGACCAGGCTCGCCAGCAAAATCAGCAGCAACAGACTGCCGGTGTATACCAATAGCAGGGAGCGCAGAGAAATCACCCCCCGCTGCGAAAACGGCAGATTGCCAGGCTGCATCCGTGCCATCAGTGGCGGCCTCCAGGGCTCTTTCAGCCCTTTTCCAGATAGCTCTTGCGACGGGGTTGGTGTGGCCTGCCCCGCAGAGTTGACAAACATTTACATAGCGTCACCTACGCCGACAACATTAAACACTATAGACTCTGCTAAGGGACTAAGGTTGAAAAATCTGCCGGTTAACGGACTCAGGCGGAATATAACGAAGAAAAGAGGCAGGCCGGAGCACGATGAACGACGAAAGTCAGAAAGAGAAACTCAGACAGCACTTTGCGCGCCGTGTTACCACCCAGGCCCGGGTAGTGCTCGACACATGGCAAAAGATCCACGAGGAGGCCCAGCAACCAGCGGCTTTTCGCGACGACTTTGCCACCGCTGCCGACAAGCTGGTTCGCTACGCCCAGCGATTTGACATGGCCAGCCACGCCGAGGCCGGCAAGGCCATACTCGCGTGTGTCCAGCAATGGCCGCCGGGCAAGGGCCTGCCAGACAACCTGGACCAGCAACTGCAGGACGCCATTGAGCAGCTGTCCCGCAGCACCCTCCGGCGTACCGATCAGGACACGCCCGACGCGCCCCAGCAATTTCGGCGAACCCCGGTTTATATTGCCCTCGCCAGCGACGAAATGGCCAGTCGACTCATCCGCCAACTGGAGTTTTTCGGGTTTCGGGCATCCGCCTTTAGCACCGCCGAACAGCTGATTGAAGCCTGCGCCCTGCACAAACCAGAAACCATCCTGATGGATGTCAATTTTGGCCGCGAGACCAACGCGGGCATTGCCACCATAGAGCGCCTGCAGGAGCGCCACGACACACAAATTCCGGTCATCTTCATCAGCGATGAGGACGGTTCCATTGAGACCCGCTTGCGGGCCTCCCGCTGCGGCGGCGAAGAGTTTTTCTACCCGGCGGTTGATCCCGGACAACTGATCGAGAAAATCGAAAGCTACACCCACGGCAACACCGTCGAACCCTACAAGGTTCTGGTGCTGGACGATTCCCGTGCCCAGGCAAAGTTCATGGAAACGGTGCTTAAAAAGGCCGGCATGAACGCCCATATCATCACCGATCCGATGCAGATCATTCACGCCCTGGAAGCGTTTTCACCGGAGATCATCATCCTCGATATGTACATGCCCGGCTGCACAGGCATGGAAATAGCACGGGTCATCCGCCAGCAGGATCGCTTTCACAGCGTGCCGATTATTTACCTGTCAGCGGAAGAGGACGTCTCAAAACAATTACACGCCATGAGCCTGGGCGGTGACGACTTTCTTACCAAGCCGATCGATCCCAAGCACCTCATTGCCACCATTCATAACCGTGGCCGGCGAGCCCGATCCCTGCTGGCCCTGATGATCCGTGACAGCCTGACCGGGCTCTACAACCATACCCACACCCTGCACCTGCTGGATCAGGAAATCGTTCGCGCCGGACAGAAAGACCAATCGCTGTGCTTTGCGATGATTGACATTGACTACTTCAAAAAAGTGAACGATACCTTCGGCCACCCCATTGGTGACCGCGTCCTGCGCAGCCTGTCGATGTTCCTCAAACAGCGCCTGCGCAAAACCGATCATATCGGCCGGTACGGGGGCGAAGAATTCGCCATTATCCTGCCCGACACCCGGGAAAGCGACGCCCGCAACGTGCTCAACGAAATCCGCGAACGGTTTTCAGAGCTGCTGCAACCCGCCGGTGGTCGGGAGTTCAACGTGACGTTCAGCTGCGGCGTGGCAGCCTGGAGTGGCGACAGTTCCCAGGCGCTGTGTGAGCGCGCAGACCGCGCACTCTATGACTCCAAAGAACAGGGCCGTAACTGTGTCACAGCCGCAGGCGATTGAGCCCACACCTCCTCCTGCCCCGCCCATTTCCTACCCGCCTGGCCCATCGCTGGGTGGGCTTATGAAACCAACGTCTTATAGATGTCACCCCCCGCCTTTACGACAATGTCGTTAGCGCTCCCCACCCCCGACAGGGTTCGGCGGTGCTTTAGACCAATTGACGACATGGAACAATGTCTAAAATTGTTGATCTCAGGGTGAATAGCACGCACCATTATTGGAAAATGTCGCTATTTTCGGCGATCCTGTAGAAAACGGTAAGGCAGAGAAGCAATCATGTCGACAATTCTGGTCCTTCACGGCCCCAACCTGAACATGCTCGGGACCCGCGAGCCCGAGGTCTACGGTGACGAGACCCTGACCGACATTGACGAGCGACTGCACACCAACGCCGCCGAGAAAGGCCACCACTTGCTGCACCTGCAGTCGAATGCTGAATACGAGCTGATAGAGCGCATTCACGAGGCTCGTGGTGAAGGCGTCGATTACATCATCATCAACCCTGCGGCCTTCACTCACACCAGCGTGGCCCTGCGGGATGCCCTGCTGGCGTCAGGCATTCCGTTTATTGAAGTGCATCTCTCCAATGTGCATGCGCGGGAGGCGTTTCGCCATCATTCCTACTTTTCAGATATCGCCGAAGGCGTTATCTGCGGGTTGGGCAGCCAGGGCTACGACCTCGCCCTGATGGCTGCACTGCAACGAATTCACCGATAGATCAGACATAACGGGACCGGACATACTATGGATATTCGCAAAATCAAGAAACTGATCGAACTGCTGGAGGAATCCGACGTCGAGGAGCTGGAGATTCACGAGGGCGATGATTCCGTCCGCATCTCCCGCCGCCGTGAACAGGCTGCCGGACCCCAGTACATGGCTCATTACCCGTCACCGATGCCCGCACCGCAGGCCGCACCGGCAGCTGACAACCCCGGGACAGCCGCCAGCGAGAGCCCCGCACCGGCAGCACCGACCGGCCATACGCTCAACTCCCCGATGGTCGGCACCTTTTATCGCTCGCCATCGCCCACGGCGACGGCCTTCGTGGAAGTCGGTCAGAAAGTCAACGTCGGCGACGTTGTCTGCATCGTCGAAGCCATGAAGATGATGAACCAGATCGAAGCCGACAAAAGCGGCACCGTTACCGAGATCCTGGTTGAAAATGGCCAGCCGGTAGAGTTTGACCAGCCCCTGGTCGCCATTTCCTGAACTCGGTGATTCCCTATCATGGCTATGTTAGAAAAAGTTCTGATCGCAAACCGGGGCGAGATTGCACTGCGCATCCTGCGGGCCTGCAAAGAGCTCGGGATTAAAACGGTCGCCATTCATTCCCAGGTTGACCGCGACCTCATGCACGTGCGCCTCGCCGATGAATCCGTGTGCATTGGCCCCAACAGTGCGACCGACAGCTACCTGAACATTCCGACCATCATCAGCGCCGCTGAGGTCACGGATTCCGTCGCCATCCATCCCGGCTATGGTTTCCTGGCGGAAAACGCTGACTTCGCCGAGCAGGTCGAAAAGAGCGGCTTTCGTTTCATCGGCCCCCGAGCCGACACCATCCGCCTGATGGGCAACAAGGTGTCGGCCATCGATGCCATGATCAAAGCCGGTGTCCCCACGGTTCCGGGTTCCAATGGCCCGATCACCGACGATGACGAACGAACCCTGCGCGTTGCCCGTGAAATCGGTTATCCGGTGATGATCAAGGCCGCCTCTGGTGGCGGTGGCCGCGGCATGCAGGTGGTTCACTCCGAAGCGAGTTTGCTGAAGGGGGTGCAAATCACCCAGAGCGAGGCGCGCAATAGCTTTGGTGATGCGACGGTCTACCTGGAAAAATTTCTGGAGACACCACGTCACGTCGAGGTTCAGGTGCTGGCAGACACCCACGGCAACTGCATCCATCTGGGTGACCGCGATTGCTCCATGCAGCGTCGGAACCAGAAGGTTATCGAAGAGGCTCCGGCACCCAACATCAACCCCGAATCCCGTGCCCGCACCCTCAAGGCCTGCGTCGATGCCTGTAAGGAAATCGGCTACGTCGGTGCCGGAACCTTCGAATTCCTGTATCAGGACGGCGAGTTCTATTTTATCGAGATGAACACCCGGGTTCAGGTAGAGCACCCGGTATCGGAGATGGTGACTGGGGTCGACATCGTGCGGGAGCAGCTGCGGATCGCCAGCGGCCTGCCGCTGCAGTACACTCAGGATGATATCCGCATTTCCGGCCACGCCCTGGAATGTCGCATCAACGCAGAAGACCCGAAAACCTTCATACCCAGCCCCGGCAAGGTCAAGCATTTCCACGCCCCCGGCGGCAACGGCGTCCGGGTCGATTCGCACCTGTACAGCGGTTACACCGTACCGCCCTACTACGATTCCCTGATCGCCAAGCTCATTACCTGGGGCGACGATCGCGAGATCGCACGGCGGCGAATGAAGAACGCGCTGGACGAACTGGTTGTTGAGGGCATCAAAACCAATCAGTCCCTGCATCGAAAACTGGTGCGCGATGGTGGCTTTAAACAGGTAGACTTCACCATCCACTATCTGGAAAAACTGATGCGGGACTGACCCAACTATGCCCTGGATACAACTACAGATCCCAGCTGACCCGGATAACGCGGACCAGCTGGAAGATCTGCTCATGGAGATGGGCGCTGAAGCCGTCTCCATGGAAGATGCAGCCGACCAGCCTTTGTATGAGCCAGACCCCGGCTCCACCCCTTTGTGGCACCAGACCAGCGTGACCGGTCTGTTCGATTCCGAACGGGACATTGAACAACTGCGCAGCGCGATCACTGATGCCTGGCACCAGCAGACCCAGCAATCCCTCGGTGAAATAGACGTCACGCTGATTGAAGATAAAGACTGGGAACGGGCCTGGATGGATGATTTCCACCCCCTGCAGTTTGGCGAACGGTTGTGGATTGTGCCCAGCTGGCATGATGCCCCGGACCCGGATGCCGCCAATCTGATGCTTGATCCCGGCCTGGCATTCGGCACCGGCACCCACCCGACCACCGCCCTCTGCCTGCAGTGGCTGGATGGTCAGGATGTCCAGGGCAGGCAGGTCATCGATTATGGCTGCGGCTCCGGCATCCTCGGACTGGCCGCGCTGCTGCTCGGTGCCGAGCATGTGACCGGCGTCGACACCGACCCACAGGCTCTGGAAGCCAGCCGAGACAACGCCCAGCGTAACGGCGTTGAAACGAACCGGCTGGACCTGTACCTGCCGGAGAACGAACCCACCGCCAAAGCTGACATCATGCTTGCCAACATCCTCGCCCAGCCGCTGATTGGACTGGCTCCGCATTTGGCGGGTCTGGTAAATCCCGGCGGTGATCTGGTGTTGTCCGGCATTCTGTCCAACCAGGCGCGGGAGGTCATGGAAGCCTATGAGCCGTGGTTTGTGATGGATGAGCCGGAGCAAAAGGAAGAATGGATACGGCTCACAGGACGGCGCAACGTCACGTGACGAAACGACAGTGACCGACTAAACTCCGTCACTCGTCGCGAAGTCGCTTACAGGAACCAAGCATGACCCAGAGCAGCCTGCAGACACGATGCCCCAAGTGCGATACCCGGTTTCGGGTAACGGACGAACAGCTCAGTATCGCCAAGGGCAAAGTGCGCTGCGGAAATTGCATGGACGTGTTCAACGCCATTGATCATCAGATGGTGCCCCCTGCCCCGACCAAACCGGCATCCGAACCGCCAATTACTGGCAAATCCCTCGATTCGGGAGAGTCCGCCAGCGGTTTCTCTGCCGACGACGACTTCGTGTTCGCCGACAATCCCGAAGAGGACGCGGCAGAGGGCAAGTATACCGGCACCAATCTGACCTTCTCGGACGACGAGCTCAGCGACAGTTTCCGCACCGTGCACGAGCGCCCGGAAATGGTCGCCGATGAAAGCCAGCAGGCCGATAACGACGTTGATGAGAGCTGGGCCGAAGCCATGCTCTCCGAGGACCCGGAGCCCCGCCCCGCCATCAAACCAGCAGCCCGACCTGATGCCGAGCCCTTACCACCCGAACCGGCTGCCAAGCGCACAGAAGAGCCCCTGGACACGACGACGAAGGCCCCGCTTTCTCCACAGGCAACTGACGACGAGCCGCTGAACACCCGCCACCCTTACCATGATCTGCGGCGGGAACCGGTGTCCGTCGGGGGAGGCTCCGGCGGTAGATTGCGATCGTTTTTATGGGCGGTGGTCGTACTCGCCCTGCTCGGTATGCTGGTGGCACAGGTCGTCTGGTTCCAGTTTGACCGCCTGTCCGCGATTCCCGAATTACGCCCGTTTTATGAGCAAGGCTGCGAGTTGGCGGGCTGCGAGCTCAAACCGCTGATTGATGTCGACGCTATTCAAAGCCGTAAGCTGGTGGTGCGCACCGACCCGGAAGATCGCACCCGCCTGATGGTGGAAGCGGTGATCATCAACCGCGCCGCCTTTGAGCAGCCATTTCCGGCCATCGCACTTACCTTCTCCAATCTCAACGGCGATGTGGTCGCCCAAAGCATGTTCACACCCGACGAATACATTGCCGGAGAAGGCCGTGAACTCAATGCCATGCCGACCGAGGCCCCGGTGCGGATTGCCATACGTATTCGCGACCCCGGCCGGGACGCAGTGAACTACAACATCGCCTTCCGTGCGCACAGCCCGTAAGCAAGCGTTTACTTGTCAGTCATGGCAGGCGGTCATCGAACAGGCTAAAAGTCAACCAGAAAGCACGAAAAATAATCAATTTTTTCACCGCTTTGCCCCTTCAATCGCTCGCCCCCCGACGGTATCATTACCGCCCTTCGAATCAGAATCGGTTACTTATTGAGCAATCGCTCTGATACGACGCTTGCTGAACCCGCTGTGACACGGACTGAAACTATGCTGCCGACGGCAAAAATCGGGCCGTACACCTTGCCCAACCCGCTGATTGTGGCACCTATGGCGGGCGTCACTGACCGGCCGTTTCGTCTGCTGTGCCGCGATATGGGGGCCGGTCTGGCGGTATCAGAAATGGTCATCGCAGACAGCAAACTCTGGCACACGCGCAAATCCAGGTTTCGCATGGACCACGCCGGTGAACCGGAGCCGAGGTCGGTACAGATTGCGGGCGGTGACCCGGAGATGCTGGCCCAGGCCGCGCGACTGAACGCTGAGTTTGGTGCCCAGATCATCGACATCAACATGGGCTGCCCCGCCAAAAAGGTCTGCAACAAGGCCGCCGGCTCGGCCTTGATGAAGGACGAAGGGCTGGTCAGAGAAATACTGGCAGCGGTGGTGGCGGCGGTCGATATTCCAGTGACGCTGAAAATGCGCACGGGCTGGGACCGGGACCATCGCAACGCACCCCTGATTGCACGCATGGCTGAGGATGCAGGCATCCAGGCGCTGGCAATCCATGGTCGGACACGGGCCGATGCGTACAAGGGCGATGCAGAGTACGACACCATTGCGGAGGTCAAGTCCCGGGTTGGCATACCGGTGTTTGCCAACGGTGACATCACCTCACCGGAAAAGGCGAAGCAGGTGCTTGCACACACGGCAGCCGATGGCCTGCTGATCGGGCGAGCGGCCCAGGGCAGGCCCTGGATTTTCCGGGAAATCCTGCATTTTCTGGAAACCGGAAAGCGCCTCGCCGCACCGCCGCTGGACGAAGTGGAAGATATACTGGCCGGGCACCTTGGTGCCCTGCACCGGTTTTATGGTGAAACCATGGGCGTGCGCATTGCCAGAAAACACGTGGGCTGGTATCTGCAATCCCACGATGAAAGCAAACAGTTTCGCAAACGCTTCAACGCCCTTGACGAGGCGGTGGAACAGAAAGACAGCATTCAACAGTACTTTGCAGGCTTACGAAATGGAGAGGTATTCGCAGCATGACCGCTGAGACTTTGGTAAACGAGAATGTGAGCACATCGGCCAACGATGACACCCATCAGTTGCATACGGTGAACAGCAGCGGCAACAGTGTCACCCTGCGTGACAGCGTGGAAGTTGCCCTGAAAAACTACTTCACCCAGCTCGACGGTGCCCCGGTCACCGAGGTCTATCAGCTTGTGCTTTCCGAAGTGGAAGCGCCGTTGCTGGAGCAGGTGATGAAATACACCCGCAACAACCAGACCAAAGCTTCTACCATGCTTGGCCTGAATCGCGGGACGCTTCGCAAGAAGCTCAAACAGTACGGTCTGCTATAATCCAGCTACCCGGAATAAACGAGGGCCTCCCGGACACATTCGCGAGGCCCTTATTCGTTCATCTCTAGCAAAAATTAAGTGACCCATGGCAAATCAGGCTAACTCTCCCGTCCGTCGTGCGCTGATCAGCGTCTCCGACAAAACTGGCATCGTCGACTTTGGCCGTGCCCTGACCGACCGCGGCATCGAATTGCTCTCCACCGGCGGCACCTTTCGGCTACTTAAAGAGAGCAACGTCCCGGTAACGGAAGTCAGCGATTACACCGGCTTCCCGGAAATGATGGATGGACGGGTAAAAACCCTGCATCCAAAGATCCATGGTGGCATTCTCGGCCGCCGCGGCACCGACGACACGATCATGGGTGAGCACGGCATACACCCCATCGACATGGTTGTGGTCAACCTGTATCCCTTTGAGGAGACCGTGGCCAACCCCGACTGTGATCTGCCGACTGCGATCGAAAACATCGATATCGGTGGCCCGACCATGGTTCGCGCTGCCGCCAAGAATCACAATGACGTCGCCATCGTCGTCAACGCCTCCGACTACAGCCGAGTGTTGAAAGAGCTTGCCGCAAACGACGGTGAGCTCACCTACAGCACCCGTTTTGATCTGGCGGTCAAAGCCTTCGAACATACCGCTGGCTACGACGGTGCCATCGCCAACTACCTGGGTGGTCGCACGCCGGACAACGATAACGCGGACTTTCCTCGTACCTTCAACGCCCAGTTCGTCAAGGTGCAGGACATGCGTTATGGCGAAAACCCCCACCAGCGTGCTGCCTTCTATACCGAACGCAATCCCAAGGAAGCCTGCGTGGCGACCGCAAAACAGCTTCAGGGCAAAGCGTTGTCTTACAACAACGTGGCGGACACCGATGCCGCCCTTGAGTGCGTGAAACCGTTCGCCGATCCGGCCTGCGTCATCGTAAAACACGCCAACCCTTGCGGCGTGGCCATCGGGGCGGACATCCGTCAGGCCTACGATCTGGCCTTCGCAACGGACCCCACCTCCGCCTTCGGTGGTATCATCGCCTTCAACCGTGAGCTGGACGCCGACACCGCCAAAGCCATCATCGACCGCCAGTTCGTGGAAGTCATTATCGCGCCCACCGTCGCACCGGAGGCAGAGGAACTGATCACTGCGAAGAAAAACGTGCGGCTGCTGGCGTGTGGCGAATTCAACGGCGAGCGTGCCAAATCTCTGGATTACAAGCGCGTGACGGGCGGGCTGCTGGTCCAGGACCGCGATCTGGGCATGGTCGCCATGGAAGACGTGAAGGTCGTCACTGAACGCCAGCCTACCGAGGCGCAACTCAATGACCTTCTATTCGCCTGGGAAGTGGCCAAGTATGTGAAGTCCAACGCCATTGTCTACGCCAGGGCCGGACGCACCATCGGCGTTGGTGCCGGGCAGATGAGCCGCGTGTACAGCGCAAAAATTGCCGGTATCAAGGCGGCGGATGAGAGCCTGGAAGTGACCGGCTCGGTGATGGCCTCCGATGCGTTCTTCCCATTCCGCGACGGCATCGACGCCGCGGCACAGGCTGGCATTACGGCGGTGATTCAGCCCGGTGGCTCCATGCGTGATCAGGAAGTCATCGATGCCGCCAACGAACACGGCATTGCCATGGTATTCACCGGCATGCGCCATTTCCGGCATTGATCATAAGCGCAGGCGTGGTGTCGGATTACGCCTTCGGCTAATCCGACCTACGGCCAGGACATTACAATGTAGGTCGGATTAGCCGCAGGCGTAATCCGACAAACAGGAATACAACCATGAACATTCTCGTAATTGGCGCCGGCGGCCGTGAACACGCGCTGGCCTGGAAAGCCGCTCAGTCTCCGGACGCAGACCGGGTGTTTGTGGCACCCGGCAATGCCGGAACCGCCAGAGAGCCCGGCCTGGAAAACATCAACATCGACGTCATGGACCTTAATGGCCTGGCCGACTTTGCCGCCGCCAACCACGTCGGCCTGACCATCGTCGGCCCGGAAGCACCGCTGGTGGCCGGCATTGTCGACCTGTTCGAAGAACGCAGCCTGCGGGTATTTGGCCCCAGTGCTGGCGCAGCGCAACTGGAAGGCTCCAAGGCCTTCACCAAAGACTTTCTCGACCGTCAGAAGATCCCCACCGCCGCCTATGGCAACTTCACCGACGTCGACCAGGCGCTGGCCTATGTCCGCCAGCAAGGTGCCCCTATTGTGGTGAAAGCCGATGGCCTGGCCGCCGGTAAAGGCGTGATAGTCGCCATGACCCTCCAGGAAGCCGAAGACGCCATCCGCGACATGTTGGCTGGCAATGCGTTTGGTGATGCGGGCAGCCGCGTGGTCGTCGAGGAGTTCCTTGATGGCGAGGAAGCCAGTTTCATTGTCATGGTGGATGGCGATCACGTTTTACCCATGGCTACGTCCCAGGACCATAAGCGCGTGGGTGACGGCGACACCGGCCCCAACACCGGTGGCATGGGAGCCTATTCTCCGGCCCCGGTAGTCACAGCCGATGTCCACAAGCGCATCATGGACGAGGTGATTTACCCGACGGTTCGCGGCATGGCAGCGGAAGGCCATCCCTACAAAGGCTTCCTCTACGCCGGCCTGATGATCGACAGCCAGGGTGCGCCCAAGGTGATCGAGTTCAACTGCCGCTTTGGCGATCCGGAAACCCAGCCCATCATGCTGCGGATGAAATCGGACTTGGTCGAGCTCTGCGGCGCAGCTATCGACGGCAAACTCGACCAGTGCAGTTCGGATTGGGACGACCGCCCCGCCGTAGGCATTGTGCTGGCTGCGGGTGGCTATCCCGGCAGCTACAACAAAGGGGATGTTATCTCGGGGCTGCCTGAGACAGAAACCGATGGTGAGAAAGTGTTCCATGCGGGAACCTGGCTCAATGGTGAGCAGGTTCTTACCAATGGTGGCCGCGTGCTCTGCGCCACTGCCCTTGGACAGACCGTTACCGAGGCCCAGCAACGCGCCTACGGGGTCGCTGCAAAGATCCAGTGGGAGGGTGTGTTCTGCCGTAAGGACATTGCTTTTCGGGCCATTGCCCGGGAAAACTCTGCCAGTATCTGATGGCGGAATACCATTAAAAAAGCCCGGTTCGCCGGGCTTTTTTAATGGTTGATACCCGGGGGCGCGTCAAGACACAAGGATGCGTTCAAGCGCAGCACGAATCTTCTCAGGAATCGCAACAGAGCGATTCTGTTCCCGGTCAACAAACACGTGGACGACCTGGCCAAGCGCAGCCGGGTCCGTATCGCCGTTCTTGAACAGCCCCAGCTCGTAGGTCACTGAGCTGTTTCCAATCTTGACCACCCTGAGCCCGGCCTCCAGTGCATCCGGATACGCCACCGGTTTACTGAACTGGCAGTTGGAGCTGACCACGTATCCAACCACCGGCGCATCATTGATATCCAGCCCGCCAGCCTCAATCAGGTATCGGTTGATGGCCGTGTCAAAGTAGGAGTAGTAGGTCACGTTATTCACATGCCCATAGATATCATTATCCATCCACCGGGTGGTGATAGGGTACAGAACACCAAACTCATCTCGTTCCACAGATGTCTCCGATTACCAGTGTTATTGCTTTATGACCTAATCAAACAGCACAACCTGACGAACGGCCTTGCCGGAAGCCAGTTTCTCAAACCCTTCATTAATTTCATCCAGTGTCAGGGTGCCACTGAGCAGTTTGTCCACCGGCAGCTTGCCCTGGCGGAACAGGGCAACATAACGGGCAAGGTCGCGGACCGGTACGCAACTGCCAACATAACTCCCCTTGAGGGTGCGCTCCTCTGCCACCAAACTAACTTGCTGGATAGCCACTTTCTTTTCCGGGTGGGCCAAGCCTCCGGTGACCGTGGTTCCGCCACGGCGAGTGATCAGGTAGGCGAATTCCAGGGCTTTTTCAGATCCAGCCATTTCAATGGCGCAGTCAACGCCGCCATTGGTGAGTTTCTTAACCTTGTCGACGCAGCCCTCCTCCCGGGAGTTGAAGACATGGGTTGCGCCCAACTCACTGGCCAAAGTCAACTTGCTATCATCCAGATCAATAGCGATCACCTCACCGGCACCGGCCACGAGGGCGCCCAACACACTGTTCAGACCAACACCACCAAGACCGATCACAGCGACGGTCTGGCCCGCTTTGATGTCTGCAGAGTTGATCGCGGCACCGACGCCGGTAAGCACGGCGCAACCAAACAATGCGGCATGGTGCAGTGGCAAATCCCGGTCAATCCTGACCAGTGAATCCCGGGACACAACAGCGTGGTCCGCAAAGGCGGAGACCCCCAGGTGATGGTTTACCGCCGTGCCATCCGCCCGATGCAGCCGGTGCTCACCACTGACCAGGGTGCCGGCGTTGTTGGTTTTCGCCGCCGGCTCACACAGGGCCGGACGCCCCTCTGCACAGGGTGCGCAATGACCACAACTGGGCACGAATACCGCAACCACATGATCGCCTGGCTCCAGGTCGCGGACGCCATTGCCAACGGCCTTGACGATGCCGGCTGCTTCATGGCCCAGTGCCATGGGCACAGGTCTCGGGCGGTTGCCATCAATAACGGAGAGATCGGAATGACACAGGCCGGCGGCCTTGATCTGAACCAGCACCTCGCTGTCTCCGGGCGGAGACAGTTCCAGCTCTTCGATCACCAGGGGTTTGGTGTCCTGGTATGGGCGCTCCGCCCCGATCGCTTGCAAAACTGCGGCTCGAATTTTCATGGCGTATTTCCTCAGTCGGTTACTGTTCTATGATCAGGCCAATGACGCCAACGGGTCCATTCGGCCAACGGATACGGATCCGCGCTCAATGCGCCAGGTCGCGTCCACCAGATCAGCGGAGTGGCTATCATCGGATTCCGCGATCAGCACCGTCAGGCCCTCGGCTCGCAGGTCGGCAATGACCTCGGACAAACGCCGGGCCAGGACCGGTGCGACGCCTTCAAACGGCTCATCCAGCAGAATCAGCTCCCGGCCCGGAATCAGCGCACGCCCCAGCGCCACAAGCTTCTGTTGGCCGCCGGACAACTGCAGCGCCTTGCGTTCACCGAAGTCGGCGATTTCGGGCATCAGCGAATACACCCACTTCAATCGCTCCTCACCATCCTTGATGTTATTGGTCCAGGCCGGCATGAGCATGTTCTCCGACACCGTAAGCTCCGGTATCAGCCTCCGATCCTCCGGCATGTAACTGATGCGAAGACTCGCCCGTCGGTAGGCTGGCAGCTTGCTGATATCCTGGCCCTTAAAGGCAATGGATCCCCGGGTAGCGGGTAACAGCCCCATTATGGCCCGGATCAGCGTGGTCTTGCCGGCACCGTTATGGCCAATCAGACCCGCCATCTGGCCTTCCGGGATGTTCAGGTTAACGTCCCGGAGAATATTGATACCCTCAATGGAAACGTCGAGATTAGCAATTTCAAGGCTCATTTCAGGCGCCTCCTTCGGTTATGGGCGTCTTCGGCTTGCCGGTCACAAGTTCCTGGACCTTCTCATCCGCCAGCACTTCGTCTACCGGGCCATCCTTGATCACTATGCCACTGGCAAAGGCCAATACCCGCGTAACGTATCGCTGGACAATTTCCATGTCATGCTCGACGAACAAGACCGTCAAGCCCCGCAGGCGAACCGCCTCCATCACCGTGTCCATCAGGGCGTACTTCTCTTCCATACTGACACCGCTGGTGGGCTCATCGAGCAGCAACATCCGAGGGCTCCCCAGCAGCGCAATGGCAATATCCAACAGCTTGCGTGCCCCCTGGGGCATGGCAGTGACCATTTCGTCACGGTACTGGGAGAAGTTCATCTGGGCCAGAATTTCTTCAGCCGCTTCCAGCCGCTTTGGTGTGCGCACTGGCCGAATCATCTGGAACTGTTGATGGTCAGCCGCCGCCAGGGCTATGGCCAGGTTGTCGATCACCGGAAGCTCCAGAAACAGTTGCGGAATCTGAAAGGACCGGGTCAACCCCTTTCTCATCAACTTGCGTGGCCCCAGGCCTTTTATGGCATTACCACCGAAATCAATGGTGCCGCTGGACGGAGGCAGGTAACCGGTCACCATGTTGATGAAGGTGGTTTTGCCAGCTCCGTTGGCTCCGATAACCCCGACAATTTCACCTTCAGTGATGGTTACATTGATGTCTTCAGCGGCTGTCACCGCACCAAAATACCGGGACAATCCGACGGTTTTGAGAATCTCGGTCATGAGGCCACCCCTTTCTTGCGGGTAAACAGGCTCCAGATCCCTTTGGGCAGGAACAGAATGATCAGCAGCAGCACGATACCCAGGATCATTTGCCAGGCATTGGGCGCAAGTTCAATGGCATAGGTTCTTACCAGGGTGAAAATCAACGCCGCGATAAAGGGGGCCGCCACGTGTCCGGTACCACCGAGGATGGCGATGAACACAAACTCACCCGAAATGGTCCAGTAGGCCATGGCCGGGTCCACATGGCCGGCTGCCAGCGCCGTCATTGAGCCGCCAATGGAGCCGACAGCCGCCGCAATCACATAGTTGATATAGAGCACCTGCTTGCGCGATACCCCCATGTACTCAACCCGCACTTCGTTTTCCCGGATCGCCTCACAGGCCAGGCCGAGACTGGAGCGAAAATAACGATTGAGAAACAGGGCAATTCCCAGCGCCAACCCGAGCGCCAGTAGCAATGCGATCCTGGAACTGCTCTCACCTGAGCCAGGCGAGAAGCCGAGAATAGTCCAGTCCACGACACCGAAACCATCGGTGCTTCCCAGCCCATGGCTTTTGACCAGAAGCCCGTACAGAATCATCGAAAATGCCAGGGACAACATAGCGAAGAATATTTCCCGATAGCGCGTGACAAGTAGCCCCAGAACCATGGCAACGCCAACCGTCACCGCGATGCCGAGAACAATCAACAGCAGAGCATCCGTTATGCCCAGATAACGGCCCCCCAGGCCCACAGCATAGCCACCAAGGCAATAGAACAGGCCCTGCCCGAACGACACCAGACCCGCCCGCATAAGCATGACCACCCCCAGCACCACCAGAGCGGTGGAAATAGCCAGGGTGGCGGTAAAGATAAGCCAGTTCGGAACCACCAGTGATGCCAGAGCAATGGCTACGGCGGCGCCTACCAGGGAAATTTCGCTTTTTTCCAGGATCATCAGATTTTCCTCGCAATCACCTGGCCAAACAGGCCATGGGGTCGGAAGATCAACACCCCCGCCATCACGGCGTAAATGATGAACAGTTCCAGTTCGGGCATGGTGTGGATGGACGTCGCTCGCGCCAAACCGACGATGACCGCGCCCACTGCCGCGCCGGTGATGCTACCCAGGCCGCCGGTCACCACGACTGCGAAGGCCAGTACGATGACCTCAATCCCAAGCCCCGGTACCACGGAGATAATGGGGGCCGTAATCCCACCGGCGATGGCACCCAGGGTTGCCCCGATCATGAAGGTGATGGTGAACATGCGGCGCACGTTAACGCCCATAGCTTCGGATACTTCCCGGTCATGAATGATGGAACGCAGGATCTTGCCGATCCTTGTGCGCTCAAGCCAGAACCACAAGCCCACGCCAATCACTACCGAGACCGCCAGCACCAACAGGTCATAGCGCGATACCGTCAGTACATCAATGTTGATTCGGCCCAAGGCGGCGTATGGTTGGTACGCAAAGTAGGGGGTCGTGCCCCAGATCAGCTTCATGACATCTTCGAGAATCAACAGTACGGCAAACGTAATGAGCAGCATCAGGATCTCATCGCGACCATACATGAGCTTCAGTATGCCTCGCTCAATGGCCAGCCCGGTCAGGGCTCCGATCAATATCGCAGAGGCTGCGATAATGGCAAAAGCCATGACCAGATTCTCTCCACCCCCGGCGTAATACCAACCCAGCGCCGAAGCTGCGGCATAGGCCCCGAGGGCATAAAGACTGCCGTGGGCCATGTTCAGGATTCTCATAACGCCGTAGATGACCGTCAAACCCGCCGCCACCAGAAATAACCAGGACGCGTAGATGAAGCCATCGATCAATATTGCCCAGACCGTTAACATCAGTGTGTACTCCTGTTATCGGACCACCGGCAGCCCTGCGGCTGCCGGTGGTTGACCAATGGATCAGTTACAATCGACTCCCGGGAAGCCTTCCTTGATCCATTGCTGGGCGTTGTATCCATCCGGAGCCGACACACACTCGCCCGGGTAGGACCGGACATTGCGCAGCTCAGCCTCGCCATTCTCGAAATGGTATTCACCGTAGGACATCGGCTGCAGGGCTTGGTGACCACCTGCCAGGGCCATGCGCACTGTGCCGCTTACGGATTCAAACTCGGCACCTTTGAGCGCTTCGGCCAGTTGCTCCGAGCTGGGCACACCATCGGCGTCAGACTTATCGGCGGCGAATTTCAGGGCCAGGACAGCTTGAGCGGCCTTGGAGGCCGGATAGCTCGGAGGTGTACCATGCTCGGCCACATAAGCTTTGGTAAACCATTCGCTCAGGTCATTTTCCGGCATGAAACCACCGAAGGGACCGCGTCCACCCAGAATCGTGCCATTGGGGGCCTGGCCGTCAAAGCGGTGCAGACCGGATTCACCAGTGGTAAGAATAGCCGTCGCTTGCGCCAGCAGACCACGCACGTTTGCCTGAGCGGTGAAGGATTCCATATCCCCGCCCCACATGGAGGAGTGAACAATGTCTGGACGCTGGGTCTGAAGTGCTGAAATCTCAGTACTATAGCTGCCCTGGAAAAGCTGCGGCGTCTGGTTATTGACGATCTCTGCCTCAGGCATTAGCTGCTCCATGGCCAGGGTGAAATCCTGCCAGGAATCCTGACCCCAGGCGTAGTTCTGCTGCATACCGGCAATGCGGGTAGCATCAGGACGGGTTTCGGCCAGATACCGCGCCGCGCCCACGTTGTCCGCTACCGCATCGAGGCCGGTACGGAACATGTACTGGGGATTGTCAATCTCCTGGAACAGACGTGAGGTGCCGCAGTCAAAGGCGATGGTGAACATCTTCATTTCTTCCGCCACCGGACCAATTGCCAGGCAGTCGCCGGACGAGATATAACCGATCACTGCATCGACGTCCTGGCGCTGGACCAGATTTCGGTACTCTTCAACTTGCTTGGTCGGACCACCAGCCTCATCGACGACCACGGATTCGAGCGTCAGGCCATTAACGCCCTTGGTGTTGTATGGTGCTGGCAAACTGCCTTCGTTGATCGCCTTGATGACAATGTCCGCGCCCTGGGCGGCAGGCACGCCAAATGGACCTGAGGCACCACCGGAGAGGAAGGTTACAAACCCCAGCTTGAAGGATTCCTCGGCACTGGCGGTGGCCGCCATACCCATTACACCGGCCGAAGCCATAGCGATGGACGTTGCAGTGCCCAGTATTGTCTTCTTCCAGAGGGGTGATTGATTGGAACTTTTCATTTTGTTCTCCTTGATTGTTGTTTTCTCTTGTACTTCAGGTTGCGCTTTTGTTTCGCCTTCTGTCGTTTAAGCAGCTGCCTCTCACGGTCAGCCACCGGATTCACCGCGTCGCTTTTTCACCAAAGCGGGGGACGGTTTCAGGGATTCAGCATCGTAGACAACCCAGTTGCCCAACATGACTCGGGCAGGTGGGTATTGATCGTTAGCCACCGGCGTTCCGATGGCCTGGGCCTGAACAATCTGGTGGGTGTCGGGATCAATGTAGGAAACGTAACCCTCCGGATCTTTCGGCAGGGGAATTTCGAGTCCCTCCAGGGATTCGATCATGGCATCGGTGTTCGTGACATCACCGGCAATGCGAATCGCGCGGGCGATGGTCAGCATGCCGGCGTAGGCACCTTGGGCGGAATAACTCGGGTAACGACCGGATAACCCGTGAAACCGAGTGACAAACCGGCGATTTCGCTCGGTAGCGGGCCAGTTAACGTGATGGCGAGCCGAAAGAATAAGTCCTTCTGGTGGATCACCCTTGAGACTTACCAGGGTTTCGTAATCACCACCAGCATCAAAGTTGGCCACTCGCATTCGACTGAACAACTGTGTGGTGCGGGCCTGTTCCAGAAAAGCAATGAAATCCCCGCCCCAGAGAGAGACCACCAGTACATCCGGCGGGGATTCCAGTATTGCCTGGATGTAAAGCGAGTAGTCAGGCTCATAAAGTTTGGGCCAGTAGGTGCCGGTTTCCTCGTAACGGGTGTCGTTTTGATCCAGGGCCTGCCTGAGATCACGCCAGGCAACCCGGCCATACTCATAATCCGGCCCAAGGAACGCCAACTTCTTCCAACCGGTTTTTTCCTGCAGCTCTTTCAGATAGCGGGCACCAGCGGCGTGGGAATACCAGGTATCACTCGATACCCGGAAATAGTAGCGATGCCCCTCCTCAAGAGAGGCCCGAGAAGACGCATGATCGGTCCCCACCAGAATGATCTGGCGCCGTTTTGCCAGGCGGCTCACGGCCATACCAACACCGGAACTCACCATGCCGCAGAGAATGTCGGCGTCGTCATGCTCAATAAAGTCTTCAGCCATGCGCACGGCGAAAGATGCTTTGGAGCGAGAGTCATCCACGATCACCCGGAGGCGGGGTGCGTCCGGATCGGAAGACAGTTCTTCGAGGGCAAGCTGAATCGCCACGATGCTGTCCCGACCATAACTGGCGGAACGTCCCGTCATCGGATACATGCAGGCGATGGTCGCATCGGCCTGGCCGTCTTCCACCCCGAGCTCTACCCGGCCCACCGGAAGAGTCGTTGACTGGGCCGGAAAATCAGCCGCAGGACTCTCACCACTGAACAGCAGCACAGTCGCCACGAAACAGAGTTGCCATGGCCGTATAGATGGCCAGAAGCGGGCTGGAATGGGTGATACTGTCTGATACAGACGGGCGGTTGGTCCCGGCAAATCAGCCTCCCGAGCCGGTTATGTCCGGCGTATGGTTTTAGATTATTGTTGTAAACCAGTCATCGGAATAGGTAGCAAAAGCGGGGCCAATGCACCGAAACGGGCCAGAAACTGTCCTGACAGGCCCCCGCCCCGATGGCGCACACCAAAACACGGTAAGCGGAGCGGAATCCGCTCATTTGTGGTGCCAGAAATGAGCGGATTTCGCTCATTAGCCCAGTCCCAATCGCTGTAAACGTCGCTTGAAGGCATGCCGGGACAGCCCCAACTGTTCGGCGGCTTTACCTTTGCGCCCGCCGGTTTTCTCAAGTGCCTCCAGTAACAGTTGGCGCTCGGTCTGCTGCAAATGCTGATCAAACGACGCACTGACGCCTCCCTGACCATTCGATGGCTCCGGGGTGGTGGTGAGAAATTCACCCGGCAATTGATGAGGACGGATCAACTGGCCCGGATAGAGAATAGTGAGCCGCTCCACCAGGTTGCGCAGTTCCCGTACGTTACCTGGCCAGCTATATGCGTTCAGGCGGGCCAGGGTTTCTGGCAACATGGTTATGGGCCGGCAGCCCTCCTCCCGGGCCTGGGAATCGATGAACATATCCAGCAATTCACCAACGTCCTCCCCCCGGTCCTGCAAGGGTGGGATGGTCAGTTCGATGACATTCAACCTGAAATACAGATCCTCACGGAAGTGCCCATTGCGGACCTCCGTTTCCAAAGACCTGTTGGTTGCAGCAATAACCCGGACATCGGCGGTCGCACTGGCACCACCCCCCACGGGACGGTAGTCACCGTTCTCAAGGAAATGCAGGAACTTGGCCTGCAGAGAAAGAGGTAACTCTCCAATTTCGTCCAGAAACAATGTGCCTCCGTGCGCCAGAGCCACCAGACCGGGGCGCTTCTGATGGGCACCGGTATAGGCCCCTTTCTCCGCTCCGAAAAGTTCCGCTTCAATCAGCTGTTCCGGCAGCGCCGCGCAGTTAATTTCGACAAAAGCTTCCTGGGACCGGTTGCTGTGCTCGTGGATAGCCCGGGCAACCAGAGCCTTACCGGTTCCCGACTCACCCAGCAGCAGAATCCGGCCAGCGCTGCTCGCCGATATCCGCTGCACCTTCTGCCAGAGGCGCTGCATGGCGTCGCTGTCGCCCATCAGTCCGGAGGACGAAGCCGCCCTGCTGCGATGATAGGCCAGCTCATCCCGCATCCGGGTTCGTTCAGTCACCGAATCAATCAGATGGAGCAGTTCATCCAGAGCAAAGGGCTTGGTCAGATAATCAGTGGCCCCGGCCTTCACCGACTGCACAGCCGCCCGCGTATCACCGTGGGCCGAAATCATCACCACCGGCAGCTCCGGATACAGACGGGCCACCTCATACAGGATATCCATACCACTCATGCCCGGCAGTCGCAGATCCAGCAACATCAGATCCGGTAACTCCTGCTCAAGGAGCGCCAGGGCATCCTCACCCGTGTGGGCACAGCTGGTGCTGTAATCGGCCTCCTGAAGCGCAAAGGTCAAAGACCGTACAAAACTTTTTTCATCATCAACAATCAGGACGTTCAGAGGCATAATAGGTTTCGGGAACTCTCTTTATTATTGGGTTGTTGTCAGGTTACCACTCTTACCGGCGGGCAAGGTGACAAACACGGTTGTCCCCTGTCCGGACAAGCTGCGAAGCTCCATTTTTCCCCCATTGAGCTCAACAAGCTGACGAGTAATACTCAGACCAAGTCCTGTGCCGTCAGAGCGAGTGGTAAAGAATGGTTCAGTCACTCGGCTGAGGGTTTCATCAGACATGCCACAACCATTATCAGTCACTTCCACCGTCAGGCTGTTACCGTTCCGGTAAGCCCGAAGATGCACCATTCCCCTTGGTGCGCAGGCCTGAACAGCGTTAGCCACAAGGTTGACGAGGCATTGGATAATCTGGTCCGGGCTGGCATGAATCGTCAAACCGGACTCACCAGTGGCACTGACTGTCACCTGGCGACTGTCAGCCAGCCCGGAGGTCAGCACTGAGGCATGGCGGAAAATTCTGCGGATTTCTACCTGCTGGGGCTCACCAGGTACCGGGCGGCCATAATCCAGAAGGTCACTAACCACCCGATTAAGGCGATCGATTTCATCCTCCACTGATATCAGCAGTTCTCTTCGCTGTTTGTCCGGCTCGCGCTTCTCCAGCGCCTGAACCGTCAATTTGATCGTAGCCAGCGGGTTACGCACCTCATGGGCCACGCCAGTCGCAAATTCGCCGAGCACGGCCATTTTTTCCGCCTGAACGGTACGCCCGATCATTTCCTGAAGACGGTCCGCCATCGCGTTGAAAGCATGCGCCAATACGTCAATCTCGTCCTTGTCGTTTCTGGGAGTCTGCAAGCGAAAATGCAGGTCCCCGGAAGCAAAGGCTTCCGCTCCCTCTGTCAGCCGGGCCACTCGCCGCCGTAAACTCCTGGCAAGAGCCCAAAACAATATGACCGTACCGAGGGCCAACACGCCGGCGAGGGCATAGAGTCCCAGTTGGGCATTACGCAGCGGGCTCAGGATCTCACCGGCGGAGACCACGTAATCGATACGCCACCCGGGCAAAACTTCAGGGCCCGTACGGAGGCCTTTCGGCGCAGCGGTCTGAAGGTTTCCCGTGGCATCCACAAGTTCGCCGGCAGGCGTGCGCAGGAATGGTCGCAACACCCCCGCCAGGTTTTCCGTTCGCATAAGTTCCGTCACCGATGCCAGCCGCACGTGCAAAGCAATTGCACCCTGTACAGCCTGTTCTGCCCCGGACCGCAGCGGCTGACGTATGAGCAGCCAGGCCGGACCACCATGATCCGGCAGCCACGGGCCAATAATTTCACTGGTGCCATAGTGAATGACCGGTAAACCGGCCATCGACCACCCTTCACGATCCCAGTAGGGGGCTCCAGAGGCTGCCTGACCAGGGATCACTTCCGTCAGGTTATTGTCGCTGTCAAAAAACAGGATGCCATAAAGATCCGGCGAGTCGGCCTCCACCCGCACGAGCTCCCTGACGCCCTCTGGCACTCCGTCATTGTATGCCAGATATAAAGGCATGGACGGGTGGGTAGACAGCGTCTCCAACTGATAGATCCGGTTTTCGATGAAATTGGTCAGTCGGTTGGCGTTACCGGCAACCTGGGCCTCAAGGCGCTCTCCGGCAAGCCGCTCATTCACTGAATCTGACACCGCAGTATAAAGCGCACTGAGCACCGCGACAGAGCCAATCATCAGGGCCAGGGAGATAAATGAATAACGGCCAACCAGACTGAATCTGGGCTTCATCACAACCTCATGATTATTGTTGTTGGCAAACCAATAACAGAGTAAATGTTTTGATATATTTCACAATCACTCACATCGCTTTCACCCTGGTGTTACGGCATCCACGGCGGGAAATCAGCCCGAATCAGGAACCCCATGAGTCCGATCCTTGACTGGGCTTTCTTTGAGGTGACTGTACCCCATGCCCGATATGGACCTGGACGGCCTGGCCGGCATTGTCGACCTGTGCGAAGAACGCGGCCTGCGGTTTTTTGGTCCCAGCGCCGCCTATAGTCACCCAAAACCTTTATTTTTAATGCCTTTTCTTCCATAGATTAGAATGTAAATATTTATCATTTGCATTGATAAATTAGTTGCAGATGTTTAATATTCGCATTCTCAAAAATATTCAATATGCAGCGCGAGGAATACCACAAGTGACAAACTCCATCCTTACAAATTCCCGTTACGACGCAAGCAAGCCAGGACTCCGACGCAACGCCCTGTTTGCCGCCATCGCCAGCGTAACGGCATCCATGCCAGTAGCGGCACAAGAAACCAACAACGAGCCGTACATGCTTGACCCACTGCTGGTCGAGTTCAAAGCGGAACAGATGAACAGTCCCAAATACACCAGGGATCTTCTGGACACACCTCGAATCATTACTGTCCTGCCCCAGGACCTGCTGGAAGAGCAGAATGTCACCTCTGTTCGTGATGCCATGAAAAACGTCAGCGGCATCAGCCTCCAGGCCGGCGAAGGCAACCCACCGAGCGGCGATCAGCTCAAAATTCGTGGTTTTAACGCCCGCGACGACATCAACATCAACGGCACCCGGGATCTGGGCAACTATTTCCGCGACCCGTTTTATGTTGACCAGATTGAAGTGGTAAAAGGCCCCAACTCATCCTTTGGCGGCCGCGGGTCAGCCGGTGGCTCGATCAACTTCGTCACCAAAAAACCGACTCAGGAAGACGCCAACCGGGTTGAAGTCAGCGTCGGCACCTCCAATCTCAAGCGCACCACCGCCGACCTCAACAAAACCGTGGACGCCAACAGCGCCTTTCGTCTCAACCTGATGAACCATTCATCGGATATTCCCGGTCGGGATATTGCAGAAGAAGACCGTCACGGCGCTTACATGGCCTACACCTGGGGCTTCCAGAAGGACACCCGGATTACCGCGGACTACCTCCACACCCGTCAGAATGACATTCCGGATGCCGGCCTGCCGTTTGACCGGGAAACCCGCAATGACCGCGGTGCCGCAACAGGCAAGCTGCCGTCCGGCATTGATTTCAGCAACTTCTACGGCTACCGCGACGACTACCGTAAAATAGACGTGGACCAGGGTGGCCTGACCATTGAACACAGCTTCAGCAATCAACTCGCTGTGCGAAACCAGACACGCTATAGCGTGGTCAAAAACAACTCCACTACCACGTCGCCGCGCATTCGCACCCAGCAGGACCGCGATTCCGCCAACCCCGGACAGGGCAGCCTGGAGGGTGCCTTCGGAATTGGCGATATCAAACCCCGCGATCAGGAAGATATTGGCTTCAACAACCAGACCGACGTACTGATGAACTTTGACACCGGCGGTGTCAGCCACGACATGGTCGCCGGCTTTGAAGTTGCCACACTGAGCCAGGAAAACGAGCGCCGTCCGGACGTTTCCGGTAACGATCTGAGAATAGATCTCTTTAACCCGAGCTACGCCAACCGCACCCAACCACGGGTCGAGTACGATGGCTCCGTGCACAAATTTGAATCTGAGGAATACGGCGTCTACCTGTTGGATACCCTGGCTTTCAATCCGCAATGGGAACTGAACGCTGGTGTTCGTTATGACAAAGTGCGCACCAAAGCCAGCGAACGAGGCCATGAGCTGGGTCTGGATGGCTCCCCAACCCGAGAGAACATCGACCCGCTGCGCAAAACCGACGAAGAGCTGAGCTACAACCTCGGACTGGTGTACAAGCCCATCCCATCCACCTCCGTTTATGCCGCGTTCGGCACGGCTTACGAGGTATCCGGCACTTTTGACCGCAACCAGGTACAGCTGGCCGGTGGCGGCAAGCGTGAAGGCGATGTGCCCGGGCAAGCACGGCCCAATGACCGCGCAGTCGCCTCACCGGACACCTTCAACATCGACCCGGAAGAAACCACTGCCTACGAACTGGGCGTGAAATGGGACGTCACACCTGCGATGAACCTCAGCGCGGCTGTCTTCCGTACCGACAAGACCAATGCCCGAACCCCGGCCATTGGTGGCGGTGACGCCACCACCGTTCTGGATGGTGAGCAGCGGGTAGATGGTTTTGAAATCCTCGCCGCCGGGCGCCTCACCGACGAGTGGCGGTTGTACTCCAGCTACACATTCCTGGACTCCGAAGTTCGCGAATCCAACAACCCATTTGAAGTTGGCCAGCGGCTTGGCGGCACACCGCGCCATACCTTTAACCTCTTCAGCACTTACGACGTCACCCGGAAGCTGACCCTGGGTGCCGGCATGCAAGCAGTCGCAGAGCAAACCAGCAACGTGCAGCCACAGTCCGACGCGGACGTCATTGCCGATGAAGGCCGCCTCGTGGTCTCCATTCCCGGCTATACTGTGTTTGACGCTTACGCAACTTACCGGCTGACGGACCAGGCTCAGATTCGTCTGAACGCCTTCAACGTCGGGGACAAGGAGTACATCTCCCAGATGGCTGAAGGTGGTGCTCAGGGTATTCCCGGACCGGGCCGTCAGGTAGTTGCAACACTTCGATACGACTTCTGATTGGCCTGTTCATGATAGTAACGATCGACAATGTACTCACTTCCGAGGAGCTGGTTGCGATACGCAGCCAGCTCCAGCAGGCACAGTGGGCGCAGAAGATCAGCGCCGGGCCACAGGCCCGGCTCGCCAAGAATAACCGACAGATTCCGGAAGATGATCCGCATCTCAACGATCTCCGGGTCATGGTCATGCGGGCTCTGAACCGCAGCCAGACCCTGATGACGGCGGCGCTTCCGCTCAAGGTTATGCCCCCGAACTTCAACTGTTACACCGGTGACACCAACGCGTACGGGCCACATACCGACAGTACGCTGAGACCGTTGCCGGATGGCAGCTATCTGCGCACCGACGTATCAGCAACGCTGTTTCTGTCGGAGCCCGGGGACTACGGCGGCGGCGAACTGAGCATCGAGGACACTTACGGCCATCAAACCGTCAAGTTACCGGCCGGCAGCCTGGTGCTGTATCCGTCAGGCTCGATTCATCAGGTCACCCCCGTCACCCATGGCGAGCGCTTTGCGTGCTACATGTTCATGCAAAGCCTGGTCAAGGATACGGAATGTCGGCGGCATCTGTACGAAATGGACCTTTCTCTGATCGCACTGCGACAGCAGCATGGCGAGGCTGACGCAGACCTCGTGCGGCTGACAGGGTTGTACAACAACTTGTTGCGGCGCTGGTCAGAATGCTAGCACCAATGAGTAACTCAGGAACCTTAACGCCCGGTCCTTGACCGGGCTTTTTTTTAAGTTACTGTAGCGGCTGCCCATTCACGGAAAGACCCCGCACACCGAGCCGCCTCCTAATGATTCTGATCCGCCAGTTACCTACCCTCGGCCTGCTTACGCTGGTTTTACTGCTGTCAGCCTGCACCAAACAGGGCATTTACGACACCGCCATCGGCTGGGAACGCTCGTCGGCCGGGCTGGAGGCCGACCGGGTCGACGTGGGTGAACTGGACATCGCCTACCTGCGCAACAAAGAGCCCGCCGACGGCGAAACCGTGGTGCTGATCCACGGCTTTGGTGCCAATAAGGATAACTGGACGCGGCTCGCCGGCGAGCTGACCGGCGAGTTCAATGTCTATGCTATCGATCTGCCCGGCCACGGCGACAGCAGCAAGGGCCTGGATCTTGGTTACCGCTTTGAAGATCAGGTACGCCATGTGCACCGCATACTGGAGGCGCTCGATATCGGCAAAACCCACATGATGGGCAATTCCATGGGCGGCGCAATCACCGCACTGTATGCCGCCACCTACCCCGACCAGATCCGTTCCGCGGTGCTGTTCGACCCGGCCGGTATTTTCAAATACGACAGCGAGCTGGTCGACCTGGTACTTGAGGGCGACAACCCATTGATTCCGAAGAAGGAAGGCGACCTCAAACGGCTGATCGATTTCGCGCTGGAGGAAAAGCCTTTCGTGCCCTGGCCCATTTACGATGTGATGGAGGAAAAAGCCATTGCCAACCAGGGCGTCAATGAGGTGATCTTCAGAGCCATTCAGGATACCGGTTACGACTCCGCGTTCCGCAACGACATTACCCGTATCCAGGCACCGGTGTTGGTCGTCTGGGGCAAGAAAGACCGGGTCATCAATTACCGCAACGCCGAGGTGTTTGTCGAACAGATTCCGAATGCCCGCAAGGTGCTTCTGGAGGGTGTGGGCCATGCCCCCATGATCGAAGTGCCGGTGCAGTCCGCGGAGCTGTTCAGGGAATTTCGTGTTGCACTACACGGCCGGAACGAAACACGGTAGCCTTGCCCTCATAAACTGCGGGGACAGCCTGATGTACAACACCAAACATTCTGATGACGGCATGATGACCCAGATGACCTCGTTGCACGAGGAACGTCTGGACTTTGTGTGCCGCACACTCAAATCGACCGGTGCGCAGCGGGTGCTGGATCTGGGTTGCGGCTCAGGTTCCCTGCTGTACCGATTGCTCGCAAACGAGCAGTTTGAGGAGGTTGTTGGCCTGGAGGACTCCGGCCTGTCGCTGCAACAGGCTCGCTCCATCCTGGCTCCGTACCTTGATGAAACCCCTCCCCGCGTGCGGCTTATCCGTGGTTCCTACGCCGAGAGCAATCCGGCGCTGGCCGGCTACCAGGCCGCCGCCATGGTGGAAACCATTGAACACGTCCGGCCGGAGCAACTGTCTCAGGTTGAACGTGCGGTGTTCGGGGAGTATCGACCCGGCTGCCTGTTCATGACCACGCCCAACCGGGAATACAACCCGCTGTTCGACCTGGCACCAGGGGAGTTCCGCGAGGAGGATCACAAGTTCGAGTGGGACCGTCTCAAGTTCCAGCGCTGGGCCCGGGGTGTGGCGGAACGCAATGGCTACGAAGTGCGGTTCGGCGGCATCGGTGAGTTTGTGCCCGATGTCGGGCACCCGACACAGACCGCCTTTTTTACCCGTACCGACTGACCTGCACCTTTAGCGAACTCTGCGCCAGGCACTGAGCTCGGCAATGGTGTGCTGGTATTTGCGGCGGGTTTCCCGGATCACGAACGGCACATCCTGTGGCGGCTGAATCTCCTCAAAGTGCTGTGACAGTCTCTCCTTCATGCCCTGATAAACGGTGCATGGGCTGCCGTTGCGCTGGTAGCCGCCAATCCAGTTGCCAATCGGGGTGAACTCATCCATTAATGTGTAGGGTGAGCTGATGACCAGAGTTCCGTGCGGAGCCAGATGCCGGTGAATGCCCTCAAGAAAGGCACCGGGGTCCCGCAGCCGGTCAATCAGATTGCCCGCGAAAATAAGATCGTAATTCACGTGCTCGGAGCCCAACTGGCTGGCATCACCGGTGGCAAACGAGATTTTTTCCGCCGCCCGGGCAAGGTCCAGTGCCTCGAGGCTGACCGTCACCCGCTCTCCCAGTTCTCCCTCATCGCGGCGGAAGTAATCAATTTCACCGGTCTTCTGAAGCGTGGTCGCCGCGTCGATGAAACGTCGGGACAGATCAACACCCACCACCTCACCGAAGACCCGCGCCAGTTCAAAACCGGTGCGACCCACCGCGCAACCAAGATCGAGGGCGCGTTTTTTATCCCGACCGGCCATCAATTCCTGACAAATGCCGGCGCACCGGGCGGGGTAGTTGCCCACGCCAAAGTGGCTGTCGCCGAAGTGGAAACCCAGGTACTGACCCAGCAATTCATCAGTTTCATATACGTTCATGGTGTGGTCCTTAGCGCGCAAGTGCGAAATCCGGTGTAGACGTCATTTCTCTGAGCCAGGTATGCCTGGCGATAGGTGCCACGGATCAGGTTCGGTGAGGTGGCACAACTGCCACCCCGGGTGACTTTGTGATCCCCGAACTGCAGCGTCGACATGAACGGGTACATATCGATCCGGAAACCGTCATAGGGGAAGAACTGGCTGCTGGTCCACTCCCACACGCTACCGATCATCTGGCGACAACCAAATCGGCTGTCACCGGCGGGGAAATCCCAGACTGGATTGCGGGCCATAGCCCGGCCGCCCATATCGGCATGCTCCGGTGCCACCGGCTCATTGCCCCACGGGAACCGCCGAAACGGCTCACCGGGCCGGTTACCCAGAGCCGCCACTTCCCATTCATACTCGGTAGGCAATCGTCGGCCCGCCCAGTGACACCAGGCTTCGGCTTCCCAGTAAGTCGCATGACAGACCGGGGCATCGGGCGTCAGTGGCTGCCAACTGTCGTAAACACGTTCCTGCCACTGACCATCGTGCCAGCGCCAGTACAGCGGGTGCTGCGGCTTATGCAGGACCGGCTCCGGGCTGCCGTGAACGAGAGCAACGTCACTCTCTACGTCACTCTCTGCCTGTAGCCATTTGCGCCCGCCAAACGACCAGAGTTCCGGGCGCTGATAGCCGCCATCTTCCACGAATGCCAGAAACTCCCGGTTGGAGACCGGCACGCGGGAGATGGCAAAGGACGCCAATTCCACTTCAAATCGCGGCTTTTCGTTGTCGAACGCGAAATCGCTGGTGGCATAGTGCTCGGACTCTCCGGGCATGCCGATCAGCCAACGCCCTGCTGGAATCTCCGCATCGCCGTCAACCCGATCACCGGGTGCCGCGCGCTCGTCGGTGACGTCAGGCGTTGGTGGGTAGCCTACGGTCTGACGACACCAGATCAGTGACTCAATGTGCATGTTCTGGTGAAAAATGGCGTAGCGGTAGAGATACAGGTCGTCGTCGGTAAGCGGTTGGCGGCGAATTCGGTCAGCCACCCGGTCGTAAATCGCATCAAAATAGGCCAGCGTTTCCTCACGACCGGGAAACAGCTCCCGGCACCAGCGATCCCGATGCGCCACGTGGAAAGAGTCCCACAGATCATCCATGGCCGGATTGTAACTGGGCGAGCGATCCAGCCAGTTCAGCACGAACACTTCGTAAAAGAACGTGGCGTGGCCCATCTCCCACAGCGGCGGGTTAACACCCGGGTGGTAGGGCACGTTGAGGGTCGCTTGCGGCAGCGACGTTATCAGCGCCCGGGTGCGCTGGCGGGCGGTTTCCAGATCGGCCAACAGGGTAGCCTTATCCACACATTTTCTCCCAACTTGATGATTCTTCAAATACGATATCAAACTACCCGCCGGATGAATGCATACGCGTTGTTTTTTGGTTATATACCCAACTTAGGGGATTCCGGCATTGCCTTCACTTGCCATAGTTTCCATGCGGAACAATATAAAAAGTGGAGGAGTTTTCCCAATGGTGTCTCTAAAAAAACTATCACTAGCCTCGGCAATTGCAGCCAGCGTAGCGCTGACAGGCTGCAGCAACTCATCTTCCAGCGGCTCAGGCGACGGCACGGAAGTCGGCGGTACCGTAAGCGCACCGGGCGGCCAGGTCGCAAGCTTCCGCGAACCCGGTTTGTTTGAAATCGCCTCGAATTTTCTGATATCGCCGGCAGCCGCCGCCATCAGTGGCCTGCAACCGGTTGAGGGTGCAGACGTAGAGCTGATTCGAGTGGACGACGATGGCAACCAGGTGGGTGACGTGCTGGCCACCGGCCGCACATCCGTTGATGGCACCTACACTCTGGCTCTGCCGGAAGGCGTCAACCTGGCGGGCAACCTGGTGGCGCGCATCACCGGTCCGAACGACGCCCAAATGCGCTCGCAAGTGGTGGAACAGGCAGTCGATATCGACCCTGCCTCGGAATTCATCTTGCAGAAATTTGTCGACAGCGATGCGTCACTGGAATCCCTCGAAGTCAACGATGTGGTGAAGATCAGAAACCGCGTGGACGAATTCGACCTGACTGCCTCACCAGACTTCCGGCTTGCCGAAATGCTGGCCGAGCTCGACAAAGTCGTCGGCGAAGACCTTGAGGCGCAGATTGCCCTGGCCACCGCCGAAGAAGGTGACGCCAGCACCATTGCCGGCAATTACCGTATCTCGTCCATGCTGTTTGGCCTACACGATTCCGACAATAACAGCAGCGGCACCTGGGACGTCGGCGTGTTTGGCGGAGACTTCGAGTTCACCGCCGGTGATGGCGGCAACGTGACCTTCAACCGCTCTTCAGAAGAAAGCTTCGACTCTCTGCTAACCGGCCCTGACCTGGCGAATAGCAGCCTGTGGGTAGAAAGAGAGATTGATAACGAGCAAGACCAGTTCCCGGGCACCTTCTCCAGCAACAATATACTCACGGTTGAAGGTGAATTCAGTGAAAGCCTGAACGACACCGAAGGCTTCCGTTCACCCGGAATCACCTACCGCCTCCAGAAAGCGCTGAACCACAAACTCTTCGTGTTGGCACCCAGCGAAACCGTGATTCGGTATGGTCTGACCGCCGAGGGTGACCTGGACCCGCAGAACAAGCTCGGTGACGAACTCCTCCAGTCGCTGGAAATATTTGCCGCTATGCCGGATCAGGATAGCGACATTCTTCTCGATGGAGACTTTGGCCGGGTGTACCTGGGCAGCCAGCAGACCCAGGGAGGCGATATTCGGTTGGAAGCCGAACAGAATGTGGTGACGTTCAGCGACGATGGAAGTACCGGAACCGCAGACGCCAGCGCGGGTGCGAAACAGGAACTGGTGCTTGATCCCGGCGGAGAAGCGACCTACAGCGAGTCCACAAGTACCGGCGATACCGACTTGGCCTACACCATCAGTGGCGATGGCGACATTGTCGAGATTGGCGACCCAGCCGACGGCTTTATCAACGATTCGCTGGACTTTATATCTATCATCTCAGGTGAGGAAGTCGATACCGATCCATTGACCTCGAGACTGGACAAAACCCTGATGGTGAGGCTGCCCAACAGCCAGCTCTCCATCGCGGACAAATCCTATCGCGTGTTGAGCGTTTATGCGCGCCTGGACGCGGGTGGCGATAATTCTGAAGCCATTCGCCTCGGCAGCCTGCGGTTCAACTCGTTCATCAACATGACTTCCGAAACCGAAGCCAACTTCGAGGGCAGTGTAATTCGGGTGGACCGTACCAGCTTCACCGGCCAGGTCAGCCGCGACTCCTTTGCCGACCCGTATGACGATATCACCGTCAGTGTGGGGCCCAATGGCGCAACCACCATCAGCTTCAACTACGATGAAGGTGTCTACCAACTGGACGGTTTCTTCAACGAAGACGCCAGCATCGGGGTTTTCAATAACCGGTACCTCGCCGGCGGAGATTCCGACCGCCTGGGCATGGCCATTCTGGTGGAAGTCGAGTAGTCATTAGTATCTGATAGCACCAACCGGCCCGACAACCCCGACCGGGTTTGTCGGGCCATCCACGTTAACCCGACCTGAAGCCCCCGCCCGGTTCAACTATACCCCTTAAACCTGACTTTTTGCCGCAAGGAGCGACATCTCCAACCAATGGACACCCTCGAAGGTGCTGTCAACAGGAATCACCGTCGGACTGGGGTTCAAGACCGCCGAAGCCGTGCAGGAAGCCATTCACCTGGGTCTGTACGACCCGCACAACTGACTTACCCCCAAACCAGCATAATCATCGGCACAGCCACCGCGGTCACCAGCATCGACATCGGCAAACCCAGCCGCCAATAGTCTCCGAACCGGTAACCCCCTGGCTCCATCACCAATGCGTTGGATTGATGGCCAATGGGCGTCAGAAAGGCACAGGACGCGCCCACCGCCACCGCCATCAACACCGCATCCGACGCCATACCCAGCTCCGAGGCCAGGCTCAGTGCAATCGGGGCGACCAGTATCGCGGCCGCAGCGTTGTTGACCACATTCGACAACAGCATGGTGCCAACCAAGACAATCGTCAGCACCAGGAACGGGGCCAGGCCATCGCTGATCGCCAGCATCTGCGCTGCGATCAGCTCCGCACCGCCTGTGGTTTCCAGGGCCTGCCCCACCGGTATCATTGCGGCCAGCAATACAATGACCGACCAGTCGATGGCCTTATAGGCCTCGGCAGTGTTGAGCAACCCGGTAAGCACCATGGCGACGGCACAGCCCACCAACGCCACCGGCGGTGCCAGCCAGCCGCCGATAATGGCGACAATAGCGCCGATGAACAGGCCGCCGGCCAGTACGGTTTTGCGCTCCCGACCCAGCCGCAAACCGCGCTCTGCCAGCGGCAGGCAGCCGAGATTCTGAAGCGCGCCACTCAACACCTCATCCTGCCCCTGGACCAGGAGAATATCCCCGGCCTGAAACCTCACATCGCCAATTCGTCGGTTCAGCCGATGGCCCTGCCGCGCAAGCGCCACAACGTTCAGACCTTGAGCCTCGCGCAGGTTCAGGCGATTGGCAGTTTGCCCGACCAGACTCGATTCCGGCGTAATGACAACCTCCGTCAGGCGGATATCGCCTTCATCGGAAGCGTCATCCGCCAACGCCTCTTCGCCGGCCACTTCCGCGTTGTCGTCAGGCGTGCTGTCCAGTTCGAGCCCAGTGTTATCGAGAAAGCTCTGAAGGCTGTCGGTATCGGCCTCCACCATCAGCACGTCGGCCTCCTTCAGAACCATGTAGGTGGAAGGCGCAAGCGATTTTTTATCGCCGCGAATCAATGCGAGCACCACTACGTCTTCTGTGCTGTCGGAACGGGTCAGCAGATTGTGAAGCGTGCCACCCGCGAAACCGGATTCCTGAGGTACCCGGAGTTCGGTAACATAGTCCCCGACGCTGAACAGCTTGCCGCCGTCATCGCTGTCCTGTCGTTGGGGCGTCAAGCGCCAACCCACCAAGGTAATGAACGCGATGCCAACCAGTGTGATCGCCCCGCCAACCGGGGCAAAGTCAAACAGGCCGAAACTGCCGCTTTCCCGATAACTGGCAATGATGATATTGGGCGGCGTGCCGATCAGCGTCATGGTGCCGCCCAGCAGCGATCCGAACGCCAGGGGCATCAACAGAAGCGATGGCGAACGGCCCGATTCCCGTGACATCCAAATCGCCACGGGCATCAACAGCGCCAGCGCACCCACGTTGTTGATAAAGCCCGAACACAACGCAACAACGGCGGTCAGCATCAACACCTGCAATGTCGGGCGGTGCCCTACCCGGCCCAGCAGCCGCGCAATATTGTCCACCACCCCGCCGTTGACCAGCCCCTGACTGATAACAAGCACTGCGGCCACGGTGACCACCGCCGGGTGGCCGAAGCCGGCAAACAGTTCATCCGACGGCACCAGGCCGGCGACGGCAATGGCCAGCAGCGCCAACATGGACACCACATCAAAGCGCAGTCGATTCCAGACAAAAAGCGCCAGTGTCGCGCCCAAAACCGCAAATACGATTCCCTGTTCCAGTGTCAACGCTACTCTCCCCGGCTCTGAGACTGGTCAGATTGCCTTCGATGCGAGACTTAGTAAAGATGCCAAGAGAAGCCTGGCCCAGTTGTCGGCAAAATTTACAGATTCGGCTCTCGTAGCTTCAACGCTCTTTTACAACTTGTTGAAAATGGCCACACCGCGCAAAATGGCACGCTACATGTATGGAAAAAACCGGACCGTTATCTCCGGGAGATCCGCCATGAAGGAACATCGACCGCTCGTTTGGCTGTCGGCGGCTAGCGTTAGCGAACAAAAGGACCCTCTGCTGTCTGACCAGTGGACTATCCATACGTTTGACATGACCGAAGCGCCGCCCTTTGCCCTCACGGGCGCAGGGAAAGCGAAGGTCGGCGTGTTGGATCTCAGCGTTTACCCCGACCAGGGCACGCCTTATCTCGATCAGTGGGTAGAGGCACTGCGGCTGTCACACTGGGTTGGCATACTGCCAGCCACGCCCCATGAAGACAGCCGGCTTGGCACGCTGATCTCCCGGCATTGCACGGACTACCACCACCTGCCTTTGGACCCCGAACGGCTGAACACCGTTCTTGGACATCTTTGGGGCATGGCGCAGCTGCATACACAAGCGGACTTTGAACCCCACGACAGTTATAAGGACGCAGCTCTGGAAGGCGGCTCCCAGGTCATTCGAGAGGCCCGGGCGATGTTGAGGCGGTTCGCCAGAACCAATGAGCCGGTTTTGATTTCCGGTGAGAGCGGCACCGGAAAAGACGCCGCCGCGATTTTCATTCACCGTCACTCCTCGCGCCGGACGCAGCCGTTCGTCACAGTCAACTGTGCCGCACTTCCACTGTCGCTGACCCAGAGTGAGCTGTTTGGTCACGAAAAAGGGGCCTTCACCCACGCGCTGAACAGCCGGCGCGGGCGACTGGAATCGGCAGACGGCGGCACACTCCTGCTCTCAGGCATTGATGAGCTGTATCCGGAACAACAATCCGCCATTCTTCGGTTTCTTCAGGAAGGACAGGTCGAACGGGTCGGTGGGAACCACCCACTTCAGGTCGATGTACGGGTGATTGCAACCAGCGCCAATCCTTTGAAAAATCTGGTCGAAAACGGCGAGTTCCGCAGTGATGTGTACTACCGCCTGGGCAGCCTGGAAGTGCACCTGCCCTCCTTGCGGGACCGGCCGGAAGACATTCCTGTTGTCGCCAACCATATTCTGGCGAGCACCCACACCGCTTTCGGGGCCCGCAAGCTGAGCACCCCGGCACTGCAGAGCCTGGCGCAATACAACTGGCCCGGTAACCTGCGGGAGCTACAGAACCGCCTGCGCCAGGCCATGCTGTTGAGTGAATCGGCGATGATTGAACCGGCAGACCTGGGGCTGGCCGAACTGGGTGCCACCATCCCGGGACAATCCGGCCTCAGCCTGGAGGCGTTTCGCGCCAGAGCCGATAAGCAGGCGCTCTCCTGCAGCCTGGCGCTCTCCCATCAGAATGTTTCCGCAGCCGCTCGAATCCTGAAGATTTCCCGGGTCTCCTTTTACCGGTTGATGGACAAATACGGCCCTCACCACCAACGATCATCAGGACACAGGTCACACAGGAACCACCCATAACAAGGAGCAGTATCCATGTATTATCGGCTAAAGCCCTTAATTCTCGCAGCCGTATTGCTGCCAACAACCACCAATGCTCAGGAACACTACGACGACTACGGAAAACCGGATAACGATACGTCGTCGGAGCAGGCAGACAAGGCCTCCGACATCGCGTCGATCACCTCAGACCGGGGCATCGTGACACGGCCCGGACGCTTCACCATCGAGCCCTCATTTTCTCACGCCCACAGTAATTCCACGGCGGTAGCCATCGAAGGCTATACCGTGATACCGGCGTTGCTGGTGGGGCTCATCAATATCTCGGAAATCCAGCGTGATGTCTTTGTTACCGCGCTGTCCCTGAAATACGGTTTTTCCAGCAAGCTGGAAGCGGCCATACGGATACCCTACCTCAACATCAATGAAGATCTTCGTGAGCGACAGGCCTTTCAGGGCACGCCCGTCGATACACAACGGGAATCCAGTGGCAGTGGCGTGGGCGACGTCGAACTCTCCGCACGATACCAGTTAAATGATGGCGTTGACGGTATGCCGTACGTCATCGGTGTCTTTCGGGTGAAGCCACCTACCGGCGATGGCCCCTACGATGTGGACCAACGGATAGTCGAGGATAACCAGGGCAATCCAATCGGTGTGGAGCTGAGAGACCGACCGACAGGCTCCGGCTTCTGGTCTTTCGAGCCGGGAGTCTCATTCATCTACCCCACGGATCCGGCTGTACTTTTCGGGAACCTGAGTTACGTCTACACCCTGAAAGAGGAACAAGGATTCGAAAACGGCGGCACAGTGAACCCCGGCGATGTGGTGCGGTTCGGTTTCGGGATGGGGTTCGCATTCAACGACAGAACATCATTCAGCCTGGGGTACGATCACTCGGTCATTCGCAAGACCAATTTTGAGCGGGACAATGATCTCTTCGGTGCCAATTTTGACCGCATCCAAGTCGGCTCCCTCTCCTTTGGTCTGTCCCAGCGTTTGGGGCCGAGCACCAGCCTGAGCCTGACCGTCAGTGTTGGGGTAACCGAAAATGCGCCGAGCAGTGAAATAACCATGAAGCTGCCCATCAGCCTCTGATGGGCAGGGAACCTAGCGACCCGGAAACTGTGTCAGGTGCTCGTTCAGACGGGCCGGAACCTGGTAGCCGCCGCCGATATTATTCAGTTCAATATTGAGCTTCTGGACATTCTGGATCACGGTGCCATCAAGGTTGTTCTGAACCAGCGTCATCCAGCCAGAGGTGTTCCCCAGATTTCCGGATACCAGTGTCCCCGCTCTCTGATCTGGCCTGGACACCTGCAGCACTGTCTCAAGGTGATGGTCAATACCCCGACCATTCACCACCTGATTAAGGTTGGGAATGTTCAAGCGGTTAACCACCATGGTGTCGCCATTCACTGACACAATCTGCTCAAGCCCGATGGCAATTTCCAGGTTATCAAATACAAACCCGCCCCGCAGTTCCGCCAGTTCCGGGTCTTCCAGGGGCACGGCTTGCACGTTAAATTCGGCCGCAACAGGCCGGCATAACACCGATCCCGCCAGGACCCACATCACCAGACCAGTTCGATAGACCATGATGTCACCACTCCCTTGATGAGGGCCAGTACGGCAATGTGTGCCCCAGTGAAGGTCCGCCCTGCCCTTTGTGCAAGGGAGCCCTGGCAACCTGGGGCCAGTTACCATCGCCGAGGAACGATTGTCGCCCCTGCTGCAGATGGTTTCGAATCACAAAAGCGGTTCCGTCCCAATAACGTTCGAACTGCCGGTAGGTATAGACTTTCAACCCGCGAGCAGGGTCACCGACCAGAACTTCATCGTCACTGATACCCTTGATCACCACAAAATGTCGAAAGCCGTCCAGGTTCAACAATACAATCATCGGCAGCTGCACCTGCTCTTTAAGCCCTGCCAGCGGCAGTCGGAAACCGTCGGCCTGATAGCCTTTCGAGGCGAGGAACCGTTTCATATCCAGCATCGAAAACCCTTCCCTGCGCACTTTCTCCTCGTCGGCAAGCGCCAACATATCACCGAAAACTTCCTGCTCTGTCAGGTCGTGTTGGTAATGATAGGAAAGCAAAGAAGCCAGTGCTGCAGAACCGCAACTGAAGTCATACTGCTGACGCATCACACTGTCGAACCGCTTTTCCTGATAGCTGGTTACGCCAAGCTGAAGGTCACCGCCAATGCCAGGTATCGTCACCGAACCGGCTAAAGCGGTGGACCACAGCAGCCCTGCACCCGTGCATATTGCAGCAAGTTGGGCAGCAAGATTGCGCACGGCCATGGTCCACCTCCTTCAGTGGTTGATTTGAATGTTAATCTGGGTGGTGTCCTGAATCACCACCTGGTTACCGGTATTCTGGATCACCGTGGCAATACCGCTCATGTTGTCAAACGCATGGCCAGAGAGAATGTTATCGCCCGTCACCACATTGCCTGACAGCACGTTGTCGGACACATTGGCATTCTGCTCGCTGTCATTGATCTGCCACTGCAAGGGCACACCTTGCCGGCCGCTGGCATCCGCCAACTGATCCGCCGAAAGCGGTTCAACCATCAGCCACTCATCGGCCAACGCCTGAAATCCCACACCCAAACCCAATATCAACACGCCAGCGCTCAGCGTCCTTCTGATGATATTACCCATGCCTGTTCTCCCGGGTAATCAGGCCGCACCCTCTCCGGGGTGCGGCCAGCTACCATCAGTTACCGCCGGTGCTCAGGTTCGACATAACATTCACATTCGCCTGGGTCACGCTGCCTACACCCGCGTTCTGCGCGAACGCCCCGACACCAGTGAAGTTGGCGGAGCCACCATCAATCTTGTTGGACGAAGATGCCATGGCTTCACCACCTTTTTCAGCACTGCCATAAGTGACATTCACGTCACTGACGGTGCCACTCAGGTCGGCGTCATTGAGGAAGGTTTCAACCGTCAGGTTCAACGTCGCTGTGCTGTTGTCAGCGTTATAGGAATCCTTGGCAGAACTGTCCGAGTTGTCGGAGCTGTTGTTACCGCTGTCAGCGATATCAAGGTTGGTGCTGCGGTTTGAATTATCCGTGGAGTTGTCGTTGCCGCTGTCAGCAACATCCACATGGGTGGAATTGTCCGAATTGTTATTGAGGTTATCGGTCACATTGGCAGCAAGACCGCCATCGTCAGCGTTGGTGTTCGGGCTGCCATCTCCTCCCTGGTCGGCCCATGCCATTCCAGACAGGCCAAGTCCCATAGCGACAGCGATTGCTAGCATGCTTTTTTTGGTTTCCATGATCAAGCTTCCTTATCAATTGTTTTGGCTTCAAAGCGGCCCGCCCCCACTGCCTGACATCAGTCAATCCATGGTTCAGACCCGCTCGGTAACAGGAGCGATTTCCGTGCCAGCTTTCTTGAGAAAACCACAAGCCACTGTATTTAAATATTTTTTATCTTAATTGGAAAGGAAAAGCGAAGATGGTTAGGCTGGCTCACTGTTACATTTTTGAAACAGATTTTCCGGGGGTTTTGTGCGGTGCTGGCTTTTATGTCTCTATATCAGACACATACTGAAAACCATAAGTGTTAAAAAACAAAACCCCGCACAAGGCGGGGTTTTGCGATTCAGGCAGGGCGTTGGCCTTGCCTGATGAACAACCAACCGTTCGATTAACCGAACTGGTTCATCGTGTTGTCCTTACCACCGGCCTTCAGCGCGGCATCACCAGCGAAGAATTCCTTGTGGTCGTCACCGATGTTGGAACCGGCCATGTCCTGGTGCCGCACGGTCGCGATACCCTGACGGATCTCTTTACGCTGTACACCGGCCACATACGCCAGCATGCCTTCGTCACCGAAGTAACCTTTAGCCAGGTTGTCGGTAGACAGAGCCGCCGTGTGGTAAGTCGGCAGAGTGATCAGGTGGTGGAAGATACCGGCTTCACGAGCGCCATCGCGCTGGAAGTTGGCAGTCCACTCATCAGCCAGCTTGCCAAGGTCAGTGTCGTCGTACTTGGCGGCCATCAGGTCCGCACGCTCGTATGCAGACACGTCCTTGCCTTCGTCCTTCCAGGCGTCGAATACCTGCTGACGGAAGTTCAGGGTCCAGTTGAACGACGGGCTGTTGTTGTAGACCAGCTTAGCGTCGGGCACCACTTCCTTGATGCGGTTAACCATGGCTGCGATCTGGCCAACGTGGGGCTTCTCGGTTTCGATCCACAGCAGGTCAGCGCCGTTCTGCAAGCTGGTGATGCAGTCCAGAATCACACGGTCTTCGCCGGTGTCGGGCTTGAACTGGAACAGACCGGAAGCCAGACGCTTCGGGCGAACCAGCTGACCTTTCTGCTTGATCACAACGTCGCCGTTGTTGATGTCTTCGGCTTTCTCGATCACTTCACCGTCGATGAAGCTGTTGTACTGGTCGCCCAGATCGCCCGGCTCTTCCGTTACGGCGATCTTCTGGGTCAGGCCCGCGCCCAGTGAGTCAGTACGGGCAACAATAACACCGTCATCAACGCCCAGCTCAAGGAACGCCAGACGAACAGCGTTGATCTTGGACAGGAAGTCGGCGTGAGGAACGGTCACTTTACCGTCCTGGTGACCACACTGCTTCTCGTCAGACACCTGGTTTTCGATCTGGATGCAGCAGGCACCGGCTTCGATCATCTGCTTGGCCAGCAGGTAGGTCGCTTCGGCGTTGCCGAAACCGGCGTCGATGTCGGCAATGATCGGCACAACGTGCGTTTCGTGGGCATCGACCTGCTTGATCAGTTCTTCCGCCCTGGCGTTGTCACCGGCATTTTCGGCTTCTTCCAGGGCGCGGAACAGGTGGTTCAGTTCCCATGAGTCGGCCTGACGCAGGAAGGTGTACAGCTCTTCGATCAGACCGGATACGGCGGTCTTCTCGTGCATGGACTGGTCCGGCAGCGGGCCGAACTCGGAACGCAGGGCAGCTACCATCCAGCCAGACAGGTACAGGTAACGACGCTTGGTGCTACCGAAGTGCTTCTTGATGGACAGCATCTTCTGCTGACCGATGAAGCCGTGCCAGCAACCCAGGGACTGGGTGTACTGGGAGGTGTCGTTGTCGTAGTTCGCCATGTCTTCGCGCATGATTTTCGCGGTGTACTTGGCAATATCCAGACCGGTCTTGAATTTGTTCTGGGCGCGCATGCGAGCTGCGTGCTTCGGATTGATGGCGTTCCAGGTCGGGTTTTGCTTCAGAATGGAAGCAATGGCGTCAACGTCTTTTGCGTATGGCATGATCTCAGTCCTGTACTCTGGGTGTGAGGTTTGAGGTGCTCTTCAACAGAAGCAGCAAGGCTGCTCCGGTGAGCCGGCGATCCGATCAAAATTTGGTCAGACAGCCAGCGATGGACGCTACTTTAGTGCCTTTGATTTTATAATTGAAATTTATATTATCTATTCTCATCATTTTTCTGGTGAATGTTAGGCGTATCGAAAACAGAAACGGACGAATAACAGACGGAGGTTTGGGTGTTCTACTTGCAGACCTTTGGTCGCTCCCTGCTGCACGCATTGAAGAACCTGCTTCCTATCGTGGCGGTGGTGGCTTTCTTCCAGCTCATCGTTCTTCGCCAGGTGCCGGACAATACCCTGAGCATGGTTGTTGGTTTGCTGGTGGTTGCGATAGGCGTCGCACTGTTCCTGCAAGGCCTTGAGCTGAGCATCTTCCCGGTGGGCAAAAGCCTTTCAAATCAGTTTGCCCGGCGCGGCTCGGTGCCCATATTGCTGGCCTTCGGGTTCGCCATGGGATTTTCGGCGGTGATCGCAGAGCCGGCCCTGATTGCCGTCACGCAGCAGGCTCAGGACATCAGTCAGGGACGTATTGATGCGCTGACTTTGCGCCTGCTGGTGGCGTTTTCCGTAGGTACCGTGGTGGCGCTGGGGGTGTTCCGGACCATTTTCGGATACCCCCTGCACTGGTTCATGATTATCGGCTATATCACGGTGGTGATTGTCACCTGGTTTGCGCCGCCGGAAATCGTTGGGCTGGCCTATGACTCCGGCGGGGTCACCACCAACATCGTCACCGTTCCGCTGATTGCCGCTCTGGGCATTGGCCTCGCCGCTTCCATTCGCGGGCGCAATCCGCTGACGGACGGCTTCGGGCTGGTGGCGCTGGCGGTGATGGTGCCGATGGTCACGGTCCAGCTTTACGGCATTCTGGTGTATTCCGGCGGAGCCACCGAGGCAGACCTCCGGCCGACCGTGGAAGGCACCACACAGGCTCCGTCCCTGCTGGCTATGGTGCTGGATCTGGCGGAGATGGTGCGTGATGTGCTCCCCATCATTATCACCATCCTGTTCTTTCAGTATGTGGTGCTGAAGCGCGGGCTGAGCAATCCACGAAAGATTCTGTTCGGCTTTGGTCTGGTCATTCTCGGCTTGTACGCGTTTGTGGTGGGCCTGAAAATGGGGCTGTTTCCGATCGGCACCAGCATGGCAGAACAGCTGATGGCGATGGAGGGGTACGTCTACGTTTATCTGTTCGCCTTCATGATCGGCTTTGCCACTACCATGGCCGAACCGGCGCTGCTGGCCATCGGCCAACAGGCGGAAGAGGCCGCTGGCGGTACGATTAACGGCAACGCCATCCGCTTGCTGGTAGCCGCTGGCGTGGCCGTGGGCATCACCGTTGGCGTTCACCGGATCATTTCCGGTGATTCGATTCATCACTACATCATGGCCGGATACACGCTCGTGATTGTGTTAACCGCCATCGCGCCTCGCTATATCGTGGCCCTGGCCTATGACCTGGGCGGGGTGACCACATCAGAGGTCACCGTCCCGCTGGTAACCGCCCTGGGTATTGGCCTGGCCACCAGCATCGAGGGGCGCAACGTCTTGATCGACGGCTTCGGGCTGATTGCCTTTGCGTCGATTTTCCCTATTGTTACGGTGATGTCCTACGCCATCGTGATAGAGACTCTTTCAGCCCGCAGGAAGGTAAGCCCATGAAATTTTCCGCACTGGTGGCCATTGTGCCCGAAGACCTCGAACAAACATGCATCGACACCGCCCGGGATCGGGGTGCGGGCGGCATCACGGTGCTGTCGGGCCGTGGCATCAGCAATACCTCGAAGAAGACGTTTTTCGGCCTCACCTACGACGGCAGCCAAAGCGTCCTGCTGGTGATCCTGGAAAAAGGGCTCTCCCTGGAGGTTCTGCGGAGCATCCAGAAAATCATCATGCCCGACAACGAAGATTCCCAGGGCCTGGTGTTTACCCTGCCGCTGGAGCATCTGGGAGGCATCGATATGTCACAGGTGGAAAAGTTTGAACAACACCTGAAAGATTCACTCTAAGCGGAGAGCCGCCATGAAACTCGTTAAGGACATAATGGTGCGGGACATCATCAGCGTGTCCCCCTTTGCCAGCATTCGCGAAGCGCTGTCACTGATGAAGCGCCACAACGTCAAATCCCTGGTGGTCGAAAAGCAGAACGAACATGATGCCTACGGGCTGATCACCTACACCAACGTTCTGAAAACGGTGATCGCCGAAGACGGCGACATTGACCTGCTGAATGTCTATGACGCCTGCGCCAAGCCGGTCATCAGCGTTGGTGAGCACCTGGCACTGCGCCACGCCGCCAGCCTGATGAGTGAATACCGGGTCAAGCGGCTGCTGGTACTGGATGACAATGAGCTGACCGGGTTCGTGGTTATGGACGACATCATGGCCGCCCTGTTAGAGACCATTGACTGATTCCGGGCGCTCAGTTCAGGTTATCGCCAACACCACCAGCCGGTCTCCCGGCTGGAGTTCGAGAAACGTTTTCCGTGGTGGGTTCAGCATCAGGTGCCGGCCCCGCTCGTCGGCCTGGCTTCGAAACACGCCCAACGCCAGTTCGCCGTGGGCCGCCAGCACTTTTTCCAGTAACTGGAAGTCAACGCTGGCAGGCAATGGGTAATCCTGGGGGTCCCGGAACTGAAATTCGGCACCGCCACAGGTAAACAGTTCGTCCAACACCACACGCAACTCCCGTCGCAGCGCTACCTGCGCCAGAACATGGCTGAGAATCATCGGACTGATCAGCATTTCGCTCTGGTGGCCAAAGAGCAGAGGCCGGTTGTCGGGATCACTCAGCTCCATGATCAACTGAGGCCGACGGCTGGCATCGGTCAGAATGTCCTCCAGTTGCAGGTAGCCAACCATCGCGCGCGCGTCTGCTTCTTCTCCTGAGGCCAGGCGATCACTGCTCAACAGAAGCACCGCGTCATAATCCGCGGGACGCACTTTGCGCAGCTCGTCCTCGACCATGTAATCCGCCTCGATATGACGACAGGTCACCTCATGGTGCTCATGAATATAGCGGGTAATCTCGCGCTCGCGCTCGGCAGCTGGCACCACCGAGACAATATCCACATGAAACTGCTGGTCACCGTAGCTGCCAAATTCGGCGATCAAACTCGGCACCCTGCGGTTCCAGCCCAACACCAGAATGGTTCGCGAGCGTTCGGCGCGCTTACGCTGACACTTCCTTGGTTCCCCCCGGGGTATGGCGGGCCGCGCCGCCAGTTTCGGATTGGCATCGGTTTCGGCGTAATCCCGGGCCAGCATGATCACCCGATCCGCCAGTTCGATGGGCGTATCAGACGGGGCCAGCAACCGGACATCCCAACCTTTGCCCTGCGCTTTCAGGATGCCCAGCACAAGAACCTGTGGACGCTGTGCGGCGAGCTCTCCCAGGGTCATTCCGGCCACCGTGTCGCCACCCCGGACGTAAATTTCGTTGCCCTCGCCCGCGGTCAGCAATTCGTTGTAGATTTCCGACAAACCCGGGTGCAACACGTTCTGCACCATCAACCGGCTGATGGTGGCGTCTCCGCCCACGACTTCCAATTCACCAGGGTAGGCCCGTTCAATCACCGGATGCTTGCGGATGTCCTGTATTTCCGCCACCACAAAGGGAAGCGGTGCGCGACGATGACGGGCCTGGGCGGCGATCGACAGCAAGGCTTTCACGGTTTCCACGTCCGAGGTCACCAGCGTGCCGGCCTCGTGGGCCGCACTGGGGACAATCACTGCAGCCGCATCCAGGCAGGCTACCCGCTGCAGCGCATCAGGCTGTATCGCGAGGCCGGAACGCAGAATAACCTGGCGTGCCTTGCGGCCAATGCCGGGCTCGGTTCGCAATTCATGGACCTGCGCCGCAGACGCATTTTCGGACAGCACCACCAGATTCAGCCGCTGGGTGTCGTGTTTTTCAAGAAAACGGCGCATCCGGCCCGATGACCCCAGCAGCTCGGACAGCAAGGGCAGCGTCTGGCTGGTCCATCCCAACACCACGATGTGGTGCTTGAGAGTGACCGGCGTCAGTCCCCGCTCAAGGTCTGCCATCTTGGCGATCAGCCATCGGGTCAGAATGGCCACCAGCGTACCCATGAATACGACATAACCGCTGATGGTCAGCAAGGTCGAGACAACTCGCTGCCAGGTGCCCACGTCATCGCCCAGATAACCCGGATCGGTCAACCTCAAAAACGCCCACCAGACCGCTGCGCCGGCACCATCAAATGCGCCTTCCTGAGGCACCACCAACAGGCCGCCGATCAACGAAATCAACCCGATAAAAACGCCAACGACCACCAGTTGAAAGCCGGCACCTTTCACCAACTGGCGCTCTACAACAAATTTGACCCGATCAACGACCCTGAACGGCAGCATTCAGCTTCCCTTTGCTCTTGAGTGGGAAATAGCCGTAGCATAGCTCAAAAAGGTCCATGAAGGCCCTGCAAAATGAACAGATTTCCTCTTACTCAACGCGCCAGATTTTACACGGTGCTGGCGCTTCTGGTGGCCATACCGATTACCAGCCTGGCCAGTACCAGCCACATCCCTCAACCCTGGCGTCAGGAAGCCGTGGTTCAGGGCCGCGATACCGAATACAGCACCGAACGCTTTTTGCATGAACTGACCTTCCGCCACCGCCAGGCGGTGCCAGGACCGACCGACAATGGCATTCGCGGCACCGGAGGCAGTGTCAGCAGCCGGCGGCTGTATCTGGATTTTCGTTTTCGCCAGGATTTTGCGCTCAACACCGAGCGCCAGGGCTTTCTGCTCGACATCCAGCGTAGCGAAGATTTTGACGGCACCTACCAGCGTCAACTGGTGGGGTTCAGGCACAACCTGACCGACGACACTCAACTCTGGCTGCAAGGCGATGTATTTTCGGACAAGGCCCAGTCGGATATTTATTTCAGCGCCCGCCATTACCTCGCCGCCAATCATTGGCTCCATGCCAGCTGGATACTGCCCGATGCCTACTTCAACGATAAGACCGAATCCGGGGACGCATTCACTCGCAAACCCATGAGCTTTTTCGGCCAGTGGCACCTCGGCAACCCTCAGGCGGACCCGCTTTCGGGTACCACCGCGTCTATAACCCTGTCGCCCGCGTCCGAGTTGAACAGTCGCAATGAAAATCTCGTGGTTGAAAACGAAAGCCTGAAGGCGGCCTTCAGCCACCGCCGGCTCACCGGTCACTGGCGGTGGCTGTTTGCAATCAGTGGCGAACGCACCCGCAGGCATTATCAGTTTAATGAGCAGGACACGGTGGAGCGGTCAGACTTCTCCCGTGACCATTTCCTGCTGGATGCCCGCGCTACCCACCCCACCCGGCGCTTTCAGCCCAGCTTCGGCCTGTCCTACCTGCGACTGGAGGAAGACGGATTCTTCGGTCGCGAGCGAAATGAGGCCGGCTTCGTCAGCCGCCGGGAGCCAACGCTCTACGCGGACATGACGCTGCCATTGTCGGCACGGTCCACCTTGAGTCCCGGGGTGTATCTGAGCCACGCGGAAATACGGCAGGATTTCCAGCAAAGTCGTGACCGCAGACACTCGGGCTTTATCGGCAAATTCACACTGCCATTAAACATGGTCATTTCAGAAAATGATGGCGCAGTGCTGACGTTGAACCCAACGTTCTACCTGCACCAGTTGGGGTTCGGCGGGGGAAACCTGCAACTTCACTGGCCCATGTAACGCAGCCACTCGCTTTATACCCTGAACCGCGGCGGCTATTGCGTCTGGACCATTTCGTCGGTCACCTGATAGTCACCGTTCAGCCACCGGCAAATTTCCCCCGCACCGGCGTTGGAAAAACCTCGATAAATACCCAGAAGCGCCTGCTTTTTTTCCTCGCTGATTCGATGCAGCCCCGCGTCCTGCAGCGTCAGCAGGTCCGTCAGGACCTGTTCCGCAAGATCGCCGCCCAGAACCTCGCGGGAGGCATGGCGAAAAGCCTGGCCATACTGGTATTCCGGACCCAACCGGTAACTGTCGGCGAGGGTAATCGCCGGGATCGCACTCAAGATCGGTTGCAAGGCGGGGTTGATGGCATGGCCGGAAAGCCACGCCGCATTGTTTGCCGGACGGCCGGTGAACCCCCGCAAGTGGAGGTGACGTGACATGCGGTCACCGTCATTGACTGGATAATTGTCCCACAGCACCGGCTTGCGGCCGAGCGCCCTGCCGATTCGTTTCAGGTGGCCCGGGGTGACCTCCCGGGAGCAAACTTCCTCGCCCGTCCAGAACACGCGAACAGCAGGGTCCAGGAGCTCGCCGAGCGTTGTCAGGTAATCGCGGGGGCGCTCCCCGAATACCCGATCCAGCACGGGATCGTCGGAGTAGTAACTCGGGCAGACCGACAACTGCTGCACAGTGGTTCTGTCCCGAACCCAATGCACAATATCCGCCTGCCGGGCCGCCAGGTCCGGCGTGTCGCTGCGCATATCGTCAAATAAAATCGCCAGTTCCTGAACCCCGATTTCATCCAGGAACGCCAGTTTTGCGGCCAGGGCCGACCTGGCCTCGTCATCGAAATGGTTAAACACTTCGAACGGGCTCAGCCCGACACCAAAGCGGACACCGTGCTTGCGACAGAAGCGGGCAAAATCTGCCATTTTGGCCCCGGTCTCCTGTGGGTGGGGCTCTGCCCATCGTCGCCGGAGAAACGCATCGGCCTTCGGCGCATAGAGGTAAAACTGATAGCCGTGCGGCTCCAGCGTCGTTACCAGCTGTTTGCGATCTTCCCAACTCCACAGCGGCCCGTAGAACCCTTCAATGATCCCCAATTCAACCGTCATGGCTCCCTCCCGTTCCAGGCACGTTAACCCATCTTAAGCCGGCAGCAAGGCAACGGTATAGCTGGCCGGTTCAGCAAACCCTCAAAGCAGGCTACTATAGTCTGAACTTGCACGGAATCGTGGTTATGGCGGGATCTTCACAACGGCTGTCGGCACTCGACGCGCTTCGGGGCATTGCTGCACTCGGCGTTGTGCTGTTCCACTACCTGCCCTATTACGACAAACTCTACGGCCACTCGTTCACGCCCTGGTCGGGGCTCGATTTCGGCCGTTACGGGGTGCACCTGTTTTTCATCCTCAGTGGTTTTGTCATCTACATGACGCTGGAGCGTACCCGCACCCCAGGCTGGTTCGCCCTCGCCCGGGCCTTCCGGCTGTTACCGGCACTCTGGGCCGGTATCGCCCTGACCTTCCTCGCGGTACATCTGCTCGGGCCGGACGACCGCGCCGTCGGTATCGGCGCTGCCCTGCTGAACACCACCCTGCTCCACGAGTATCTGGAGTTCCCCCACGTTGACGGTGCCTACTGGAGCCTGGTTGTTGAAGCCACGTTCTACTGCTGGATCGCCATACTCTTCTATGGCCTGAGAACCTGGCCGCGGGTTCGCCTGGCGTTGTGGGCATGGGTGTTGGCCAGCTACGCCGGCGTGCTCTGGTGGCATGCCATTCCGCCGGCGATGGAATTTCTGGTCAAGGACCTGCTGTTCGTAAAATACGCGCCGCTGTTTGTCAGTGGCATGCTGATCTACCGCTGGCACCGCCACGGTCGCCCGGAGACCATCGACCTATTGCTGCTCGCCCTGTCCATCAGCCACGAGCTGGTTGCCTACAACGCACCTTTCAGCTGGTTTGTGCTGGGCTGCTACGGCGTGTTCGCGCTGGCCGTCGCGGGCTATCTCAATGCCCTGGCCAACCGGCCACTGCTCTGGCTGGGCAGCCTCTCCTACGCACTGTACCTGGTTCACCAGAATATTGGTTATGGCGTGATCGGCTGGAGCTACGATGCCGGACTTCCAGGCTGGGCCGGCGTCACGCTCGCTCTGATACTGGTTCTCACACTGGCCAATGTTATCCACTACGCCGTCGAGAAACCGGCACTGACCTGGTTTCGGGGTCTCCGCGCAAAGGCCAAACCGGAACCAGCCCCACCTCCCCTGCAGCCCCTGCCCTGACTAAGACCTATGTCGCAGGCACCCCGGAATGTCGTTCCGTTTGCTAACAATTGCTGCTACCTTGAACTAGAGTTACAAAGTGGTAACTGTAAGTGAACACCACCCGTTCCACCCACGACGACAAACAAAAAAGAGGATAGAAGAGCAATGAAGATCCGTTCTGTTCTTTCCGCAACTGTGCTGGCAGTCGCAACTACCCTTGCCTCCGCACAGGCGCTCGCCCAAGACACCTTTACACTCCGCCTCGCTGAAACCTGGGGGCCAAATTTCCCGATCTTCGGCGACACCACCAAACGCTTCGCCGAAAACGTTGAGAAGATGTCCGACGGTCGGCTGAAAGTCCGCATCGACTCCGCCAACAAACACAAAGCCCCACTGGGGGTGTTTGATATGGTGAAAGCCGGCCAGTACGACATGGGCCATTCCGCGTCCTACTACTGGAAGGGCAAGGTGCCCGAAACACTGTTTTTCACCAGCATGCCGTTTGGCATGAACGCCATCGAACAATACGCGTGGTTCTACCACGGCGGCGGCATGGAGCTGATGCAGGAAGTGTATGAGCCCCACAACATGCTGTCATTTCCCGGCGGTAACACCGGTGTTCAGATGGGCGGCTGGTTCCGTGACGAAATCAAATCCCTGGACGATCTGGACGGCCTGAAGATGCGTATTCCGGGCTTCGCCGGCGAGGTGTTTGCGGAAGTCGGCGTCAACCCGACCAACATTGCACCGGGTGAGCTGTACACCGCGCTTGAGCGCAACACCATCGACGCCGTCGAGTGGGTAGGTCCGGCGCTGGACCTGCGCCTGGGTTTCCAGCAGATCGCTGATTACTATTACACCGGCTGGCATGAACCGGCCACCGAACTCCAGTTCCTGGTGAACAAGGGCGTGTGGGAAAAACTGCCGGCGGATCTGCAGGAAATCGTGCGGGTAGCCATGCGTACGGCGTCCTACGACATGCTGGTGCACTCCCAGCATGAAAATGCCAAGGCCTGGGCCAACATCAAAGAAGAGTATCCGAACGTGCAGATCAAGCAGTTCCCGGAAGACATCTTCCAGGCCATGTACGAGGCCAACAAAAAGCTGTTGAAAGAAGCTTCCGAAAGTGGCGAGACTGCGGCTAAAATTGTCAAGTCTCAAGAAGAGTACCTGCGTCAGAGCCGTGCCTACACGGATATCTCTGAGCGGGCCTATCTCAACACCATGACCGAAGTCGAGTAAAATACAGCCTGTAACAGGGCCGGGGTCGCTCCAAGAGTGATCCCGGTTTTGTCGTTTGTAGCAACGGAAAATCGCCAGCCCCAGTTGGCGGAGGATCATCAATGCGGTGGATTATCAAACTGGACGAGGGCCTCGCCCGCCTGTCCAATCTCTGTGGCTGGATTGCCTGTGTGGCCATGATACTAATGGCAGCCAATGTCTTTTACGACGTCGTTGCGCGCTATGCTTTTAACGAGGTTTCCATCGGAATGCAGGAAATGGAATGGCACCTTTACTCGGTGGTTTTCCTGTTCGGCATTCCCTACGCCCTGCGCACGGACGGCCACGTTCGGGTTGATGTGCTCTACACCCGATGGAGCAACAAAGCCAAGGCCTGGGTCAACCTGGTCGGTGCCTTCATTTTTGTCATTCCGTTTGCCTACCTGATCGGCACCTACGGCTACAACTTTGCCCTGGATTCCTACACCATGGGTGAAGGCAGCGGCGATCCAGGCGGCCTCCCACACCGCTGGGTTATCAAGGCCGTCATCCCCCTGACCGCCATTTTTATTGCCATTGCCGGCCTCAACATGGCGACGTTTGCTCTGCGCGTCATGTCCGGTGAGAAGGAATACGAAGGCGAACACAGCGCAGGGGGCCTGGCATGATCGGTATGATAATGTTTGGTGTCGCCCTCATCATGCTGATGGTGGGTTTCCCGGTGGCGTTCACTTTCGGCGGGGTAGCGCTGTTCTTTGGCATCTTCGCCGAGGGCATGGATCTTTTTGCCTTTATGCCCTACCGCATCATGAGCGTTATGCAGAACACCGTATTGATGGCGGTGCCACTGTTTATTTTCATGGGTGTTGTCCTTCAGCGCACCAGACTGGCGGAGCAGTTGCTTACGTCCATGGGGCGTCTGTTCGGCGGCTTGCCTGGTGGTCTGGCCATTTCCACCATTCTCGTGGGTGCCCTCCTAGCGGCCTCAACCGGCGTGGTGGGGGCCAGCGTTGTTGCCATGGGCCTGATTTCACTACCGGTCATGCTGGCGCACAAATACGACAAGCGGCTGGCAACCGGCACTATCTGTGCGTCCGGCACGCTGGGGCAAATCGTGCCGCCCTCGATCATCCTGATCATCCTGGGTGATGTACTCGGGCTGCCCGTGGGCGATCTGTTCAGGGCCGCGGTGTGGCCAGGAGTGGTGCTGATCGGGCTGTACATTGCCTATATTCTGATCATGACCCGTTTCAAACCAGAAACCGCGCCGGCCATGCCTGGTGACAGCGGCGTCTCCCGCAAACGGGAAGTGTTCGACGCGTTGCTCGCCATCATCCCACCGCTGGCGCTGATCGTCATCGTGCTGGGCTCCATCTTTACCGGGATTGCCACCCCAACGGAATCTTCCGCCCTCGGTGGTGTCGGCGCGGTTGTTCTCGCCATCATCTACCGCCAGTTTTCCTTCAAAATGGTATGGGATGCTTCCAAGGATACGGTCAAGGTCACCGCGATGGTGTTCGCCATCCTCATCGGTGCCACTGCGTTCTCCATGGTGTTCAGCTACACCGGCGGCGATTACCTGTTGGAAGAATGGCTGCTGCAACTCCCGGGCGAGAAGTGGGGCTTTATCATTCTGGCCATGCTGGTCATCCTGGTGCTGGGCTTCTTCATCGACTTCGTCGAGATTTCGTTCATCATCGTGCCCATTCTGGCACCGGTGGCGGAAGCGCTGGGCATCAACATGGTGTGGTTCGCGATTCTGATCGCGATGAACCTGCAGACCAGCTTCCTCACACCACCGTTCGGATTTGCACTGTTCTACCTCAAAGGGGTGGCACCGCCCCAGGTACGAACCATCGACATTTACAAAGGGGTGTTACCGTTTATCCTGTTGCAGATGCTGGTGCTGGCACTGATCGTCATCTTCCCTGAGTGGTTCGGCATGAGTGCATCCTACTAGAACCCACCTGAAGGCCGGAGCACGCGCTCCGGCCTTCATCGTTTCAGCCCCTCAAGCATGACAAACTCCGATCATTTTCTATACTGATGGCAAAGGTAGCGAAAGGGAGAGCGGAAGTCATGAACCAGAGCACGGCCCAGAAAACGGAACCTACCGAGCAACAAGCCCGCGCCAAGGCCCACGTGCTAAAATTGCCCATTGAGAGCATGCAGGTTGACCGCGGGCCCCACTCCTACGAAATCTGGCTGATTGCCAAACTGTTGCGCATGGCCGGCTCGCCCCCGGTGCGTTTCCGCCTGTGGGACGATAACGTCATCGAACCAGAGAGTGGGCCAGAGAGCGGCGAAGCCCGTTTCACCATTCAGCTGAACGACCCGAAAGCCCTGATGGCCCTGGTGGCCAACCCCAACCTGGCGTTTGGCGATCTCTACAGTGCCGGCCGGCTGGATGTCGACGGTGACCTGACCGACCTGATGGAAGCACTCTACCGTTCGGTTCATCAGGCCCGCCAGCGCTGGCCCAAATGGCTGGATGCCCTGTGGAGAAATCACGCCCCACGTTCCACTGGCCTGTCCGAAGCCCAGGAAAACATCCACCACCACTACGATCTCGGGAACGACTTTTACCGCCTCTGGCTCGATGACGCGGAGATGCAGTATACCTGCGCCTACTATGAACAGGCCGATCTCACGCTGGAGCAGGCGCAGCTGGCCAAACTGGAGCACGTCTGTCGCAAGCTGCGCCTCAGGCCCGGCATGACCGTGGTGGAAGCGGGCTGCGGCTGGGGCGGACTGGCCCGCTACATGGCGAGGCACTATGGCGTCAAAGTACACGCCTACAACATCTCCAAAGAACAGCTGGCCCATGCCCGTGCCGAGGCGCAACGGCAGAAGTTGGACCACCTCATCGATTACGTGGAGGACGATTACCGCAACATTCAGGGCCAGTATGATGCCTTTGTGTCGATCGGCATGCTGGAGCATGTCGGTAAAGACAACTATCCGGCGCTGGCCGAGCTGATACGGCGAACCCTGAAACCCGAGGGCATCGCTCTGCTGCACAGCATCGGCCGCAACCGACCGATGCTGATGAATGCCTGGATCGAGAAACGGATTTTTCCGGGAGCCTATCCACCGAGCATTGGTGAATTCATGGCGCTCTGTGAACACGGCGATTTCTCCGTGCTGGATGTCGAAAATCTGCGTCTGCATTACGCCCAAACCCTGAGCCACTGGATGGACCGCTTCCAGGCCCACCAGGACCAGGTCACCGCGCTGTACGACGAGCATTTCACCCGCGCCTGGCGCATGTATCTGGCGGGGTCAATTGCTGCGTTCCGTGCAGGGTCCCTGCAACTGTTTCAGGTGGTGTTCACCCACGGTGGCAATAACCGGTTGCCGCAAAGCCGTCAGGATCTGTACGCGTCACCCGCTGCACCGGGAGGAGCCTGATGGACTACTACGACCTGATCATTGTGGGCGCAGGGCCGGCGGGATCCACCCTTGCTCATTCTCTGCAGGGCAGCGGCAAACGTATTCTGCTGATCGACAAGCAGGCGTTCCCCCGTGATAAGACCTGCGCCGGCTGGGTCACCCCCGCGGTGATGCACAGCCTCAACATTGACCTCACGGACTACGCCAACGGCCGCACCCTGCAACCCATTCGTCGCTTTCGTATCGGCATGATGGGGCAACCCGCGGTTGAGAATAACCATCATGAGGTCGTCAGCTATGGCATTCGCCGCTGTGAGTTTGATGACTACCTGCTCAATCGCGTCGACGCACCCAAGGTGCTGGGTACGCCCGTCAAGTCCATTGAACGGCACAACGGCAACTGGGTCATCAACCACACCTGGGAAGCCCCGTTGGTGGTCGGGGCTGGCGGTCATTTCTGCCCGGTCGCGCAGCTGCTGGGGGAAGGCCCCGGAAGCCATGAGACGGTAGTGGCGGCAAAAGAGGTGGAATTTGAAATGACACCGGACCAGTCCCGCGTCTGTGCCGCGCGCGGGGATACACCGGAGCTGTGGTTCTGCCGTGACCTGAAGGGCTACGCCTGGGTCTTCCGCAAAGGCGACTTCCTGAACATTGGCCTTGGCCGGGAGGACAATCACAGGCTGACCCATCACCTGGAGCATTTCGTCGAGGAAATGAAGGCCAGTGGCCGCATACCCCAGGACCTGCCTCACCGCTTCAAGGGCCACGCCTACCTGCTTTACAACCATGCCGAACGACCATTGGTAGACGACGGCATCCTGCTGATCGGGGATGCCGCCGGTCTGGCCTACACCCAAAGCGGCGAGGGCATTCGCCCGGCCATCGAATCGGCACTGATGGCAGCCCGGGTTATCGGCAACGCCCGTGACCACTCGGCGCAAACGCTACAGGCGTACGGGGAGGCTATTGCTGAACGCTTTGGCAACCGCGCAGCGGATGCGGATCAGGGCTGGCAGATTCCGGACTGGGTCAAGGCACCCGTGGCCAGCACCTTGATGCGCTCTCACTGGTTCACCCGCAAAGTGGTGACCGAGCAATGGTTTCTCCACCGCCAGGTGCCGCTGCTGAAACAGGCGGTCTGACTGGCGATTTACGGGCACGAAAAAACGGCCCGGAGGCCGCTTTCTCACTCAACTGACTTGGCGCTATTTACTGGCCAAGATAGCTACGGTACATCCACACGGTCTTTTCCTGCTGCGAAATATAATCACTCATCAGGGCGACGGTGCCTTCGTCGTCTGAGTCACCAGCGAGGTGCAGCAACTCGCGCTGTTTGCCGATCAGTTTGGCAAAGCTTTCCACGATGTTTTCCATCGCCGCCTTACCGTCTGACACGTCCTTGCGCTCAGGCACTTCGGACTTCTCGATATACGTGCTGTACGCGTGGGCGGGGCGGTGGCCCAGCGTCAGTACCCGTTCGGCGATTTCATCAATCTTCAGCAGAAGATCGTCATACAGTTCTTCGAATTTGACGTGGAGTTCGAAGAAATTGTCGCCTTTGATATTCCAGTGGTACCCACGGACGTTCATGTAGAAAATCTGGTAGTTGGACAGCAGATCGTTCAGTGCGCTGGCCAGCTGTTCGGTTTTGACGGTATCCAGACCAATGAAATTCTTACCCATAACGTGCCTCCTTGACAGTTACTCAAATGAATCTGACCCCAATATAAGCCAGAAGACTGAAAGGCGTGAAGTTTAGTTCGCCAATTCTTGCAATAGCTCCACCCTATCAATTTCCTTCATACAATTTATTTAACAATGATTATCAGTCGCTGCTACGGTGAACCCATGACATTCATCGCGTGGAGCCGACCATGAGTGCGCTAAAGCTATTCGTTCACGATCACAGTGCAAAAGGGGATAATTCGTTACTGAAAACGCTGACCTTCGCACTGACTCACTTTACCGTCGCCTTCACCGTCGCTTTTGCGCTGACCGGCGACATTCTGATCGGCAGCCTGATTGCCATGGTCGAACCAGCCATCAACACCGTTGCCTACTTCTTTCATGAGAAGTTCTGGGCGCGGCGTGCGCAGCGCGAAAGGAGCGCCGAGTCCGTCTCTATGTCCCGGGACCACAATCCATGCAGTGCCTGACCACCTCCGGCCCAATGTGAAGATTGCGGTTCAGATCACGCAGCGCGGTCCGAACACCCTCTTCGATGACCGGGTGATAAAACGGCATTTCAAGCATCTCGCTGACGGTCATCCGGCGCTGCACTGACCAAGCCAGGAGGTGCGCAATGTGCTCGGCAGCAGGCCCGAACATCTCCGCCCCCAAAAACTGACCACTGCCCTTTTCACCGTATACCTTTAACATGCCGCGATTCTTGCCGATGACCCGGCTACGCCCCTGCCCTTCGAACGACACTTCACCAACCGCAAATTGGCCGCTGCAACGCTCATCGACCTGCTCCACAGTCAGACCCACTGTCGCAATCTGGGGGTCGGTAAACACCACCGCCAGTGGGGTTCGGCGCAAACCCGCGCGCACGTCCGGGAAACGCCCTGCGTTATCCCCGGCGATCCGGCCTTCATCGGCGGCCTCATGCAACAATGGCGCATCATTATTCGAGTCCCCGGCGATGAACACCGGGCCGCTACCACACTGCAGACTGAAGCGATCGAATAAGGGCGCACCCTGTTCGTCCAGCGCCAGATCGGCATTCTGGATGTCCAGATGGTCGACGTTGGGCCGCCGGCCGGTCGCCGCCAGCAGGTACTCAAAGGTTTCGCTGACCTCACCCCGGTCACCGTCCACAAACGTAATGGCCACACCGTCGTCCCTGCGCTCGACGTTTTTGACCTCGGCACTCGGGTCCAGAGGAAATTCTTCCTGGAAGGTTTTCAGGGCGTACGCCCGGATAGCCTCGTCGCGAATGGCGCCTATCGACCCACTCTTACCGAACATACGCACCCGGACACCCAGGCGACTCAGAGCCTGACCAAGTTCCAGCCCGATCACGCCTGGTCCGAATACGGCCACAGACGCTGGCAGATCCGGCCATTCAAAAATATCGTCGTTAACCACCAGGCGGTCCTTGGCCTCTTTCAGGAAGCCGGGAACGTTTGGCCGCGCTCCGGTGGCAATCACAATGCGGTCCGCCGTGATTTCCACCTTGTCGTCAACAATCAGGCGCTGGGCGTCTGTAAAGCGGGCGTGACCGACAAGCCGATGGGCCTCGGGTATATCATCAACGGCCTCAAGCACAAAACCGACGAAGCGGTCGCGCTCTTGCCGGACCCGTTCCATCACAGCTTTGCCGTCAATGCGGAGGTTGCCCGGACAGACACCGAACTGCGGGCCGTTCGCCATGTCGTGCGCACGTTCCGCCGCCGCGATCAGCAGTTTGCTGGGCATGCAGCCAACACGGGCACAAGTGGTGCCGTAGTGTCCGCCTTCAATCAGTACCAGATTGTCGGTGTGTGCCCGCGCCGCGCGATAAGCCCCCATGCCGGCAGTACCGGCTCCGATAATCGCCACATCAACCGTTCGCTTATCCATCCACGCACCTCTCCCATGTTCCCCGGCATAAGTTCCCCGGGTATCAGTTCCACAGTATAGCCGACCACGTTAGTTGTCTTTGACACAGGATATTTTCGCAGATCGCCTATATCCTTGTGTCCAGAGAGTTATTCCTGCCGTTCTCGCGTTCGGTTCAGTGTGGAGGTAAATCCGATGCAGACTTACTGGGCCGAGTTTCTGACTGTCGCCCTGGTTCACCTGCTGGCGGTCGCCAGCCCCGGGCCGGACTTTGCCGTCATGCTGCGGCAGGCGCTGTGCCAAAACCGCCGTAACGCCTTGCTGACGGCTGCAGGCATCGGTGTCGGCATTCTGGTGCACGTCACCTATTCTTTATTGGGGATTGGCCTGCTGATTCAACAGTCGTTACTGTTGTTTAACGTACTGAAGGTGGTTGGCGCACTCTATCTGACCTGGATCGCCATTCAGTGCCTGCGGTCTCGCGCCGGGGGCATCCACGTGGAGTCGGAAAACAGCCCGCTGCAAACCGGCAGTGCGGCTTTCCGGCTGGGTTTTCTGACCAACGCCCTCAACCCGAAAGCCACCCTGTTTTTCGTATCACTGTTTTCGGTAATCATCAGCCCTGGCACTCCCATTGCCTTGCAAACCCTGTATGGCCTGTATATGGCCCTGGCTACCGGCTTGTGGTTCGCGCTGGTCGCCACGTTTTTCACCCTGCCACGGGTACGGCGCGGTTTTAACCGCTTCGGACACTGGCTGGACCGGATGATGGGCGGCGTCTTGCTGCTGCTGGCTGGGCAGTTACTGTTGTCTACAGTGAGCGGATCAGAGCCGCCGTCTGATCCCAGCCAATACACGGATCGGTAATGGAGCAGCCGTATGTCAGATCGGCACCGTCATCCTGGCGGCCAGGCTCCAGAAAACTTTCCAGCATCAGACCACGCACACAGTGATTGCCAGCCGCCTTCTGGGCCATGACCTCCCGTGCTATCCCCACCTGACGCTCGGCCTGCTTGCAGGCGTTGTCGTGGCTGCAGTCCACCATGATGGCGTTTGAAACACCCGCGGCAGACAGCGCCTCAATCGCCCGCCCGATGCTGTCCGCATCGTAATTGGTGATGCCGCGCCCGCCTCTGAGCACCAGGTGGGTATCCGGGTTGCCAGCCGTGGTAATCATCGCTGGGGCACCGGACCTGGCAATTCCCAGGTGGTGGTGAGAATGGGCAGCGGACTTCATCGCGTTGATGGCCGCAGTAACACCACCATCGGTGCCATTCTTGAAGCCCACCGGCATCGACAAGCCGCTGACCAGTTCGCGGTGAACCTGGGATTCGGTAGTGCGGGCACCGATGGCCGCCCAGCTGATCAGGTCACCCAGATAATCCATGGCGAAGGGACTGAGGGCCTCGGTCGCCAGCGGCAAACCGGTTTCCGCGAGGTTCAGCAACAGCCGGCGTGAGCGCACCAGCCCCTCCGCCAGATTGCCGGAGCCGGTGCGGTCCGGATCGTATAACAGACCTTTCCAGCCGACGGTGGTTCTGGGTTTCTCCAGGTAGGCGCGCATTACTATCAGGAACCGGTCACCGACCGCGTCAGCCAGACCTTTGAGCTTGTCTGCGTATTCCAGTGCGGCGACTTCGTCGTGGATCGAGCAGGGCCCCATGACGATAAGCGTGCGCGGATCGCTGCCGTTCAGCAATTGGCGAATCTCATTGCGATGGCGATGAATCTGGCGCTGGGTGGCCGTGGGTAGCGGCAGTTCGGCGCTCAGTTCAGCGGCGGTCGGTAGGATGTCTTCCTGGCGGCTGGGTGCCATGGTCGTCTCCTCATGGGCCTGGTCACTCAGCGTGTCGATAGTCAGAGGCATGTTCATGTCAGTTTTCCGTTTCCCTGTGTCAGAATCAAAAAAGCCCCGGCTGGGCTACCAGTCGGGGCTTTTTCGAGTCCGGTGGCAGCCTGGGTGTTTGCCGGGCTGCCTTCCTCGTTGTTCGGTCGATGAAGATCTTACGGGCGGCCCGGGCTCTGGCTAAAATAAAAGCCATAACCACACCACCAGAAAAACACAGACGCGACCGCTGCCATCGGTTTCACACCGAAAGCTTGCGGAACATTCAATTGACAGATCGCCTGTGTCGTCTTCATGCTTTTCAATATATACCCCTGCTTTTCGGCTTTGCAACCCGCAAACCCGATTTTTATGGAATTTGTCGCCGTGACCACAAAAACGCTCAAACGCGCAGCCCTCGACGCAGCCCCTCACCCACACCCGCATGTAGCGGCATACGCACGCACTTTTTTGACCGCTGTCACCGTACTCTTGGTTGCAGCTCTGATGTGCCTGCCGTCCCCGGCCAGCGCAGTCCCCGAAGCGCGCACTTACGAGCTCCGGAATCGCTCAGCAGGCGATGTAGCCGACCAGATCCGGGATCTGTACGGCAACAGTCAGGTCAACGTTACCGCCAGGGGCCAGCAAATGGTTATCCGTGGCGAACCGGAGGTGTTGGACGAAATCGGCACACTGGTCGACACCATGGATGTGGCTCCGGCCCAGATGCGTATCACCGTGCGTTCTCGCAGCAATCTGAACGCCAAGAGTGGTGGGGGCGGCGTCTCTGCATCAGGCGGACAGGCGAACGTCCGTGTCGAACGAAGAGTCACCAGCACCCGGCGCAACCAGGAGCGAACCCTGGTGGTGCAGGATGGCCAATCCGCTCATATCACCTCGGGCCAGGTTCGTACCGTGCCGATTGCCATCCGCGGTGGCCGCAACCCGGCGGCGATTCTCGATCAGATGCAGACCCGCAGTGGCTTTCTGGTCAGCCCACAGGTGATTTCCGAGCGCATGGTGGAGTTGAATATTATGTCGTTTGAGGAGGACCCTCAGGATGACGTGCCCGGCTACGACACCGAAGCCCTGATGACCATACGGCGAGTGGATCCGGGCCAATGGGTCGAACTCGGAAGCACCCGGAGCCGCCGCTCCGGTTCTCAGTCAGGCATCACTTACCAGGTTGGCGGGCAGCAGAGCGACAATCAGACCTTCGAGGTTAAAGTGGACCTGCTGTAAGTGCCTCAAGCCGCACCACGACGGGCGGCAAGCAGAGTGGCTTTGGCTTCATTGACCTGAGCGGCCAGATAATCGTTTCCGCCCCGGTCGGGATGAAGTTTTTGCATCAGCCGACGGTGCGCCAGGATGACGTCGTCTTCCGGACAATCCTCGGCGACACCGAGTATGTCGCAGGCTTCGGCCACGGACATCCGCGCCGACCCCGCTGTTCGCTGTCGTTGCCCGGTATGGCTTTCCGCACCGCCTTTTCCTTCACCCTGCCCCCGCTGCTGACGGTACATCCGATTCACCAGCGGCGCGAATTTCAGCAGTGCCGGTAACTTTCGCAGCAGCGGAACCAGAGCTGCCACCGCGGCTGCGAGTACATGGAGCCGGCCCGTCAGCACCATAAACACAAGCATGGCACCGCCCACGATCAGCACCAGCTTCCAGGTGGCGGCTTTTTTCTTCTCTGGTGCCAGCGCTCCCCATTGTTTGAGAACAACGAAAACGGCGGCCGCCAGAGCAATACCCAGTATCCAGTGCATAGTGTAATCCCTTACGGTTCACTGACCGTAATTCTGGCATTCAAACGGTGACAAAACACCCGCTTTTTGTATAGGATGCTACGCTATTAACGCCTGTTAAGAATCCATTTATAATATTTTCTCTCTCAGGACTGAATTATGCGCACTGCTTCCCGTTTCCTCATCGTCATCCTGTTCCTGGGAGTCGTATTAGGCGGTATTTTTGGCTACAAGTTCTATCAGTTCGGCCAGATGAAAGAGCAACTTTCAAAACCACAATCGCCGGCTGAGATCTCGACAACCAAGGCCCGCTCCGGGCAATGGACTCCGGCCATCAAAGCCGTGGGAAGTGTGGAAGCGGTCAACGGCATCGAAGTGGCTAACGAAGTCCCCGGTGTGATCGAGCGTATCAGTTTTGAATCCGGCGATACCGTTAGCAAAGGCGATGTTCTTGTCCGCCTCGACGCCGCCATTGACGAGGCCGCGCTGCGCACTCGCCGGGCCGAATCACAGCTGGCTGAGCAGGAGTTCAAACGCGTCTCGGACCTGCTGCCAAAGCGTGCCGTATCCCAGTCCCAGTTCGATGAATCTCAGGCCAACTTCGATGCCGCCCGCGCCCGGGTCAATGAAGCAGAAGCCAAGCTGAACAAGAAAGTCATTCGCGCGCCCTTCGACGGCAAACTGGGCCTGCGCATGGTTGACCAGGGTGAGTACATCCCGACAGGCACACCGATTGTCGAAATCAACATGCTCGACCCGATCTACGTTGACTACACCCTGTCCGAAAAGAATCTCTCCAGAGTCGCCAGGGACTATGACGTCAACGTAACGGTCGCCGCGCTTCCGGAAAAAACCTTCAGCGGCCAGGTCAGCGCGATCAACACCTCGGTCAACCCGGAGACCCGCACTGTGCGCATCCGCGCCACGATCGCCAACCCGGACAACGAGCTGCGCCCGGGCATGTTTGCCACCATCCACACCCAACAACCGGAAGACCGCGACGTCGTCACCGTTCCGCAAACCGCCATCTCGTACAATACCTATGGTGATTTCGTCTTTGTGTTGGAAAAAAACGAAGAGGGCGAACTGATCGTCAACCGCCGCTCCGTCCAGACTGGTGAAGTGCGGGAAGGCCAAACAGCCATTGAGGACGGCCTGAATGAGGGCGAGGAAGTGGTCTCCAAGGGCTTGCTGAGGCTGCGCGCCGGCCAGCGGGTCAGCGTTCAGGAAGACGACGATGACTCCGCAGAGGTCTCTGAATAATGCGCTTCACTGACCTCTACATACAGCGCCCCGTCCTGGCGACGGTGGTCAGCCTGCTGATCCTGCTGCTCGGTGCCCGAGCGGCGATGGAAATGGAAATCCGCCAGTACCCGGAACTGGAAAGCACCACGGTCACGGTAACCACCGCCTACCCCGGTGCCAGTTCCGACCTGGTCAAAGGCTTTATTACCACACCGCTGCAACAGGCCATCGCCGAGGCCAGTGGCATTGATTACCTGACGTCCACCAGCTCCCAGGGCCGGTCCACCATCGAAGCCAAGATGGTGCTGAATTACGACGCCAACGCCGCTCTGGCGGAAATCCAGGCGAAAGTCGCCAGCCAGCGTAACGTCTTACCGGCCGATGCCCAGGACCCGGTTATCACCTCCACCACCGGTGACTCGACGGCGCTGATGTACATTGCCTTTTACAGCAATGAACTGGAAGTACCGCAGATTACCGACTACCTCACCCGCGTGGTCCAGCCCAAGTTACAGGCGCTGTCCGGCGTCGGCAAAGCTGACCTGCTGGGTCGCAAATTTGCATTGCGGGCCTGGCTCGACCCGGAACGCCTCTCGGCGGTAGACATGACCCCCCGGGAAGTGGTGCAGGTGCTGCTGCAGAACAACTACCAGGCGGCGGTGGGTAACACCGAGGGTAAGTACACCAAAATCAGCATGACCAGTGACACCGATGTTGGCGACCCGGATCAGTTCCGCGAACTGGTCATCAAGGAGTCCGATGGGGCGCTGATCCGGCTCGAGGACATAGCGCGGGTTGAACTGGGTTCTGAAACTTACGATCAGTTGGCGCTGTATAAAGGCCAGCCGGCCACTTACGTGGCCATTGAGCTGTCACCCGGTGCCAACCCGTTGACGGTCGCCGAGCTGGTCAAGAACGAACTGCCCGACATTGAACAGCAGTTGCCGTCCGGTCTGAATGTCCGGCTGGCCTACGACGCTTCCGACTTTATCGACAACTCCATCAACGAAGTGATCAAGACGCTACTGGAAGCGCTGGTGATTGTACTTGTCGTGGTTTTCCTGTGCCTTGGTTCGGTGCGAGCGGCCATTGTGCCTTCCGTCGCGGTGCCGCTGTCACTGATTGGCGGCGCGTTCGTGATGCTGATGATGGGGTTCTCCCTGAACCTGCTGACGCTGTTGTCCATGGTGCTCGCCATCGGGCTGGTGGTGGACGATGCCATCATCATGGTGGAGAACGTGCACCGGCACATTGAACAGGGCGAGTCCCGCTACGACGCCGCCATTAATGGTGCCCGGGAAATGGCGGTGCCGATCATCGCCATGACCACCACGCTGGTGGCAGTGTATGCGCCCATCGGTTTCATGGGCGGCCTGGTCGGGTCGCTATTCACCGAATTTGCCTTCACGTTGGCCGGCACGGTAGTGATCTCGGGCATCGTCGCCCTGACCCTGTCACCCATGTTGTCCGGCAAGGTGCTCAAGCCCCATGGCAATCCCGGCCGTTTTGAGAGCCTGGTGGAACGGACATTCGGCGGCCTGGCCAACGGTTACAAGCGCGCATTGAGTACGCTGATGGACACCAAATCGGTGGTCATTTTCTTCGCTCTGGTAGTGCTGGGCTCCATCTATTTCATGGTGATGATGAGCCAGAATGAACTGGCACCCACCGAAGATCAGGGCATTCTGTTCTATCAGGGCCTGGCACCCCAAACCGCCACGCTGGACTACCTGCAGGAACACGGTGAGGAAGTGCTGGAACGCATGGAGACGGTACCGGGATACAACGAGGATTTCATGATTCTCGGAATCACCGCGCCCAACGCCGTGTTCGGTGGCTTCAAAATGGCTCCATGGGGCGACCGCGACATATCCCAGTTCGAGGTGCAGCCACAGCTTGATAGCGAACTGAAGAAAATCACCGGGCTGCAAACCGCGGTATTCCCGAGGCCGTCCCTGCCTGGCTCCGGCGGCGGGCTGCCGTTCCAGTTCGTCATCACCACGGGCGCTGATTACGACCGCCTCAACGAGGTCGCGGATGACCTGCTGGGCAAGGCCATGCAAAGTGGTAACTTCATGTTCCTGCAAAAATCCATCGACTTTGACCGCCCGGTCACGCGGATCAAGGTCGACCGCGACCGGGTCGCGGATCTGGGACTGTCCATGCAGGACGTTGGGCAGGCCATGTCGAGCATGCTTGGCGGCGGTTATATCAACCGCTTCAGTATGGAGGGGCGCTCCTACCAGGTTATACCCCAGGCCGAGCAGGACTTCCGCATGACCGCTGAAGAACTCAACGAATACTACATCCGCGCCGACAACGGTCAGTTGGTGCCGCTGGGCAGCGTGATCAGCTTCGAACACGATGTGGAGCCCTCACAGCGCACCCAGTTCAACCAGCTTAACTCGCTGACGCTGCAGGGCGTGGTGATGCCCGGAGTGACCGTGGGCGATGCCATGGCGTTCATGGAAAACACCGCCGACGAGGTGTTCCCTCAGGGGTTCACGTCGGACTACACCGGTGAGTCGCGCCAGTTCGCCAATCAGGGCAGCGCACTGATAGTGACCTTCTTCCTGTCACTGCTGGTGATCTATCTGGTCCTGGCGGCGCAGTTCGAGAGCTGGCGCGATCCCTTCATTATTCTGGTGTCGGTGCCCATGTCCGTTGCCGGGGCCATGGCGTTTATCGTGCTGGGCTTCGCGACCATGAACATCTACACCCAGGTGGGGCTGATCACGCTGATTGGCGTGGTGTCCAAGAACGGCATCCTGATCGTGGAGTTCGCCAACTCACTGCAGGTCGATAAGGGCCTTAGCAAGCGCGATGCGGTCATCGAAGCGGCCGCCATTCGTCTGCGACCGATCATCATGACGTCGCTGGCGTTGATCTTCGCCATGGTGCCCCTGCTGATCGCGGTCGGCCCGGGTGCGGAAAGCCGCTTCGCCATTGGCCTGACCATCAGTGCCGGTCTTGGCATTGGCACCCTGTTCACCGTCTTTGTGCTGCCGGCGTTCTACATCCTGCTGGCGCGCGATCACCACGGCTCGGTTGCCCCCCAGTGACCCTTGGCACCCTGTTCTGGCTGTTTGTAGCCGGCTTCGTCATCTGGTATTGGTGGCGAGGTAAGGCCATAAAGGACTTCGTGCTGCAGGCCGCCCGACAATACTGCAAGAAAATGGATGTCATGCTGCTCGACGATGCCGTCTATCTGCGGGGCCTGTGGTTCAAACGTGACGCACAGGGGCAACTCCGCGTCTGGCGACGGTTCCTGTTCGATTTTACCTCCACCGGTGACGAGCGATACGGCGGCAGTATCATCATGCTCGGTCAGCGCATCACCCATATGGAGCTGGAACCCCACCGCTATAGCGAGGGCGAGTAACCCACCGTCTTAGGTTCATCCATTCTGAAATCCAAATCCATAGTGCCCATCCGCTGCGACGCCGTGCAGAACCGCATAGGGGTGGTTATACTTCCAGCAGTGCCTAAGCCACTCAATTAACCAGACATCGGAAATTGTCCATGCTATTCCGAACCCTGTCCTGGGCTCTTCTTGCCTTGCTGACTTCAACCGCACTGGCCGACGCTCCTGTCCTGAAGATCGCCACCTCTGAATACCCCCCCTTCGAATACCTGGAAAACGGTGAATTAAAAGGCAAAGATGCCGACATGGTGCGTCGGACAGTGGAACGCATGGGGTACATACCGGATTTCGTGGTGTTGCCGTGGGCTCGAGCGGAAAGCCTCGCCCGGCGCGGGGAAATCGACATGCTATTTTCCCTGACGCACTCACCTCACCGGGAACGGTTTTACCATTTTACCGACCCCCTCAGCCGCGCTCGCGACACGTTCTTTGCCCGCTCAGACGCCAACATCGAGTGGTCATCCCTGAACGACCTGGAAGGCCTGAGAATTGGCATCGCCGCTTCCTACAGTTACGCCCCGGAATTCATGGCGTGGCTTGATACCGCCGACATCCGCATCGTCGAGCTCAGCCAGGAATCGCCCGAACTGGTCGGATTGAGGCTGCTGGCACTGAACCGCATCGACCTTTATATCTGTGAACATTCGGTGTGCAACTATCTGCTGGACAGGCACCAGGAACGCTACCCGGACCTCGCCAGCCTGCAGCCACTGCCAGGGACCGTCGGCGAGGAGCGGCCTTTCCGCGCCGCCTTTTCCCGGCACACGCCCGACGGTCGGGAACTGCGAGACCGGTTCAACGACGCCCTGGCCGATCTGCGCAACAAAAACAGCGAATAAGCTCTGCCGCTCTTTTCGGCAATCACCTATGATCCAGCGCACCACAGGCATCGCCAGGTTGCCTATACTGCGAAAGCCACCCTCCACCAACAGACCGGGCCCATGGACATTCAAAACGACCACCGTTACGCGATTAACCTCAACGTTCGGGGCATCCAGCCCTCGGCCACCCTCCGCATCAACGAACTGAGCAATCAACTGCGCGCCGAGGGCCGGGACATCGTCAAACTCGGGCTGGGGCAGTCGCCGTTCCCAGTGCCGGCTCGTGTGGTCGAAGCGCTGCAGCAACACGCCCATGAAAAGGACTATCTGCCCGTCAAGGGTCTGAAAGCCCTGCGGGAATCCATTGCCGGTTACATCAACCGCAGCGAGCGGATGCGTTGCACCTGGGAAGACGTGCTGATTGGCCCCGGCTCCAAAGAGCTGCTGTTTATTCTGCAACTGGCGTACTACGGCGACTTGCTGATCCCCCGCCCGAGCTGGGTGTCCTACGCGCCGCAAGCCAGGATCATTGGCCGATCAGTGCATTGGCTGCCCACCCACGCAGAGAACAACTGGCAGCTCACCGCCGAGGAACTGGACATCATCTGCCGCGATGACCCCTCGCGCCCGCGCATCCTGATCCTGAACTACCCGTCCAACCCCACCGGCTGCACCTACACCGATGACCAACTGCTGGCCATCGCCAACGTGGCGCGCAAGTACAAGTTGATCCTGCTGTCGGACGAAATCTACGGCGAGGTACACTTCGAGGGCAAACACAAATCCATCGCCCGCTACTACCCCGAAGGCACCATCATCAGCACCGGTCTGAGCAAATGGGCGGGAGCCGGCGGCTGGCGGCTGGGCACCTTTATCTTTCCGCCGGAACTGCGCCCCCTGCAGGACGCCATGGCGATCATCGCCAGCGAAACCTACACCGCCACCAGCGCGCCGATCCAGTACGCCGCCATGACCGCCTTCGATGGTGGCGACGACATCAACGAATACCTCAAACAGTCACGGCGAGTGCTGAAAGTGGTGGGTGAATACATGCACCGACGCCTCACCGACATGGGCGCGGTGGTGCAGAAACCGGAAGGGGCGTTTTACCTGTTTCCGGATTTCAACGGCTTCCGCGATGCCCTGGCCCGCAAGGACATCAAAACCAGCCAGGCATTCTGTCAGGTATTGCTGGAGAACACCGGGGTGGCGATCCTGCCGGCCAGTGATTTCGGTTTCGTGCCGGATCATCTGGCCGCGCGTTTGGCGTTTGTGGATTTCGACGGGGCCGGGTCATTGAAACTGGCCGGCGGCGATTACGCCGAACAGGCGCTCAGTGACGACTTCGTTCAGCAGGCCTGCCCGCGCCTGGTGCTGGCCATGGATAAGATGGAGGCCTGGCTGACCAGCCTGTGAACCCGTCGTGCTAGACTGACGCCCTCTTTTCGTTCTGGAACCCGCCAAGGGGGCGTCATGTCCGATTCCGTATCGCTGCGAGAGATCACCGATTTTGCCGAGCAACTCGCGCTCGAAGCCGGCGAGCTGATCCGCCATGAGCGCGACAGCAACACCCTGCGCACCGACTACAAGCAGCAGACCGAGCTGGTCACCCATGCTGACGTGATGGCGGACGAGTTCATCACCGGTGCCATCCGTAAACGCTTCCCGGACCACCGCATTCTGTCCGAGGAAACCGCACCGGACGTGAGCCAGGCGGAGGATTTGACGACGCCTCTGTGGATCATTGACCCCATTGATGGCACGGTCAATTACGCCTACGGCCACCCCCAGGTCGCGGTGTCCATTGCCTACGCCGAGAATGGTCGCGTTCAGGCGGGTGTGGTGCATGCCCCGTTCCCAGGCGAAACTTTCCGCGCCACCAAAGGCGACGGTGCCACCCTCAACGGCAACCCCATCACGCACAGCGGTGCCACGGTGCCGCGGGATTCGCTGTTTGCTACCGGTTTCCCCTACCACAAAGACCATCTCGAACCGCTGATCCAGCGCCTTGACGCCATGATCCACCAGTGCCGCGACCTACGCCGCATCGGCTCCGCCGCCCTCGACATCTGCTGGGTCGCCTGCGGCCGCCTGGACATCTACTACGAAAACGTCAGCCCCTGGGACTTCGCCGCCGCCCGCCTCATCGCCCTGGAAGCCGGTGCCACTGCTGGCCACTTCGGCAATGTTCCCGACAGCTACCCCGCCGACCTTTACGGCCGCGATATTCTGATCTCTGCGCCGGCCGTCTGGGAGCCCGTTCGCCAGGTGCTTCGCTCCGCCTCCGGGTATGACTGAGGCTTTGGCTTTGCGTCGGGTTTCGGCTTCCAGCCTGATAGCTTTGAAGTAGGGTTGGCGGTGTGAGGGCCCTTCCCGGAACCGCTACGAGCACATCCATGTGCGCTTCTCTCCGGCCATCCATGGCCTCGGAAATTCCGGGAAGGGCCCTCACACCGCCAACCGTCCGATTGCAGAGATATATCGTAGGAAAAACACGGGGGATTTCTGACCAGAGCGCCTGGCATTCTGTCTTCGGCTTTGGCCTTGCCTTTCCATGCGCTATATCACCAAAGTGAACGGGGCGAAGGCGGGAACGGCCCCCACAGAATCTTGGAGGCCATGGATGGCCGGAGAGAAGCGCACATGGATGTGCTTGTAGCGGTTCTGTGGGGGCCGTTCCCGCCTTCGTCCTGCCCCAAAGCTATCAGGCTACCGGAGAAGGAAGAGGATCATCTCCCAAAGAAAGCAAGATCAACCCCAAACGCCCTCAGAAACCAGCGCCCAACTCTCCTCAAAATCCGTCGAGGGCAACCGGGAAAACGACGACCGCACAAACCGCTGAATCCGACCTTCGACAAACACCAGCACAAAATCCGCGCCGCGATTGGCGCTGGTCCGGGGCCGCAGCCCCTGGCGGATTTCGCCTTCCTTGAGGATCTGGCGTACCTGGGTTTCCAAGCGCTCGAAGAACTGGGAAGCGCGCTTGCGCAAAGCTTCGTTTTCGCCCATCAGGGCATCGCCGGTGAGCACACAGCACAGGCCGGGGTTGCGCTCGGCAAACACCAGCACCAGATTGGCTAACTGCTGCAGCCGCGCGCGGGCGTCTTCCTGATCCTGCAGGATCAGCTGGCAGCGGCTGAACACCGCTTCGTCCGCGAAGTCGATCAACGACTCGAACATTTTCCGCTTGCTGGGAAAGTGGCGGTACAGCGCCGCCTCGGTGACGCCGACGGATTTGGCCAGGCCAGCGGTGGTGATGCGGGCACCGGGATCGGCTTCCAGCAACGCCACCAACGCATGCAGGATCGCCTCCCGACGACTGGGTTTCGAATCGGTCATGACAGGACTTCAGCGCTCTGTAACTGGGTTATTTTCGGGACCGGTCTTAAGCGCCGGCCCTCAGTATTATTCAGTTCTGTACCGGATTGTTCACTAAATCAGAAGAAAGTGCCATCAATCGGCGAGGACGCGCTGGCGTAGAGCTTCTTCGGCATACGACCCGCCAGATAGGCTTCACGGCCGGCCTCGACACCCAGGCGCATGGCGTGAGCCATCCTGATCGGGTCCTGAGCCTGGGCGATGGCGGTGTTCATCAACACACCGTCGCACCCCAGCTCCATGGCAATGGTGGCGTCTGAGGCCGTACCCACGCCGGCATCGACCAGCACCGGGACCTTGGCGTTTTCGACGATCAGCCGGATGTTGTAGCGGTTCTGGATACCCAGGCCGGAGCCAATGGGGGCACCCAGTGGCATGATGGCGATGCAGCCCATGTCTTCCAGGCGCTTGGCCAACAGCGGGTCGTCCGAGCAGTAAACCATCACTTTGAAGCCGTCTTTGATCAGTTCTTCGGCGGCGACCAGGGTTTCGATCATGTTCGGATACAGGGTTTTCTCCTCACCCAGCACTTCCAGTTTCACCAGATCGTGGCCACCTAGCAGTTCGCGGGCCAGCTTGCAGGTCCGCACCGCGTCTTTCGCGGTATAGCAGCCTGCGGTGTTGGGCAGAATGGTGTAGCTATCCGGTGAGATAACGTCAAGCAGGTTGGGCTCGTCCGGGTTCTGCCCGAGGTTGGTCCGGCGCACGGCCACGGTGACGATTTCCGCGCCGCTGGCTTCGATGGCGTGGCCGGATTCCATCAGGTCACGATATTTGCCGGTTCCCACCAGCAGGCGTGACTGATAGACACGGCCGGCGAGTTCAAGGGGTTTGTCTTCCGGAAGCTGGATTGTCGGTTGTTCGCTCATAACGTTCCTGAGGCTGAATGGAATATGGGGTGTGATCGGCTGTGCGGTGGCTCAGCCGCCACCAATGGCATGAACCACTTCGACCCGGTCACCGTTGTTGAGGCGAAATTCCGGGTGCTGGCTGCGGGGGACGATGTCTTCGTTCACTTCCACCGCCAGCCGTTTGCCCGTCAGGGCCATGTGTTCAATCAGATCGGCAATGGTTGCCTGAGCCGGCAGTTCCACGCCATCGCCGTTTACCTGAACCTGCATGTTTACCTCTGCACAATGTCTAGCGCCGCAATCCGGCAGTCAATATCAACGCCCAGCCTACCATCAAGCATACGCCGCCGATGGGCGTGACCGGCCCTACCCAGCGGATGTCGGTCAGCACCAGCACATACAGGCTGCCGCTGAACAACAGAATGCCTGCCAGGAAAAAGCCCGACGCCACCACCAACAGACGGCGGTGCAAGCCCATTCCGGCCAATATAGCCACAAGTATCAACGCTAATGAGTGATATACCTGATAAGTGACGGCGGTCTGGAAAACTTCAAGGCCCCGGGCACTGACCATCGCTCTCAGGCCGTGGGCACCGAAGGCACCGGCCATGACCGCCAGCAGGGCCAGGAACGCCCCGAGAATGAGGGATGGGCGCAGGATATCGGTGGTTCTAGCAGTCACAGTGAATTTTTTCCCCGCTGTCCAGGTTCATCATGGTCAACGCGCCGCCCCAGACACACCCGGTATCCAGCCCGATAAACCGGTTATGGCCGGTGTTGCCTTCCAGCGATGCCCAATGGCCAAAGATCACCCGCACGTCATCGTGGCGCGGATACTCAAACCAGGGTGCGAAGCCTTCCGGTGCGCTGTCGGCGGATTCCTTGGTGGCCAGCTCCAGCGTGCCGTCCGCCGCGATAAAGCGCATGCGGGTGAAGTAATTGGTGATCACCCGCCAGCGGTCCATGCCGGTGAAGCCAGCATCCCAGCGGGCCGGATCATTGCCATACATCTCGGTAAAATAGTCGGGAGCCTGGTTACCGGCGATCACCGCTTCCACTTCCCGCGCGTTCGCCACTGCCTGCTCAACACTCCAGACGTGAGGCAGTCCGGCATGCACCATGACAAACCGACGGCGGGGGTCATGAACGCAGAGTTTCTGCTGCCGCAGCCAGGCCACGAGACGCTCATGATCCGGGGCGTCGAGAATGCCCTCGAGGGTGTCCTTTTTCTTCGGTTGATGACCCCCGAGTGCCACCGCCAGCAGGTGCAGATCGTGATTGCCCAGCACTACCACCGCCGAACTGCCCAGGCTTTCGATGTATCGCAGCGTTTCCAGCGACGATGGCCCGCGGTTGATCAGGTCACCGGCTACCCAGAGATTGTCCCGGGAGGGTGAAAAACTCACCTTGTCCAGCACCTCCCTCAGCCGCTCATAGCAGCCCTGGATATCGCCAATGGCGTAATCAGCCATGGTGCTCTCCGTTCACCCGTTCCGTGTGTTGTTTTTCATCAACCAGCTTATCCGCAATCGCCACGAAGTCGGCCAGCGACAGATTTTCCGGTCGCAGCCCATCATTGATACCAAGCTCCCCGAGTTGCGCCACGGTGACCAGCCCGCCCAGCGCTTTGCGCAGAGTTTTTCGACGGGCATTGAAGGCCGTGCGCACCACCGCCTGCAGGGTTTCCAGGTCTTTGGCCGGGTGCGGCAGGGTGGTGTGGGGCACCAGCCGCACGATGGCGGAGTCCACTTTCGGTGACGGCCGGAACGCCCCGGGGCCGACTTCGAACAGCGGCTGCACCTTGCAAAAATACTGGGTCATGATACCCAGGCGACCGTAATTGTTGTCGCCGGGTACCGCCGCCATACGTTGCACCACTTCCTTTTGCAGCATGAAGTGCATGTCCTGCACCACCCCGGCCTGTCCCAGCAGGTGAAAAATCAGCGGTGTCGAGATGTTGTACGGCAGATTGCCAATGATCCGCAGCGGCCTGTCGGCGACCAGCTGACTGAAGTCAAACGTGAGGGCATCCGCCTGATGGATGCGAAACTCCGGGTAATTGAAGAATTTGGTGCGCAGCACCGGGATCAGATCACGGTCCAGCTCCACCACCTGAAGGCGTGGGTTCACCGCCAGGATTTCTTCGGTAATCGCACCCAGACCGGGGCCGATTTCCACCATGGCGTCGTCGGCTTTCGGGTGGATCGCGCGGATAATGCGCTCGATGACCCCCGGATCGTGAAGGAAATTCTGGCCGAAACGTTTTCTGGCCTGATGGCCGGGTTTGTTGCTCACTCTGGGTCTCTCTGTTTCAGAACCGGACAAGGGGCTGATTCTCAGCCCGCGTTTGCCAACCGACGGTATCGCGCCATCTGCTCACCCACCCTGACGGCCGTGTGCAGGCTCCCCGCATCCGCCTGACCGGTACCCGCCAGGTCCAGAGCGGTGCCGTGGTCGACCGAGGTACGGACAATGGGCAGGCCAAGGGTAATGTTCACCGCCCGCCCGAAACCCTGGAACTTGAGTACCGGCAGCCCCTGGTCATGGTACATCGCCAGCACCGCATCGGCATCTTTCAGCCAATGGGGCGTGAACAGGGTGTCCGCGGGCAGAGGGCCGGTCAGCGTGATGCCTTCGGCGCGCAGCTGGTCCAGCGTCGGCTCGATGACATCCAATTCTTCACGGCCAAGATGGCCCCCCTCACCGGCGTGGGGGTTCAGGCCCGCGACAAGAATTCTCGGGTGTTCAATTCCGAAGAAGGTCTGCAGATCCCGGTTAAGGATGCGCGCCACCTGGGTCAGGCGCTGTGGCGTAATTGCCGCCGCCACGTCTTTCAGGGGCAGATGGGTGGTGACCAGCGCCACCCGCAACTCTTCGGTGGCCAGCATCATGACCACACGCTCTACGCCACACAATTCCTGCAAGAATTCCGTGTGGCCGCTGAATGCAATACCGGCATCGTTGATCACGCCCTTGTGAACTGGCGCGGTAACCATGCCGTCGAAAACGCCGTCCAGGCACCCCTGAGCCGCCACCCGGAGGGTGTCCAGCACGTAACGGCTGTTACCGCTGTCGAGCTGTCCGGCAGCCGTGCTTGCCAGGCCGTCAACGTGGCACACAGACAAGCGCCCGGCTTCGGTCACCGGACGGTCGCCCGGCTGCCAGGGTTCCAGGATCACCTCCAGGCCCAGCTGCTTTGCCCGCTGCGCCAGCAGCGCTTGGCTGGCCACCACCACAATGCCCGGCTGCCGTGTTTCCGCTGCCAGCTGCAGACACAGTTCCGGGCCGATGCCCGCCGGCTCGCCGGCGGTCAGGGCCAGCCTAACCGGTTCGGTCATGATGCTTCGGATGCCTCGTTATCGTCCGCGTACTCCCCTTTGAACTCGACAAAGGCTTCATCGCGAATCTCTCTGAGCCAGTTCTGCAGCTCGGAATCAAACTTGCGACGGTAGATCGCCTGACGGGCTTCCGAGTCACGCACGTCGCCGCTGATGTCTTTCTGCCGGCGCTCCTGCACTTCGAGAATGTGCCAGCCAAACTGGGAGCGGAACGGGCCTGCCAGTTCGCCCACTTCCGCATTCTGCATGGCCTGCTCAAATTCCGGCACCATCTGGCCCGGGCTGACCCAGCCCAGGCTGCCGCCATCGGAGCCGGACACCGGATCATCGGAATATTCCCGTGCCAACGCGGCAAAATCGCCGCCGGCGCGGATCTGGCGCGTAACGTCGCGAATGGTGTTTTCAGCGTCGGCGTCGGTCACAGTTTCCGTGGGCCGCACCAGGATATGACGAACCCGGGATTGCTCAATGACCTGTTCGCCGTCACCGCCGCGACGCTCTTCCACCATCACCAGATGGAAGCCACTGTTGTTGCCCAGAACCTCGGACGGCACGCCGGTTTCCAGATCCGGCACGACCGATTCCAGTAGCGAAGGCAGCTGACTTCTGCCGCGCCAGCCCATGTCGCCACCTTCCAGTGCGTTGGAGGCGTCCGACTCCGCCACCGCGACTTCACGGAAATCGCGGCCATCGGCAATTTCGGCACGCAGCCGTTCGGCTTTGCCACGGGCGGCATCCACCACGGACTCATCGTTGGGGTCGTCTATCTCGATGTAGATATAGGACAAGCGGAACTCTTCATTGCTGGGCTCGCGCGAGGACATCGACTGCAGGTAATTCTCCACTTCCCGATCGGTCACCCGCACCCGGTTACCCACCTGGCGCTGCTGCACGCGGCTGGCGAGCATTTCATTGCGGATCTGCTCGCGGGCTTCACGATAGCTGACCCCTTCGGCGGTCAGCTGTTGTTCAAACTGGTCCATGGTCATGTTGTTGCGCTGGGCAATACCGGCCATGGTTTCGTTCAACTCGTTGTCGCTGATCCGCATGCCGCCACGATCGGCCATCTGCAACTGGATGGACTCGGTGATCAGTTGATCGAGCACGCGCGCTTCCAGCACCTCCCGGGGCGGAAGCCCGGTACCCTGGGCCTGAAGCCGACCCGTTATGGTGCTGATGCGGCTGTCCAGCTCGGTTTTCAGGATGACATCGTCATCAACGATCGCCACCACCCGATCCAGTGGCTGGCGTTCCGCCTGCACGACCGAGGCCATCATCACAGCCATCAGTACCAACAGTGTTTTTGCACAATGGCGAAGGTTCGCCTTCATAGTCACCTCTGATTCATCAACATTCGTTCTGTGCATCGCCCGCTGTGCGATCTCAGTTGTATCCGCTGCCCGGGCCACCGAAGCGTCGGCGTTCCCGCTCTTCAAACCCGTAAATGGCTTCGGAGATCCGATCCGAGGAGCCTCCACTGCCGCCCAGCCCCTTGAGCTGGATCTGGAACAGCACGCGGCTTTCCAGTTCCTCGTCGTCGGTCAGAGCGTTCTGGTGAACCACCTGAACGCTCCAGCAACAGTTGTTGTATTCAATACCTGCCAGCGAGCCGACGGTGCGGTCCAGCTGTGAATCCCACACCCAGCGCCCGATCAGACTAACACGGTCTGTGACAGGAAAAACTGCCCCGATATCCGTCTGTTCCAATTCATTTCGACTGTAGGTGTGCCCGAAGCTGGCCAGATACCGGTAATCCTTCGAGTGAAAAATCAGTTGGCTACGGCCTTCCTCGGTTTGTTGGGTGTCCGGGTCCCACAGGCCAGTGCTGCGTATATCCAGCGTTTCCAGGGGGCGCAACAGCACCTCACCCGCCAGGGGTGAGTCGCTGCGATCATCGCTGCCGGCCCCCATCAGGGTGACATCGCGATCGTCGTAGTAGTGGACCTGGCCGATACTGAAACGGGCGCGCTCGGCACCGGTGACCAGGTCATTGAAACGGCTGGTCAGGGCCACCGTCAGCTGGTTGGCATCCCCGACCCGGTCACCACCGGTAAAGCGGTTGCGCTGGAACAGCTGGTCAAAACTGAAGGACCTCAGGGCCGAGTCAAAATCGGGGATGTCATTCTGGTCTTGCGCCTCGGCATCGGCGTACGCGTAGTAGAGTCTCGGCTCCAGGGTCTGGTTGTAGGGGATATCAAACAGGCTGGACTGACGGTCGAAATACAATCCGGAATCCCATTCGAACACCGGCACCGTGCGGTCAAAACCGGCACGGCCGGGTTCGTAGTCTTCCAGTTCATAACGGGTGTAATCCAGGCTGACGGACGGGCGGGTATAGCCCCAGAGCTCTCGCAGCGGCAGGGCCACCTCCGGGATCGCCCGTAACCGCTGACCATTGGCGCGGTCCAGGCCAGCCAGCTCGGTATTGTCCCGGTAAAAGTAGGTGTATTGGCTTTCCAGGTTGGTTTCCACCGGCCCCAGGTCTGTGGTCATACCGTAGATGACTTCCGGCAGCTGGGCGTAGGGCCTGTTGCGCTCGGCGATCCGGTCGCTAATGGTCTGATAGCCGTTCAGATACGCTTCGAAATACTGTGCCGAATCCTGATACCGGGCACCACCACGACGCTGCAGATGCGTAGTCTGGTTGATTCCCAGCCCCTGATTCAGGTCGCTCAGGTAATCGTCATCGCTGACCACCGAGTAGTCGCCGTAGGCGGACCAGCCGCTGCCGAGGCCCGCCCGGGTGGTGAAATCCAAGGCCCAGCGTTCGCCGTCTTCACCCGGAAATTCGTTCTGGTATTCCAGATCGTTGCTGATGTAACCCACCTGCAGCACCGATTCGCCCAGGGTGCTCAGGTAACGGCCTTCCGCCTCGTTGAACAGCCCCCGGCCATGGATGTATTGCGGGGTCAGCGTGGCATCATAATGAGGAGCCAGGTTGAGGTAGTAAGGTACCGAAAGATACGCACCGCTGCCCGCGTTGGAAGTGCCGAACGAGGGGTACAGGAAACCCGTCTTGCGGCGATCATCAATGGGGAAACTGGCGTAAGGCCAGTAAAACACCGGTACGTCCTTGATTCGAAGTCGCACATTGCGGGCGGTGCCAAAACCCTCGCCCTGATCCAGGTGAATGTCCGACGCCACAATCGACCAATCGTTCTGGTCCGGAGCACAGGTGGTCAGCGAACCGTCATGGATCAACACTTCGTCTTCGGCGATACGGGACAGCTGACCGGCGGACCCACGCAATTCCGCTTCGTGCAACAGGAAGGTCGCGGTGTTGATATCAAGCTGGCCGTTGCCGACGTCATAATCCGCTTCGTCACCGGTCAGCAGAAACGCTTCGCCCCGACTGACCAGTGGCCCGGTTACCGCAACCCGGCCACCGACCTGATCGTACCTCGCTTCGGAGCCGGTCACCGTGAACCGGCCCTGGCGCACCCGCACGTCGCCCTGCAAAAACAGCTCGGAATCCAGCTTATAACGCGCCGAGAGCCCACTGGCCTCCAGCGGCTGATCGCCATCCGGCGTTGATTGGAACAGCGCCTGCGGATCCTCGCCGGCCACCGGCATCGACATTTCCGATGGCAGGTACCCGCCTTCACAGAATGCCGGCAGGGTATCGCGCACGAATTCAGGCAACTCGGCGCGGGGCCGCCAGTCAATTTCCGCGGCCGAGGGGGCCGTTTGCGCGACCACCGCCGACGCCGGCCACACCGACACCACCAAAGTGAAGACGGTACCCGGCCCCCAGCATTGCCACCACGAAGCCTGCCGCCGTATGCGCCACAACCGGCTCGCCGGTGATTGCAGGTTCCTTGCTTGGGCTGGCACGGTGATCGGGTTCCTGTGCAAGTGGGCGTGTGGTTCCGGGGGGTTTTACAGCGGCCTAGTTTACACGGCACCCCACGCCTTGTTAACGGAAACCCTACTTTGCAGCGAAACCGATTTACCCTCTCCGTGCGGATCTGCTAACTTTCAGCTCTAACAGCCCCCATGTCTCATTCACTTTCTCAGGATAGTCGCCCGTTCCATGGATACCCGCCTGCAGATGCTGACCCAGTGGGTCCGACAGTTCCCCGGCCTTGAACAGGCCGCCCCCGTTGCGGTGTCTGGCGACGCCAGCTTTCGCCGTTATTTCCGGGTAGTGGCCAGTACCCCGACTAATCCGCGCCCCCTCATTGTCATGGACGCACCGCCGGCCCATGAGGACTGCCGCCCGTTTGTCGCCATTGCCAGGCACTGGCACGCGCAGGGCGTTGCGGTGCCAGCCGTGGTGCAGGAAGATTTGCAACAGGGCTTCCTGCTACTGGAGGATTTCGGCGATCGCCTGATGCTGGCGGAGCTGAATGCCAACACTGCCGACCGGCTCTACCAGGGCGCACTGACAGAACTGGTGCGTATCCAGCAGGCCAGCGACGCCCCGGACCACCCACTGCCGCCCTATGACACCGCGCTGCTGGACCGGGAAATGGCGTTGTTCCCGGATTGGTTACTGACCCAGAAACTGGGCATTTCCCTCTCCAACGGTGAGCAGGCCATGCTCGACACGGCTTTCGCCTGTCTGCGCGAGAGCGCCCTGGCCCAGCCGGAAGTCACGGTGCATCGCGATTATCATTCCCGCAACCTGTTGATCCGAGACGGCACTGACACCCCGGGCGTCATCGATTTTCAGGACGCCGTTCGCGGGCCGGTCACCTACGACCTGGTATCGCTGTTGAAAGATTGTTACATCCGCTGGCCGGAAGCGGACATTGCCCGCTGGGTGGAGCATTATCGCCAGATCAGCCTGGACGCCGGTCTGCATCGGGCCGACAGCGACACTTTCCGGCAATGGTTCGAGCTGATGGGCATGCAGCGACATCTGAAAGCCGCGGGCATTTTTGCCCGGTTGTCACTGCGCGACGGCAAGGATAACTACCTGGCTGACATTCCCCGTACCGTTCACTACCTGATCGAAGCCAGCGCCAGGCAGGGTGCCCTCCGACACTTCCACGAATGGTTGTCGCAAACCGTTATGCCGGCCATCGAGCAGACCATCGGCCCGGCTCCAGCGGAGGCAATTCCTAAGTGAAAGCCATGATTCTGGCCGCCGGCAAAGGTGAACGCATGCGGCCGCTGACACTGACCACCCCGAAACCGTTGCTGGAAGCCGGCGGCAAGCCGCTGATTGTCCATCACCTTGAACGGCTGAAGTGCGCAGGTGTGGATCAGATCGTGGTTAACCACGCCTGGCTTGGCGACAGGATCGAAGCCGCCCTGGGCGACGGCACCCGCTTCGGGTTGCGTATCGACTATTCCCCGGAAGATACCCCGCTGGAGACCGCCGGGGGCATCGTCAAAGCCTTGCCGATGCTGACCTCGAACAACGAAGACTGGTTTCTCGTTATCAACGGCGACATCTGGTGCGATGTCGATTTTTCCCGCCTGACACCTCCGGACAATGCCGATGCGCTGCTGGTGCTGACGGCCAACCCGACCCATAATCCGGCCGGTGACTTTCACCTGGATCCTGATGCGATGGTTTCCGCCGAGGGTGCGGACAAACTGACCTTCTGCGGCATCAGCCTGCTCCATCGCCGGTTGTTTGACGGACAACCCCAAGGCCACGCGGCGCTCGCGCCGATCCTGCGTTCGGCCATGGCCAATAAGCGCGTCAGGGGGGTTGCCCATCACGGGAAGTGGATGGACATCGGCACTCCGGAGCGGTTGCAACAGCTTGACCACTGGCTGCGCGGTGATCAGAGGACAGGGCAGGAGTAGACCGATGGCAACCGGCAAGCACGACACCGCACTCCCTGCCCGCATTGAAGCGGAATTCTCCGACCTGCTTCAGGAACTGGCCTCGTGCGGGCATCAGGCCAATGAACTGGTTCTGCGCACCAGCTTGCCGCGCTGGTGTCGGCGCAGCCTGTTCTTTTTCCTCGGCTACATTGCCAAGTCGGAAGGGCGGGTAACCGAAACCGATATCGGCTTCGCGGAAGCGATGATGAAAGCCCTCAAGCTGTCCCTGCGACAACGCCGAAAAGCCATTCACTGGTTTCAGAAAGGCAAGCGCGCCGAGGGCATTCCTGCCCTCAAGGCGCTGGGCCTGAAAATGACGAGCTACCTGTGGCCGTCCCCGGCACTGCGGGTGGCGATATGCCTGTGCCATGCCACCCAGTTGCAGGGTCGCCCCGCAAAACCCCGACGCTACCGTTGCGAAGACGCCATCGACCAGATCGGTCTGCCGGTCGCAGTCAGCGACGAAGTACTGGAGAGTTACGCTTCGAAAGTCTGGATCACCCAACCGGAAAGTCGGCCGGCACCCACCAGCTACGAGCAGGCCTGCCAGCTACTGGGGGTAACCCGCCGCGAATCTCTGGATGACATCAAACGGGCGTACCGCAAAAAAGTATCGGAATGTCACCCGGACAAACTGGGCCAACAGGCGCTTAACAACACCGAGCGAGCCCAGGCCAAAGACCGGTTGCTGCGCTACCAACAAGCCTGGGAATTGATCAAGCGCCGTCATAACCCGCGCGATTCAGATTGACCGCAGCCATGACTGGATACGATTAGCCAACATTGCCGCCTCACGAGGTTCGGGACGAACACCGGTGCCGACCAGCTGCAGCTGATAACCCTGCGCGCCGGCTTTTTTCAGCCTGGCCGCCCGTTTTCGGGGCGACAGACTCGCCACCTGCGGGCGAGCGCTGTGCATGTCAAGAACCGGAAGCGCCCCCACGCTGGCAAGCAGTTCGCCTAGCGCCGACTCATCCGCGGGATAGAAACGGGGGGCCACCCAGATCAGTTGATCGCCCGTGCCGGCGGCTGCGGAGCGGGCCACATGCATGGCAGCGGCCCCCACACCAACCAGCACAATCCGTTCGTACCCGCGCTCCTGCAGATTCGTAGCCGCCGCACTCAGCCGGTCCTGGATACGAGTCCGGTACTGATCCTCGGCATCCTCGAGCTCGCCATCCTCCATCACATCGATCATCACCGAGCTCGGGTCCTGGCTTTCGTCTTCCTGCCGTTCCGGTCGCCTGGCGTCAGCCAGCCGCCAGGCGCGCTGAAGCTCATAAGGTGGCGCTTCCAGCCCCAGCGTCATTACGCCCCAGCCATTGGCGGCAAAGGGTTCGCCAAGGGCACCCAGAAGCTCGGAGGCAGCGGACTGGCCTTCATCGGCCAGCATCAGCACTGCGCCTTTGGCGGGAGCCTCCAGTTCCGGCTCAAACAGTGCCAGCTCCGCGCCGTCGCCCTCCAGGTCCAGCCAGATAGCCGTGTCGGGGCGCTGGGCTGCGATGACGTCCGACCCAAGCCCCGAAGACACCACTGCACGCTGTTTCTGCGCCGGTGTTGCGACGGTCTCAGCCTCTTCTTCGCCGACGGCCGCACCCGCCAACCCCAGGGTCAGGGTCAGAATCAGCCATCCCAGGAAGAATACCCGGCGCGTGTATCGATTGTTCAGGTTGCTCACAGGCTCTCACTCTTTCGCTGCGAAAAAACATCGCCAAACTGCTAGACTAACATCCGTTTTGGGTTTGCGGCAGAAACTGCAGACCACGCCATTATCAAACGTTGTGAGAGAGCTGTCATGAACCCTTACCTGATTGCACCATCCATCCTGTCCGCCGATTTTGCCCGCCTGGGCGAGGAAGTTGACCAGGTGCTGGCCGCAGGCGCCGATGTCGTGCACTTCGATGTGATGGACAATCATTACGTGCCCAACCTGACGATTGGCCCCATGGTCTGTGAGGCATTGCGCAAGCACGGTGTCACCGCGCCCATTGATGTCCACCTGATGGTGTCCCCGGTGGACGATCTGATCCGCATGTTCATTGATGCCGGTGCCAGCTACATTACCTTCCACCCGGAAGCCTCCAGCCACATTGACCGCTCGCTGCAACTGATCCGCGAGGGCGGTTGCAAGGCGGGTCTGGTGTTCAACCCGGCCACCCCGCTGCATTACATGGACCATGTGATGGACAAGCTGGACATGGTACTGATGATGTCCGTAAACCCCGGCTTCGGTGGCCAGAAGTTCATTCCCGGCACCCTCGACAAGCTGCGGGAAGCCCGCAAGCGCATCGATGCCAGCAACTACAACATCCGCCTGGAAATCGACGGCGGCGTTAAAACCGACAACATCCGCAACATCGCCGAGGCCGGTGCCGACACGTTTGTTGCCGGCTCTGCCATCTTCAACACGGACGACTACAAAACCACCATCGACGCCATGCGCGAAGAGCTGGAACAGGCCCGCAAGGTGATCAGCCAATGAGCCTCGCCGGGCTGTTCAATGCTCGCTGGCCCGGCGTTGCCCTGTTTGATCTTGATGGCACCCTGGTAGACAGTGCGCCGGATCTGGCAGCGGCCGTGGACCAGATGCTGGCGCACCTGGGTCGCTCACCCGCCGGCATTGACCGTGTCCGGAACTGGGTCGGCAATGGCGCGGCGGCGCTTGTGCGCCGGGCGCTGGCCGGGCAGACCGACTGGGAACCGGCGCTGCCAAAAGACGAGGCGCTGTTCAAGGATGCCCTGGCCATTTTTTACCACGCCTACGGCACCCTCAACGGTCATCACTCCGTGGTTTACGATGGTGTCGAGGCCTGCCTGGCTCACCTGAAAAATCAGGGCTGCCGGCTGGGCGTGGTCACCAACAAACCGGAACAGTTTGTGGCACCGTTGCTGGAGCGGATGGGGCTGGATCACTGGTTCGATCTGAGTGTTGGCGGCGATACCCTGCCGGTGAAAAAACCAGACCCGGCCCCTCTGCTTCACGCCATGGAAAACCTGGGCGGTACCCGGGGCACCACCGTGATGGTGGGAGATTCCGCGGCGGACATAAACGCCGCGCTGGCCGCCGGCATTCCCTGCGTGGCCGTTCGCTACGGCTATAATTACGGGCCTGCGGTGGACACCCTGGGCGCGGATGCAGTGGTTGATTCGCTGGCTGAGCTTTTGTAATCTCATAAGGAACTGACATTGAACCTTTCATTACGGGAGATTCCTGCCATGCAGGGACTGAATCTGACTGCAGCGCGAGGCGTCCTGACAACCCGCGCAACACGATGGTGGCGATGGCGCACTGGCTGAGTAAGCCCGGCTTTCACCCACAATGCAGATCAGATTTCAGGAATCCGTGATATGACACCCGAGCAATTTGCCGAGCTCGCAAGCGCCGGCTTTAACCGCATCCCCGTGTACCGCGAGGTACTGGCCGATCTCGACACGCCCCTTAGCACCTACCTGAAGCTCGCCAGCGGGCCCTACTCCTATCTGTTTGAGTCCGTGCAGGGCGGCGAAAAGTGGGGCCGTTACTCGATTATCGGTTTGCCCAGCCACGAAGTGCTGAAGGTCTTTGACCATCGTGTGGAGATCAGCCGCGGTGGCGAGATTGTGGAAGCGCAGGAGGTGGACGATCCGCTGGCCTTTGTGGAGTCCTACCAGCAACGCTTCCACGCGCCCGACCTGGACGAACTGCCCCGTTTCAACGGGGGCCTGGTGGGTTACTTCGGTTACGACACCGTCCGCTATATCGAAAAGCGTCTGCGCAAGAGCTGCCCGCCGGACCGTATCGGCACGCCGGACATCCTGCTGATGGTGTCCGATGAAATCGTGGTGTTCGACAACCTGCGAGGCAAGCTGCACCTGATTGTGCACGCCGATCCGGCGACTGAAAACGCGTTTGATAAGGCCCAGGCCCGCATTGACGAACTGGAAAATCGCCTGCACCGACAGACCGCCGATGCGCCCCGCACCCCGGAACACCTGCGCGGCAAAACCGTAGATGAGAGCGACTTCATTTCCGGCTTCAGCCAGGACAGATTCGAAGCCGCCGTGGACAAGATCAAGGGCTACGTACTTGACGGCGATATCATGCAGACGGTGATTTCCCAGCGCATGTCGATCCCGTTCGAAGCGCCGCCGCTGAACCTGTACCGTTCGCTGCGGGTGCTGAACCCATCGCCGTATATGTACTTCCTGGATCTGGAAGACTTCCACATTGTCGGCTCCTCCCCGGAGATCCTCGCGCGTGTGGAAGATGAAGAAGTGACCGTGCGTCCCATCGCCGGTACCCGCAAACGCGGTGCCACCGATGCCGAAGACAACGCCCTGGAAACCGAGCTGCTGGCCGACCCCAAGGAAATCGCCGAGCACCTGATGCTGATCGACCTGGGCCGCAACGACGCCGGCCGGGTTTCGGAAACCGGCACGGTGAAGTTGACCGACAAGATGATCGTGGAGCGCTATTCCCACGTCATGCACATTGTCTCCAATGTGATCGGCCGCCTGAAAGCCAACACCAGCTGCCTGGACGTACTGCGCGCTACGCTGCCCGCCGGCACTCTCAGCGGCGCGCCGAAAATCCGTGCCATGGAAATCATCGATGAGCTGGAGCCGGTAAAGCGCGGCGTTTACGGCGGCGCGGTGGGCTATCTGTCGTTCAACGGCAACATGGATACCGCCATTGCCATCCGTACGGCGGTGATCAAGGACAACACCCTGCATATCCAGGCCGGTGCCGGCGTGGTGGCCGATTCGGTGCCCCGCCTCGAGTGGAAAGAAACCATGAACAAAGGCCGTGCGATTTTCCGCGCGGTGGCCATGACCTACAACGATTTCGACCACTGAGGCGGAGGACAAAATTATGTTGCTGATGATCGATAACTACGATTCCTTCACCTACAACGTGGTGCAGTATCTGGCGGAACTGGGCACAGACGTGCAGGTTCACCGCAACGATGAAATCACCGTTGAAGAAATCGAAGCCCTGAACCCGGAACGCCTGGTGATTTCTCCCGGCCCCTGCACACCCAACAAGGCCGGTATCTCCCTGGAAGTGATCCGGCATTTTGCCGGCAAACTGCCAATCCTCGGCATCTGCCTGGGCCATCAGGCCATTGGCCAGGTCTACGGCGGCGACGTTATCCGCGCCGGGCGCGTGATGCACGGCAAGGTGTCCCCGGTTTACCACGAGAACACTGGCGTCTTCCGGGGCCTGAGCAATCCACTGCAGGCCACCCGCTATCACAGCCTGGTGATTGACAAGACAACCCTGCCCGACTGCCTGGAAGTTACTGCCTGGACCCGCAACGACGACGGCTCCGTTGAGGAAATCATGGGGGTTCGCCACAAGACCCTGGCGATTGAAGGGGTACAGTTTCATCCAGAGTCTATTATGACCGAACAGGGTCACGAACTGCTGCGCAACTTCCTGCGAACGTAACAAGAGGCTGACACATGGATATGAAAGAAGCTCTCAACCGCATCGCCTCCAACCTGGACCTGACCCGGGAGGAGATGAATGACGTCATGCGCATCGTGATGAACGGCGATGCCACCGATGCCCAGATCGGCGCGTTTCTCATGGGGCTGCGCCTGAAAAGCGAAACCATCGACGAGATCACCGGTGCCACCGAAGTCATGCGCGAGCTGGCCACCAGGGTGACCGTGAACGCCGAGCCGCTGGTGGACATCGTCGGCACCGGCGGTGACGGTGCCAACCTGTTCAACGTGTCTTCTGCCGCGTCTTTTGTGGTGGCCGCCGCTGGCGGCTTCGTGGCCAAACACGGCAACCGTGGCGTGTCCTCGAAAAGCGGCAGCGCCGATCTGATCGAGAAAGCCGGCATCAATCTCAACATGAAGCCGGAAGAAGTGGCCCGCTGCGTGGAGCAGATTGGTGTCGGCTTCATGTTCGCCCCGGCCCATCACGGCGCGATGAAGCACGCCATCGGGCCGCGAAAAGAGCTAGGCTGCCGCACCATTTTTAACATCCTCGGCCCGATGACTAATCCGGCAGGCGTCAAGCGACAGCTGATCGGCGTGTTCACCCGCGAACTGTGTCGTCCCATGGCAGAAGTGCTGCAACGTCTGGGCGCCGAGCACATCATGGTGGTGCATTCCAAGGACGGGCTGGATGAGATCAGTCTGGCCAGCGCCACCCACGTGGCCGAGCTGAAAGATGGCAAGATCACGGAATACGACATCACCCCTGAGGATCTCGGCCTCAAAAGTCAGACCCTGGTCGGCCTGGCGGTGGATTCCTCCGACGAATCCCTCAAGCTGATCAGAGCCGCCTTCGGCCGCGGCCACGATGAAATGGCCGAGAAAGCGCGTGACCTGATTGCCCTGAATGCCGGTGCCGCTATTTACGTCGCCGGGTTGGCAAAGACTGCCAAAGAAGGCGTCGACATGGCGCTGGATGCCATGGGTTCTGGCCTGGCGGCCGGCAAGATGTCGGAACTGGCTGATTTTTCTCAGTGTTTTTAACTAACTAAGACTGCGAACTTTGGAGCAGGACGATCCGGTGGGGCAGGGCTTTCCAAAACACGCCCGTAAATACGTCCCTGTAGGGCTTGGCTGCAGCCATCCACGGCTGCAGCCAGTTTTGGAAAGCCCTGCCCCCCACCGGCTCTGGCAAACTATTAAGCAGGCCCGTAATGAGTGAGAGACACCTGGATAAAACCCCGACCATTCTTCGGAAAATCGTTGATCGGAAATGGGAAGAAATCGACGAGCGCAAACCAAACGTCAGCATTGCAGACCTGAAAGCCATGGCTGGGGACCAACCGCCCACACGGGGCTTCGCCAATGCCCTGCGCACGCGAATTGAGTCGAATACACCGGCGGTCATCGCCGAAATCAAAAAAGCCTCGCCCAGCAAAGGCATCCTCCGTGATCCGTTTGAACCGGAAGTCATTGCCGAGAGCTACGAAAAAGGCGGTGCGGCCTGCCTGTCGGTGCTCACCGACAAAGACTTTTTCCAGGGTCACGAAGATTATCTGGTTGCCGCCCGCAACGCCTGCAGCCTGCCGGTCATCCGCAAAGACTTCATGGTCGCGCCCTATCAGGTGTACGAAAGCCGCGCCATCGGTGCTGACTGCATCCTGCTGATCGCCGCCTGCCTGACCAAAGACCAGATGCAGGAACTCGAAGGCATCGCCCACGAGATCGGGCTGGACGTGCTGGTGGAAGTGCATAATGGCGAAGAGCTGGACGATGCGCTGACCCTGAAAACGCCGCTGGTGGGCATCAACAACCGCAACCTGCATACCTTCGATGTGTCTTTGGACACCACCTTCGACCTGCACCAGCGGATTTCATCGGACCGGCTGACCATCACCGAAAGCGGGATCATGACCCGTGAGGACGTAGAGGCCATGACCAGTCGTGGGATTTATGGTTTTCTGGTGGGTGAATCGTTTATGCGAGCAACACAGCCGGGCCAGAAACTCGAGGAGCTGTTCTTTACAGAGGACTGACTCGAAGGTCGGAACAGGCCGGCGGGTAGGTCGTGCCGAAATCGTGCGGAGCCATGGATGGCGGAGCCGAGCGTACAGGGACGTATTCACAGCGTATTTCGGCACGACCTACCCGCTGGCCTGTGCAAATTAACGAGAGTTACCCTCCAGTATCAGCTAACGCCTCCTGAAGAAGCTCCAGCAAATGCGCTGGCATACCTCCTGCCAGCTTAAGCGCCGCTTCATGCCCCCGCGGCGACATCTTGCCCCAGGTGCGGCGCACGATGCGTAGCCATTTTTCACGGTCGTAATCGGCCTTTTCCTGGTAGAAATCGGCAAAGTACCGCTCCAGAAAGACCATACAGGCGACATCTTCCAGCAACTGGGTGTCGGCATCGTTCCGCAACTCCCGCTTGGTCAGGATGACCTCAACCCGATCGCATTCGTCCTGGGGATAACCGCAGCCCGCCATGACCTCTGCCGCCCGGCGGCCGTGCATCCGGCCACAGGCCTGACGCCACTGATAATAGGCTTTGCGCCCTTCCGGGTACTCCTTGCGCGGCAACGTCCAGCGTTCGATATGCTGGGCACGACAGGCGATCTGCATGCGTTCGGACGGTGAAGATTCCAGGGCAAACAGCCAGCGGGTCATATGCTGGCTGTAGGCGTATTCACGAGGCAGGTGGTCTTCGCCCACCTGCTCCCGGTTCGGGTCCTCGCGGTTGGCGCGGTCGATGGCCGCAAGAGCGCAGGTGAGTTGATCTGATTGGCTCATCGGTGCCGTCATCGTTATACCTGCGCCGAGGGCCGAGCCTTGATGCGATCGAACCACGCCTGCAGATTGGTCTGTTCCGGTTTGATGCGGATGTTGACGACCTTGGCAAACGCCACCGTGGTGAAGGCATTGATGTCCGCAGCCGTGAACTGATCGCAGCAGATAAACTCTTTGCCCTCCAGTTGCTTGTTGAGGAAGTGCAGGAACTTCTCAACACCAACACCGCACTCCTCGCCCCACTCTTTGATGGGGTTCATGCGGTCCTTGAAATAGCCGCTGGTGTGTTGAAAACACATGCCGGTGGGCATGAAAAAGTACAACTCGATCCAACGCAGCCACTGCTCAACCAGGGTTTTTTCCAACGCGGTTTCACCCAGCAGTTTCGGGGCGTCAGGGTAACTCTCTTCGAAATAGCGACAGATCGCCATGGTTTCCGCCACGCTGGTGCCGTCATCCAGCTCCATCACCGGCACTTTCTTCATCGGGTTTCTGGCCACGAATTCCGGGGTCAGGTTTTCCCCCTTCTGGATATCGATCTCAACAAACTCGGCTTTGTCCAGCAGGCCCTTTTCGGCCATGAACATGCGGACCCGACGCGGGTTGGGGGCGGTTTTGGTTTCGAAGATTTTCATTATTCTGGCTCCGTCGCTGAGGATAAACTCGTCACAAAACACCGCAGAGACTGACGCGAAAGACCAGTTGCGTCAAGCAACTGATATCAGCGTATCAGCCATCGCTGTAACTGCGAGACAATCCACTCCGGGTCATCAAGGGGCAGATCATGCCCGGCCTCGGGGTGCAGTTTCAGTGTCCACTGCCAGCGCTGCTCCAGCACCTCGCTGCATCGCCAGTGAACGATACGGTCGGTTTTACTGGCCAGCAGCAAGGCATCGGGAAGGGGCCGGCGTTGAAGCGGCCGAAACGCGGCGGCCGCCCTGAGTTGTCGCACCGCCGTACGCAGGGACACCGGGCGCTGGCGCTGAATGCTGTACCAGTGTTTGATCGTTTCCAGTGCCGGGGCACGGTTGCAGGTCAGCCGGAGTATGTCCGCTTCGCGGTCAAACAGTTCACGCCGCGCCAACAGTCTTGCTATGCGCGGCCAGGCCCCCGGCCGCATCCGGTGCCAGGGCGGGCTGAACCCGGAGCTGACGTTGATCAGCACCAGCGCCTGAATCTCGCCCTCAACGGCATGCTGGGCCCAGTCCAGTGCGATCATGCCCCCCATGGACAGCGCCAGAATACCGTAGGGACCCGGGATGTGACTGACCTGACTCTGTACTTTCTCGCGAATGCCTTCAATGGTGTCCGGACAGGGGTCGCGGTAATGCACACCGGTACCCGGCAGGTCCACCGGGTGAAAACAGTGCTCGGGGAACGCCCGCCGCAGCCTGTCCGGGAAGGCCCCCCAGTGTGACTGCTCCCGCGTCAGGCCGCGCAGTAGTATCCAGTGCATGGCTATTGCTGATCCCTATACCAGTGCATGATGGCCGCTTCCCTGAGCATGGACTCCTCAGCCCCTTGCGGCAACCAGTTGCGATAGCTGGCGGTAGCGTTCAACAGAAAGTCCATGAACGCCAGATGACTGCGCAACACCCGCTTGTGGCGATGGGGTGCCAACGGGTTGAACAGGCCATCAAGACGGAACAACTGGCGGGGCCGCTTACGCACCCAGCGCCATGAGCCCATTTCCAGGGTCAGGGGAATAAAGGTCCCGGCACTGTCGCGATTGATGCGTTTGTAGAAATAATCCCACAAGTCGCCGTGGGTCAGGTAGTGGCGGGACTGGGGCTCAAACCGGTAGGTGTGATCGGGCCAGGCCTGTTCCCAGATCAGCTTCAGGGCCATCACCGACGCAATCTTACGCATGGGCCGGCGGCGGTAGGCGTAAGGGAACCAGATCTGATCCTGCCAGCCGAAACCGGAATGGCAATCCAGCGCAAGGCTGAATGGGCGGCCCGGCAGCAGATTACTGATAACGGACTCCAGTGCCCGGTTCTCCGCCTCCATACCGGCCTCGGGATCGCCGGTATACCAAGGCAGCCGGGGCGAGACCTTCTGGCCGCCCAGTAAAAATGCGCTGCGGTCCTGGGCGATGATCGGGGCATTGCGCATCAGGTCAACGCCATTGGGGTTGCTGCGCTGATTCTTGTACATGCCACCGGGGTTGAGAATCGGCAAGAAGGTAATGTGTACCCGATCCAGCAGGCTCCTCAGAGATTCATCCCAGGCCATTCTGGCCAGCAGGTTCCGCATCCACGCCATCACCACCTGAGTGCCTATCCGCTCGAGCCCATGCACGCCGCCCACCAGGAGAATGGCTGGTGCGTCGGCGGCCTCGGCCCCCATATCCACCCGGTAGACCGGCAAGGTCAGCGGCCCGGTCTCGATGCGCTCAATCACACTGCAGCGAACCTGCTCCGGCGCTTCCGCCAGCGTGCGTTCCAGCGACACCAACTCCGGCAGAAACGTGCGTAACAGGTGGCGTTGCCGGCGATCACGGGTGGACTGTTCGCTGGTAATGGCGGAATGAGGCGTGAGGTCTCTCAGCTCGGTCATGGTCGGCTCCGGTCAGTGTCGACCTTTCAGTATGCCGGCGAATGGCTGCAACTATATGACAGCCCTTTGCTGAACCCCCTGACGGAACTGTTTGCGGAAGGCATCGTCCGGCTCCGGGAAAACGCGCGGATTCCAACCATACTGGCGAGTTACGGCTTACCGGAGGGCGGATAAGCCCGCAAGGTTTTACCGGATGGCGTGCTCAGAATCAGCTCATCGCCGGGCGCAATGCTGAACCCGTTCACCTCCGCCATGATCTCCAGAAACCGCTGTTCCTGTTCCACCAACGCCTGATCACAAGCCATTAACGTACCGGCCTCCAGATCAAGCAACAGCACTTCTCCGGTCAGAGTCCAGCTACCTGTATAACGGTTACAGGACGCCTGGCCTACCAAACGGTTGTCGTTCAGAAAGGCAATGGTTACTTGGGACTCATCAAAGGCACCGTAACCGCCGATGTCGTCCACCACCCATTCAACGCCCTGCAACAACCGCTCAGGATCACCACCGCAGCCGGTCATTACCTCATCGTTAAGGCGCAACCGCACTTGATTGGGGTACGGCATGCCCGACATGGAATCCACGCACAATTGCGGTGCCACGTCCATTGTCAGTCCCAGTCCGTCTCGCCCGGCGCGAAGGGTCTGGCCTTTGTCGTTACGCTCAGCCACCCTGGAAACCAGCGTTTCCGTGGCTTCCTCAAGGCGGCTCAGAGTCAGCTCGTTGCCTACGAGGGCGATACGCCAGAACGGTTCATTGCCCCTGGCGCTAAAGGGAGATCCGAGAGCGCTTCCCACCCGGCACTCCGGGTAGTCGTACCCCTCAAGCGACAGCGAAGCGGTGTCGCCTTTGCTCCAGAATACCGAACGAGCATCGCCGATCCGCACGAAACGTGCCCCGGAAGCGCTGCTCTGATGTTTCATCTGATACTTTTTGTCGCCATGGGTCAGAACCAGCCGCCCGGTTGATGGCCGGTAATCCAGGTCAATGGTCGCCTGGCCGCAATACATTCGTTCAGCGGGCGGTTCCACGATTTCTCTGCTATCAACGCTCGAGGCACAGCCGGTGGTAAGCATCGCCGCGACCAATACAACGCTGGCGGCGACGATTTTTTTCAGTGTCATATATCTATCCCTGATATTTACGTTTGAAGGGTGCGCATTTTAAAGGGGACCCACCAGAAATGCGAAGGCTGTCTTGCCATTGCCGGGTCTTCTTATCTGCCGCTGTCCGTTCTATGCTTGCAACCCTTGCTGCAGGAGCTGCCCCCTATGACCATCAAACTGTACCAATTTGCCATTTCACCCTACTGCGAAAAGGTCCGCTGGGCGCTGGACTACAAAGGATTGCACGCAGAAATCCAGAGCCTGTTGCCAGGCCAGCACCTGAACACCGTCCGTAAACTTACCCGCGCCGATTCTTCCGTACCGGTGCTGGATCACGATGGTCACATCGTTCAGGGTTCGGCGCAGATTCTGGATTATCTCGACGACACCTTCCCTGACAAGCCGCTCACCCCGACCGATGCCACGGAAAAAGCCGCCGCACTGGCGTGGGAGCAGCGCCTGGACAGCGAGGCCGGCCCGGCGGTGCGGTGCTATGCCTACCACCATTTTTTGCAACGCCCGAAGGTGATGGTGCCCATGCTGGCGGCCCAAACGCCCTTCTACAATCGCATTGTGCTCAAACTGGCGTTTAGCCGGGTCGACGAAATCATGCGCAAGTGGATGAAGATCAATGAAAAAACGGCTGAAACCTCACGCCAGACCATGGAAGCGCTGCTGACAGAGCTGGCTGACGTCTACCAGACCCGGCCCTTCCTGGTGGGCGACGGGTTTTCCCGCGCCGACCTCACCGCGGCCAGCCTGTTTGCGCCGATGTTCCAGCCAGCGCAGTATCCGGTACCCTGGCCCAAACCCGGCCGCATTCCCAAGGAAATCCAGCATTGGCTGGCGCAATGGCAACCGCAGCTGCAGACTCTGGAAAAGGTCTACCAGGCTAACCGCTGATGTGCCGGCGAGCCCGCCCGGGTGAGGTGCCGGTCCAGCGCTGATAGGCCCGGGTAAACGCACTCTGTTCGGAAAACCCGAGCAGCAGGGCAATATCCGTGAGGGTCAGTGACCCGTCGCCCAGGTAATTCCTGGCCAATTGCTCGCGGCTGCGGTCCAGCCACTGCTGCCAACTGAGATGATGGCTGGCGAGCCGGCGTTGGAGTGTTCTGGGTGACATATGCATGGCCCTGGCCGCCCTCGCCAGTGTTGGCTCGCCATCCGCCAACAACCTGAGCAACACGTGCTGCAATTGCCGTTCGGTTTCCGAGCCGCCGGGCAAGGCCCGCAACAAAGCCTGGGCCTGCCGATCCAGCAGGGCTCTCAGCGTCGGGTCCCGCCGCGGCATCGGTATGCCCATATACGCCAACGGGAAGCGCACCCGCACGTGGCTGTCACGCCAACCAACCGGGCACCCGAAAAAGCGCTCATAAGCCTGGGCTGATTCGGCATCCACCGCCCCCAGAAAAGACACCCAGGACGGCGGGGGCGGATCGTCAATCTGACGCCGGAGAAAGGTCACCAGTGCCGCAATGGCGGCCCCATCCGCCTGTTGCCCCAACTCGTCCTCAGACGGCGGCCAGCGCATCTCCGCCTGATCGCCCTCGATGACAATTTCCGCCAGAGTGGCCCCGTAAAACAGCGTTTCGTACCGCTGGTAGGCCAGCATGGCCTCACCCAGAGTATCGGACGCCAGCACCAGGTAACCGAGCACGCCGACATGACCGGGGCGCACACAGCTGCCCACAGCCAGCTCCGGTGCGACCTGACCGGAACACAGCGCCAGGCCACGGGCCAACAAATCACGCCACACTGGCACGGGCACGTTGTCCTGAGCCGACCATCGTGCCAGCTCTGGCCGCAGGGCGGGTGCATCCAGGTCTTGCTGGTCCAGCCAGTCGGCCAGCAATCCGGTCCAGGCACCGGTCACCCGCATCACTTTCGCCATTTAACTCGCTCGCCTCACTTTCATCCAGTGACTGATTGGCGTTGATTATCAATTTAAAGGCGTAAATCGTCAATTCTTGTTCCGCCATTCGAGTAAAAATGACCTCATCACAAGACTGAACAAGTGGACATTGCCATGGCTCTTTACGACATGATGCTGACCGTACTGGAAAACAGCGGCCTGCTGCCGCTGTGGGAGGCCATTGCCCCTTGGCTGGCGCTGGACGAGCGGCAACTGATTTTCATGATTGCCACCCCCGCGTTCATCGCGGTTGCCCTGTGGGAGTACCTCAAAATTCGTCATAACCCGGCGCTGATGGATAGCCGCGAGGCAGTGCGCAACTTTGCCCTCGGTGCCGGTTACCAGGGCACCGAACTGCTCTTTGCCGGGGTTATCGCGTTTCCGGTTTACGCCCTGTGCTACCACTACCGGCTACTGGACCTCGAGCTCAACTGGCTCACGGCCGCCCTGACCTTCTTCGGTGTGGATTTCTGCTTTTACTGCATGCACCGGTGCAGCCATCGCATGCGCTGGTTCTGGGCGGCCCATGTGGTGCATCACTCCTCGGAACGGATGAACTTTTCCACTGCGATGCGCCAGAACGCCACCAACATTTTCAATGGCATGTGGATCTTCTACCTGCCCCTGGCGCTGATTGGCTTCAACCCGCTGTGGATTGGCGTCGCCTATGCCCTGTCCCTGGTGTACCAGTTTTTCATCCACACCACCCTGGTGGGCCGCCTGCCGCACTGGGTTGAGTTTGTGTTCAACACCCCGAGCCACCACCGGGTCCATCACGGCCGCAATCCCGGTTACATCGATCGTAATTATGGCGGTACATTGATCGTCTGGGACCGCCTGTTCGGCAGTTTTGTGGCTGAAGACGCCAACGAGCCGCCGGAGTACGGCATTACCCGGCCGGTACGGTCCAACAATCTGATTGTGCTCTGGACCCACGAGTACGTGGACCTGTTCCGCGCGATGGTTCAACCCGGCACTCTGGGTGCTCGGCTGTCGCACCTGTGGCGGCCACCCGAATGGGAGCGTTCCGAAACCAGCGGGGATTCGCTAGACTGCGAGACTGACAACAAAAAACGATAAGGAGATCACCGTGCCCGAGCAGTCCGTCAGCCTGAGCACCCCCGATGGCCACCAGATCCGGGTCCACACGTTCGAGCCAACAGAGCCCGACGCCACCCTGGTGATTGCCCACGGCATGGCGGAACACAGCGGCCGTTACACCGAACTCGCGCGCTGGCTGGCCAATCGCGACATCGCCGTATTCATCTACGACCACCGTGGTCACGGTAGCGCCTGCCATGGGGAGGACCTGGGGCATTACGCCGATGACCAGGGCTGGCAGAAAGTCACCAGCGATCTGGCACGGGTCATTCAGTGGGCCCGTGAACGGTATCCAGATACACCGCTGGCGCTACTGGGCCACAGCATGGGTTCGTTCATTGCCCAAAGCTACGCCCAGAACCATGCCCACCGCCAGGAGGCCGGCATCGACCGGCTCATCCTCAGTGCCACCAACCGTATTCAGCGCGCGCAACTGCAGGCTTCCAAAGCGTTTATCGGCACCATCGCCGCCTGTTACGGCAAGCGCCATCGCAGCAACGCCGTGGCGAAAATGACCTTCGGCAAGTTCAACAGCCTGTTCCGCCCGAACCGCACCGACTACGACTGGCTAAGCCGGGATGAACAGCAGGTAGATCGCTACGCCACGGACCCGCTGTGCGGTTTTCAGTGCACCACGGGGTTATGGCTGGATTTCATCGGCGGCATGCTGTCGATCGACCCCCGCCAGTGGCGCAAGGATCTGCCGGTGCGTCTGATATCCGGTGACTGCGACCCTGTTGGCGAGATGGGCAAAGGCATTCGCCAACATTATAAAAATCTCCAGCAGGCCGGTATCGCCGATGTCACGCTTTCGCTGTTCCCCGGTGGCCGTCATGAGATGCTCAATGAAACCAACGCCGCCGAGGTCTGGCAGACGCTCTACCAGTCACTCCCCGGTGTCTCCGCTCCCCCTGAAAATACCTGACCACCCGACGACGCCGGGAAATCATCCGCAAAGCCCGCCAGGATAGCCTCAGCACTGACACCTTCTACTCCACACAGGGAGCGCACACGAGCCCCGAATGGCAAACGGTCTGGCCCGCTTGGCACGGGCATTCTTTTCGCTCGACCGCTAACCTGTCGGTTTGCCTTTTTACAGCGACGCAGCGGGAGCGAATCATGGCCGCACAACAACATTGGGTGAACAACAACGGTGTCCATCTGTACGTATGCACCGAGGGTTCACCCGCCGCTCCGCCCCTGGTGCTGGTTCATGGCTACCCGGACAACCACACCGTCTGGGACAAGGTGACCGAGCTGCTCGTCGATCGCTATTTCGTCATTCGCTACGATGTGCGTGGTGCCGGGCGTTCCGACAAACCGGCGCGTACCCGGGACTACCGAATGAGCCACCTGGCCGACGACCTGAGCGCGGTGGTCAATAAGGTGATTCCCGGCCAGCCCTTCCACCTGGCCGCCCACGACTGGGGCTCAATCCAGAGCTGGGAATCCGTCACTCACGGCCCTCTGAAAACCCGCATTCTCTCCTATACCAGTATTTCCGGCCCGTGCCTGGATCACGTGGCGTTCTGGATGAGAAACAACGTTACCCGGGTGCGTGAGGGCGGCACACGAAAAGTGGTTGGCCAGTTGGCAAGCTCCTGGTACGTGGCCATGTTCCAACTGCCATTGCTGCCCGAAACCCTGTGGCGCGCTGGGCTTGACCGGATGTGGCCAGATTATTTGCGCAAACGGGAGCAGGTCAGCGAGGCGAATTTCAGCCGCTTTCAGCGGGACGACGGACGTTATGGCGTGAAACTGTACCGGGCCAATTTCTTGCCCAGATTACTGCGGCCGGAGCCAAGACAGGCGGACTGCCCGGTTCAACTGATTGTCCCGAAAGCAGATAATTACGTGAGGGAACAGCTATTTGAGGGACTGGAGAAGTGGGTGGGCAAGCTCAGCCGCCGGGAAATCGACGCACCCCACTGGGTACTGCTGACCCAGCCCGATGCCATTGCCGGCTGGATCGACGGCTTCGCGAAGCAGGCAGCCCGCGCCTGACGATGCTGACAACCGGTGCGGCGCGAGGCAGTAGTTACCGCGTGCCGTACACCACCATGGTCTTGCCCTTCACTCGCACCAGGCCCTGGTCTTCCAGGGTTTTCAGCACGCGGCCAACCATTTCCCGGGAACAGCCAACAATGCGACCGATTTCCTGACGGGTGATCTTGATCTGCATGCCGTCCGGATGTGTCATGGCGTCTGGCTCTTTGCACAGATCCAACAGGGTACGCGCCACCCGGCCGGTGACATCCAGAAACGCCAGATCGCCGACTTTACGGGTAGTCTGGCGCAGGCGCGATGCCATCTGCTCGCCAATGAAATACAGCACCCGCGGGTCCTGCTGGGCAATTTCGCGGAATTTGGTGTAGCTGATTTCAGCCACTTCACATTCGGTCTTGGCTTTCACCCAGGCGCTGCGGGAATCCATGTTGTCAAACAGGCCCATCTCTCCGAAGAAATCTCCGGCGTTGAGGTACGCCATGATCATTTCGCGCCCGTCATCGTCCTCGATAATGACCGTGACAGAGCCCTTGACGATGTAAAACAGTGAATCACTTTTGTCACCCGCATAAATAATGGTGCTCTTGGCGGGGTAACGCCGGCGGTGACACTGCGAAAGGAAATAGTCCAGATGCTTGGTTTTCTGCTCAACCGGCTTGACGATAGTGGCCATAGTGCGAGTCATGCCTCCTAAAACTGGCGGGGTCCGATGTTTGTTATTTACCCGGCTTTCCATGCGGGGTTTTTCATTTTTTCAGAAAATCAGCGCAACTTATAACAAGAAGGCCCGATTTCAGCAACCAGAAACAGTATACACCACCATCACTGGCACGGCTGCCGCACTCCACCGTATGTGCTAGCATCCGTACCAGAACCTCTCGTATCGCGGAGTCACCACCATGAAAGCAACCATAGACTGGGCTGGCAACGCCAGCTTCAAGGCCACCAGCGGAACCGGGCACACCGTACAGATGGACGGCCCGCCGGACCACGGTGGCGAAAACCTGGGCCCGCGCCCGATGGAGCTGCTACTCATGGGCCTGGGCGGGTGCTCTTCCTTTGATGTCATGAGCATTCTCAAGAAGAGCCGACAGGATGTCACCGCGTGCCACGCCGAGCTGGAAGCCGAACGGGCAGACGCCATTCCGTCGGTGTTCACCCGCATTCATCTGCACTTTGTGGTGACCGGCGACAGCCTGAAAGAAAACCAGGTCAAACGCGCCGTCAGCCTGTCGGCGGAAAAATACTGCTCGGCGTCCATCATGCTAGAGAAGGCCGGCGTTGAGATCACTCACAGCCACGAGATTCGTGAAGCGGAATAAACGGCTGCGAAGACTATTCAACCCCAACTGCGGTGTGCATAATACGCAACTTTCTCCGCCGGTCTGCGCAAAAGGTGAACAACCAGGTCAGTAGTCGGTGGCGGCCTCACCAGAATGTCCGAACAGGCATTCTGGCGTCATTCATCTCCATTCTCCTGAGGGGCTGAGCATGGAATCCAAACTCCAGCTGCACGGTTTCAACAACCTGACCAAATCCCTGAGCTTCAACATCTACGATATCTGTTATGCGCAGACCGAAGAACAGCGTGAAGCCTACATCGATTACATCGACGAGATGTACAACGCCGAGCGGCTGACCCAGATCCTCAGCGATGTGGTCAAGATCATTGGTGCCAACATTCTCAACATCGCCCGCCAGGATTACGAGCCCCACGGCGCCTCGGTCACCATGCTGATCGCCGAGCACGAACTTTCCAACGGCGAACCTGACAACGAAGAATCGCCCGGCCCACTGCCCGACACCATTGTCGCGCACCTGGACAAGAGTCATGTCACGGTTCACACCTACCCGGAAAGCCACCCTCATGATGGTGTGAGCACGTTCCGCGCTGATATTGACGTGTCCACCTGCGGTCTGATCTCACCCCTGAAGGTGCTGAACTACCTGATCCACAGCTTCGATTCCGATGTCGTCACCGTGGATTACCGGGTACGGGGCTTTACCCGCGATGTAGACGGCACCAAGCACTACATTGATCACGACATCAACTCAATTCAGAACTATCTGACGGAAGACACCCAGAACGCCTACCAGATGATCGACGTCAACGTGTACCAGGAAAACCTGTTCCACACCAAGATGATGCTGAAAAACTTCAACCTCGATAACTACGTGTTCGGCGTGAACGCCAGTGATCTGGACCCGGCCGAGGCTCAGTCCATCGAAGATCGTCTGCGCCGCGAGATGCTGGAAATCTTCTACTCCCGCAACGTGGAGTAAAGCGCACGGCCATGACCGGCGGAACCCATTCCGCCGGTCATTCAGTTTTTTTGATGCCTCCCCCCGAAAATCTCCGTTTTATTTTCGACGGCCTCCAGCGTTTAATAGCTTAATACCCACGCGAGGAGGACACCATGACATTACGACCCGTGAAACAGACCATTCCCGCTCTGGAGACATCGGATGGTGCCGGCGTGAGGATCAAGCGGTCCATCGGTCAGCAGCAGACCATCCGCATGGACCCGTTTCTGATGCTGGACGAGTTCGGCTCGGACCAACCCCAGGATTACATCGCCGGCTTCCCCTCCCACCCGCACCGGGGCTTTGAAACCGTGACCTACATGATTGAAGGCCACATGCTCCATGAGGATCACCTGGGCAACCGGGGCAACCTGAAGAACGGCGGCGTACAGTGGATGACAGCCGGACGCGGCATTGTGCACTCGGAAATGCCCCAGCAGGAGTCCGGCCGTATGCGCGGCTTCCAGCTCTGGCTCAACCTGCCGGCAGCGGAAAAAATGAAGCCGGCTGGCTACCGCGACCTCCAGCCGGAGGACATTCCGGGCTTTGAGGTAGACGGTGCGCGGCTGAAACTGATTGCCGGAGAAGTCACCCTCGGCGGCGTGAAGATGGCCGGCGCGGTGACAGGAGGCAGTACCCAGCCGCTCTACATTGATCTTCATCTGGAGCCGGAGGGCGCTTTGTCATTACCCGTTGAGGCAGCGCTGAACGCCATGCTGTACCTCTATGAAGGCAATGCCACCCTCCGGCACGATGAGCAAGCGCAGCCGCTCGCCGTCGCCACCGCCAGCATTCTTGGGGACGGTGATGAAATCCGTGTGGAAGCCGGCCCTGAGGGCGCACGATTGCTGCTGATTGCCGGCAGGCCCATCAACGAGCCGATCGTGCAATACGGACCTTTCGTGATGAACACCCGGGGGGAAATCGAGCAGACCCTGAAAGACTTCCGGGATGGCCGCCTCACCGCCTGACCGCTCGGCGGAAATGTCAGGCGAACGGCTTCTGCGCCATTAGCCGTAACACCATGGGCCTCAGGATGAGGTCCATGGCCAGTCCAAGCTTGGTACCCGGTATCACCAGAGTGTCGTGACGGGACACGCTGCTGCCACCGATCATCTGCAGCAAGTTGGGAAAGTCCACCTCCGAGGCGTCGCGGAAGCGAATCACCACCATGCTTTCGTCTTCGGTGGGCACATCCCGGACCACAAACGGATTCGAGGTGTCGACCAGCGGCACCCGCTGGAAGTTAATGTGGGTTTGGGCAAACTGGGGCACGATGTCGTGCACGTAGTCATCCATCCGATTGATGATGGTTTCCACCACCGCTTCCTGTGAATAACCGCGCTTGTTGGTATCCCGGTGAATTTTCTGAATCCACTCCAGGTTGACGATGGGCACCACCCCAATCAGCAAGTCCACATACTGGGCAATATTGTAAGTGTCGCTGACAACCCCACCGTGCAGGCCTTCGTAGAACAGCAGGTCGGTTTCCGCCGCCAGCGGCCCCCAGGGGGTGAACGTACCGGGCTTGTGCCCCGCCGCCATCAGCGCCTGGTCTTCATCGTGAACATACTGCCGGTGCTGGCCATTGCCGGTGTGACCGTAGTCGTAAAACAACGCTTCCAGCTTGTCGACGTGGTTGGCGGCCAGGGCAAAGTGGTTGCGCTCCCCGAACTGACCCTTCGCCGCCAGCCGGGCCATCTGCTCTCGGGTGTAGCGGTGAAAACTGTCACCGCTGACCATCGCCGCCCGCAGCTCCTCGCTGGTGAACATGCGGCGGAAAATCTGCCCGGTGGTTGTCGTCCCCGCGCCCGAGGACCCGGTCACTGCAATAACGGGATGACGTTTTGACATGGCGATACAGAGCTCGGAGGTTAGTTTAGGCTGTCCAGCAGGCGCGGTTTTTCGATCACAAAACCCTGGGCATAATCGACCCCCAGCAGCCTCAGTCTGTCGAGCACATCACGGGATTCGACCTGTGAAGCAATCACTTCCCGCTTCATGTAATGGGCCATATCCACCATGGACTTTACCATGGCGCAGTCGGTGTCGTTGACATCGACCTGATTGGTGAAGGCACTGTCCAGCCTGATGAGATCCACCGGCAGGGTGCGCATCAGCTGGAACGACACCGGCCCACTGCCGAAATTGCCCAGGCAGAACCGGCACCCCAGCTCCTTCAGTTCCGCCATGAACTCCGCCAGCCGGTCGAGGTCAGTAATCGCGGCCGTTTCCGTTAACTCGAACCAGAGCCGCTCGATGGGCGCGTCTTTCTGGCTCAGTTTGTCATAGATAAACTCCAGCAACGACGGGTCATTCAGAGAATAGCCTGACAGGTTCACACAGACGCCGCCCAGATGTTTGGGGTCCGGCCCCTTGTCACGCAGCCAATCCAGCATGTGCCCCACCACCCAGCGATCCACCGCCTGCACCCGGTCATAGCGCTCAGCCATGCGCACAAAGTCACGGCCGGTAATCAGGGTGCCGGCATCGTCGTACATGCTGATCAGCACTTCATACTGGGAAGACATCTCGGTGCTGGCGTGCAACGGGATCATTTTCTGGCAGCGCAGCAGCATCCGCTCTTCATCAAGATCACCCAGGCTCGCCACCTTGGCAGCGATCTGTTCCTGACGGGACTGGTCCCTCACATCCAGCGCGTATTCCAGCACTTTGCCGCGACCGTGATGCTTGGACGTCTTCATCGCCTGCTCAGCGGCCATCAACCAGCGTTCAGCCGTCGCCAGTGCAGGCAGTTCGGTCGCCAGACCGGCACTCGCGGATAGCCGATAGTGACGCCCGGCAAAAGTGAATTCGCAGGCTTCAATGTCGCCGATGATGGCCTCAGTGGTGTCCACGGCGGTTTCCGCCGGCAACAGCCACGCAAATTCGTTGCCAGCGAGCCGCGCCAGGGGCATGCCATCCCCCACTCGGGCTCGCAGCATATCGGCCACCTGGCGGAGCGTTTCATCGCCGGCCTGGTAGCCAGCCGTATCATTAAGGAGGCGGAACTGTCGCAGGTCCAGCAACACCAGGGCCCGCTCATCTTCCCGGCGAGCGAGCTGCTGATCCAGCATGCGCTCAAACTCACGACGCCCCAGCAACCCAGTCAGTTCATCGTGGGTCGAGGCCCAGGACAGCTGGTCGTAGACCTTGCGAACCATGCGATCGAGGCTTTCGTCCACCAGGGGGCGGTCGTACTGGTTATCCGGCACCACAATGCCTTTGCGCATCTGGCGCGCCAATGCTTCAAGATCCACCTCGACCACCCGCATACCCTGGTGGTTGACGAACACAAAGCGGCTGAACCCCCGGGCAATCCAGACCAGACGAATGTACTGAACCTCTTTCGGGTTCTCCTGATCCCGCAACCAGTCCCCGGTGCGCAACTGCTGCGCCCGCTGCACCCAGCGTTGCAAACTCTTCTGCTCACGCTCAGAGAGGGTTTCGGCGTTGCCCGTTTGCGGGGCCGCTGACGGCATCTCCACCATTTCCGGCGGGTTATCAGCACTGCGCACCAGGAACTGTTTCAACTCATCGCGGATCTGCGACGAGGGCATATGGTTGCTGGATATGGACGACAGACCATCCTGAATCACCCGCAACAACTCTGGCAGGTTGACCCCGGATTTCGGGTCATCGGCGAACGCCATCAGCGAATCAATCACCGACAGGTAGTCCTGCCATAACGCGCCGTCCTGCCCCTGACGAATCCAGGTCAGCGACAACAGGTCCCGCCAGCCACCGTCAAGCAGACTGATCAGGGCTCTGGGCACTTTGCGACCCGCCAGCTTCTGATCCAGCACCTCGGCGACGGCCGCCTTGGACTCCGCCACCTTTTGTGCCCCCTCGGCGGCGGCGGTCACTCGCTCCACGTTGCGGCGATAGACAAGATTTTGCCGGTCAATCAGGGTGTCCAACTCCTGCAGCGTCCTGTCGAACACCCCGGTATCCTGCTCGAAATCAGCGGTAATGCGATGTATAAGCTCATCAATCCGGCGCTGGACCACCGGGTTGAGCCGTCCGCCCTTGATGCCCAGTTGGGCCAGCCGATTCATCACCCCGCGGACCGTGCTGTTCTGATCGTCAAAAAAGGCTGGATCACGCATCACCACTTTCAGAACCGGCACTTCCAGCTGGCGCATCCGGCTCTGGGCGTATTCACTCAGCTTGGGGCTTTCCACCACGCTGCGGAAAAAGCGGTCCACCACGTCGAGGGTGCCCTGCTGTTCCTCGTTGAGGGAATGATCACCGCTGTGCCTCACCCGCCCGACCACGCGTTGCCGCAGGCTGGGCTGATCAGCCGCCAGCTCTGCGGACTCTGCCTGCAGCTGCTGCAATTCCCGGTGAAGCGCGCCCGCTGAGAGCGGGCGGGCGTTGGGCGCGAACACCACCGGCTCGACATCGTTACGGGCCACCCGGCTGGACGTCAGAGTGCCGATCAGGTTGCGTACGGTGGCGAAGGCGGTCTGAGCGGCCTGGGCGTAGCCCCGGAATTCCTGCGGGGCGCGGCTGGATTTTGCCGTTTCGGCCTTGGCCACAGACCGATGTGCCTCAGGGGCGGCTTTTGCTGTGGGCGTTTCCCGCTCACCCAATGCTGTGGTGCGTTCGCTGAGGTACTTGCTGAGATCCAGATCCGGCAATACCCCGTGACGAATCAGAATATTATTGAGTTCCTGATACAGAGCCCCGAGCTGCTGCAACACCGCTTGCTCGAACACTCTCAGGCAGAATTTTTCGACGTCACGGCTGGCCTTCAATTGACCCAACCCCGCGTGGAAGGCTTCACAAATCAGAGACGGCCCCAGTGGGTTGTGATGGCCAGTGGCGTTGGCGATATCCAGATCGTCAAGCCTGAGCTTGAGCTGGAGCAGCTCGCCCCGGTACTGGGTGTCGGCCTTGGTGACCATCACGCGGATGGTCAGCCAGTCCTCGAATTCGCCTTTGTCCACCACCGATAGCTCCGACCCGGGAAAGCCCTTCGGTGCCGGTTTGAGGGGGGATTCAAGGATCTGTGCCATCTGGTGCCAGATGACCCGCTGCCGGGCCTGAAGCTGGCCGGCCGAGTCCAAGTAATCGTTGGCCTGCTGGTCATTGCCGGCTTTCTGGGCCGATTGTTTCAGTGCTGCGACCATTTGCACGAAACACGCGTCCATCAGCGGCTCAATGAACTGGACCAACGCCCGCGCCGACTGGTGCAGTACAAACTGCACACGATCATTGGGTGGGCGCAGCGCTGATCGCTCCTGGTGACGGCTGCCGCCACACTGTTTGAGCATGGCATTCACCGCTTCCGGGTTGGAGCGTGTAAAATGCACACCCATGGCACCTTCGATACGACGAACACTGCTCACATGCAGTTCGTGACGACGGTTACCATCGGCGGAACGAAAACGCACAATGAACTCGTCGGGGCTGCCCTTGGCCAGCACCCGTTCAAGTTTTCGAGAGGTGTCCCCGGAATAGCGGATAAACAGGCCTTCGGCACAAAAATCCGCGATCTGACAGGGCCAGCTCTCACCCGAGCCAAGGTCCAGCTGGGCAGCCAGCTTGATCGGTTTCCGGGAGCTTGTACGACGTTCTCTGGGGTCCATGAACAACCTGATATCCTATATAAACCATGACACAGCTTAGTCAGATCTATACGCTTTTGCTACTGGCGGTCGTGCTTCCCGGCTGCACGACCATCGGCTACTACAGCCAGGCCGTCAGCGGGCACGTCTCGCTCATGTGGTCGTCAGAACCGGTTGAAGAGTTGCTCGCAAATCCCGCAACCGATCCCGACCTGGCCCATAAACTGGCCCTCGCCGACAACGCCCGTGCCTACGCGCAAACCCGCCTGGCGCTGCCGGTAGGCGATGCCTTTACCGAATACACCGAGCTGGGCCGCTCCTGGGTGGTGGTTAACCTCGTCGCGGTTCCGGAATTTTCCCTCACACCCCGTCAATGGTGCTATCCGGTAGCCGGCTGCCAGGCGTACCGGGGCTACTTCAATCTCAACGACGCACGGGCCGAACAACACACCCTCAATGCACGTGGCTACGACACCTTCATCGGTGGCGTAACCGCCTACTCTACCCTGGGCTGGTTTGATGACCCGCTGCACTCGGGGTTCACCAGCCTGCCCGACGACCGCATGGTTGCTTTGATGTTTCACGAGCTCGCGCACCGGGTGGTCTACGTCAATGAAGACACGGCGTTCAACGAAAGTTTCGCCACCGCGGTCGAGCTGGAAGGCCTGCGCTTATGGCTGGAGGACCGGGGACACAGCGACAGGTTTGCCGCTACGCTGAAACGCCTTGACCAGCGGGACACAACACTGGCGTTGGTTGAGAGCACCGTAACGGATCTGGACCGCCTGTATCAACGCAGAAGCGCCATTCCCGACACCGAGCTGCGGCAACAGAAGCAAAAGCTGATTGCCGGGCTGGTCGATCGTTACAACACACTGGCCGCGGGTTGGGACGAACCCGGGCCATTCGGCGCGTCCGTCGACACCCTGAACAACGCCAATCTGGCCCTGTTTCGCCAGTACAATCAGTACGTGCCCGGCTTCCGCCAGTTGCTTAGCGACACCCACTATGACTTTGCCGACTTTTACGACCGGGTTCGGACCTTATCGGAGCAGGAGCCGGAACAGCGCACACGCGCTCTGTCAGAGCTCTCACAGCGGTTTCACAAACACCTTTGAGTTGCGCTGGGCGTTGTAGGACGCCAACTTCGGCCCCGGCAAATCCTGCACAGTGGAGGGTTTGAAACCCCGTTCGCGGAACCAGTGTTCCGTCTGGGTGGTCAACACAAACAGACGCTCAATGCCCTGGCTGCGGGCCAGCTTTTCAACCATCGCCAGAATGTCGTCGCCTCGCCCGGCGCGACGGTAATTGGGGTCAACGGCAAAGCACGACAGTTCACCCGCGCCTTCATCCGCGTAATAGTACAGAGCGGCACAGCCCACGATGGTACCGTCGCGCTCGGCGACCACGAACCGGTCGATTTCCGTTTCCAGCATTTCCCGCGAGCGACGCACCAGAACGCCCTGCTCTTCCAATGGCTGGATCAGCTCCAGCACACCGCCGATGTCTTCCACCCGGGCCTGACGGATCTGCTCGTAGTGGTCACCGCTGACCAGAGTGCCGGAGCCGTCCCGGGTGAACAGTTCCTCAAGCAACGCGCCATCGTCTACATAGCTGATGATGTGGGAACGGCGCACCCCCTTGACGCAGGCATCGCACGCCGCTTTCAGCAACGCGGCGTCGTGCCCGGTAACGGCTCCCTCTGCCAGGCGTTCCGACGCCTGCCGCGCAGACAACTCACGGATCAGCGAACCATCGGCCTCCAGCAGGCCCTGATCGTCGATGAACATGATCAGTTTTTCCGCCTGCAGGGCAGCAGCAACCTGGCTTCCGACGTCCTCGTAAGACAGGTTGAACGCATCGCCGGTGGGGGAATACCCCTGCGGTGGCAGCAGCACGATGTGCCCGAGCTCCAGCAGCTTCTCGATACCGGCCACATCAACCCGCCGCACCCGGCCGGTATAGCCGAAATCGATTCCATCGAGAACGCCGACCGGCCGCGCGGTGACAAAATTACCGCCACTGACCCGAATCCGCGCATTGTGCATGGGGGAATTCACCAGCCCCATGGACAACTGGCTTTCCAGATACGCGCGCTGACCACCGATGGCTTGCAGGACCAGATGCAACTGATCCTCCGGCGTTATCCGCAAGCCATGGTGGAACGACGACGCCACACTGGCGTCATCCAGCCGCTGCTGAATCTGGGGTCTTGCCCCAAAGACCACCACCAGACGCACACCCAGACTGCTCAACAGTGCGATGTCGTGGATGATGTTAATGAAGTTGTCGTGGGCAATGGCATCGCCGCCAATTGTCAGCACCACCGTACGCCCCCGGTGGGCGTTGATGTACGGGGATGAGTGGCGGAATCCGTGCAGCCAGTCGTTGGGTTTCAATCGTCTCTCCTGGTGACCTGAACGTTACAGGCAGAACTGTTGAATCAATCCCTTGAGGATCTTGACGGTTGGCTCCAGCTGCGACAGTTCCAGAAACTCGTCGGGCTGGTGAGCCTGATCAATCGAGCCGGGCCCCATTACCAGAGTTTCCAGCCCCAACTGCTGCAGCCAGGGGGCCTCCGTGGCAAAGCCCACCGCATGCGCGGTGTGCCCGGTCAGTTTTTCGCAGACGCTGACCAGGGCCGCGTCCGCCGGTGTCTCGAACGGCGGCACGCCGTCGAACAGGGGTTCAAAGAGCATATTCAGGTCGCGGCGTTCAGCAAGCGGCTGCAATTTGCCGAGGATGGCCTGGCGCAATGCCCCCATCTCCATACCCGGCAGCGGGCGCAGGTCAAAGTGCAGCTCGCAGCGAGCACAGATACGGTTGGGGTTATCACCACCATGAATACAGCCCAGATTCAGGGTGGGCACCTGCACCCGGAAATTGGGGTTCTGGTATTGCTCCTGCCAGGTTTGTCGCAGGTCCAGTAATTCCCCCAACGCCTCGTGCATGCCCTCCATTGCGTTACGGCCGAGGGCGGGGTCGGACGAATGACCCGACTGCCCCTCAAACACCAGCCGCTCCATCATAATGCCTTTGTGCATGCGCACCGGTTTCAGTCCGGTGGGTTCACCAATGACCGCATAACGCGCTTTCGGTCGCCCGGCTTCCGCCAGCGCCCGCGCGCCGTTCATAGAGCTTTCTTCATCCGCGGTGGCGAGAATGATCAGCGGCTGTTTGAGTGGCTGGCCGGCAAACGCCCGAGCCGCCTCAATGGCCAGGGGGAAAAAGCCCTTCATGTCACAGGTGCCCAGCCCATACCAGCGGTTATCGCGCTCGGTCAGGGTAAAAGGATCGCTCTGCCAGCGTTTGTCATCAAACGGCACCGTATCTGTGTGCCCCGACAACACCAGCCCGCCAGGGCCGCTGCCAAGGGTGGCAATCAGATTGTACTTGCCCGGCATACCGGGCACCGCCATCAGTTCGATGGCAAACCCTAGCGGCTCCAGCCACTCAGCGAGCGTTCTCACCACGGCTTCGTTGCTGTGGTCCCACTCCGGGGTCGAGCTGCTGATGGAGGGCAACGCAATCAGCTTTTCCAGCATATCGCGGATGCCGGGGACACCGGCGGATTTGGTCGTTGCATCAGACATGGAACGCCTCCCTGGTCCGGTAACGGATCAACGGGTCTGGCCGCGTCGCCAGACCTCAAATGTATCCATGGCGCGTATAACAATAGGATAAGCCACTTCACCACCGCCGACGAGGCGGGCAATTTCCAGCGTTCGTTCATCCACGCTGGCCAGCCGGCCTTCCACCACGTTGCCGTTCGACAAGGTCACTTTTACCGGTCGCCCAAGCCAACGCCCGGCGTCCGTGGCGTCCGCGGGGTGCCACCCCGCCACCAGGCTGTTTTCACCTTCAGGCACCACCGGCTGCACGGCCAGATCAGACACGTCCGTTTCGGCAGATCGAACCGCTTCCAGGAAGACATCGGGCACGGTCTGGCCATTGTAACGGACGTTGAGGTTGCCAGACGGTGCTTCATCAGGCTCATGTACCGGCACCCCCAGCAGCGGTTCCGTCGGAGCGAGTGTGAGCGTGAGTTCACCGCCTTCGGTCAGCCACTGCCGATAAAGCGCCAAGAGTTGGTCACTGGCTTCATAGCCTCGCGCATTGAGTGCCAGGCGGAAAGCGTCCATCACGATAGCGCTCCACTGTTCCGTCGTCACCGCCGATTCCCGCGCGCAGTAGGCTGCCACCCGGCGCATCAGCCCACCATCACGAAGGGTGACCTCCACCGGACTTTCAGCCCCCACCATCAACGCTCCCGGGTCGAGCGGGTCAAAGCGGGCATCCGGCCAGCGCATTTCGACGCTGCCGACGCTGTCCGTGGTCACTTCCAGATACAGCTCATCGGGCTGCTGACGAATCAGGGCTTCGCCGGTTACACCTCGCATGCCCATTCGCACCAGATCGCCACTGCTCAGTTGCTGACGGTGGTCCGGGCCACACACCGGGGCAAACAAGGCCTGGCTGTTCGTGCCCGAGGCCGTGACCCAGTTGCGGAACATGGTTGCCTCAAGCATCACCACGAGGCCTTCTGCTTGCAGGCTCCAGGACGGCGGCAGGTTGCCTGGCTCCAGCAGGGCCATCAGTAACGCCAGCGGCGAGCCGGCATCAAACATCACCCGGTCCGCATCCACCGGCCCCGCCAGCCGGAAATCCTGGTAACTGGCTTCAGTCAACAACAGGCGGCCGTCAATCCCCGAGCTGATCGAGCCCCGGTGAATAACGCCCACATGCTCCAGGGCTCCGCGCGCCTCGGCCAGGCGCTGGTCCGCCAGCCACCAGGCAGCAGCCTTGAACAGCAGCCAGCCAAGCAGTACTACAACCACTAAAAAAGTCAGCAGGCGTTTCATCAGTTTTTCCTTTTGCCTGACGGAGACGTGCGTTCTGTCAGGCTATATCAACACCACGACGGCTGTCTGCCAGGAGGCGATCAGCTGCGAGAAATCAGTGTGCCCACACCTTCATCGGTGAATATCTCAAGCAGGGTGGCATGGGCAACGCGACCGTCGATAATGTGTGACGTGCGCACACCATTTTCCACCGCGCTCAGGGCACAGCGAATTTTTGGCAACATGCCGCCGTGAATGGTGCCGTCTTCAATCAGATCGTTAACCTGACTGGCAGTCAGCCCGGTCAGCACCTTGTCGTCCTTGCCCTTGAGGCCGGAAACGTTGGTCAGCAGAATCAGTTTTTCCGCTTTCATCGCTTCCGCCACCTTGCCCGCAACCAGATCCGCGTTGATGTTGTAGGACGTGCCATCGGGACCGACGCCAATCGGTGCAATCACCGGAATGACGTTGCTGCGGGTCAGCATGTCGATGACGTCGACATTCACGCTCGCCACTTCGCCCACATGGCCGATGTCGATGATTTCGGGACGCTCCAGTTCCGGGGAGCGGTTAACCACTTCCAGCTTGCGGGCACGAATCAGGTTGGCGTCCTTCCCGGTCAGGCCAAGCGCAGTGCCGCCTTGGGCATTGATCAGCGACACAATCTCCTTGTTGACCTGGCCACCCAGCACCATTTCAACCACATCCATGGTTTCGCTGTCGGTCACTCGCATGCCGTTCACGAAGCGGGACTGGATATTCAGGCGCGCCAGCAGATCGCCGATCTGTGGACCGCCGCCGTGGACCACAATCGGGTTGATGCCCACCAGTTTCATCAGCACCACATCGCGGGCGAAACTGCTTTTCAGGTCCTCGTTTTCCATGGCGTTACCGCCGTACTTGATGACCACGGTCTTCCCGGTAAACCGCTGGATGTAGGGCAAGCCCCTACTCAGTACGGATGCCACTTGCATAGCTGTTTCACGATCCAGTGCCATGTTGCTGCCTTAGCCTTGATAAACGTTCGATAGTCGAAAAACACACATCATTATTTCAGAGCCCCGGGCCGCCTTCAAAAGCCGGCGACCAGATCCGGGGCAACTTTCTGCAACTGGTCACGGAACACCTGCTTGATACGCTCGAGCGCGTCCTCGGTTTCCGCTTCGAACCGCAGCACCAGCATCGGCGTGGTATTGGACGCCCGGCACAGCCCCCAGCCATCGGCATAATCCACGCGGATGCCATCAATGGTGCTGATGTTGCCATCGCCGAATTCGCCTTGTCGGCCCAGTTGCTCCATCAGTTCAAACTTGGTTTCTTCCGTGACCTCAACGTTCAGTTCGGGTGTGCTGATGTCCTCGGGGAAGTCTTCAAATACCTCATCACTGTGACGATCCTCAATGCCCAGAATCTCCAACAGGCGGGCGGCCGAATACAGGCCATCGTCGAAACCGTACCAGCGCTCGCCAAAGAAAACATGGCCGCTCATCTCCCCGGCCAGCAGGGCACCGGTCTGCTTCATTTTGGCCTTCATCAGCGAGTGGCCGGTTTTCCACATGATCGGCCGGCCGCCGGCTTCGGAAATCACCCCCGCCAGACGGCGGCTGCATTTCACGTCGTACAACACATCCGCGCCGGGGTTACGCGACACCACGTCACGGGCGAACAGCATCAGCAAGCGGTCCGGCCAGATAATCTTGCCGCTGTTGGTGACCACGCCCAGGCGATCACCATCGCCGTCGAAGGCCAGACCAATATCAGCCTTTTCATCCTGGACCCGGGCAATCAGGTCCACCAGGTTTTCCGGCTTGCCGGGGTCGGGGTGATGGTTAGGAAAATCGCCGTCGACGTCGCAATACAGAGGGATCACCTCACACCCCAGCTCTTCCACCAGGATGGGGGCAAGCTCACCGGCAATGCCGTTACCGGCATCCAGCACCACTTTGAGTGGCGCAGCCACCGCAATGTCTCCGACAATACGGTCGAGATAGGCGCGGCGGACGTCTTCGGAGGACTGCGTGCCTTGCCCGCTGGCAAAGTCGCCAGTCTGGATGCGCTGAAGCAGTTTCTGAATGGCTTCACCGGACAGGGTTTCCCCGCCCAGCATGATTTTCAGACCGTTATAATTGGCCGGATTGTGACTGCCGGTCACCATCACCCCGGAACCGGTCTGCAGCTCGTGGGTGGCAAAATACAGCACCGGAGTGGGCACGGCACCCACCTGGATGACGTTGCAGCCGGCGGCCATGATGCCCTGTGCCAGCGCGTCCGCCAGCGCCGGGCTGGAATGGCGGCCATCATAACCAATGCAGATACTCTCAAGCTGACGCTCCACCGCTTCGCTGCCAATGGCGCGCCCGATGACCGCAACAATCTCTTCCGACAGGGTCTCGCCGACAATGCCGCGAATGTCATAGGCGCGGAATATACCGTCCGGCACCTCTACATCTGGAAGCACCGTTTCTTCAACCTCCGGCGTGCTGCCGATATCGCCGTCGCTCCCGCCACCAAAGCCGAGTACGTCATCGTCGCCGTCCAGCATATCGATATCGAGCATGTCCTTTTCCTGAAACAGCGGTTCCTCCGCCGACGCCGTGGCTGCTTTTTCCGGTGCCATTGGCCGCGCCGTTTCCGACGCTTTGGATACCCGTTTCTCCACCACCTGGGTCAAACGCTGAAGCACCTCGCCGGTGGCGGCGACAACATCCCATTTCACCGGCGGCAACTTGACCCGTTCACCACCGAACACCTTATGCGCCCATTGGGTCAGCGCGGCCACATCCTGACGGATACTGCGCTGCGCTGCGCCAAGCAGGGCCCAGATGGCTATCGCTGCCAGCAAGACCGGCGCAATGATCAAAATCAGCGCCAGTGTCGTGTTCACGACCGGGGCCGGCCCCGACGCCGGTGTGTAACTGATGGACCAGTCCGGCGCATTCAGGCCCCGCTCCACCACCGTGCCGCTGCCAGCGCCACGACTGACCACCGTGCGGGCAGCGCCGTTAACGGTCTGAACCAACGCCAGCTCACCGCCAAGCTCCCCATTAACCACCGTCAACAGGGAGGCCAGTTCAGCCGCATCAAATACCACCAACATACTGCCGGCCATGGCGCGGTTATCAGGATTACGGATGGGAGCCGCCAACTGGAAATACCACTGTCCATCCCTGGGGAACGCATCAGGTTGCAGTGACCGGCCCGCCTCGGCACGCCGCGCGAGATCCAGCCCTGCGAAACCGAGGGTTTCGGAACCGCTGGCGCTGCGGGGAATATCGCGGTAAGGGAACAGATGGACCGCCTGAACGCCCGGCAACGCGTCAGCAAGCTCTGCGCTCACCGATTCGGTCTGCGGGCGGCTACCCAGCGCGTCGCGAACGTGGCGCTGGGCCGCCAGCCCTTCCACCGCCGACTGCAGCAGCGTCATCTGCTGATTGATGCGAAGGGCGGCAGCATCCACCTCTACCGAGGCCTGCAGTTCGGCCCGGCGGAATTCTGCGGGGGTGACAGCCAGCCAGTAAATCAGCGCGGCCGCCAATAGTCCGGACAGCAATACAGTGATGGCCTGAACGCTCGCCACGGTCTTCAAGTGCTTGGGGCGGGAACCCTTAGTCGATGAACCGTTGGTGTTCTCCTCTGCGGCCGGTTTTTCCTCCGGCTTGTCTGCAACGGCCTCTTCCGACTTCTTCTTTTTACCCAGCTTCATGAGTCCATCCTGCACTTATCATTTTTTCTGCGGCAATGAGTTACCAGCCAAGTATAGACGCCCGATGGTTCTTCCGCGTTTACAGTCTGTTACCGGCTCAATGACGGCCGGTGGAACCAAAACCGCCGGCACCGCGATCGCTGGCGTCAAACGCTTCCACCACTTCAAAGTCGGCCTGCACCACCGGCACCAGCACCAGCTGCGCCAGGCGCTCGCCAATATTAACGGTGAATTCGCTCTGGCCACGGTTCCAGCAGGAAACCATCAGCTCGCCCTGGTAATCCGAGTCAATCAGGCCGACCAGATTGCCCAAAACGATGCCGTGCTTGTGGCCCAGCCCACTGCGGGGCAGGATCATGGCCGCCAACGACGGATCGGCAATGTGAATCGACAGCCCGGTATTTATCAGCTGGGTGTCACCCGGCTTCAGCGTGAGTGGCTGATCCAGGCAAGCGCGCAGGTCCAGTCCCGCCGAGCCGTCAGTGGCGTATTCCGGAAACGCAATGGACTGGCCGATTCTGGCGTCCAGAATGCGAACCTGAAGTTTTTTACGTGTCATGCAAAGTCCTGTCATGCGTGGATTTTAGGGATTAAGAGCCTTCAGGGGAGCTGTTCCGCGAGCAGGTCCATCAACTGGCTGGCAATGCCGGTTTTACTTTCCGGCCCGATGGACTGCTGCCCGCCGGGCCAGAACACGGTGACCGCGTTGCGATCGCTGTTGAAGCCCAGCCCGGGCACGGAAACGTCATTGGCGACAATCATGTTCAGCTGCTTGCGCTGCATCTTGTCCCGCGCATAGTGCTCGACATCCGTGGTTTCCGCGGCAAAGCCCACGGTAAACGGGGCATTGGGCCGGGCAGCGATGGTGGCCAGGGTGTCAGGATTGCGCACCAGCGCCAGGGTCATGTCCTCTTGGGTCTTCTTGATCTTGTCGTCAGCGCAACAGTCAGGGCGGTAGTCCGCCACCGCAGCGGTGGCAATAAACAGGTCGCAGCCTTCGTCCACGGCGCGGCTGGCTTCCGCCAGCATGTCTTCGGCGGTGATCACGGGGCGCACTACCACACCGGCCGGTGCCGGAATCGTCACCGGGCCACTGACCAGTATGACCTTCGCACCCGCGGCACGGGCAGCGGCCGCCATGGCATACCCCATCTTCCCGGAACTGTGATTGCTGATGTAACGCACCGGGTCAATCGGCTCGCGGGTCGGACCGGCGGTAATCACCACTCGCTTGCCCGCCAAACGGCCGTCGGGCTCGGCAACAATGCGTTCAAACAGGGCCTGGGCCTCCAGCATGCGTCCCGGGCCGGTATCACCACAGGCCTGGGAGCCCTGGTCCGGCCCCCAGAGCTGGATTTGCGGATCGCCCGCCAGTAATTCAATGTTGCGTTGCGTACGGCGGTTGTTCCACATTGCCTGGTTCATGGCCGGTGCCAGCGCTATCGGGGCCTCTGTCGCACAGCACAGAGTCGACAACAGATCGTCGGCCAGGCCGTTGGCCAGGCGCGCGAGGAAATCGGCAGAGGCCGGAGCAACGATGACATGATCGGCCCACTTGGCCAGCTCAATGTGGCCCATGCCCTGTTCCGCTTCGGGGTCCAGCAGCGATGTACGCACCGGCTCTCCGCTCAGGGCCTGAAAGGTCAGCGGCGTCACAAAGGCTTCCGCGCCCCGGGTCATCACTACCCGCACCTCGTGCCCGGCCTTTTTCAGCAGCCGCACCAGCTCCGCGCTTTTATAGGCGGCGATACCACCGGTGATTCCCAGCAGAATTCGTTTTGGGGCCATACCCACTCCGTACCCGAATAATAGAAAGGGGTTATAAGATACCACGGCAAACGCCTGCCGGCAGCCCGCAAGCCGTGGTAGACTTTATGACGATTTTCAGTGGCCTGCGCAGGACGCGCCCGGCACCTCACCACCACACAATAACAGACCGCAAGGATGCAACCATGACCTCTTCTCTCTGGCCCACGGACGAACGCCCGCGGGAACGACTCCTGGCCCACGGTGCCAGCAGCCTGTCCGACGCCGAATTACTGGCCATCTTCCTGCGCACCGGCACCGCCGGCATGCCCGTGATGGCGCTGGCACGTCATCTGGTCGACAACTTCGGCGGTCTGCGCGGCCTGATGACCGCCTCGCAACGGCGGTTCTGTGACGTCAAAGGCCTGGGCACCGCCAAATACGCCCAGGTTCAGGCCGCCATGGAAATGGCGCAGCGAGTGATGGACGAACCCCTGAAACAGGGCGACCCGCTGCGCTCGCCCGCCGACACCCGGCGTTTTCTGTGCAGCCGCCTGGGCACTTACCCGCACGAAGTGTTTGCCGGCCTGTTTCTGGACAACCGCCACCGGGTGATCCAGTACCGGGAACTGTTCCGTGGCACCATCGACGGTGCGGCAGTCTATCCAAGGGAGGTAGTGCGCCAGGCTTTAGAGTATAATGCGGCCGCGGTCATCTTTGCCCACAACCATCCGTCCGGCGTGGCGGAACCGAGCCAGGCGGACATCGCCCTCACCCGCCGCCTGAAAGAAGCACTCGGATTGGTGGATATCAGGGTTCTTGACCATATGGTTATTGGCCACGGTGAGGTAACATCCCTCGCCGAACAGGGGTTGATGTAAACCGCACTGGGCCAGAACCAGAAAACTGGCCAATTTCCCAACAATTTTTTGCGTTGGGGGGCCAGTTCTGGTATAAAAGCGTCCCTTTCTGGCGGCGTCTGGCGAGCAGCTTGCTATTCGTGGCGCAAGCAGCGACAACCAGAAGCGCAATTAAACGAATTCGTATATTAAGACCATTGCTCAGGTCGGAGGCAAGTATGTCCAGAGTTTGTCAGGTTACCGGTAAGCGTCCGGTCACCGGTAACAACGTATCCCACGCGATGAACCACAACCGTCGTCGCTTTCTGCCGAATCTGCAGAACCACCGCTTCTGGGTTGAATCAGAGAAGCGTTTCGTGAAGCTGCGTGTATCCACCAAGGGTATGCGCATCATCGACAAAAAAGGCATCGACGCTGTGCTGGCCGATCTTCGTGCCCGCGGCGAGAAATTTTAAGGAGCCGTATCATGCGCGAGAAAATCAAGCTGGTTTCATCAGCAGGCACTGGTCACTTCTACACGACCAACAAGAACAAGCGTAACACCCCGGAAAAAATCGAGATCAAAAAGTACGATCCGGTTGTCCGTAAGCACGTTGCGTACAAGGAAGCCAAGATCAAGTAATTGATCTGGTGACCTGATAAAAAACCCGGCCTGGTGCCGGGTTTTTTATTGCCTGAACCATTCAGACGTCAGAACGTTTCCAGATACCCCTTGGGCAAAGCCACATCCAGGGCTATCGGCAGATGATCCGACATCGGATAGCTCACCACCTCGGAACGGCGGATTTCCAGGCTGGGGCTGACCAGGATGTGGTCCAATGCTTTTTCCGGACGCCAGCTGGGGAAGCTGTGGGCGGTGTCCGGCAGCGGGACCAGGTTGGTTTCTTTCAGGGGGGTCTGGGTGAGCAACTCTTCGGCGTGGTTATTCATGTCGCCCATCAGCACCACGTGTTGATAATCACCGATCAGCTCGCGGATATACCCGAGCTGGCGTTGCTGGGCGGCACGGCTCAGCGACAGGTGCATCATCACCAGCACCAGCGGGTCGTCTTCCGAACCATAACGGGCAATAATTGCGCCGCGACCGGGGATCAGCCCCGGGAGCTTGTGTTCGGTGACATCCAGCGGGCGGTAACGGCTCAGCAGGCCGTTGCTGTGCTGTGCGATCTGTCCAAGATTGCGATTCAGCTGCTGATACCAGTAAGGAATACCGGCGGCTTCCGCCAGGTACTGGACCTGGTTGATGTAGGCACTGCGCAAGCTGCCGCCATCGCACTCCTGCAGCGCCACCACGTCGTAATTGCGCAGCAGGGAGGCAATACGGTCAAGGTTGTCGATGCGGTTGCGGTGGGGCAGGAAGTGCTGCCAGCTGCGGGTCAGGTAGTGGCGATAGGACGAGGTGTTGATACCGACCTGGATATTGAACGTCAGCAATCGGATGTGCCGGTGCGCCTCGAACTCGGGCACATGCTCGCTACCGGAGCTGCAACTGCTCCTGGGCTCTCTGGCTGGGCGGAACATTCCGTCCAGCTGTTTGCGAAAGCGTCTGTACATGCTTACCAGCCCACCCGACTGTGTGACACCGAGCACCTGTTGTTGCAGGTGACCTTATTCGGCCTCGCCCCGCTCCCGTTCGATCAGGTAATCCACCACGTCCAGCACGGCTTCGTGGCCACCGGCCATGGATGCGCTTACCGTGTACTTGCCATTCACCAGCATAGTCGGTGTGCCGGTAATCCGCGCGCCGCGAATCTTGGACTGGGCTTTCTGCATTTTCGCGCTGACGCCGAAGCTGTTGTAGCTCTTCAGGAAGGCGTCACCGTCAACGTCATGGCCGCTGACGAATTCTGCCAGCGCCTCACCAGAATTCAGCGGCTGACGATCCCGCGCCAGGGCATCGAACAGAGCGTCGTGCACTTTATCAAGCTCACCCATGGCTTCGAGCGCGTAAAACGCTTTGGCGTGGGGCTCCCAGGACTGACCAAGCGCCGCAGGAATCTGAACGTAATCGACGCCTTTGGGAAGATCTTCCGCCCAGGGCTCCACCAGCGGCTTGAAGTTGTAACAATGGGGGCAGCCATACCAGAACACTTCCGCCACTTCGATCGTATCGCCATTGTCGGTACGAACCGGCGAGCTCAATTCTTTGTAGTGGGTCCCTTCCTGCCATTCGGCACCGCTTGCCGGACCGGCGATGGCGAACGCCGCGAGCAACGTGACTGCTGTACTCAGACTTCTCAACATCGACTATCTCCGTTAATGACCTTGGTTACTGGAATTGATTATGACCCAGCGTGCGCGAAAAGTTCCACCGGTGCCAGATTAAAGCGGGGAAAGACATAACAAAAACCCCGCACTGGGCGGGGTTTTCAGATTCTCAGATGCCGGATCTCAGTTCAGGCCGGAAATGTAGCTGGCCACAGCCTCGATTTCGGAATCAGACAGCTTGGCCGCAACGTCCATCATGATGAAGGCGTTCTGACCGCCGTCGCGCTCACCGTCGCGATAGGCTTTCAACTGCTTCTCCAGATACTCCGCATTCTGGCCACCAAGACGCGGGTAACCGGCCGGCGCATTGCCGTCGCCCTGCGGGCTATGGCAACCGGAACAGGCCGGCACGCCCGAGGCCAGATTGCCGCCACGGAAGATTGCCTGGCCTTCGTCGACCAGGTCCGGGTCTGCCTGCTGAACCGTCATATCCTGATCATCAAAATACGCGGCCAGGTCCTGCAGATCATCATTGGACATATCATCCAGCAAGCCGGTCATCTCAGCGATCTGACGATCACCCTCCTTGATGGCCACCAGTTGCTGGTACAGGTATTTTTCACCCAGCCCCGACAGCTTTGGGTAGGCCCCCATCATCGGTTTGGCTCCGCCCGCACCGTGGCAGGCCACACATCCGGCTGCACTTTTCTCGCCTGCTTCAGGATCTCCCGCCCCGTGCGCCATCGCTGTGAGGCCAACGCCGAGAACAACTCCTGCGATCAGTTTTTTCATGCTCGCTCCGCTTCTCTCATCCAAAGGTATTCTTCGTTATCCAGCCGGCAGGCATTGGCCCAAAAGGCGCGAACCGGGGCTGTTCGGCAGCTACGCACAGCGTAGTGTCCAGAATTGGTGTAGCATTATACATTAATCCCTGATAACTGAAATCCAATAGGAAAACCAGCTACCGTGTCATCCGATCTGACCCCGAAACCGATTTCCTTCAACAGCGCGCGTTTTCTCATCAGCGCATCCAAACTGGAAGAGTGCCCAGCGGACTCGGGTGCCGAGGTGGCCTTCGCCGGGCGCTCCAACGCGGGCAAATCCAGCGCCATCAATTCCATTACCGCCAATGGCAAGCTGGCGCGCACCAGTAAAACCCCGGGGCGCACCCGATTGATCAACTTCTTTACCCTCAATCGCGACCAGCGCCGCCTGGTGGATCTGCCTGGCTATGGCTACGCCAAAGTTTCCCGGGACATGAAAGACGACTGGCAGAAACATCTCGGCCATTATCTGAATGACCGCCGTTGCCTGCGCGGGCTGGTTCTGGTCATGGACATTCGCCACCCGTTAACCGATTTTGACCAGATGATGGTGGAATGGTGCGAGCATAACAAGCTGCCATTGATGATTCTGGCCACCAAGGCAGACAAACTGAAATTTGGGCAGGCCAAAACCGCCATGATAGGCATCGCCAGCAAACTCGAAAATTTCAGCTGCGTGCACCATCTGGTGATGTTTTCGGCAACGTCCAAGCGGGGTGTCGATGAGTGCCGCGAGGCACTGAATGACTGGCTCGAGGGGGTGGAGTCAATCATTGAGTCAACCTAGACCCTAAAAAACCGGCTTGCCATCAGACAAGCCGGCGAAACGTCAGGGTTTGCGACGTGCTAAAACCTGAGAACTCACTCAGGGTGACGCCCAGGATGTCCGGATCCCCGGCGTCACTTATAGGACACACCCAGATATAAAAAGTTCCAAACTTTCGATTATTTTTTAATCAGGCCCACTCTGGCATCGAAAGCGCCATCACTGGCGGCGGCATCCGGCAGGTGCGGGCGGTATTTTTCCCTCAGCGCCATCACCCGGTCGCGGTAGGCCGGACTCAGGTAGGGAATTTCCAGCGTCAGCACCTGATAGATGCCCTGTTTGAGCTCGGTCAGTGTCAGCGTTACTGCCGCCTCACCCGCATGGGCGGTTTTCAGGAATGCCATCCAGTTGGTGATCACCAGCCAGACATTCAAGGACATGGCCGAACGCAACTCCTCGGGCTGGGGCTCGATAATCCCCGCCTCCGCCAGCTTCTCGAAAATTCGGCTGATGGCGTCCAGGCACCGATTGGTGAAATCCCGATAATCCTGGCGCAGGCGGCTGTCGCCATCAAGCAGGTATTCCAGATCCCGGTGAAAGAACCGGTAACTCCACAAGCCATCAAACACGGACTCCAGGTAGAAGGTCATGTCTTCCAGTGTCAGCGGTCGGTCCTCCGGAATATCCAGGTAGTAGTCCACCAGTTTTTCGTATTCCAGGAAGATTTCGTAAATGATGTCCGACTTGTTGCGAAAATGGTAATAGAGGTTGCCCGGAGAAATGGCCAGGTGCGCGGCGATGTGATTGGTGGTGATGTTCCGCTCACCCCGCTCGTTGAACAGCTCCAGGCTGGACAGCAGAATCTTGTCTCTGGTTTTCATAGGTTCAGCTTGGCTTTGTTGTTGTGGAATGTCGTGGTGTGACCCACGGATGGCCTGATCCGCCATCCGGCTTTTCTTGACTCCCTAGAGTATATACTCTAATAATACCCTCAAGCGCAAACTGGGTATTTTTTCACCGCCCTGAAGCGAAATCACCTTACAACAACAGCGCACCCGGCACGCGATCCGGGTCCGCAAGGAGAGAATCCCATGGGAGCGACTGTCGTCCAGTTGACCGAAAGCAAAAAGCAGATCCAGCATACACATCGTGTCTTCGAAGACCAGAAAAAGGCCTTTCGCAACAACCCGATGCCGTCGCTGACCGAGCGCCAGGAAAATCTGAAGCGATTGAAGCGGGCGCTGCTGAGCAACCAGGACAAACTGACCGACGCCATCGACCGGGACTTCAGCTGCCGCTCCCGGGACGAGTCCCTGATTGCCGAAATCATGCCCTCCATTCAGGGCATCAACTACACCCTGAAGAATCTGAGCAGCTGGATGAAGCCGTCCAAGCGCCATGTGTCGGTACTGTTCCAGCCCGCCAGCAACAAGGTGCATTACCAGCCCAAAGGCGTGGCGGGCGTGATCGTACCGTGGAACTACCCGCTTTTTCTGGCCGTCGGCCCGCTGGTGGCGTCTCTGGCAGCGGGCAACCGCACCATGGTTAAAATGTCAGAGTTCACACCCCACACCTCGGCGCTGTTTAAGGACATCATCGAGTCCACCTTCCCGGAGGATCTGGTCTCAGTGATCAACGGCGAGGCGGATGTGGCCGCTGACTTCTCTGCCCGGCCGTTCGACCACTTGCTGTTTACCGGCTCTACGTCGGTCGGCAAGCTGGTGATGAAGTCCGCCGCAGAGAATCTGACCCCGGTGACGCTGGAGCTTGGCGGCAAGTCACCGGCCATTGTGTCGTCCGACGTACCGATGGAAGACGCCGCCCAGCGTATTGCCTTTGGCAAGGCCTTCAACGCCGGCCAGACCTGCGTGGCACCGGATTACGTGCTGTGCCCCGCCGACCGGGTTCAAACATTTGTTGACGAATTCCGGGCGCGTTTCAGTGACATGTACCCCAGCCTGCGGGATAACGACGATTTCACCGCCATCATCAACGAGCGGCAGTACGATCGCCTGCAAGGCTACTTGAAAGACGCCCGAGAGAAAGGGGCGGAGATTATTGAGATCAACCCCGCACGGGAAAATCTCAGCGACGGCACCCGCAAAATGCCGCTGACCCTGGTGCTGAACACCACACCAGACATGAAGGTCATGCAGGACGAGATCTTCGGGCCAATCCTGCCGGTGATCGGCTACGGCAACCTGGACGAAGCGATCCACTACATCAATGACCGTCCACGGCCGCTGGCCCTGTATTTCTTCGGCTACGACAAGACCCTGCAGCAACACGTGGTGGATAGCACCCATTCCGGTGGCATTTGCATCAACGACGCCCTCATGCACGTAGCGCAGGACGACCTGCCCTTCGGCGGTATCGGCGATTCCGGCATGGGCCATTACCACGGCAAGGAAGGCTTCCTGACCTTCTCCCACCAGCGGGCCATTTTCACCAAACAGAAATTCAACAGCGGCAAATACGTGTACGCACCCCATGGTACCGCCGCCCACAAAATGGTCTATAAACTGTTTATTCGCTGATACCTCTGAATCGGTGATGCAGGCCGGCCCAGATTCAATACGGGCCGGCGGTGATTCCGCCAACGATAATAAAAAGGCGACCTGTCATGCCCCAAGCTCCAACATCTGATGCGCACGATCTGGCCTCGATGGACCGTCGCAGCTTCCTGCGCACCGGGCTCGGTGGCGCTCTGTTTCTCGGCACCGCCAGTCTCGGCGCTGGCCTCAGCGGCTGTGCCACCGCCCCCGCCGGACGGCTGAGCGCTGTCGACACCCGAATGGACGCCAGTTACCGCTTCCAGTTCCTGACCCGGGAGGACATTACCCTGTTCGAGGCGCTGCTGCCGGCGATCATCGGTCCCGGTCTGAGCGAACAACCCGAACAGCGAAGCCAGGCCATCGCTGCCACCATTGAACGCATCGATCAGGGCATGGTGCAGTTCGGGGCGGCCAACCAGAAGGAGCTGCGTCAATTGTTCGACCTGCTCAACTTCGGCCTGACGCGAGTCACCATCGCCCGGGTCTGGTCCAGTTGGGCCAATACCTCCACCGCCGACGCGAACGCCTTCCTGGAACGCTGGCGTACCAGCGGGATTGGCCTGTTCAACAACGGCTACATAGCCCTGACCAAGATCAGCAACGTGGCGTTTTATGGGCACCCAGCCCACTGGCACCTCTCGGGCTACCCGGGGCCACCGGCCTGGGCCATGAATGCCCTGCCCCAGTTCAAAACCGCCTGATACCGCCATTGCTGATTACCGGAGCCAACCATGTCGTTAACCGATCGTATTGCCCAGGGCCTTGAAGCCGGCTGGCGTGTCACCGATGCCAGCACTCTCACCAGCCACCAGACCCACGAAGCGGATGTGGTGGTCATTGGCACCGGCGCGGGGGGCGGCACAACCGCAGAAATTCTCGCCCGCGCCGGGCTGTCGGTGATCCTGGTGGAAGAAGGCCGGCTGTACTACCAGAAAGATTTCAAAATGGATGAGCTCAGCGCCTACGCCTCGCTCTATCAGGAAGGCATGAGCCGCGTCACCAAAGACGGTGCCATTGCCATCCTGCAGGGGCGCTGCGTAGGCGGCTCGACCACCGTCAACTGGACCTCAAGCTTCCGCACCCCGGAACCCACCCTGAATTATTGGGCCGACCAATTCGGGCTGGACGACTTGCGGCCAGCGGCAATGAAGCCCTGGTTTGACGGCCGCGAGCAGCACCACACCATCAGCCCGTGGCTGACCGACCCCAACGTCAACAACGACATTCTGCGCCAGGGATGCGACCAGCTTGGCTATTCCTGGAAAGTCATCCCCCGCAACGTCAAGGGTTGCTGGAACCTCGGTTACTGCGGTGTCGGCTGCCCCACCAACGCCAAGCAGGGCGCGCTGACCACCACCATTCCCGGTGCTCTGGACAATAACGCCCAGCTGTTCCACGGCCTGCGAGCGGACAAACTGGTGATGAAACAGGACCGGATCGACCACCTGGTCGCCACCGCCATGTCCGCCGACAGCGTGACGCCTTCCGGCGTAACGGTCACGCTCAAGGCGCGGCACTTTGTGGTCGCCGCCAGTGCCATCGGCTCCCCCGGATTGCTGTTGCGCTCCCGCTTGCCGGACCCCCACAACCGGGTCGGCAAGCGCTCGTTCATTCACCCGGTTAACGCCTCAGTGGCACAGATGCCGGAGAAGGTTGACCCTTTCTATGGCGCGCCCCAATCGATCTACTCAGACGAGTTCAATTTCCGTGACGGCGTGGACGGGCCAGCCGGCTTTAAACTGGAGGTGCCGCCCCTGCACCCGGCAATGTCAGCCGGCGTAGTACCCGGCCATGGTGAGGAGCAACTCGCCAACCTGAAACAGCTGCCGTGGATGAATTCGGTGATCGCCCTCATGCGGGACGGTTTTCATGAAGACAGCCAGGGCGGCACAGTCAGCCTCCGCGATGACGGCAGCCCAGTGCTGGATTACCCGGTGACGGACTACCTCTGGAAAGGCCTGCGTGAGGCGTTCCACACCATGGCGGAAATTCAGTTTGCGGCCGGTGCCAGACAGGTGCGGCTGATGCACCTGGACTCACCCTGGTTCGACCGCTGGGCCGACGCCAAAGCCGCCATCGACACCCTGCCCATGGAGCTGCATCGGGTACGGTTGTTTACCGCGCACCAGATGGGCGGCTGCGGCATGGGCGAAGACCCGAAGAATTCGGTGGTGAACGGGTTTGGCGAGCATCATCAGGTGGCGAATCTGAGCATCCACGATGCCTCCATTTTCCCCACCAGTATCGGTGCCAACCCCCAGTTGTCGGTCTACGCGATGGCGGCCAGAAACAGCACGCGGCTGGCCAGCCGGCTCAAAAGCTGACAAAGCCGCCGATGCCCGGGTATCCTGTAGGCCTGTAACTCAAGGAGCAGTGCATGCCTAAAGTCATATACCCGGGCACCTTTGACCCCATTACCAATGGCCACACCGATCTGATCGAGCGTGCCGGTCGCATGTTCGACGAAATTGTGGTCGCCGTGGCCTACAACTCGAAGAAGCAGCCGCTACTGAATCTGGAAGAACGCTGTGAGCTGGTCAGACAGGCCACCGCTCACATCCCCAACGTCAGCGTGACCGGATTCAGCAACCTGCTGGCGGATTTTGTGCGGGAACAGAACGCCACCGTGATTCTCCGGGGCCTGCGGGCGGTGTCGGATTTTGAATACGAATTCCAGCTGGCGGATATGAACCGCCGTCTGGCACCGGAAGTGGAAAGCGTGTTCCTGACACCGGCCAACCACCTGTCCTACATTTCCTCTACCCTGATTCGGGAAATCGCGTCCCTGGGTGGCAATGTTTCGGAATTTGTCGACCCCGCCGTCGAGGCGGCCCTGAAGCTGAAGTTTCAGCAATCCTGAGCTAACGCCCGGCGCTACCTCCTGGAAAGAGCGCCGCGGTCAAAGCAGCGGCGGTAACGGGAGAATGACACCATTGACGTCCAGTGCCAGATCTTTCAACTCGGCACTGAGGCGGAAACGATCCCCCTCCTCGGTCATCATCCCCTGCTTGATCAGGGGGGCGATCTGCATCATCAGCGCCGGATGGTCCTCCGCCAGCGCAACCGGCAGGCTGACATCCATCTCCCCGGTCAGGCGCTGCATGACCATCAGCATCTTCGCCCGCTCTTCATCCGACAGTGCTGGATGGCCGATCATCACCTGGCCCCTCACTTCGCCATCGGGAGTCATCAAACTGATCTCCGGAAAGCCGATGCCGAAGCCTTCTGCCGCCAGGTCCATCATCGCACCGTTCATTTGCTGCATGCTGGCCATCTGGGCGTTGAACGCGCCCGGCGATCCGCCCTGATCCATGGCCGCCACCTGAAGCTCGGATAACGCCGCCGTCAGCGTGTTCCAGCTGTCGACATCCAGGTCCTCCATGACGAATTGCAGACGGTGGGGGCCAAACGTCTCGGCCCCGGCGGTCAGGCTGTCCAGGGTCGCCGTGGTTTCCGCATGCAAGGTGTTATCACCATCGGTGGTCCAGGTTTTACTGGCGAGGTTGAAGCCGTCCAGGTTCAGTGATTCCTGGCCCGGGAACGCAAGCTCCAGTGCCTTTAGCTCCACTTCGCCTTCACCCGTCCAGACATCCCCTCGCAGGTGGTGAAAGCCCTGCTCCAGCCGGACATCCTGTAATGACAGGTTCATCTCGGGCGTGGTCATCACCATGCCCGGCCACACCACGGTAAGGTCCACATCGGCACCGCCATCACTGATGTCGGCCCGGGCGTACCCACCGGACGACTGCAGTGTTCCGCCTGATTCTTCGTCAACAACGGAAACCGTGGGCATGGTCAGCTCGGCGACGGCCGTTCCCCAAAAGCGGGTTTCCAGCGTCAACCGAGGCTTGTCGTTGGTGAACAAGCCGCTCACCTCCTCCGGCACGTCATCGGCCAGGGAAAACTCCAGCAGGCTGCCGGTAATGCCGTGGGAGACTCTGGCCTGGTAGTCAAACTCCATGGGCTGATCGCTTGCGGGGTCATCGATGACCACCGTGCCGTCAAACTGACCGCCCAGGTAGCCCCGCTCGTACTCGCCGGTTTCCAGGCGGACAAAGCGCTGCGCCCCATTGACGTCAGACATTGCCTGGTGCCATTGCTGTTCGGTCACGGTACCCATAACCCAGGGCGCTGAAACTGCGGCCGCGAGGACCACAACACCCACTACTACGACGGTCTTTTTCAAACGATTTCTCCACCACACCCTGTGATTTATTGTGCCGTCAGGCGCTCCAGCAAGACCAGTTGCGATGCCAGGCGATCATCGCCGTCCGCCGGCTGGTTCTGCAGGTAACTGCCATCGGGTTGCAGCACCCAGGCCTGGCAGTTGTCCGCCAGGTAGGTGTCAAGATCTTCGCGCACCCGCGCCACCAGATGAGAATCTTCCAGCGGAAACGCGGTTTCAATACGGCTTAGCAGGTTGCGTTCCATGCCGTCGGCGCTGGAGCAGTATACCTCCGGACGGCCATTGTGACCGAAGTAATAAACCCGCGTGTGCTCCAGAAAACGCCCGATGATGGACCGGACCCGGATGTTATCCGACAACCCGGGGACCTCCGGCCGCAGGCAACAGATGCCGCGAATGATCAGGTCAATTCTGACCCCTGCCTGGGAGGCCCGGTACAGTGCCTTGATCAGTTGCGGCTCGGTCAGGGCATTGAACTTGAAGATGATGCGGCCTTTCGGCCCAAGCCCGGCTTCCCGGTCGATCAGGCTCAACAACCGGGTGTGCAGGGTGAACGGCGCGTGGAAGAGCTTCTTGATCTTCAGCGCCTTACCCATACCCGTCAACTGCTGGAACAGCTTGTTGACATCGTCACCGATGGACTCGTCACAGGTCATGAAGCTGTAGTCGGTGTACAGGCGGGCATTGCCGGCGTGGTAATTGCCGGTACCCAGATGCACATAACGGCGCAGACGGCCTTCTTCCCGGCGGACGATCAGAATCATCTTGGCGTGGGTCTTGTAACCCACCACGCCGTAAACCACGATCACCCCGGCTTCCTGCAGGCGGCTCGCCAGCTCGAGGTTTTCGGCTTCGCTGAAGCGGGCTCGCAGTTCAATAACCGCGGTCACCTCCTTGCCGCGCCGGGCCGCATCCGCCAGCGCCTCGACGATTTCGGAATTCGCACCGGTGCGATAGAGCGTCTGGCGAATAGCCAGTACCTGAGGGTCTTTGGCCGCCTGGCGCAGCAGGTCCACCACCGGGCTGAAGTTTTCAAAGGGATGCAGCAGCAGGATCGGCCGTTTGCGAATGGAATCAAACATGGAATCCTTGCTGCGGATCTGCCGGGGGATGGACGGCGAAAAGCCTGAATAGGTCAGGTCCGGCCGGTCGACCAGACCGCCCACCGCCAACAGCCGGGTCAGGTTGACCGGACCGTGGACCTGGTAGAGGTCCCGGTCCGTGAGGCCGAACTCCGTCAACAGAAACTGCACCAGTTCCTGCGGGCAGTTATCCGCCACCTCCAGGCGCACACCATCGCCGAACCGACGGCTGAGCAATTCCCCTCGCAGGGCGGACGCCAGATCTTCCAGATCGTCCTCCAGCTCCAGGTCGGCGTTGCGGGTGAGCCGGAACTGATAGCAACCCTTGACCTCCATGCCGGGAAACAGTTCGTCGGCATGGGCGTGAATCATCGAGGACAGGAACACCAGGTTGGTGCCACCGTCACAGACGTCATCGGGCAGGCGCACCAGGCGCGGCAGCGAACGCGGTGCCGGCACTATGGCCATGCCGGTTTCGCGACCGAACGCATCCTTGCCGTCGAGTTCAACAATGAAATTGAGGCTCTTGTTCACCAGCCGTGGAAACGGATGAGACGGGTCCAGCCCGATGGGGCTGACCACCGGCAGAATTTCTTCGTCAAAGTAACGGCGCACCCAATCGGCCTGGGCCGGGGTCCACTCCCGGCGGCGCACAAAGTGGATGTTCTCCCGCTCCATTTCCGGGATCAGCACGTTGTTGAGGATGTCATACTGCTCGCGAATGTATTCGTGCGCCACGCGGCTGATTTCCGCCAGCACTTGCTCCGGCATCATACCGTCGGAGCCGATGGTTTCACGGCCGTACTTCACCTGCTGACGCAACCCGGCCACGCGAATCTCGAAAAACTCGTCCATGTTGCTGCTGAAAATACAGCAATAGATCAGGCGATTGATCAGTGGGTGAGTGGTATCCAGCGCCTGCTTGAGCACCCGGTAGTTGAACTGGAGCTGACTGAGTTCCCGGTTAAAGAAATTCTCGCTGGCACCCAGGTCAACGCCTTCGCCTGCCGCCGGCACCTCCACCGGGGCGGGAACACTCTGATCGTCCAATACGTGCAGCTCAGTGGCAGATTCGGTACTCATGACTGACGGTTTCCAGATTGGTTACTGTTGTTTCGCACTGCTGGCTGATTCGCGCATCAGCCGGGCCGCCCTGACCGCAAAATAGGTCAGAATCGCGTCGGCACCGGCACGGCGCATGGCCATCAGGCTTTCCATCATCACCGCATCGCCGTCCAGCCAGCCGTTCTCGGCCGCCGCCATGTGCATGGCGTATTCCCCGCTGACCTGGTAAACGAACGTCGGCACCTGCAGCTCGTGTTTCACACGGTGCACAATATCCAGGTACGGCATACCAGGCTTGATCATCACCATATCTGCGCCCTCGGCCAGATCCATGGCGACCTCGTGAAGGGCCTCATCGCTGTTGGCGGGGTCCATCTGATAAGTGGCCTTATTGCCCTTGCCAAGATTACCCGCCGACCCGACCGCATCCCGGAACGGGCCATAATAACTGGACGCATACTTCGCAGAATAGGCCAGAATGCGGGTATTCACATAGCCGGCGGACTCCAGGCCATCGCGGATCGCGGCCACCCGGCCATCCATCATATCCGACGGGGCAACGATATCGGCCCCTGCATCGGCGTGAGACAGCGCCTGATTGACCAGCGCTTCCACCGTAACGTCGTTCAGCACATAGCCGTCGTTATCGATGATGCCGTCCTGCCCGTGGGTGGTGAACGGGTCCAGCGCGACATCGGTGATCACGCCCAGTTCGGGCTGTGCCTTTTTCAGCGCCCGCACTGCACGCTGGGCAAGGCCGTCAGCATTCCAGGCAGCGGTCCCTGAAAGGTTTTTGTCTCCGTCCGGCACCACCGGAAACAGCGCCACCGCCGGAATACCCAGGTCCACCAGTTCGCTGGCCAATTCGACCAGCAAATCAATGCTCAGCCGCTCAACCCCCGGCATCGATGGCACGGCTTCGCGCTGCCCCTGCCCCTCCAACACAAACACCGGATAGATCAGGTTCTGCGCAGACAACTGGTGTTCTCTGACCAGACGGCGGGAAAAATCATCGGCACGATTACGGCGCAAGCGGGCTGCGGGAAAAGCACGATTTATAGGTGAACGCACGAATGACCTCCTGAGGGCATGTAGAAGACAGGCACATTGCCGACCGGCTAAAACCGACCGTGATTGCCCTCATCATACACGCCCGATCAAACCGGGGGCAGGTCGCCGGGGCCAGAGAGACCCTAGCGGAACCGTGTGACAACCAGATTACCGGAGGGAATCCAGTGCTTCTGCCCTCAAGCGCTCTGGTCCGTCGAAGTGACGCTCTCTCAGATCCTTGACCGCCGCCTCCCGTTCCGGTGCCGCCAGGCCGGCTTTATTCAGTGCGTTGCGCTCCTCACGGTAGGCTTGCCAGCGACTATCCCAGTGACGCTGGCGAGCCTCCACCACTTCCAGTTTCTCCACCGTTTCCGCATCAAACGCCTCCTCCCGCCAGGCTTTCAGGGCATCCGGATCGCTGGCCAGGTTTTGTCTCGCCTGCTCGTATTCGGCAAAGCGACGGGTTTCCTGCCGCGCACGGCGTACCGGTTCCGGCAACGCCTGCTCGGCACGGGCCAGAGCCTCGGCGCGCTCGTCGGCGCTCAGGGTCTGGTCATTGGCAATCTGGCGTTGCCGGAGCTGGAACTGATCAATGGCTTCCTCACCCGCGAAAAAGGCATCGGCAGTATCGGCATCCAGCCAGGTGCGACGCAGCGCCCGAATCTCCGCCATACGGCGCTCTACCTCGCCGGGATCAAGCTCTGCGGCATCGCCGTAGGTCCCTTCGAGCTCACCGAGCGCCAGCTTATAGTCAAGATAATGCCCCAGAATCTCCAGCGCCTCCGACCGCGCCGGCTCCTGCAGCTGCGCCAGCTGCTGCTCGATACGGGCCACCAGCACCGGCAACGGCTCTTCACCCAGGGCTGACAGGTAGTACTCAAACAACTGTCGCAGTTGCGGCGTCGGTATCAGGTTGCCGTTACTGTCTACCTTTGCCCAGCCCGGGGGCACCGCGGTACCGGCCAGGGACGCCGGCAAGGTTTCCGGCACGCCATCGTCCGCTGGCTGTCCCACCAAACGGGAAGGTCGTTCATCGCCGCTCGTCGTGGCCGGCTCCGGCGGTTGTTGATCGGCAACGATCTCAGGCGCAGTGCGCTCAGGTGCACCGGCTGTCAACCAAAGGCCGGCAATGACTGCTATGATCACTAGCAAACCGGTTGCCAGCCAAAGAGAGACTTTCATAATGTGCATGTTCTTGTTGAATTGGGAAAACGCCGTGCGCCAGCGGGCACCGGCGATCAAGGACTCAGAATAGACCAATGCGCCAGCTCACGCTGAGACAGCGTTCAAAAACAGCACCGCCCCCCAAACTGCAGGAACGGGTGGATCAGAGTGATCGGTTGTTGAAACCAATCTCTACCTTGCGGGACGGGTCCGAACGAAACGCCGTATCCACCTCCTGGATCTGCCCGCCCTGGCCCAGAAATGCCTCGATATCCGCTTGCAACTGCGCACGAACCCGGGCTCGCCCAGCAACGGAGTGGGTGTCTTCATTGTCACTGCTCCAGCTCCCGGCATGCGCCAGGTTGCTTTCGTCGAATTCACTCACGGCCTCACTCTCCATCAACGAAAACAGATCTGCGAACGCCCCGCACCCGTCTTGGGCGGGCCGCCCTGTCTCGGCGATGTCCCACATTTTGGCTCGCCTTGGCGTCTTTATAATCCGCTTTTCTGGACAGCGCCATTTCAGGGCAATGATTTTTATGTAACGTTTTGTAATCAAAAATAACATATTGAATTTAATGCATAAAATTACCCATCAGCCAGGGTTTCTTGGGTTGACACAAAGAATGAATAATGATTCACTATTTCAAAGGAGCCAGCATGGCCTACCGCGAAACTGAAAAGATGCGCCAACGCAAGGCAGAGGCTCGCCAGCGTATCGTCACCTGCGCTTACCAGTGCGTGGCCGAGAGCGGATTTCGCAGCGCCAGAATTACCACCATAGCGGTCAGCGCCGGGGTAGCGACAGGAACCATCTACCGCCATTTTGAGTCCAAAGAGGACCTGTTTGCGGAGATTTTCCGGCTTGCGACCCAGCGTGAGGTGGACAAGGTCGCCCAGGCGCTGACCACCACCGGGGGAAACGCGGCCAACCGGCTGGAGGCAGCCCTCCGGCAGTTCGCCGAACGGGCGCTGCGGGGGCCGGTCATGGCCTGGTCACTGATCGCAGAGCCAGTAGACCCGAAAGTGGAAGAAGAGCGGCTGGCCTACCGCAAGGCTTATGCCCGACTGTTTGAGCAAGCCATCGATGAAGGCATGAACGAAGGCTGCATCCCGGAGCAGGACGCACGTCAAACCAGCACCTGCCTGGTTGGAGCCATCGCCGAAAGCCTGGTCGGCCCCCTGTCGCCGACCCAGGCCGGTGATCAACCAGATTTAAAAGACGACAACAACGACCCGCTGGTCAACGCCATCCTACGTTTTTGCATGCAGGGGCTGACCGGCACCAGGAGGTAACATGAACGCCGGCCAGCCCGTTTCACCCGCCGCCACCGCGCTCGACGATGCCCGGCCACAGGACCGCTACCTCGCCGTCACTCACGACGTGGTCAACCAGCCGCCCGCGCTGGAAGACTACAACCTGTTTGACCAGGACCCGGCACTCAAAGAAGCCGTAGCGCGTGAAGGCGGCGATGCCACCGCCGCCGGGCTGAGCGAATTCGGAGCGCTGGCAGGTGCTCGCGAAACCATCGAACTGGGCTTCCGGGCCAACGAGAACAAACCGGCGTTCCACACCCATGACCGCTTTGGCAATCGCATTGATCAGGTCGAGTTCCACCCCGCCTACCATCAGTTAATGGCCATCGCCATGGAACACGGCCTGCACAGCAGCCCCTGGACCAACCCGGGACAGGGCGCGCATGTGAACCGCGCAGCCAAATACTACCTGCATTCCCAGGTCGAAGCCGCCCACTGCTGCCCGATCACCATGACCTTCGCGGCCATTCCGTCCATTCGCAAACAGCCCGAACTGGCGGCCCTGTGGGAAGATCGCATCCTCGCCAACCACTACGATTCCCGCAATGTGCCCGACGGCCAGAAACAATCCGTGACCATCGGCATGGCGATGACCGAGAAACAGGGCGGCAGCGATGTCCGCGCCAACAGCACCCGCGCTTACCCCGTCGGTGCCGAAGGCCCGGGACAAGCTTATGAACTTGTGGGGCATAAATGGTTTGTATCTGCCCCCATGTGCGACGCCTTCCTGGTGCTGGCCCAGACCACCAATGGCCTGTCCTGCTTCCTGATGCCACGCTGGCGGCCCGACGGCAGCAAAAACCCCTGGCAGATCCAGCGCCTGAAAAACAAAATGGGCAACGTCGCCAACGCCTCCAGCGAAGCCGAACTGCGCGGTGCCCTGTCGTGGATGGTCGGCGACGAAGGCCGCGGTGTGCCCACCATCATCGAAATGGTCGCCATGACCCGCTTCGACTGCATGATCGGCAGCTCCGCCGGCATGCGCCAGGCCGTCGCCCAGGCCACTCACCACTGCCGCCACCGCAGCGCCTTCGGCAACCGGCTCATTGAACAACCACTGATGCAGAACGTGCTGGCCGACCTGGCGCTGGAAAGCGAAGCCGCCATGGCCTACACCCTGCGCATCGCCCGCGCTCTGGACAATCAGCACCTGGAACACGAACGCCTGCTGGCGCGCCTGGCCACCCCCGTCGGTAAATACTGGATCTGCAAGCGCACCCCGAACCACGCCTACGAGGCCATGGAATGCATCGGCGGCAACGGCGTGATGGAAGACTGCATCATGCCCAGGCTGCTGCGCGAATCCCCGGTCAACGCCGTCTGGGAAGGCAGCGGCAACGTCCAGTGCCTGGACACCCTGCGTGCCATCCAGAAAGAGCCTGAAACCCTCGATGCCTTCTTCCGCGAAGCCGCCGAAGCCAAAGGCAGCGATGTCCGCTTCGACCGCTTCCTGGCACAGCTGCAAAACGACTTTGCCGACTTCAGCGACATCCAGTACCGCGCCCGCAACCTCGTCGACCGCCTGGCACTGGCCATGCAGGCCAGCCTGCTGCTGCGCGGCTCCGACCCGGCCGTCGCCGATGCCTTCTGCGCGGCCCGTCTGCAATCCAACGGCGGCCTGAACTACGGTAATTTACCCTCCGGCACCGACGCGGCGGCCATTATCAAACGGGCCACGCCTGTAGTAGGCTGATTGCTGTGGTTGGTTATTTTGTCACTGAGCGGTCGGAGCGTTCAGGGCTGTCGGATTACGCCTTTGGCTAATCCGACCTACCGTAACTTCCTAACAACCTCGGCTCAGCGGAATCCAGCCGAGTTGTTCGAGAACCGTTGAGGCGGCACTGTCCAGAACTGTGCGGAGCCATGGATGGCGGAGCCCAAGCGCCCCATGGATGGGCCGAAGG
>NZ_JBBDSR010000108.1:0-16718 GCF_040904845.1 Marinobacter sp. | reverse complement strand
CTAATGAAATTCAGGCGGAACCGCCAACTGGACAACTAGGCTGACAGAGGGGGGGAGAAAGAGATAAAAAAATGGCTACAGCTCTCTCGATGTCGGACGAGATGAATCGTACCCGCTAATAGACCGGTTGGGGTGGGGCGGGAGTCAATTGAACAGGTCTGCGAAGCGTTTGAAATCAGTCGTTCCAGCTATTACCAGTACCGCCAACGGCGGAACCATGTGGATGTAGAACGCGCGGCCCTGTCGGCCCAAGTGTACCGCCTATTTACCAAAAAAGCCGCTGTTCTGCTTGTATCCGAACCATTTGGATCGAGAGTTTGCGGTAGAGCAGCCCGACCAGGTCGGGTGCGGTGACATCACTTACATATGGAGCGGCCAGCGATGGTGTTATCTGGCTGCAGTGCTGGATATGTACGCCCGCCGAGTTGTTGGCTGGGCGATGTCCTCCAGTCTGGATGCGGAGCTGGTTGAAAAAAGCTCTGGATCACGCCTGGGAACAGCATGGTCGGTCAGAGAACGTCATGTTCCATTTGGACCAGAGTAGCCAGTATGACAGTCGTAAGTTCCGTCAGAGACTCTAGCGCTATCGAATGACCCAAAGCATGAGCCGACGTGGCAACTGCTGGGATTGCACCGATGGAGAGGCTGTTCAGGAGTTTGAAATCGGAGTGGTTACCGGCCCTGGGTTACCAAAACCTGTCCGAGGCCCAGAGAGATATTGGTAGCTACCTGATGGACTACTATAACCGGCGACGACCTCACAAATTCAACGTTGGCATTTCGCCCGTTGCAGCTGAGGAAAATCTTAAAATACTGTCAGGGATTAGTTGACGACTACATTTGTTCGAGTGGTAGTAATCAACTGATCGGTTTTTCATAAGGTGATAAGCGAAAAATAAAAACTTATGAGGATGTTTGCAAATTTTATGCAATGATCAGGCGTGGCTAAAGCTCTACAGTACGGAACGAAAATATCAGACCCTTTATGACGGAATACCGAATGAGGGTCATTGGTTACACGACGGCCCATATTACTGCTTAACGGGAAAAGCGCTTAGCGACCTGTTCGCGATCCAATTCTAGTAACTTGTAAGGACTGAAGGTTTGAAACAGATTTTACAAAGCCTTAAAACCGGTGAAACAACACTGGCGGATGTACCCGCCCCGTGTGTCCGACAGGGCCATATTCTGGTCAACACCTCGCATACCTTAGTTTCCGCCGGAACTGAGCGAATGCTAGTGGATTTCGGCAAGGCCAACTGGCTGGACAAGGCTCGCCAACAACCAGACAAGGTGCGCATGGTGCTGGATAAGGTACGTACCGATGGTCTGGCAACTACGCTGGATGCCGTGCAGAGCAAGCTCGATCAGCCTTTGGCGCTGGGTTACTGTAATGTTGGAACTGTGGCTGAGGTCGGCTCGGGCGTTGATGGTATAGCCCTAGGGGAGCGTATCGTTAGTAATGGTGGGCACGCACAGGTTGTCTCTGTGCCTAGAAACCTGAGTGCGAAAATTCCCGACGGTGTGACGGATGAACAGGCGAGCTTCACGGTTCTGGCCGCTATCGGACTCCAGGGTATCCGTTTGGCTAATCCAACGCTTGGTGAATGTGTGGTGGTAACCGGCCTTGGCGTGATTGGGTTGCTTACTGTGCAGATACTTCGTGCACAGGGGTGCCGGGTTTTGGGGATTGATTTTGACCCTGCCCGCCTTGATTTGGCTCGCAAATTCGGAGCAGAGGTAGTGAATCCTGGCAAAGGTGAGGATGTGCTGGCAGCTGCTGCAGGGTTTTCCCGAGGGCGAGGCGTAGATGCGGTGGTAATTACTGCGTCCACCAAAAGTCACGAACCTGTTAGCCAGGCGGCAACCATGTGTCGCAAGCGTGGGCGTATCGTGCTGGTTGGTGTGGCCGGGCTTGAACTGTCCCGGGCGGACTTTTATGAAAAGGAGCTAACTTTTCAAGTCAGTTGTTCCTATGGACCCGGGCGGTACGACCCCGCTTATGAGGAGAGGGGCGAGGATTATCCCGTTGGCTTTGTGCGCTGGACAGAGCAGCGTAACTTTGAGGCGGTGTTGGACCTGATGGACTCAGGTCTTCTGGATATAGATTCCTTGATCAGCCATCGCTTTGGACTGGAGCAGGCAGAAGAGGCCTACGATCTATTATCTTCCGGTAAGCCATCCTTGGGAATTCTATTGGAATACCCGCAGCAACAAAGTGTGGGCCCCCGGGTGGTGACACTAACAGAGGGAGAGGAAAGCGTCGGTGACGGCGAGGTGGTCAACAGTCCACCGGCCGCCGGAAAGGCAACAGTCGGTTTCTTGGGTTCGGGTAATTATGCGGGGCGGGTGCTTATTCCTGCATTCAAAGCTGCTGGGGCTGAAATGCATACCGTGGTCAGTGGTGGCGGAGTGAGTTCTGTCCATTACGGCAAGAAATACGGTTTCAAGCAGGCCTCCACTGATGCCAAGGCGTTAATGGAAGATGCATCTGTTAACACCTTGGTAATTGCTACCCGGCATAATAGTCATGCCCGCCAGGTGCTTGACGGGTTGAAGGCAGGAAAGCATATTTTCTGCGAAAAGCCGCTTTGCTTAACCCGTGAGGAGCTGACAGCGATTGAGGTCGAAGCGACCCAGCGGCCGGAACAATTGCTGATGATTGGTTTTAATCGTCGTTTTGCTCCTCATGTGATCACGGTAAAGGCGCTTTTGGAAACAGTGGTCGAACCCAAGAATCTGGTGATGACGGTAAACGCCGGTGCTATTCCCGCAGACCACTGGACCCAGGATCCACAGGTCGGTGGTGGCCGGATTGTGGGTGAAGCGTGTCATTTTATTGATCTGTTGAGGCACGTAGTGGGAGCGCCCATCACAGGCCATCACAGCGTCGCGGTTGGACGCCACCCTGCCGTCGAAGTTACTGAAGACAGAGCGACCATCATCTTGACCTTTGCTGATGGCTCCGTCGGCACAATTCATTACCTTGCTAATGGAGACAAAAGTTTTTCCAAAGAACGGCTGGAAGTATTCTGTGCAGGCCGAGTGCTGCAGTTGGATAACTTCCGCAAGCTGAGAATCTATGGTTGGCCAAATGCAAGAAATAATCGTCTGTGGCGCCAGGATAAGGGGCAGAGTGCTTGCGCCAATGAGTTTGTAAAGGCAGTTTCCGGTGGTGGCCAGTCACCCATACCCTTGAAAGAGGTTTTTGAGGTGTCGCGGGTAACTCTGGATGTCGCCGAACAACTAAGGAGCCAGAACTGATGCTGATTGATATAATTGCAGGTGCCCGCCCCAATTTCATGAAAATCGCTCCGATCATCCGGGCCTTGCAGGTTCGCCAGGCTACGGGGAGCAAGTTAAGTTATCGGCTGATCCATACTGGCCAGCATTACGACGCAAGCATGTCCGGGGCTTTTTTCGAGCAATTAGGTATTCCTGAGCCGGATGTGAATCTTGAGGTAGGCGGTGGCACCCAGGCAGAGCAGACTGCCGGCATTATGACCCGATATGAAAGCTTACTTCTTGATGTCCCCAGTGCTCTGTGTCTTGTTGTGGGTGATGTGACATCCACGATGGCATGCGCAATTACATCCCAGAAGTTGCGTATTCCGGTAGTTCATGTGGAAGCTGGTATTCGTTCCGGAGATTGGAGCATGCCGGAGGAAATCAATCGGATGGTCACGGATAGCATTACCAACTGGTTTTTCACGACCAGTGAGTGGGCTGGTGGCAACCTTCGGAAGTCCGGTGTTGAAGAAGAGCGGATATTTTTTGTGGGCAATACCATGATCGATACGCTGCTGGCCAATATGCCCAGGTTCAGCCCGCCGGATTTCTGGAAAAGGTATGAACTCAGATCCGGCCAGTATTTTGTTGTGACTATGCACCGCCCCGCCAACGTGGATTCCGCCGGGGAATTTGCAAAGATGTTGCAGGCCATCGGGCGTAATACCCAAGGTTTGCCGGTCGTGTTTCCGGTGCATCCGCGTACCGCTAAAACCCTTAGGGATATGATCGATTTACCCGATAATTTCATTCTGGCGGAACCTCAGCCCTACCTGCAGTTCAACTATCTGGTCAAGCATGCCAAGGCGGTGATCACGGACTCCGGCGGCATTACCGAGGAGACCACAGTGATGGGCGTTCCCTGCCTAACGCTAAGAAATAATACGGAGCGGCCAGAAACGGTGGAGCAGGGCACGAATGAATTGGTAGGCACTGACCCTGCCGCACTTGCGCCGGCCCTGAAGCGGCTGTTTGCTGGCGACTGGAAACAGGGCAGCATACCTCCGCTTTGGGATGGTAAATCCGCTGAGCGGATCGTAGCCAGTTTAGAGAAGCTGCTTTGTAATTGAGTTTTCAGTCTGGCTAAAACCGTACCGCGAGTTTACTGAGGGATGATGAAACGTTGGAGTTTGTTTTTACATACGGTTCGTTATCTGAAGCTCTGGCAGCTTTTCTATCAGATTTATTACCGTATTCGTAAGCCCCACCTTATACCTCTGCAGAAGCCCGTTTTAAGAGGTGCTGGGGTTAGCTGGTCCTTTCCTGCGTTTTTGGAACCTGCGACGGATGACGGCGTAACCTTTGAGTTTCTCGGACAGGTCGCTCACTTTAACGGCAATTGGAATGATGCTTCCTTCCCCAAGTTGTGGCTCTATAACCTGCACTATCAGGATGATCTCAGCGCAAAGGGAGCCGAACTACACCCTGATCTCTGTGAGCATCTGGTTGATTCCTGGATTGTAGGAAATCCACTCCTGAAGGGTAATGGTTGGGAGCCCTACTGCCTTTCGCTGAGATTGGTTAATTGGGTGAAATATTTTAGTCGTTTGAAGCCGGAGCAGGTCAAGCCTGAATGGTTACGCTCTCTTGTTAGCCAAGCTAATGCTTTGGAACAGCAGCTTGAGTTCCATATTCTCGGGAACCATCTGTTTGCAAACGCCAAAGCAATGGTCTTTGTTGGTGCTTTTTTAGGTGGAGAACAGGGCGCTCATTGGCTCAGAAAGGGCTTGAAGCTGCTGGATGTACAGTTGCAAGAGCAGTTTTTGGATGATGGGGCGCACTTTGAACTCTCCCCAATGTACCACGCCACTCTGCTCTGGGACTTGGCAGATCTACTAGCATTAAGGGCAGCAAGCGGTATACCTGAGCTGGATCAACGAGCCGAGCCTTTGGCGAGTCACTTCGCCAAAGGCCTTGAATGGCTGCGAGCCATGATTCACCCAGATGGACAGATAGCACTCTTTAATGACGCTACGCTAGGGGTTGCACCGACCCTTAGCGACTTGCAGCTTTATGGAAAACAACTTGGCATTACCTCTCCTCCCGAGGCTGTGCCCCGCAAGCTGCAGAGTAGACGGCTGCGATCCAGTGGTTACGCCACTATTGATTGGTCCGAGGGCCATCGGTTGTTGGCCGACGTGGCTCGTGTTGGGCCAGATTACCAGCCGGGCCATGCCCATGCCGACACTCTCAGTTTTGAGCTAAGCCTTTTTAGCCAGAGGGTTTTGGTTAATTCCGGCATATCTCAATACGGAGACGATCCAGAGCGGCATCGTCAGCGTTCTACCTCGGCGCACAATACAGTTGAGGTCGATGGCGAGAACTCATCAGAGGTCTGGGCGGGTTTTCGGGTAGCCAGGCGAGCAAAGCCTTTCGACGTCGATCTACAGGAAAGCGAGGGGCAGACTCTCCTGCGAGCCAGTCATGATGGATATAAACGCTTACCAGGAAAAGTGGTTCATCATCGGCGCTGGCTTGCAACTGATGAAACTTTGCAGATTCAAGATGAACTGCATGGGCAATTTCAACAGGCCGTCGCCCACCTGCATTTTCATCCCGAAGTGATTGTTGAGCCGAAGGGAGAGTCCCGCTTTAACATTCAGTTGTCCGATGGTCGTGCCGTGATGCTTGAGGTTTTTGGGGGTGATGCGCGCCTGGCCAGCAGTTCGTGGCACCCTTATTTTGGTGTTTCTATGAGCAATCAGAAGCTGCTTCTGGTGCTCACAGGTTCTAAACTCAATACCCGAATCACTTGGAGTTCTGTGTGAAAGTTCTGCTGTTGAGCTTCTATTTTAAGCCAGATTTGTCGGCTGGTTCTTTTCGTAATACGGCACTGGTTGAATCGCTTCTGAGAGCATTGCCTGAAAAGAGCGAGATTCATGTTGTGACGACGCTTCCAAACCGGTATGCAGGTTTTAATGCTGAGGCACCGGAAGAAGAAGTGACGCAAAATTTGACGATCAAACGTGTGCGATTGCCTGCCCATGAAAGTGGTATGGCTGATCAGTCACGGGCTTTTCTGGCTTATGCCAAAGAGGTTAGGCAGTTTGTGAGGGGGCAGGATTACGATGTGGTTTTTGCCAGTTCGTCCAGGCTTATGACGGCTGCATTGGGTGCCAGGACAGCTCGCCAACTGGGGGTACCACTTTACCTCGATATTCGGGATATTTTTGTCGATACGATTAAAGATATTTTGCCACGAAAAATGGCGTGGTTGATGAAGCCTTTGTTTGGCGCTGTCGAGCGGTGGACAATCTCGAGGGCTGATCGATTGAATGTGGTCTCGGCTGGCTTTCTGCCGTATTTCGAATCTCGGTATCCGAAAGTTTCCAAGGTCGTGTTTACCAATGGTATTGATGATGAGTTTTTGCGTGCTGCACCTGAAAAAGGTGAACCTATTGGCGGTGAGGTGCCTTATAGCCGAGTTGTTGAGGTGCTTTATGCCGGCAATATGGGTGAAGGGCAAGGGCTGCACAACATTATTCCCCGGCTCGCCAGAAAAATGGAGGGTCGTGCCAAATTCCGCTTGATTGGTGGAGGCGGCCGGCGTCGGCAGTTGGAAGAAGCCATCGCCAAAGCCGGTTGTACGAATGTGGTGCTGGAGCCACCGGTTGCCCGCGCAGAGTTGATTGAGGCCTATCAGAAAGCTGACGTGTTGTTTTTACACCTTAATGATTACGATGCTTTCCGTAAGGTGTTGCCCTCTAAATTGTTCGAATACGGGGCGTTGGGTAAGCCGATATGGGCTGGCGTTGCGGGCTATGCCGCAAGTTTTGTAAGGGAGAATCTTGATAACGCGGAGGTGTTCTCTCCTTGTGCGGAAGCTGAGGCCGTGGAGGCTTTTAACAGATTGTGTATTCGTGACGAGGCCCGGGAGAGGTTTGTTGCCCGCTTCTCCCGTAGAGCAATCATGGACGAGATGGCGAAGGATTTGGTCGCGCTCGGGGAGTCGCATAATTGAGTAAAGTGATGGTTACCGGAGGAACAGGCTTTGTGGGCGCAGGCCTGGTCCGACAACTTAAGGAAGAAGGAATTCAGGTATGTGCGCCGATACGCTTGAACGCCGCCCCCGGTTTTGGGCCCGTGGTTGGTGAGATTGATGGGAATACTGATTGGCGTGAAGCTTTGAAAAGCGTAAATGTTGTTGTTCACTGCGCTGCGCGAGCCCACATTATGAAAGATGAGGTGTCACATCCACTTGCAGAATTCCGCAAGGTTAATGTCGAGGGCACCCATAATCTTGCTCGCCAAGCGTTTGAAGCCGGTGTTAAGCGCCTTGTGTATCTGAGTTCTATCAAGGTTAATGGCGAACAGACCTCAAAAGTGGCACCTTTCAGCGAAGAAGATACTCCCGCCCCGGAAGATCCGTACGGTGTATCTAAATTGGAAGCGGAGCAAGGGTTGCAGCGCCTTGCTGCTGAAACTGGTTTAGAGGTGGTGATTATTCGCCCCCCACTGGTTTATGGGCCGGGCGTTAAGGGCAACTTTGCCAGTATGATTAAGCTGGTTGCAAAGGGCTTACCACTGCCGTTGGGTTCGATTCACAACAAACGCTCACTGATCGCGCTGGATAACCTGGTAGACCTGATTATTACCTGTATTGATCACCCCGCTGCTGCCAACCAGGTATTTTTGGCTGGGGATGGCGAGGACATTTCCACCACCGAACTTTTGCAAGGTGTCGCCAGAGCTATAGGCAAGCCCTCGCGGCTGTTGCCGGTGCCAGTCGGCTTACTGATGTTCGGTGCCTCCACATTAGGCAAAAAGGCTTTGGCCCAGCGGTTGTTGGGCTCTTTGCAGGTGGATATCTCCAAAGCCCGCAACCTGCTTGGCTGGCAAGCACCGCTAAGCGTGGAAGAAGGGCTAAAACGCTGCTTTCCCGATTAATAAGGATTATTTGTGATTCGTTTGTTGGATATTGCTTTTGCCCTCATGGGGCTTGTGTTTGGTTTCCCAGTGTTGCTGGTATTGGTCGTGGTTGGTCTTTTCGACACCGGCTCCCCTGTCTTTCGTCAACAACGGGTAGGGCGTAACAAAAAGCCGTTCACACTGGTGAAGTTTCGTACCATGCAGAAAGACACGGCATCGGTCGCCAGTCACCTGGCTAGCAGCACCTCTATCACAAAATTCGGCCATTTCCTTCGCCGCACCAAGCTGGATGAACTTCCCCAGCTCTGGAACGTGTTAAAAGGAGAAATGAGCCTTGTTGGGCCTCGTCCGTGTCTGTTTAATCAGGAAGAGTTGATTGCGGAGCGCGAAGCGTATGGTGTACTAAGTGCACGCCCTGGTATTACAGGTTTGGCTCAAGTTAATGATATTGACATGTCTACGCCACATTTGCTGGCGGAAACTGATGCTAAGATGTTGGCAGAGCTTAGCCTCAAACAGTATTTTCGCTACATTATCTTAACGGTGCTTGGAAAAGGTGCCGGGGATCGCGTAAAGGACTGACTGTGATTAAAACGTTTCTGAATCTCCCCAGGTATCAAAAAAGGATCATTTCGGTAGCCTCCGACATGATTGTGCTGTTTTTTGCTATCTGGGCAGCGTTTGCCTTGCGGCTTGAACAGCACCTTTGGGTTCCGAGCTGGGACCAGACAATCGTTGCGGCCATCACAGTGGTCTTCACCATCGGTGTCTTCATTCGATTGGGTCTGTACCGCGCAGTCATTCGCTACCTGGGCGACAAAGCCTTCCTCACCATTATTTACGGCGTCGCGCTTTCCAGTCTGTCGCTGATCATTCTTGGCTATCTGCTTCAGGTCTTCGTTCCCCGCTCAGTTCCCATCATCTACGGCGCTCTGGCCTTCCTGTTCGTCAGCGGAACCCGCCTTGGCGTCCGCATGATCGTCAACCACCCTCGCCAACGTCGTAAAGAAGCCGTCGCCATCATCGGCGCAGGGCAGACCGGCATGCAGCTGGCCTCCGCCCTGGAGCAGGGCACGGAATACCGCCCGGTGCTGTTTATTACCTTTGAGCGTGCTAATCACAAGGCGATGATCAACGGGCTGCCGGTGGCGAGCATTGGTCATATTGCCAAGCACGCGGCCAAGCATCGGGTGCAGCGGTTGCTGCTGGCGCTGGATGCGGATTCCCAGGTGGACCGAAAAGCGCTGCTGAAGCAGCTGGAACCGCTATCGATTCCGGTGCAAACCGTGCCGTCCATGTCGGAACTGGTGGCGGGGCAGGCGCGGATTAATGACATTCGCGATCTTGAAATTGAAGATTTGCTGGGCCGCGACCCGGTGCGGCCGGACACCGCTATAGTTGCTGAGAGCCTGTATCAGAAGGCGGTGATGGTGACCGGCGCGGGTGGCTCCATCGGCTCGGAACTGTGTCGGCAGATTATTCGCCACAAACCCCGAATGCTGGTGCTGTTTGAGCAGTCGGAATTTTCCCTGTACGCCATCGAGCGGGAGCTTCATTCCATCAATCAGGTTGAAGGGTTGGATGTGGAGCTTCACCCGCTGTTGGGTAATGTGGCTCACCGCCGTCGCTGTGAAACGGTGATGAAGGCGTTTGGCGTGCAGACGGTGTACCACGCAGCGGCCTATAAGCATGTGCCGCTGGTGGAACACAATGTGATTGAGGGCGTACAGAACAATGTGTTCGGCACCTGGCACGCGGCGGAAGCGGCGGTGGCTGCGGGGGTTGAGCGCTTTGTGTTGATCTCTACGGATAAGGCCGTGCGCCCCACCAATGTGATGGGGGCCAGTAAGCGCCTGGCGGAGTTGGTGTTGCAGGGGTTGGCCCAACGCCAGTCGGATACGGTGTTTTCCATGGTGCGGTTTGGCAATGTGCTGGGGTCGTCCGGTTCGGTGGTGCCGCTGTTTCGGGACCAGATTCGGGACGGCGGGCCGGTTACGGTGACCCATCCGGACATCATCCGTTATTTCATGACCATTCCGGAGGCCAGCCAGTTGGTGCTTCAGGCCGGCAGTATGGGCAAGGGTGGTGAAGTGTTCGTGCTGAATATGGGCGAGCCGGTAAAAATTGCGGACCTGGCCCGCAAGATGATTCACCTGATGGGGCTGAATGAAAAAACCGAGGATCACCCCGATGGCGATATTGAGGTGGTGTTTACCGGCCTGCGCCCGGGGGAGAAGTTGTTTGAGGAACTGCTGATTGGGGATGATCCCCAGGGCACCGCACACCCTCGCATTATGATGGCGCGGGAAGCGTCTATGCTATGGGCCGAGGTGGATGCCACGCTGGACAAGCTGATGCGTGCCAGCCAGAGTTTTGATTGCCGGGCGGTGGTGGACGTGCTGCGCACCGCACCTACGGGGTATGCGCCGAACAGTGAGGTGGTGGACCTGGTTTGGTGTGTGGGGTCTGAGGAGGCACCGTCGGTGGCTACCGAGGGGAATGTTCGGCGGTTGCCGGTTTGAATTTTGGTGTTGGACCCTTGTCGGATTACGCTTTGCTAATCCGACCTACAGTTTAATACGACCGGGAGTAGGCACATTTCCACGTAGGTCGGATTAGGCGCAGCCGTAATCCGACAACAGAGCCCAGCCTTTTGAGCCCTCGATCGCAATTGCCCACCTGAGCCGTTAGATCACTTCTAACGGCTCACAAATAAGCGCATAATGAGCCGATAAAATCACGTTAACGGCTCATACGATGTATACCTGGGAACTGGAACACTGGCCGGAATACACGTTCGATGCGCAGGTCGGCGAATTCTGGACGAATAAGGCACTCGCAGCCTCACAGAAAATTCTGGGGGCGATGGCGGTGGTGCCTGATGACCTCGGCAGTGAGGCGAGGTTGGATCTGATGGTCAGTGCGGCGATTGAAACCAGTGCCATTGAAGGCGAGGCGTTGAATCGTGAGGATGTACGCAGTTCCATTAAAAACCACTTCCTGAGTCCTGGGGACAAAGTTGCCGTTCATGATCCGGTGGCTGCGGGTATATCGGCATTAATCCTAGAAGTGATGGACTTGTATAACGCGCCGCTGACGCCTGAGCGTTTGCATCACTGGAGTGAGCTGGTTATTCCCGGGGCCAATGCCGGGAGCTTTGTAGCTGCAAGGCCAGGCGCAGGGCGGTGGCGGACCCACGCGGACGCCATGCAGATTGTTTCCGGGCCAGTTCACAACCCGACGGTTCACTTTGAAGCCCCGCCTTCCTGCAGGGTGCCCGCTGAAATGGACACTTTCCTGGCGTGGTTTAATGAGGAATCCCGGGGCTTGCCCGGTGTGGCGCGTGCCGCGATTGCGCATCTGTGGTTCGAAACCATTCACCCCTATGAAGACGGCAATGGGCGGATTGGCCGGGCGGTTGCCGACGTAGCGGTATCCCAGATGCTGGGTCAGCCGTTGATGATGAGCCTGGCCACGGTGTTGAGCAAGCACCGGAAAGCGTATTACCAGCAACTGAACCTCGCATCGAAAGACACGCTGGACGTAACGCCCTGGGTTAACTGGTTCGGTGAGCGGACTGTGGAGGCCTTGGAAGGCGCGATCAGCGTGATTCAATACGTTGTGAAAAAAGCCCGGTTCTGGGATGCCCTTAACACCGACGCGCTGAATGCCAGGCAGATCAAGCTCATCAGGAAAATGCTGGGAGATGATGCCCAGGCTTTTCAGGAAGGTATCAATGCCCGCAAATACCAGAACCTGACACGCTGTTCCAAAGCCACGGCCACCCGGGATCTGCAGGATCTGGTCACCCAGGGGGTGTTAGTACCAATTCAGAGCAAAGGGCGTTATGCGCGGTATGGGTTGGTTTTGGTATAATTTGAAGGTGTTGGATTACGGCCCGTTGGGCCTAATCCAACCTACATTTGGCTGCACGTCCCACCGTAGGTCGGATTAGGCGTAGCCGTAATCCGACAAAATATGTAAAGGTATTACTTTCTCAAACACGGACGTTTCGATGATTGATATAAAACACCACGGTGCCACCACCGGCGTTACCGGCTCCTGCCACGAACTCGACGTAGGCGATGCAGGCGTTCTCATTGACTGCGGCCTCTTCCAGGGCGAGGACAAAGGGCCGGGATCGGATGCCGAAAACCTGGCGATCGATTTCCCCATTGATCACCTTCGCGCTTTAATTGTCACCCACGTTCATATCGACCATGTGGGCCGCATTCCCTATTTGCTGGCCGCCGGTTTTGAGGGGCCGATTATCTGTTCAGAACCCTCGGCGATCATGCTGCCGGAGATTCTGGAAGACGCGCTGAAGATTGGTTTCACGCGGGACCGAAAACTGATCGAGCGGGTCTTGGGGCTGATCCGGTCGCGGATTGTAGCGGTGCCTTATGCCCAGTGGCATTCGGTGTTTGATGAGGATGACAGCGCCCTGAGCGTGAGGCTGCAGCGGGCCGGGCATATTCTGGGCTCGGCCTATGTGGAATGTGATGCCCGTGATGGCGACGAGGCGCGGCGGGTGGTGTTCAGCGGCGATCTGGGTGCCCCGGACGCACCGCTGCTGCCGGAACCGGCCTCGCCGGAGCGGGCGGATACGCTGGTGATTGAAAGCACCTACGGCGATAAGGATCACGAAGACCGCAAAACCCGCCGCTATCGGTTGAAAGCGATTCTGGAGCACGCGCTGACGGATGGCGGCACGGTGTTGATCCCTGCGTTCAGTATTGGGCGAACGCAGGAGCTGCTTTACGAAATTGAGAGTTTGATTGCCGAGTTTGGCGATACGCCTGTGGTTGCTGCGGTGTCGGATTACGCGCCGCAGGGTGGCGCTAATCCGACCTACGAAAAAAATTCGGCACCAGTAGGTCGGATTAGGCAAAGCCGTAATCCGACAAACCACGACGAAAACTCCGAGCCCGCAGGTAGGATTAGGCAAAACCGTAATCCGACAAACCAGCCATCGCTAACCTGGAACAACCTCGAAATCGTTGTCGATTCCCCGCTGGCTGCCGAATTCACCCGCATATACGACCGCCTGAAACCTTTCTGGGACGATGAAGCCCAAACCGTCGTCAGCCAGGGCCGCCACCCGCTGTCGTTCGAGCAGTTAACGGTGATCAATGACCACAAAGATCACCTGGAGGCGGTGGAATACCTGGCGAAAACCAACCGGCCCTGCGTGGTGCTGGCTGGCTCCGGCATGTGCGCCGGGGGCAGGGTGGTGAATTACCTCAAGGCCATGCTGGGGGATGAATGCAATGATGTGTTGTTTGTGGGCTATCAGGCCGCGGGCACGCCGGGGCGGGATATTCTGAGATACGGCCCCAAAGGCGGCTGGGTGGAGCTGGACGGCGACCGATACGAGATTCGGGCGCAAATTCACCAGGTCGGTGGCTATTCGGCCCACGCGGGGCAGTCGGATTTAATCCGGTTTGTGGAGGGGGTGGCGCAGGCCCCGTCGGAGATTCGGATTGTGCACGGCGATATGGGTGCCAAACGGGCATTAAAAGAAAGGTTTCATGCGTTGGGTCTAACCGGGATAATGATTCCCCATTAGTTCTGAACACATTTTATTTCTGATTGATTAGGTGAACGATGAAGAAAATTGCCGTTGTCGGCCTGGGGTACGTGGGTTTGCCTTTGGCAGTCGCGTTTGGTGAAAAGCGTGATGTGGTGGGCTTTGATATTAACGCCAAACGCATTGCCGATCTGAAAGACGGTGTTGATTTTACCCGGGAGGTGTCTTCGGAAGAACTTGCTGCATCTCCGGGTTTGTCGTTTACCGATTCCCCGGACGGTATTCGCGATTGCCAGCTTTATATTGTGACCGTGCCTACTCCGATTGATGAATTCAAATCTCCGGATTTAACGCCGCTGGTGAAAGCCAGTGAAAGCGTTGGCAAAGTGCTCAAGCAGGGCGATATTGTTATTTATGAGTCCACGGTTTATCCCGGTGCCACAGAGGAAGTGTGTGTACCGGTGCTGGAGAAAGTCTCTGGTTTGTCTTTTAACCAGGACTTTTACGCCGGTTACAGCCCGGAGCGGATTAACCCGGGCGATAAAGAGCACCGTGTTACCACCATTATGAAGGTGACGTCCGGCTCCACGCCGGCCATTGCCGATGAAGTCGATGCGCTTTATGCGGACATTATTACCGCCGGGACCCACAAGGCCAGTTCCATCAAAGTGGCGGAAGCGGCCAAAGTGATTGAAAACACCCAGCGCGATCTGAACATTGCGCTGATGAATGAGCTTTCAATGATTTTTTCTCGCCTGAAGATCGATACCCACGAAGTACTGGCAGCCGCCGGAACCAAATGGAACTTCTTGCCGTTTAAGCCGGGCCTGGTGGGCGGCCATTGTATTGGGGTTGATCCGTATTATCTGACGCACAAAGCCCAGGCGATTGGTTATCACCCGGAGATTATTCTCTCGGGCCGCCGTGTAAACGACAACATGGGGCCGTATGCGGCGGCGGAGTTGGTCAAGGCGATGATAAAAGCCGGGCACACTATTGCTCACGCCAGCGTGCTGGTAATGGGCTTCACATTTAAGGAAAACTGCCCGGATTTGAGAAATACCCGGGTGATCGATGTGGTAAAAGAGTTGCAGGATTTCGGCTGCAACGTGGATATTACCGATTGCTGGGCAGACAATGCCGAAGCGGAGCATGAATACGCGGTGTCGCTGGTCGATAAACCGCAAAGTGGTCATTACGATGCCGTTTTACTGGCCGTTCCTCATCGGGAATATGCCGCGCTTTCATCGGGCGAACTTCGGGGATATATGAAAGAAAACGGTGTTCTTTTTGATCTGAAAGGTGTGCTTCCAATGGGCGAGGCAGATTTACGCTTGTAATCACTTCACGGATCACCGCCATTTAAAACCAGCCAATCGGCTGGTTTTTTTATTGCTTCCTGGTAAATAAATGACTTTGCTAAAAGACGACATTTAACTTATTATTTGCCGTGACTTATTGGTCAATAATCATAAGGGTTTTTATTCATGGCAAAGATTAACGATTACTACCAGAAAAAACAGCTTATGGAAAAGCTTTCCGCGGAACTGGAACAGCTGGAGCAGGACCAGGCTCTGAAAAGCGAACTGGAGTTCGAGAACAAAGTCCGTGCGCTGATGAAAGAATACAACAAGGCCCCGAAGGACGTTCTGCAGATCCTCGGCGCGATTGATCCGTCCATCGCCGGTGCCAAGGCCGATTCTACCGCAGGCACGCGTGCCAAGCGCCCGCTGAAGACCTACAAGAATCCGCACACCGGTGAAGTGGTTAAAACCCGTGGTGGCAATCACAAAACTCTGAACGAGTGGCGCCAGAAGCACGGCAAGGAAGCGGTTCAGGGCTGGCAGCAGGACTGAGCATTCTCCCCCTCTCCCGCCCAGGGAGAGGGGGTTGCCCCACCCTCTGTGAACCCCGTCAAACTCCCTCTTTCCTTAACGCTTTGTCATCCCCCACTGTGATGTTGCTCACTCTATTGGTGTTAATGCCTGGGCTATAGTGCTTCTACGGTCAACATAATAAAAACGGCACAATCAACACGACTTCAGAGACACAGAATGATGAAACAGGACGCGTACGGATACGCTGTCTTTGCGCTTGCTTGCCTGGGTATTGTGCCCGTTGCTCAGGCAGAGCTGGAGCCTATTTCCGACCAGGAAATGAGTGAAGTGCAGGGGCAGGGCTTGATGACTATCGAGAACCTGGATGACGGTGCTCATCAGTTCACGCGCATGTCGCTGAATATTGATGCGGAAACCCGGCTGAACGCTGACAGCGTAACGCTCGGCGGCATCAATGACGGCGCGGATTTCCAGGCAACCAACGTCGCCCTCGGGCACATTGCGCGGGAAGACGGCGTTCAGCGGGTGAATGGCCAGACCTATCAGGCCGGTGATGTGGTGCCGTTCGAAGGGTTGAAGCCCTATATTGAGCTCGCTGAAGTGGGCGAAGGCGCGAATAAAGAGTTGGCCGGTTTCCGTATGGGTTTCAAGCAGGCCCGGGGTACGATTTCGGCGGATATGGAATCTTTCAGCGGTAATATCGGCCTGCAAATCGAAGACGCCGACGGCAATCCCACCGCTGCAACTCTGTTTGACGCGGACACCAACGCCACCAACTTCCGCGCCAGCCATTTTGGTATTGAGGGCGACGCCACGGATTGCAGCACCGGTGCACGGTGCGCGCCGCTGAGTTACCTTCGCTCCATGGACATTGGCGACGCCGTTGATGGCGAAACGCCGGACTTTACCAACGATTTCTTCCTATCGTTCCAGCGTGAAGGCGTGAACTGGCAAAGCCCCGAAGGTGGCAATGTGATTGAAGCGGCCAAAGGCGTGTTCTTCAACCTGCCCACGAGCATGACGCTGGATATGCAGTCCCTCGAGAACGGGGTTCCGCGCGAACAGACGCACTATATCGACCGCGGTACCGGGATGTTTTAGCTGTCGGATTACGCTTCGCTAATTCGACCTACGATGACCAATAGGCGTAGCAATGCGCCAGGGTAGTAAGTAGGTAGGATTAGCGAAGCGTA
>NZ_JBBDSR010000107.1:0-17048 GCF_040904845.1 Marinobacter sp. | reverse complement strand
CGCCACCGCTGGCATAAGGCTTGGCGGCATCAAAGAATGCGCGTGCCCACTGGCGACAACGCTCATCCTCCTCTGGCGATTCCCAGCGTCCGTGCACATTCATCACATAGTTGGCGTCGCGGCTGGAATAGGCCATGGCGTCGTGCGCCACCCGGCCAGTCTGCCCCCCAATCGAAGCAATAAAGATTTCACAGTGGGGCGATGGCAGCTTGCCCCCGAATTCCAGCGCAACCTGAATCACATCGTCGGTCAGCTTCACAAAGTTGTGGGACTTCCAGTAGTTTCGCGCACCGTCCGCCAGCAGCGGGTCAAAAGCCTGCTGCCAATTGGCGTAGGGTTGAACACCCACATGCTCGCCATGCGCATCGCCGAACGAGCGCAGGGGCGCGATCAGCTTCTCGCCCACCTCCGGGTCCCCTGCGTAGCACATCGCCAGGGCAACGATCGGCTCGCCATGAACGGATTCAGGCAGGAATGGCAACGGCGGCGCATGGCGAATTACCAACCACACGCTGAGCTCATCGGGCATGGTCTCAGTGAAATGCGCAAACTTCGTCAGCACCGACCGGGCCTGGTCAAACGGAAAAACCATCAGCCCACTCAACAACTCTGGCCCCACGGGATGCAACTGGAACTCGAACCGGGTAACAACACCAAAGTTACCGCCGCCGCCTCGCGTGCCCCAGAACAGATCCGGGTTCTCTGTCGCACTGGCGCGAACCTGTCGACCATCGGCGGTCACCATGTCTGCGGAAATCAGGTTATCGACGGTCATGCCAAGCTTGCGGCTGAGCCAGCCAAACCCACCGCCCAGAGTCAGGCCCGCGACACCCGTTGTGGAGTTGATGCCCAGTGGCGTCGCCAACCCATGCGCCTGAGCGGCCGCATCAAAATCTGCCAGAGTGCAGCCGGGCCCTACGAAGGCACGCTGTTTATCAACATCAATGTTAATGTCTTTCATCTGCGACAGATCAATCATCAGGCCATCGTCGCACACGGCATTGCCTGCGATGTTGTGCCCACCGCCTTTGACCGAAATCAGCAGTGATTGATCACGCCCCAAGTTGACGGCCGCCACCACATCCTCTGCCGAATGGCACTGGGCAATCAGCACCGGTTTGCGGTCAATCATCGCGTTCCAGATCTGACGAGCCTCGTTATATCCGGCATCTGCCGGCTCAAACACAGGGCCGTCGAACTGCCCTCTGAAAGCGTCAATCGTTCCTTGCTCTAGCGTAGTCATAGCCATCTCCTTGCCCCGTAAAGCGCCACTCTCTATCTTGCGCCCATTCAGCGGGAACATCAGCGCGTTATTAGACCGTTTAGGGACTATGGCGAAACTGTTAGCGGCTTTCGGTAAGGGAGGCGCTTATCGAGTCCACAGACGCTCCCAACCTCTTCCTGCTGGCACCGCAAGACCATGGCAACTACCCGTTTGGGCTTTGGTACCCGAAGTATCTCTGGCTGGCCATAGGCCACCCCTGGAAGCGGCCGATGCCTATCCCTTGATGTGCAATGTTTGCCTGGTTTGCTATTTGCCAGATATTTGCTAATAGGTGTCCCGGTTTTTACACTCCCAGATGACCTTACAGACACCGCCCGCCGGGTAGCCCCAGGGAGATATAACCCGATGACCATCAACCTGCCCTTTTCTCAGGCTTGTGAGAACAACAAAGCGCCGATCCTGGAAAGGCTCCATGAGATCTTTGATGCGCCGGGCAAAGTATTGGAGATAGGCACAGGAACCGGGCAACACGCAGTGCATTTCGCAAAGGCAATGCCCCACCTGCAGTGGCAACCGACCGACCACCCAGACGCTGCGGGCACCTGTCGCCCACGGCTGGAGCAGGCCGCGTTGCCCAACATCCTGCCCCCTATTGAACTGGACGTAAGCACTTCCCCCTGGCCCGTTGAATCCTTCACCTGGGTGTTCTCAGCGAACACCGCTCACATCATGTCCTGGCGCGAAGTCGAACAGATGTTTGGTCACATTGGTGAGCGCCTGCCAAAAGGCGGGGCTTTCTGTCTATACGGCCCTTTCAACAGCCAGGGCCAGTTTTCCAGCGACAGCAACCGACAGTTTGACCAATACCTCAGAACCCGTGCATCCCACATGGGCATCCGGGATCTGGACGATCTTTGTGCACTGGCGGCAGCGGTGGGCCTGACCCTGGCGGAGAATTACGCCATGCCAGCAAACAATCGGCTGCTGGTTTTCAGCGGATAGCTGGAGACAAAGGTCCGAGCCTTTCAATCCTTCAATGATGCCCACCCGGCCCATGGGCGTGGCCGTGCGCCAACTCTTCCGGATCGGCTGCGCGTACTTCGAGGACTTCGATATCGAAGGTCAGGGTTCTGCCAGCCATCGGATGGTTGGTGTCGACATCGGCAAACTTATGCCCAACCTTTACGACGACCACATGACGCGGGCCCTGCTCGGTTTTCACCTGGGCGATCATGCCCGCTTTCCAGCGTTTGGCTCCCATCAAATGTTTGATCGGTACGCGCTGCACGGCATCGGCCTTGCGCGGACCGTAGGCTTTTTCCGGAGTAACGGTGGCACTGAACGTATCGCCGGCATCGCGGCCTTCCAGGGCTTCTTCCAGTCCTCGGACAATACCACCGTGGCCATGCAGGTAGGCGTTGGGTTCGCCGCCACGGGAGTTTTCAACAACGTTGCCTTGTTCATCACTGACGCTGTAGTGAAACAGGACGACCTGGTTCTTTTCGATGGGCATAAGGGGCTCTCTGCGAAGGTTCAAAGTGCGCCATTATAGCCTGCTGTGGCGTTGGCTGCAGGGAGGGAAAACCCGAACAGAAACACCCGCCCTTACGCCTCATTTGCCTTGCGATAGCTGCCCCGATAGTCAAAAATCCGTTCCTGAACCTGCCAATAGTGCTTCTGCTTGCGGGCAATCACAAAGTCCGGTTCCGGCAATAAGGCTTGTATATCAATCACTTCATCCGCCCTGCTGAACGCTTTCGGGGCCTGGCCATTCGCAAATCGCCGCCCAAACAGTTTGTTAAAAACCGTACGCTGGCCCGGCTTGCTGAAATCAAACGACTCGCTGAGTTCCTCGCCATCCTCGCCGTGATAGGTGATCCTCAGCTTGCTGCCACCAACACTCAGCGTGATCCCGACGCAACGGATTACCATGGCATCCTTGAGTTTCAGCGCATCTCTTAGCTGATCATCCAGGTCGATGATGGCTTTGTTGCACTGCCAGCAGTTCCGGGCCGCAATATCGTTCTCGCCACCGCAGTGTGGGCACTCTTTGAAACGAAAACGGTAATCGCACTGTTGAGGTCGTCCATTCTGCCCGGCAAATTTGTCCCCGTCCGCAGGCTCCAGCAGCCCCTGACAACGGCGGCCGTAGTGCTCGATCACATGGCCGTCGCCGTCGGTTTTGCCCCAGAAGATATTGGCAAAACCGCAGCCTGGACAGAACACCTGCACCGGCTCGCTGTCAGGGTTCGGTTTCGGCTCCCCCACCTCCGGGTGATGCAGATTCACATGGTTGCCCGCGTAATCAATCACCAGGCAATCCTGTTTGCCTTCGTCCAGGCGAAGACCGCGGCCCACGATTTGTTGATACAGGCTGACCGACTGGGTAGGACGAAGAATGGCGATAAAGTCCACATGGGGCGCATCAAAGCCGGTGGTGAGCACGGACACATTCACCAGATACTTTAACTGCCGCTGCTTGAAGCGCTGAATCAGCAGGCCCCGCTCCTTTAGATCAGTCCCGCCGGTCACCAAGGCGGTCTGGTGTTCCGGCAAGTAGCCGGTGATCTCCCGCGCATGCTCCACCGTTGCCGCAAAGATCATCACCCCCTGACGCTCAACGGCCATCTCCATTACCTGCTCAACGATGGCACGGGTCACACGCTTATGTTTGCTCAGCAGCTGGTTGACGTCCTTCTCGGCGTATTCGCCAAAGCGGTCCTGAGCCAGCGCGGAGAAATCGTACTGCGCCACCGCCGCGTTCACCAACTCAGGCCGGGTGAGATACCCCCGGTTGATCATGTAGCTCAACGGCAGCTCGTAAATGCAGTGCTGAAAGGGTTTATCCTGCTCTTCACCAGACCCGCGAACAAAGCCCCGGTAGTGGTAACGGTAGATCCAGCCCATGGCCAAACGATAGGGTGTGGCGGTGAGCCCGAGCACCTTGAGGGCGTCGTTCTGTTGTCGTAGCAGCTCGATGATCCGTTGATACTGACTGGTGTCCTCACCGCTGACCCGATGGCACTCATCGATGATGACCAGCGAGTATTCATCCCTGAACTGATCCAGATTCGCCGACACAGACTGCACACTGGCAAAGGTCACCTGATGCCGGCTTTCCTTGCGTTTCAGGCCGGCGGAGAAAATGCCGCCGGTTAACCCATAGCTCTGGTATTTGGCGTGGTTTTGCTCCACCAACTCTTTTACGTGGGTCAGCACCAGAATCTTGCGCCGGGCAAGGCGGGCCAACTCGGCAATAACCAGACTTTTACCCGCACCGGTTGGCAGCACGATGACGGCAGACTCATCCGATTGCCGGAAATGGCTGAGCGTGGCATCGACGGCTTCCTGCTGGTAAGGCCGGAGTTTGAAAGGAGCGTTCATTTACAGGGCTTAATCGTTGTCAGGATGATAAGGCGGTCATACTAGCAAACGCAGTTGTCGTTATCTGTGAGCCATCAGTGCACCGGGCCAACCACAGCAAAGCTCAAAAAGGTGCAGCGTATTTTCAGGCGTGCGTTGTGCGCCCCGTTGCGCCGCCCGCTTATCGATCCAGTAAATCACAAACACCAACAAGCTCACCCCACCGTAGGCAGCCAGAATTTTTAGATGACGAGGCCAAACCCGAACGGGGCCACCGAATCTACCAGACTAACCGCGAACTGATGGACAGCTGCGACGCTGTCATCGCCAACCTCACACCCTTTCGCGGCATCAGCGCCGACCCGGGCACCGTGTTCGAAGCGGGCTACATGATTGGCCAGGGCAAGCGTGCCTTCGGATTCACCTTGAACAGCCAGCGCTATCGCGAACGAGCCGGCGCAAGCGACCTGGATGAACTGGGCCACACGATTGAGAACTTCGAGATGAGCGATAACCTGATGATCGAGGGCGGAATCCGCGATTCCGGTGGCCAGCTATTCATGTCTGGGCAGCCCGGCGAACACCGGTTTTTCTCCGCGGAGCTGTTCCGCCGTTGTGTGCGAGCGCTTGCCCATGTCTGAACCAACCCTACTTCATCCCCCGCCCCAATTCTGACCTGAACTTGCTGGCCCTGAAAGGCAAAACGTTCCTCACATGAAATAATGCCGAAGCAATTGCAGCACAAGAAGCAGCATCATCAGCGGAATGAACCAGCGCGTAATATTGCCGTAGTTCCTGGACTCACCCCTGGGGGCATATTTCTCCACCAACGGAATGATGATAATCAGTGCCAAAAAAAGCACAGCGAGAATCGTCAGCAGGGTGCCCATGGTCGTTAGCCTCTAGAGATGCTTAATGCCTACTGTAAAGTGAGGGAGCTACCACTCAAAAACCATAACACCAAGCCAGCCACCCCACAAAGAAGCACTGCACAATGGATAGCCAGGTTCTTCCGGGTAGTTGGGGTGGGTTTTCTGGCGAAGCTGACGTAATCCTCACCGAACAACCCAACACCACAGCCCTCACAGTAATTTTTTGAGTAAGAAACCCTGAGCGCAGATGGCTCAAACTTTTTCCGACAGCTGTAACAGCTAGGCTTAATCATTCCGAGCTCCGGGAAAAACGACTGCGGTAATGCTTTCTATGGAACAAAAACCGGGGCGGAAAATTAATCTGTCCCGGTTATTCGCGAACCTACCAATACCGACCGCCAGCCCCAATCACCACCACAATCAGCCCAAGAATCAGATTGATGCCCACCAGCTTACGAATCTGCCCCACCTGACGCCCACCTTCCTGGGGATCCCGGTTGGCAACGGCCTGCTTCAGCCGCCGGAAGGGGGCAAAATAGACGTGAGAATAGAGCAGGACCATCACAATCCCCAACCCCTGCATCACGTGGATATGCCAGCCAGCACCCGCCATACCACCAAACACACTGAAGACCATCCAGTAACCGGTCACCAGCAACAGAATCACCGCCGCCCATACCCACCGGAAAAACCGGGACAGAGTGGCACACCAAAGCACGCCCCGCTGCGATGCATCAATTACCTCAACCACCGCCGGGCGCAAGGCCATGTAAGCGAAAAACATACCGCCAACCCAGATCACGGCGGAGAGAACGTGTAGTGCGATAGCCAGACCCATAAAGCGACTCCCGGATGAAAAATGTGTGATTAGCAAAGGCTAGTATTTGGAAGCCTTCAGAAAAACAGTGCGGGAGACACCCCAAACCGCTTGCCGAGGGCTTCCATGTGTTTGCGGGTCAGCTTTTTGCCTTCAGCACCGTTGAGAATTTTGCTCACATTCCCTTTTGAACCCAGCTCCGGTAAATCCGCAACCCCAAGACCGTGTTGCGCCATCAGAGTTTTCAGTGCAGCAATTCCCTTGTCCGTTTCAGCAACAGCAGTATTAAAATCAGAAAACTCTGCAGCCTGGTCCTCCCAGCGCTCAATGCTGACCGACAGAACCTCAATGAACGGCTTATTGGCGTCGTAGTCGTCCACCAACTGATCCATTAACTCCAACGCTTGCTCGTAGTCATCCTGAGTCTCAATATGCGCCACAAAAGGCACCTGAGCCAGTGCGTCTCTGATCTGAACAAAAGCAGGCGATAACATAAGCCTCACTCCTTATTGCGACGGTACTTGTCAGTCAGCCGTTCGTATTCGGCGTGGCTACAAATGTGTTTCACGTACATCCGGTTATCACGAAACTCAATGAAGGCAATCAGCCGTAGATTGTTGCCACCGATATCGATAACCCACCATTTGTCCCGGTATTTGAAGTTGTCCAGGGACGGGAAAACCTGGCGCAGCTGATTAGGTGTTTCAAACCGCCCATTTCGCAACGTGGTGTAGATATTCACCAAGGCGTCTTGATCGTTGGGATACTGCTTCGCTGCATCATTGAACGGTTTTCTTGAAATTATGTGCACAGAACTTCCTTGTTTCCTTTTTGGAAACTCTAGCATAAGGTTTCAAAAATGGAAACCACATCTGGTGTGTCGATTACGGTGTGCACTTACCCCATTATCACTGAGCCCAAGTCAATGGTATCGTTGGCTGACAGTACAAAACAGTATCCGGGGAAAGCAGTATGGCAAGCCGAGAAAGCTGGAGTGGGTCAGAAATATAACAAAAGCGCTCATCGAAAAGCCCTGTTGAAGCAGCTAAACGGTCGCAGCGACGGTGCTGTCGAACTCAAACATCAGAATATCAGCGCCGTACTCCGTGACCTCGACTGCTTCTGGATACCTGGGTATAAACCACGGGGCAACTATCAGGCAGCGCAGGCGAGTTGCTAATGCTGCAATATGAGGAATACCGGCTTCGATCCGCTGGAAAAGTCGGGCTGGCCGACCGTATTGAGCACGTGTCTAACTCCAAAGGTGATGGGTTGGGTTACGACATTCTGTCATTTGAACCTTCTGGCAAAGAGCGATTTGTTGAGGTTAAAACGACAGCCTTTGCCAAGGAAACCCCCTTCTATGCATCCCGCAATGAGATTTCCTTTTCAGAAGAGTTTCATGAGCACTTTCAACTCTACCGGCTATTCGAGTTCAGAAAGTCCCCAAAATTATTCTCGTTACCGGGGGCCATTGGCCACAACTGCCACATGGACCCCGTGAGTTTTATTTGTAGTTTGAGGTGAATAACGGATTAGCGGAAAGAAACGGGATATCTGAAGATCCCCCGATGTCCTTCTCATCGAGGAGGCAATTTACCACCGTACGGCTGGTGTACATCCGCTTCGCCAGTTGGGTTTCTGCCCTTTTCGCCGCGTTATCGATAACTTTCGATCAAAGTGTTCAGCTGTGACTGGAATTCGGGACTCTGCATGACCGCATCAACCTGATTGATCACGTCCATAGCGGACGGAAGTTTCCGCGAAATACCAATGTGAAAAGGGATCTGGGAATTCGGAATAAAATCAACCTTGCGAACTTTCAGCTTCTTCGAATAGCCAAGTTGTCGAGCGCTGAACCGGGCGTCTTCAGCGGGCTGCACCATAAAATCCCCGGCCTCCCGCAGCATAAGAAGATGCATCATCGCACTCATGTGCTGGCCCGGCACGCGCTCCAGAAAGTCGGGGATGTTGTCCTCTTCCCATTTGGAGCCCTTCTCGCCGATTACCGTCAGACTGGACAAGTCAGAAAAGCTGGTCGCCGATTCGATCACGTCTACGTTGGGGTTTTCAGCCGAGTAAACTAGGTGGCCAAAGTCCTGCGTGAAGAGCGGCATCGCTGAAAAGATTGCGTAGTCCTGTCGCTCCTTCGACGGATAGGTGAGAAGGCCATCGGTGAGGCCCAGCCTGACGTTGTACTGCGCCCTCGACCAAGGCACCACCAGATTTTCCGTGGTGTAGTCGGGGATAAAACTGAACGCCAACTGCACCAAATCCGGCAACAGCCCGACAGACCTCTCGCCAAGCGAGGAACTGTAAGGCGGTGATGCTGCACTGAACGCGAATGTCAGTTTGCTGCTTCCCATCGAGACACTGGGAAAAGCAAGGAATACCACCAGGAACGCGAGGCACAGCGGCGCCGAAAATCCTCTTAAACGATGCTTATTTACCAAGGTTACCTCTACGGATAGCCATGAAAGCCCTCCTTTACCTGCTTTTCAATACGCTTTTTTGCTTTATCCACATGCATAGTAATGCCTGTCGCTGCACTTGTTACTAGGGTGCCACACGGACGCCCAGTCGATACCATTCGCCAATTCTATGCCGTTAGATCCTTAAAAATATAGATCTGTTCCGACTTTCCAGGATTTTCCGTGAAACCAACGTAAAAACCCCGGAAAACCGGGGTTTATAAGCATTCCATGTCAGAACTGAATTACCAATTGTAGCTATACCCCAATAACACAGCATCAAAGTTGTCACTGACGTCGTAGTTCAGCGAAAACCTGTGAGGCTCACCAGCCCAGAGCGCTACGCCAAGAGAGATAATAGACTCGGAATCGTCCGCATTCGAATCCGAGAAGCCCCCGCTGATCTCCACGGATCTCGGCAAGGTACAACGAAAATTAGTCAGTTACTACGATAGGTCCCTTACCTTTTCCAGTGTTTAACAGTTCATCACCAAACAAACAGGCAGCACCGGAAATCGCTGCTCGTATTCAGTAGGAATACTAAATCCAATAAAAGCATGGAGCTACCTATGGCAGTCCGCCCCGAATTCCTGATAGGTGGGGAACCCGCGCGCTTAATCCTCATAGCGACGGACAGCGCAAGAGAACCGTCGTGCTGACTGCCCAAATTGGCGAAAACATGCTAAAAATCAGCCGTTCCGTACAATCCGTGCGGCTTTCTTTCTGAGATGATGCTTACGCGTGTCTGTTTTGCAGACATCGTAAAATCCATAACTCAAATAACAAGATGGTGGAAAGATGAGTTTCATAAATGTCAGAAGGCAAGTTCAAAACCTGATCGCTCTCTCGGCGGCTTCACTGATTTTAGTTGGCGCACCGGCACAAGCGGATGAGTACGTCGCCCTTGGTGATTCCGCTGCCTCCGGCAATGGCACAGGCAATCCTGACCTCGACTACAACTGCTTTCGCAGCAGTGACGCGTACGCTCCGATCATTGCAAGTGAGCGAGACAACACTCAGCTCAAGTTTGTCGCCTGCTCAGGCGCTACTACTGACGATGTTGTGGATTCCCAAATCGCGGCCCTGTCCAAAAAAACGGACTTTGTAACGCTTAGCGTTGGCGGTAATGATGTTGGATTCATCGAACTGATATTAAATTGCGGCTTCTACTGGGACGAGTGGCAGTGCCTCCACACTGCCGACGAAATCCATCGCAGAATTGACGAGGAATTGCCGGCTAAGCTTGATCAGGCTTATGCAGCCATCAAGAAGAAAGCTTCGAAGGCAACCATCATGAATCTCGGCTATCCCCGTTTCTTCGGAAGCGATGTTTCTTGTTGGACGGCTCGCGGAATAACGTCCACCGAAGCAGAAGCGCTCAATGGCATTTCCGATCACCTGGACAGGGTGATTGCCGGGCGGGCCGCACAGGCAGGCATAATACACCTGAGTGTTATCGAACAGTTTACTGGACATGATGTCTGTGCAGCTGATCCCTTCGTGATGGGCAAGGATGTAACATTCTTGAGAGACGTCTACCACCCGAGCAAAGCAGGATACCGCGACGGACACATGCCGTTAATCCGGGCAATCATGGAATAACTCAACTAATTCCGGATGGAATGTGGATGCCGGCAATAGTAGCCGGCATCCACTTTTAATCGGCGGCGCGCGATGCGTCAAAGGCAGTGAATCAAGGTAACGTTTTCTGGATCGATAATGGTCGATGGATTCAGACCAAATACCTCCATGAAAGCATGATCCAAATGAGCCAAATCATAAAAGCCCGCCTCGAAAGCCAGTTCGGTTAACGCCCTTCCACGAGACCAAAGTTCGACTACGCGCCAGGTCGCCGACCAACGCGCAAAGTGTCTTATTGTGCTGCCGGTCTGTTCGCTAAAAAGGTGGCGCAGCCGCGATGGAGAGAGATGGACCTGTTTTGCAAGCAGCTCCAGATTGACCGTTCCGAGTGGTGCCTCATGAATTAGCTCCATGACCCTGACAACCCGTGAATCCAGGACGCGGTTCGGAGGTGAGTATGGGGCAAACGTTTTCACCGCCTCGGTCAATAATTTCTGAATGTCTTCAGGGCTCGACACCCCTCTACGAGCCTGCTCCATCGCCGGCTGTAGGTGAACGAATGCCTCTTGATTCAGGGGCAGGACCTCACGACCTTGAAATACTGGTTTAAGCGCCATGAATTCAGGTGATTGAATGGGAATGTCGAATATAAAAAGATCGCTGTTGAGCGCAATTAAGCGCTTGCGCAGCACCTTGGGAGCGATCAGCACTGCATGTGCTGTTAGCTCTGTGCCGTCACCAATCTCTAACTTGAAGGGCTCCCGGCAGGCAAACAGCAAGGTTGCTGACAGGCGATAATAAGGATCTTTCGAGCGATCCAGTAAAAAGCTCGACGCTATAAGCAGGAATCGCCGACTACCGTAGTAAGCAATGAACTTTATGGGTGTGCAAGCGCCCGCAGACTGCTCACTTGAACCGTAAAATGCCATATCTTGACCTGCTATTCAGAAAGTCCATTTATTGTTTTTATGAAGTAATGACTCATTTCTCCGGGAATGATAACAGTTAATCAGGTTACCTGGAGCGGGAATCGGAGGCGGGATGGCGGGTGGGCAGTTACACAGATTTATTTACAGGCTCATCCAAATCGAAGGTCAGGGGCCTCGACACATCAAAATCCAACTGCTGCCGCAAGCTCATCGCTTTCAGATTCAATGAACGTCTCCCTGCAAAGCCTTATATCGAGCACACGCCTTATCCCGGTCTCTCAGAGGCCGTGACGGTTTCTGCGGACGTCAACAACACAAAGAACGACAGCCCGCACCTCATCCGCCATTCGAGATTAGCCGTCGGCGTTCAAGCATTGGGGTCTAGGGGCGCCAACGCATCGGATGAGCTTGCTTGAGAACTCCGGCTTCATCCCAATCTTCCCAGCCGGTAAATGGAATCGGAAATTCATCATCGAGAGCGGATAGCCGCTGCGCCCACTCTGCTTTTTTCTGTTCAAGCTGCTCCCTGAAAGCGTCCTCCTCCTGGTACTGGATACCTCCGCCCTGAACGCCATAGCTCACTTGCGGCACCAGAACATCAAACCCAACGTAATAAAGTGAGGAGTGCATCGGCCACAACCACTCGACCATATTGCCAGCCCGGCCAAAGGGCATGAACGCCTGTTCCGGGGAGCCGGTGGTTACGGAGCACACGGCCTTTTTCCCCCGGAAGTGGCCGCGATCGTACCGCTGACTGCCTGAATAGATTCCACCGTAGACCAACACGCGATCGAACCAGCCCTTGAGAATTGCAGGTTGCGCATGCCACCACAGCGGAAACTGAAAAATGACGAGACCTGCCCATTCCAGCCGGGCGATTTCTCGCTGAACCTCTGAGGGCAGCCGTCCGCGATCGAAGTGTGCCCGCTGCTCGGTTAAAGGCGCGAAGTAGTTCTCATCTTCTCGATCCGTATAGTGGGCCGCACGCTCGACCGGATCAAAGCCGTCCCGGTAAAGATCGTCGAGTTCAACCACATGGCCTGCCAACTGGAGGCGTTTTGCCGCGACATCCGCCAGCCCGCCGTTGAACGAGGCCCGCTCCGGATGAGCCAGCACAATTAACACATTCATAACCCATTACTCCTGTTGCACCCTTTCAACAACAGCCTATGCTGTTATTAAATACACAGGAATTCCAAAATATTGAGAGTTTCATTTGCATGGATGAACAATCTATCCGCTGGGATGATCTGCAAATCGTTTGGGCAATTTCCGAAACCGGCTCCCTATCCGGAGCAGGTCGGCGGCTGAAGGTCAGCCATGCCACGGTTTTCAGACGGCTTGGCAACTTAGAAAAACGGCTGGGCGTGGCGCTATTTGAACGATCGCGCACCGGCTATACACCCACTCCCGCCGGGGAGGATCTTGCCGCCGTCGCCCAGCAGGTCGAAGCCAACATCAAGGGCGCCGAACGCCGCCTGGCGGGGCAGGATCTGAAACTCTCCGGCAACATCCGCATAACCACCACCGACACCCTCTACAATGGCCTTCTGGCACCAGCCTTTGCTGAGTTTCGAGCCAGTTACCCGGATATTGAGCTGGAAGTTGTGATCTCCAATCAGGTACACAGCCTGAGCAAACGGGAAGCGGACATTGCCATTCGCCCCACCCGGAACCCGCCGGAAACCCTGGTTGGCAGGCGCGTCGATACCATCGAACAGGCCATCTACGGTCAAAGGGCGCATTGGCAGGACACGCATACTCCTCTGCAAACACTGCCCGGGTGTAATTGGATAGGGCCCGACAAACACATGGGAGACAGCGCGCTTGAAGCCTGGATGACGCAACATGGCCTCGATGGCCAATGCCACTATCGCGTCGATTCAATGCTGGGAATGCAGATGGCCGTGCGAAACGGCGCAGAAGCGGCAATACTGCCCTGCTACCTGGGCGATTCCGACGCTTACCTCAAAAGGCTGACAAACCCATTACCTGAACTGTCCGTACCACTGTGGATACTGATTCATCCGGATCTGCGTCGGGTCAGTCGAATAAAAGCGTTTACCGACACTATGGCGGATTATATTCGTCATGCGCTTAATCGAAGTACCCGAACCTGATTTGATACCCACAAGAGACTCTGCGTGCAGGAGCCTGCCGATGCCCGAGCCAACCCCAATTCAAACCCTTCTAGACACACTCCCCCAATGTGGCCGGGTGGAATGGATCGGAATCCGCCCTGCCCGTGGCGAACCGATGATAGCGCTCGATAGCGTAGCGGTCACACCAGGCAAAGGCCTGGCAGGCGACCGATTCAAAGGCCGCGAGACCAGCAAACGGCAGGTGACTCTGATCCAGAAAGAGCACCTATACGCTATCGCTTCCTGCCTGCAACGGGAGGCCATTGACCCCGAAGTTTTCCGGCGCAACATCGTGGTTTCTGGCCTGAACCTGCTGGCCCTGAAGGGCAAAACGTTCCGAATTGGTGGCGTTGTGCTGGAATGCACGGGCCTGTGCCACCCCTGCAGTAAAATGGAGACGACGCTTGGGCCGGGTGGCTATAACGCCATGCGTGGGCATGGCGGTATCACGACACGGGTTGTTGAGGGAGGTACCTTGGCATTGGGGGATGAGGTGCGGGCTTGCCTATGACCTCAGGCAACAATGGCCATGAGCGACGGATCAAACCGCCAGTTCAATAATCTCTCCAACCACACCACCGTCACTCACCTGCAGCTGTCCCACCGTGATCGGCAGGGTAAAGCGCCGGGGCCCGGCATCGCCTGTGTAGTGGCCCAGTGCCTCAGGAATTTTGTAACGCAGAAAAGATCCGCTCCGGGCAAAACAACGGCGTATCAGGCTTTTATGCACAAAGGTTTCCGTCTCACTTTATCGTCTCGAACCTTGATTGCGGTCAGAGATCATTGTAGTTTCATTTTCCTTGCCCAGGAGGGGCATTCGTTACAAGGATTGCAACAATGGACTCGAATCAACGCCAACACATCTCTACTGTCATCAATTACTTCTGGGGTGTAGACACAACTGCTCCGGAACACGTCAATCAAGGAATGGCAGCTATCGCCTTGGAAGCCCTTGAAGAAGCCCAGAGTTGCACCGCCGCAATGGACCTGGTTCCACGTCCTGTTTCTGGTAAACCTGGTGCCAGCTATGTTGTTAAACAAGTCGCCAAGATTGGGCAAAGAATCGCAGCAGGCGATACGCAAGTTTACGAAAGCTGCCGTCAACGCGTGGCAATTAACTACCGCACTCAAATGGAAATGGCGAAACAGGGACTGTGAGATGAAGAAATTTGCTTTACTACTTGTTCTGGCGATTACCTCAGTAACTGCCTGCGCACAATCCGATCAAACCATCACAGCAGTATTCTCCGGCATGAAGTTCAAGGTGCCTGGTGCCCCCTTGATTATCGGGGCTTTGGGCCAGAGCAACGACATCCTGCTGATAAAGTACTCGAACAACCCCGGTGAGCGTTACATCAGTTTCAGTACCGAGAACTCACTGGACACGGGTGACTGTAAGGTTGGCGATTTTTTCAAAGAAATTCTAGAAACAGATTCGAAGTACGAGTGCGAAAAGTCTGCGGTTGATTCCTTCAGGAAGGTATTCTCCGAAGGAGCCAATTCAGGCGTTTGGCAGGGGGAAGGCCGGGACTACTTTTACTTCCTTTCCGATAAGCAAAGGTCTTTCGTCTTTTTCGTCCCGGATAATGGCCACCTGGTTAAGCTTGAGTCTGATTTTCTTGATGCACGAGACTTTCAGAAACTGCTGGGGACCACCTCTGGTCATTGACTACCAAGCTTCCATAACTGACAGCGTACGGAACTCATCCAAAGCAAACTGGTCTGTCATGCCGCTTACCATGTCTTGAATCAGGCGGCATCGGCAATAAAATTCCCAAAGTGATTCAGAGATATCATCGGTCCCGATTTCCCCAATGATCGACGGCGGCATGACCCGAAAGATGATTTATGAGGACTGATTGCGAAATAAATCTGTCCCGATTTTCTCAAAAATTTCCAGCTTTTACAGCTTCTTCGCGCCGGAGTTATAGTGGCAAGCTGATAAAAACAACGTAGTACCACAAGGAGTACAACCATGGACAACAGCCCCGGTCGCCGAGCGCCGACCCTCAACCGCCAGCAGGATATATACAGCAAAGGCCTGAGCGGCGAAAAACCGCTGGTACCTGTGGATTTTCACGAGCTCGAACGCAAGGGCTGCGATGCCATGAGCGCGGAGGCCTACGCCTACATTGCCGGCGGGGCCGGTTTGGAAAGCACCATGCGCGCGAACCGGGAATCCTTTGAACGCCAACGCATTGTTCCGCGCATGCTCAATGACGTATCCGAACGGGACACCACCGTTAACCTGTTCGGCCGAACCCTGCCCAGCCCCTTCCTGTTGAGCCCGATCGGCGTGCTGGAAATGGCCCATAGTGATGCCGACAAGGCCGTTGGCCGCGCTGCCGCAGCCGAAGGCATACCGATGATCTTCTCCAACCAGGCATCGCAGCCCATGGAAAAGATAGCCGACGCCATGGGCGACGGCGCGCGCTGGTTCCAACTTTACTGGAGCAAATCCGACGACCTGGTGCGAAGCCTGGTCAGCCGGGCCGAACGCTGTGGCTGCGAGGCCATCGTGGTCACCCTGGATACCACCATGCTGGGCTGGCGCACCCGTGATCTGGATCTGGCCTACCTGCCCTTTTTGAGGGGCAAAGGCATTGCCCAGTACACCAGCGACCCGGTCTTTCTGGAAAGTCTGAAAAACCCGAGCCAGCCCGGCAACATGGCCAGGCCCAAGTTGTCGCTGGAAACGCTCAAAACCCTCAAACAGATCGGCCAGTCCTGGCCCGGCGGAGCCCTGGACGGCATAAGTTCTGGCAAAGCCATGGCGGCAGTGCAGGAATTTATCGCCGTCTATTCCAAACCCTCGTTAACCTGGGACGATCTCAAGATGCTACGTGATCACACCCCCCTGCCCATCGTGCTGAAGGGCATCCAGCATCCCGACGACGGCCGCAAAGCCGTGGAGCATGGCATGGACGGCATCATTGTCTCCAACCACGGCGGCCGCCAGGTGGACGGTGCCATCGGCAGCCTCGAGGCCTTGCCAGCGGTGGTTGAAGCCGTTGCCGGCCGGATACCAGTCATCATGGACAGCGGCATCCGCACCGGCACCGACGTTTTCAAGGCGCTTGCCCTCGGTGCCACCGCCGTTGGCCTGGGCCGGCCCTGGGTCTATGGGCTGGCGATTGCCGGCGAAGCCGGCGTGCGGGAAGTGATTGCCAACCTGAAAACGGATTTCGAGCTGACCATGGGGCTCTCCGGTTGCAAGTCCATCAGCGAAATTACGCACGAGGCTTTGCGCCGAATGGCCTGAACGTAAGAAACCACAGAGATCCTCTACGCCATCGGTGCCGAGGATCGCATCGTCGGCATATCCGGGTTCACCGTGCGGCCCGGGAGGTTGTTCGGTGTTCAACTTGGCAAAGCGCACCTTACCCCGCCAGGCTTTCGCCGGATGACAGCTTATCGGCGGGCACACGGTTCACTTTGCGGCAATGAGGGCATACAAGGTGCCGGATGTCGGTCATGATCACTCTGCCTCTGACTGTTTACTGATTTGAACAATCAGGGCAGATTATAAGAAATCAAGCATTGGGGTCTGGCCCCAAGGAGATCAAGACACTCTATGACAGAAGATTCCGCAAACACTCTATGCCCTTGTGGCAGCAGAGCCCTCTACGCGCAATGTTGCCAACCTTTG